>JAKUNL010000045.1 GCA_022451925.1 Dehalococcoidia bacterium
TTCTGGATGCGGTAGTTGTAATTGTCTGCAATATAGACGCTGCCGTCAGATGCCACGCCAATTCCATAAGGAGTGTTAAATTCACCATCGCCCGCCCCTTGTGTACCCCACTTACTTACGAACACGCCATTTGAGGTGAATTTTTGGATCCGGTTGTTTCCGGTGTCAGCGACGTAGACACTACCGTCTGGTGCCACCTCTATTCCCCATGGTTGATTAAATTGCCCATCGCCTGTTCCGCTTGTTCCCCACTTGCTGACGAACACGCCGTCGGAGGTGAACTTCTGGATACGGTGGTTGAGGGCGTCAGCGACGTATACGCTCCCGTCTGGTGCTACCGCGATGTCCCATGGTCCATTGAACTGCCCATCGGACGAGCCGTTCGTGCCCCACTTAATCAAGAACGTTAGAACCGATATTGGCGGTGAAGTGGTCGGTACCGCCTCAGGAGGACCGTACGGTAAGGTTATCGTCGTAGTCATAGACCAAGAGATTCCACTGGCGACGATGGTCCCCGTATTGCCGTTTACCGATCTAAGACCGCCGAAGTGAACCCCTGACTCCGGAACAGTAGGGAATGCAGTCACCGTGATGGTTGTCCCTGCGTCGTACTTACCCGATCCATCGGGGGCAGGGTCAAAGACCAATGAGCCGTTCGGAATGTTGAATATCTCCTGTCTAGGACCTAATTCAGTGCCATTCACAGATAACTGCATCCCATACGGTTTGGGCGTCGGTGCCGGGGTTGGAATTGGCGTAGGAATCGGCGTTGGTGTCGGGCAGTATTTGAATTCTAGAGAACAAGCCTGTCTCTCAGCCCAATTTGCCGTCTTCCCTATGTTATTCTCGGCGACAGCAAGACTGTTGTATGCCTGGGCATAGTCAGGGTCTAGACGTATGGCATTGGTATAGTCACTTATCGCCTGCTCATACCGGGTCATGTCACTGTAGACGTCACCCCGGTTGTTATAGGCGACACTACTGGGCCGGAGTTCCAAGACCTTGTCATAGTCTTCTATAGCTGGCCAGTGATTGTCTATCTGGTGGTATGAGTACGCCCTGAAAAAATAGGCATCGCTGTCACTGGGGTCAGCTTCAATGACAGTCGAGTATCCTCTGATGGCCATACCCCAGTTCTTGGCCTGTCGATCCGCATGTGCCCTGGCATACGGGCTAGGTGTTGGAGTCTGAATGCTGGTCAAGGCAGGTACTGCTGTTGCTGTTGGTACCCAACTGGGTGGCACGGTCGTTGGTGTCCGCATCACCGTCGGTTCTAAGATCATTGCCGGAATATGAGTCTCGGTAGGCGTTGGCTCCGGAGTGTTCAATGAGCCGAGGACGTTATTGGCAGGAGGTGATGTCTCAGGAACCTCTATCGCCTCACTGATGCTGACAGTCCGTGTGCCTTCAATGGCCTGTCCGTTCAGACCGTCACCGCAACCGATGATAGCTATCAAAACCACCAGAATGGCAAAAGGGTTGACTGGGGTTTTAGTAGTGGAAATTCTTGAGATATAACGGTTCAGAGGAACCTCGTCAGATCATTAAGATTCGGCTGGATAATTTTATTTTATGTGATACTCGGGAATTCTACTAATATAAACTCCAGGGAGGCATCTAGTGTTCTCCGGAGCACGACAATCTTAACCGTTTCACAAACACTCTGAGTATTCTAGCCACATATCAGCCACAATTTATTTTCAACTTGTAGGCATGATTTTCGCCTTTCGCCTCAAAATGGTGTCAGCTGTGAACAAAATAAACTTACTCTTGATCAGTAGGCTCTTGGTCCAACCTGGTCATGACGTATGGTTCTTATAGGCCTGTGTGTTTGCTGAGTTTTCAGCAAAGTAGATTAGACAATCTTTGCGTGCATGACTAATATAACTGCCGACTCCACCGAGTTTCCAAGTCAGGAGGAATGCAATGCCACGCAGCATGAGAATCACTAGTTTTGACTTTGACCAATCGAAATACGATTCCTTGTTGTCAGATGTTGAGGCCATTAAACAGGACATACTGAATGGCCTCTCTGGATTGCGCACTATACGTGCAGTTAAGACATCTGAGAACCATATGTTTGTAATCTCTTCGTATGAAGATATGGAAGCGCTGACCGCAGCGAGTGCAACGCACGCCGAAGTATTCGCAGGCTTCGCTAAATACATGGTTGGGGAACCAATCATAAGGTCAGGCGAAGTAATCGAAGCTGTAGACGGTCGTGCATCAGGTGTTGGGTATATGCGATTTACTCGGGCCATCTTCGACCCATCCCGTTATGATGAGATGATGTCATCTCTTGATGGCCAGTTAGAAAAGCTGTTTGCAGAAATTCCGGGGTTGTATCGCTTACGGGTCGTTAGGATAGCCGAATCTCCCGACCGTGTCATTGCAGCGGCAGCATACACTGATAAAAGTGCAGCAGATGCAGCGAAAGACAGTGCACAGGCCGCACTGTCAGGCATGGCAGAATACATGACTGAACCACCTTTCGTAAGAGAAGGGGATTTAGTCTGGAGTTACGTGAGATAAACTCTTGTGATAAGGGCCGGTATGCATACCGGCCCCCTTTTGGAAAGTCATAGGAGTGTGGGATGGTAATGTTAGGGCCGTGGTTTGAGCTACTTTCTGGCGATCCTTCATATACAATGTTCCATCATGAAAATGAATATGTTTACCGCTATCTTAGCTCTCTGCTTACTATTTGCAGCCGTGATTGCCTGTAGTGGGACAGAAACTTCGGACTCATCCGTTTCTAGTCTTACAACGCCTTCGATTTCTGAAGGAACTGAATCACCGGCAGATCGCCAATCTGATTCTCCGATTGAAATTCCTGAATCAACGGTGACGATTGATCCGACCATGGCCAAGCCAATCACAGATGTGTCGGGGCGTAATAGTGAGGTTATGGATGAAGCAACCAAAAAACAGCCTGACGCACCGGTTGTTCTAGCATGGCCAGAAGATGTGGGAAGCAATCATTTCGGAAAACTGGGAGACGATATCTCTGGATGGGAAGGGGGATGGATACGACCGCATGCTGGCCGATTTATTTGGGGATTGATCGAACCTAAAGCAGGCGAGTATGACTGGAAATTCACAACCGATAAACGGGTTGAAAGATGGCAGGACAAAAACCTTGCTGTGCTCGTGACTATTTGGCCATTTGCTACGTGGGACCAAGATTCGTGCAATCATGATAAGCCTGAGGCCATCGGAGCGTTCCCTGGAATGGGCACACATCTTTACTATCCTTGTAATGAGGAAGCTTACATAGATTGGTTAACAGCGGTAGTGGAGCGGTATGACGGAGACGGTATAGACGATATGCCTGGGCTTAAGTATCCGATTCGACATTGGGAAGTACTCAATGAACCGGAAATGCAGGGCCCAAAACTAACTTTCTACCAAGAAGATTCTCAATCTTATCTCAAGCTATTGAAAGTGTCTTATCGAGCCATTAAATCCGCAGATTCTGAGTCAGTAGTCCTGTCAGGCGGACAAGCCGGGATGCAATCTAAGTTTGTAGACTATTGGCAGCCAATCCTAAGAGGTGCTTCAGGTTATTTCGACTTAGGAAACATCCATTCAATCTCGAGTAGTGACTTAGATTTCTTTGCTTCCGAATATAGAGATTTCCTTGATGAGAATGGCTTTGGTAGCACGGAATTCTGGGTTACTGAAGCTCTCGTCGGTACGCCTCCAAGAGAGCAAAAACTTAGCGAAGACCAGTTAGCCAGGCGAACTATGACAGGTTACGCATCGTCGTTCGCTGCAGGGGCCGATATCATATTTAATGTCGGTGGCCACGATCCTACTGGAGGCCCCGGAAGCTTGTCGGAAAAAACAGTGGAGGTTATGGCTCAAACGTTAGGCGAGTTTATTGGGGTTTCTCCGTTAGATGACAATCTTATTGAATTTGAAATGCCAAGCGGTAGTACCGTATTTGTCTTATGGGACAACGCAGTCTTACCACCGTCGGTAAGCGGAGAAGTCACTGTTATTGATTATCTAGGGAACGAAAATATCGAAGAAGCGATCGAGGTGTCTGGATCATCGCCCAGAATGATAATCGTAGGTCCTAGACCATGATTACTGCTAACCACTAGATATGGCTGCCTTATTTAATTTCCCGAGGGCTAGAAGTTTCTAGAAAGGGTTATTCTCTTAGTTGTTAGGTAATTCCATTGAGGTATTAGTCATGCTAGAAAATAAAATACGGATCGGAATAATCGGAGCTAACGCTAATTATGGTTGGAGCATGCGCGCGCACTTGCCGGCGCTGCTGGCATTGCCCGAGTATGAGTTAACAGCTGTCTGTACATCGAACTCTGCGACAGCAGCTGAATCAGCCAAGGCTTATGGTGCCAGGTTACCATTCCATGATTATCAGGAGATGGTCATACATCCGGACATCGATGTAGTATCGGTTTCAGTACGTGTGCCACTACATCACGACATGGTAATGGCGGCTTTGCAGGCAGGAAAGCACGTGTTCTGCGAATGGCCTCTAGGAGCAAATTTGGATGAAGCCCAGGAAATGGCCTCATTAGCTCGCTCCCAGGGAGTGACCAATATGGTTGGTCTTCAGGCCCGCGGTGCTCCAGCCATTCTGCACCTGAAGGAGTTGATAAGTCAGGGTTACGTAGGAGAAGTGTTGGCTTGCAATATGACGATGTTCCTGCCCGGTGTGCTTCAAAGGGGTCTGAGCATGCCCTGGATGGCTGACCGGGAAAAAGGAGGGAATACCCTCACCATAGGCGCCGGTCACGCTATCGACGCCCTTTGTTTTTGCGTTGGTGAGTTCAAGGAGATTTCGGCTAAGGTAGCAACGCAGGTGACAGAATGGGAGACATCGGAGGTTGGCAAGACGGTGTCGGTTAACTCACCGGACAACGTTTTGATCAACGGAACGTTAGTTGGAGGCGCGGTGGCTTCGGCTCATGTCGCAACAATTCCGTGGCACGGAACTGGTTGGAGGATGGAGGTTTATGGCCGGGATGGCACACTCACAGCCTCCTCGCAGGAGATGATCCAATACGGTAACATCACTATTCATGGCGCCAATGGAAACGAGACTAAATTCGCCGAGGTACCGATTCCTGATGGCTTAACTCACATACCAAGCGAAGTTCCAACTGGTGCACCATTCAACGTCGCGCAAATCTACCGGACTCTCGGCAAAGCTGTTAACGAAGGAACTAAAACCATGCCTGATTTTGACTTTGCGGTTGACCGGCATAAGCTGCTAGTGGCCATAGAGCAATCTTCGGTAGCAGAAGGAAAATCGATAGCGTTTTAAAGCAGATGTTGAAGCGACCTCGTGTCAGTTCCACTACTGCTTTCAGTCCCGTCCCGTTTTCGTGCGTGCAAGCCCTCTGACACTAAATCCGGTGGCTATTGGTAGAGCCCGTTACATATGGTTGCCTGACTTTTATAGCTGATAGCGCGAAAAATAGTGGAACCTGATACCGGAAACCTGGAGGTATTTTGGAGTATGTCCATGATGTATGAGTTGTCACATGCGTGCGTTCTTCTGGCATAATGACCTGGCCTACCAATCCTGCATGGTATTCCTATTCGCCAGCTCGTAGAGGAAGTAGATATGGCAGAGTCTCATTCGCATCACCACGACCATGCTCACGAGGAACCCAAGGGTATCCGTAATACCGCTCAGTTCATTCTGACCGGATTAAGTGGTGGCCACGCTGTTTTCCATTGGTTCAGTCAGAGTTTCTTCGTGATGCTTCCGGAGGTAGTCGCTACCTTTGGGCTAAGCGGCCTACAGGTCGGAGCTGTTGCCGCTACTAGGGAGATGGTCTCTGGGATTATAGCTCTCCCTGGAGGGGTGGTCACGGACATGCTTCGCCGTCATTGGGGTGCTGTGTTGACGGCATGCATGGCTCTTTTTGGATTAGGATGGCTCGTTATGGGGGTCGCTCCGTTCTACCCAATCTTATTGATTGGCATGGCTATCGTTGCCGCCGCTGCTTCCTTATGGCATTTGCCGGCCACTGCGGCCCTATCTCACAGGTTCAGCCACCACCGGGCCTCGGCATTGTCACTTCACGGAGTGGGCGGCAACATAGGGGATGTGTTAGGTCCTGCTCTGACCGGCGTCCTTCTGGTGACTCTCAGCTGGCGCGGGATTCTCAGTATTTACGCTGCGGTTCCGCTTTTCTTGGCTTTCGTGGTCTTCTGGGCTTTCCGTAACATCGGACACTCTGAGAACGACGATTCTAGGCCCGCCCGTTTCCGAGAACAAATGGCGAATACTCGGGAGTCTTTTAAGGAACACCCTAGGTTGTGGGGAATAATGGCTGTGGCAGGTCTTCGGGGCATGGCCAACGTAGCTTTTCTACCTTTCTTGGCTCTTTACCTTGGCCTCGACGAAGAACTTGGGTTGGGCAACGCTTCGTTGGGCCTGCACATCGCGCTTCTGGTTGGTGTAGGCGTCGTAGCCACGCCGGCCACTGGTTACATCTCCGACCGGCTGGGCCGCAAACTGGTGCTAATACCAGGGTTGATTGGACTTTCAGCCCTGACGGCTCTTTTGATTCCTTTTGGTGAAGGTATAGGTTTGATAATCATTCTAGCCTTATTGGGTACCTTCTTGTTTAGCGATCAGCCTATCCTTACAGCGGCGGCTCTAGACGTGGTGGGAGAACAGGTAGCAGCCAGTACCTTGGGGGTCTTTTCTTTTTCTCGGTTCGCTCTTGCCGCTGCATCCCCCCTTATCGCCGGTCAGTTATTCGATGCACAGGGAATTGAGGCTGCATTTTTGTATATATCAGGGATATATCTTTTAGCGACGATTGTCTTGTTGGCTGTTCCTCTGGCCCCCCCTCAAAGGGCTGCTGGCCACCATCACTAAGCCTCAATAAATCATTAGTTGGTGGACAAAAACCGACACCGTAGTAGTGTTCCCTGCGGGGCCTTTCCAGAGGGCTTTTGTGGAGGCGCTTTTTCTCTAGGCACTGAAAATGAAAGAAACTCCCTCAAACGGGGGAGTTTCTTTCATTTTCAACAACACCCGCTTCAAAAAGGCGTAGGAATGGGACTTGGGGGTCAAAGGGGTATGGATAGTAGGAGCATGACGGCCTTACCTTTGTATTGTTGGATCCTTATTAGGGAACACCCAACTAGGCTTGGAACTTGGAATATAATCGCCTGTATATCGTGTGTTGAAATTTCGGAGGAAATTTGAAGCGGCTAAGTTTAATCATTTCTATCGGGACACTTGCATTAGTAATGTTTGCCGTAGGTTGCGGGAGTGACGACTCCTCGACCTCTAATGTTGATGCAACCTTCGTCTCAGGATCCCTACCATTAAGCAATGGTTCCAGGTCAGGGGGCCAATGGCCGGAGGCTCGTTCTGGAGATAGTACAGGCATTTGGGTCAACGGCACTGGCAAAGCCACCGGAACGCCTGATTTGGGTGTGCTCGAAGTCGGCGTGGAGGCTCTAGCAACCACGGCATCCGAAGCCCGAGACATGGCGGCCAAGGCAATCGACGCAACGGTTTCTATGCTCAAAGCTAACGATATTCGAGACAAAGATTTGCAAACTAGTCAATTCAGAATCAATCCCCAGTACAACATGCAAGAGATCAGTCGATGTACGGATGGTCTCGAGGAAGAAGGGAACGGCACTGAGTGCCGCACCGAGTTTGAGCGGGTCCTAATCGGCTACCAAGTAACCAACACTCTTACGGTCAAGGTTAGGAACCTAGAAAGCATGAGCAGCATCATTGACGGTGCAACTGAGATCGCCGGGAACCTCGTACGTATCAACGCTGTCGACTTCACAATCGAAGACACGAAACCACTTTTGAAGGTGGCCCGTGAAGAAGCAATCGCCGATCTACTAGATAAAGCCAATTCCATGGCGACTTTGTCAGGCGTCGAACTTGGGAAGTTGGTCTTCCTTAGTGAGTCACAAGGATCGCCTCCCCAGGCGTTTACCCGGATGGAAGCTGCGGACTTCGGGTTTGGTGGAAATCAGCCCACCAGTATTCTGGCGGGAGAACTGGATGTAAACGTGAACGTCCAAGGAGTATTCGCCATTGGTGATTAGGCCCGGCGTTACGAAGAGAGATCAATGACCACCACTAACAATCAATAAACAAACTTAAGCCCTCGGATGTACCGTATTGGCCGGTGATTTATCTATGCTTACACTCGCTAAATTCATTAGAATTTCTGGGGCGTACAAATAAAAATAGCAATCCCCCTCAACTGATGGGGATTCCTTGTTGTAGGTATGTCGGGATTAGATGTTCAGTTAACTTCACCCCATCTGTTCCATTGAATAAATGATATCGGTATTGTTATGCGATTTATCCCATTCGACCATCTTAGGTGATGACATGATTCGCTGCATCCCTTCCATATCAGTAACGTTTATGATTGTAATGATCTTGCTAAACCCTGCTTTATTCGTGTCGACAACTCCACACTCGTACTCTGACACACAGGATTTTATTTCTTCATTAAATTCTTCCATCATTGACATGAAGTCTTCTACTTCGCCTTGAAAACTTGATACAACGCAAATATTCATTAGGTTCCTCCTATCCGTGACTAATCCACGAATACTACATCCTTTTATGATTAGGTGTCACTGTATCAATGTCCTGGAATCAGATTAACCGTAGGGGTAGTAATGGTTTCGGGTTCCAATGCTTTCAAAGAATGGAATGGTTCAAAGGAAAGGATTCGAGTCCGGTTTCAGAGTTCTTTAAAGACTTATTTGATAAACGTCTTTGTGTTTAGGTCTGTGGGCCATTATTTCTTTGAAGTCGTTTAAGTCTCCGAAATACCCCCATAGGATACTCAAATACTGATTTAAGCACCTATCCGGGACTGTAGTCGGCTGTATCGCGGATGTGGCTATCGGTCTCTCATTTGCACAAGGCAGTTTAAGTAGTCTGTTTCATATGCGTCAATTCAGGTATCACGTGTTTACCAAATAACCGAAGGGTTCCCATTACTTCTGTGTGAGTGATTGGGCCAATCTGGAACAATGGCATAATCTCGTCTACTCCCGTAGGAGAATACTGCTCTAAGTAACGCAGACAGTCATCGGGATCTCCTATGCAATAGCCGCCGGACTTTATCAGATCCAAAGAAGAGACATCATCTCGCTTAGGTGAATCGGTCGCCGTAGAACGTTGGTAGTGCCATTGGTAGTCATCAGGAACGTTTGTGGAGTCTTGTTCTTGCCACACTCTGGAGTCACGGAGGGTCTGCTGATGGCGGTACCAATCTAGAATCTCGGCCCCCCGTTCTTGAGCTTTCTGTCGGTTTTCCGCGCAGATTGCCAACGTACTGATTGACACTTTGTTTTGTACCAATCTGCCCATGGGTTTAGCATCCTTGATGGCGTTCCGATAGGCTTGGATAAGCTGAGTCAGGCGCCCTGGCCCACCGCCCGACATCGCCAAACATCCTAATCCAAGCTCTCCGGCCTTTCTGAAAGTCTCTTCTTGGCTGCAGCCGAGCCATATCGGAGGATGTGGTTTCTGCACCGGTTTGGGATGGACCTCACGGGGTGGGATATTGAAGTATGTACCCTGGTATGAAAATTCTCCTTCAGCCCAAGCACGTGGGATGATTTCTAACGCTTCGTCCACCATGCCGGTGGCGTTTGCAAGATCTGTGCCGAAGGCGGCCATCTGATAAGGATACCCGGAACGCCCGATTCCCAAATCTACTCGGCCGTTGCTCAAGATGTCTAATGTGGCTGTCCGTGCAGCTATGTGGAGCGGGTGCTCAACCGGCGGTACGGCAACGGCTATCCCCAGCCGGATTCCAGAGGTTCGTTGGCTGATAGCGCTCAACGTAACGTCTGGCGCGCTGGAATGAGACCACTCTGTACGAAATTGGTGGTCCGCCAACCAAACGCTCCCGAAACCTAGTTCTTCAGCCAGAACAACCTGGTCCATCATCTCCCAATAGCGATCGAAATCGCTGGTAGGGGTCCAGGGCTTTGGTACTTGGATTTGGTAGAACATCCCGATTTGCATGAAAGCGACTCTCCGAACGCAGATTGTGGGATTCGGTGCTTGAAATCAAGCCACGACTAATACTAGCACGAGCTAATACTTACTTAGTCTCCATTCCAATTGGGGATGCTCTCGAGGTTCTGGTTCAGTTGAGGGAGTGGTTTCTCCCATTTCCAGCCTATCCTTCATATCGAATGTTTTAACGTTTTTTCGGTATTTCCGGGTCGCGAAAGGGCCAGAACCACAATAAAAGTGGCGGTCAGCGGTTGTGAACATTTCTTTGTCCGCCAGTTGTTGATCTATGGCATTCGGTGTAAGTGCGAGCATGAGGATGCCATCCGGGATGCCAGTTGGGTCGTGCACTCAGTGTATAGCCAATCTGGAAGTTGGTGGATATGTATCTAAACGTTTATAACGTGTTATATGCCGATATCAAATTCCTGATAGGTCTATGCCATCTAGAATCCCCCCCAAGAGGTCTACTTCTTCTACTACTGGCGGCCCATAGATGTTGACAACCAGTGCGGGTACAAAGAACTGGCGAGTTTCTGCCGCTGTGAGCCACTCATACTCACTTATGGCGTGTTCTGGAATTTCAATAGCAAGCAGGAGGTTGTTTCCATCCGG
>JAKUNL010000046.1 GCA_022451925.1 Dehalococcoidia bacterium
GCTGCCGCTGCGTGGCTGAGCTATACTCTTTATACGGTCGAAGCAACGAACTTACCGGATAACAACACAATGCTGTTCACGCTGCCGTTGGTTACATTTGGTTTGTTCCGTTATTTGTTCCTTTTGAACCAGAATGAACGAGCGGAAGCACCGGAACAGTTGATTATCCGTGATTTGCCATTAGTGTTAGCGATTATCAGTTGGGTCGTAGTTTCGACGGTGGTCCTCGTGCTGAATAACTAGGAAACGTGTTTACGCCAAAATGGATACCAATCAGCGCCCCAATTAGAGGAGCTATTTATGACATTCTTTGACCCAGTCGCAACCCAGCCAGGCTTGGGTTCAACACATAGTGGCCAATCCAGGTCTGACAGTCCTACGGTTTCGGTGGTTGCGACCGCCCCTGAGACTGCAGTAGCAGATATGGGCAGAGCAATGGATTTAGCTGGAATTAGCGAATTTTTATCTCCGGAGATCAAGACCTTTCTAAAGGTGAACATCTCATGGCAGCATTGGTATCCTGGTTGCTCAACGACTCCGTGGCAGATCGAAGGTGTGGCCAAAGCGCTCGAGGATCTGGGGCATAACGACCTGGTGGCGGCCCACAACGGTACCGTAGTGGTGGACTCCTATGAGGGTGAGCTGAAGAACAAACATAAAGCCGCCCAGGACAGGGTTGGACTTCCCGATATTCACCTGGACTCGGAGCCCAACGGCTGGGTTGATTACAAGCCCAAGGCAGATATGTTGGTTTTGGATGACATTTTTCCTGAAGGGATCCAGATACCAGAAAGCTTCCCAGGGACTAATATCGTACATCTGCCCACAATGAAGACCCATGTTTTCACAACCATGACCGGGGCGATGAAAAATGCCTTTGGAGGACTGCTGCACAGGAAGAGACATTGGACTCACTCGGTGATTCATGAGACTCTGACCGATCTTCTCGCCATTCAGAAAGAGATTCATCCAGGGTTATTTGCGGTTATGGATGGAACTTTTGCTGGCGACGGCCCAGGACCTCGGGCTATGCGCTGGCACATAAAAGACCGTATTTTGGCTAGTAATGATCAGGTTGCCATCGATGCTGTCGCAGCTAAAATGATGGGCTTTGACCCTATGAGCATTAAGTTCATTAGGCTGGCTCATGAACGCGGTTTAGGATGTGGTGATGTTTCGCAGATCAACATTGTGGGTGAAGATATTAGCCAGGTAAACTGGCAGTTCACTGGCGTCGAGAACACCTTCGCCAGCCGAGGTCAAAAGTTGATTTACTGGGGGCCACTGAAGCCGCTGGAAAAGATGCTTCTCCGAAGTCCCATAGTCGGATGGGCTTTCTTAGCCTCTAATCTGTACCATAACGGGTATTGGCTCAAGACCAAGGGGCGCCGCCGGATAAACGCGGCGCTGAAGACAGAGTGGGGTAAGCTATTTCAGTCTTATTGATAGAATCATTCTCCATGGCGTAATTCAGGTAAACAAAACAAGAGGTTCACAACCCAGGTATGGATATCGCAGTAATTGGGCTGCCCCAGAGCGGCAAGACCACAGTTTTCAACGCACTTACAGCCGGGAATTCCACTTCCACCGGAGGAGGTGGAGCGGGCCCTGTTCAGATAGGTGTCGTGAAAGTGATTGACCCAAGATTAGCCGTGTTGGATGGAATGTATAACCCCAAGAAAATTATCCATCCTGAAATCAAGTATTGGGATCTTCCCCCGATAGATAGAGAATCAGCGTCGGCCAACCAGGTGCTCAGTGGACGTCAGCGCAATATCCTTCAAGCTGCTAACGCACTATTACTGGTGGTTAGGGCATTTGAAGACCCCGCCCTGCTTCATCCTTTGGATACAGTGGATCCGGCTCGGGATGTGAAGCTGTTGTTGGATGAATTGTCTTTGGCCGATCTGGAGGCCCTTGAAAAAGCCGAAGCACGGCTTACTGATGGTCTTAAGAAGGCCAAACCAGCGGAAAGACCGGCTATGATTCCTCTGTTGGATACGGTGCAAAAGGTTAAAACCTCATTGGAGGCGGGAATCCCTGTGAAATCGCAGCCTCTTACACCGTCGGAAACCACGGCACTGGTAGATTTCCAGCTGCTTACGGCCAAGCCGGTTATGGTTTCATTCAACGCTGGAGAATCAGAAGAACCTCCTACTTTGCTCTCTTTAGGTGTCTCTGCTGATATTGCCGGTGGCCTTGGTGAAGTCGGCCTCTGTGCTAAATTGGAAGAAGACCTGGCTTTGATGGATCCTGATGAAGCCGTGGAGTTCAGGGAAGCCATGGGTTTGGACGAACCCGCTGTTGAGCGGGTGAAGCAAGTCTGCTACGACACCGTTGGTTTGGTGTCCTTTTTGACGGTTGGTGAAGATGAATGCCGGGCCTGGCCGGTGCCGGCAGGTATCGTCGCTCAAATGGCTGCTGGAACAATCCATACTGATTTCACCCGCGGCTTTATTCGGGCAGAAGTAATCGCTTACGATGACTTGATTCGTTGCGGTAGTCTGGCTCAAGGGCGTAAAGAAGGCGTTCTCCGTTCGGAAGGAAAGACCTACGAGGTGAAGGATGGCGACGTAATCAACTTTTTGATCAACACCTAATGGCCAAGGGATTACGTTTGATACGCTGAGTGCGTTATTCAGGTCAGCTCGCCCTGCTGAAATGAAAAGGCCCGCCCCGATTAATCGGGGCGGGCCTTTGTCTTACTTACGGGTCTGCATCCTCAGTGTTTACCGAGGTTGTGCGTACTCGAATGCTACTGCGGTTCGGACTTCACTCCAGTCTGTGGGTTCCCATCCATCGATGGATAACCGTTTGCCAATCGGCCAGATGGCGTCATGGGTATAGAGCGCCGAAGCCATAGCGTTGTCGAAGATCCAGTTGTAAACCTTGAGGTTCTTTTCCCAGGCTAGCTCTGGGTCGACTTCAGTGGCTGCGTCACCTACGTTCTCATCTATCCATGGGTGGTGAGTTCCGTAGCTGAAAGTGGATTTTGTCTGGTAGTTGGAGGCGCCAACAATTGGTGAAAGGCGAACTCCAACGGTATGACAGGTAGCACCCATGTAGTTCCTGGAAATCAATTCAGGTCGTAGGGTGGCGTAAGGTATGTTCTGGAATTTTACTTCCAGACCAACCGCTTCCCAATATTGGGCAACTGCCTCACATGCTTCAACCTCGGCGACTGCACCGCGGATGGATGGAGTCAAGGTTATTTCGAATCCATCGGGGTATCCGGCCTCAGCAATGAGTTGTTTGGCCAAGTCGGGATCGTATTCGTATTGCCAGTCGGGGTTAGCTCGGGCATCGTGGCCCATCCAGTCCCTAACTGACAAAGGCTTCCCGAATCCAGAGAGAAGGGTGTCAACGATGGTCTGGCGGTCGATGGCGATGTTTAATGCCTTCTTGACTTTGACCGCGTTGGCCCACTCTTCGGACTCGGTGTCCAGGTCACTGGACACCCATGCTAGATCAGGGTTTGCCTGGGTGTATTCGTTACCGTCTTTATCTAAGCCATAGAGCTGTCCGTATAGGTTCAGGCCGGCTTGACCGGCATTGGGGAATCCTTTGACCAAAGCTCCCTCAACGGCTTCCACAGTGGCTAGAGAGTCGAAAGCCATATCAAAGCTGTCCAAGGTTCCGGTCTGGAAACCGGCTACTCTGGCGGATTCTTCTGGGATAGTCCAGTAGACTAATTCGTCGAAATGAGGGGACTGACGCCAGTGGTCCTTGACGGCAGTCATCTTCCAATATACACCGCTTTCAGAGCTCTCGATCTCCCAGGGGCCGGTGGCAGCGATGTCTTTGCTGGCTACTTCAACACCTAGTTCTTCGGATTGTTTCTTGCTGACAACCCAGGAGCTGGAGCCGCCGGCGTTGCGCATGAATTCGAAGACCTGAGCGGGGACCCATGGCACTCCGGTGTCTACCTCGAGAGTGTAATCACCAACGACTGTAGATCCACCATCTTCGTGGTTGAAGTAGTCGCCTATGATGCCTGCGCGAGCGTGCTTCGCTCCCTCATGCCACTGCATGTAGGAGTAAAGGACGTCTTCTGCTGTCATCTCGCCGTAGCCCTTGTGGAGCTGGACGCCTTCCTGGAACTTCCAGGTCCAGGTCAAGAAGTCGTCGGAAACGCTCCAGGACTCGGCCAGCATTGGGCCAGCGGAGAAATCTTCCTGAGTGGCAATGAGACCCTCACCAACTGAGCTGCTGGTGAATTGAATCCTAGGGCTGGAGCTCATTGAAGGATGAGCTTCGAATATTCCGGTCTCTTTCTGGCCCATGTTTATAGTACCTGCACCTTCAACATGAGCGTGTGGAACTTCAGTGGGCTCAACTTTTGAAGTTGGAGCATCGCCTGAAGTCGGGACCTCTGTAGCGACTGTCTCTGTAGCAGTTGTTCCTGCGGACGTCGATGTAGGTGTGGCGGTTGCGGAAGATCCACAAGCCACCAGCAAAGCTGCGACCATCAGGACGATAGCCTGAGGCCAATGACGGATGTAACTTCTTAGGGTACCGATTTTGGGCACGTTAGAACTCCTTGTCTACGAATTACCGATATCAATATGATTGATATCGTAAGCACATAATTGGGAATTAAAGTTAGAAAACCTGATCCCCTGCTTATGGTTTATAAGCTACGTAATCATCTATGTCAATAAGAAAGCTCAATCAGTATCATTTTTTTGTTTGCGGTTCGATATTTATTACGTCACAAACTATTTAGTAGAACGTTGTAATTAATCGATATATATGCTCAATAACGCTAAATATTTTTATTCTTATGTTGTAATTAGTTTTACAAAGTTGGCCAGGATAAGCGGCAAATAAAAAAGCCCCGGCAACGCGCCGGGGCTTTTTTATTTGCCGCTTATCCCAGAGGCGTAGGCCTCTGGGATAATTGTTTTGTTAGTTACCTAGGCTGAGCATACTCGAAGGCGGTAGCTGTTCGGACTTCGCTGTAATCGGTTGGTTGCCATCCGGGTTCCAATCGAGGTCCTATAGGCCATATGCCGTCGTGTGTGTAAGTGGAGGCCATGAAGGCGTTATCGAATATCCAGTCGTAGATTTCCCGTTCTCCGGCTTGGATTTTCGCAGGGTCTGTCTCCAACTTAACCGCGGTTACATGTTCTTCCATCCATGGATGATGGGATCCGTAGCTGAAAGTCGACTTCGTTTGATAGTTACCAGCACCGATAATCGGGGTCAGTCTGATACCTACTGTATGACAAGTTACTCCCTGGTATTTCCTCGTAATCAACTCAGGCCTGATTGTTGCATATGGTACATGCTGCAACTTGACGTCGATTCCGATGGCTTCCCAGTACTGCGCAACTGCCTCGCAGGCTTCAACTTCTCCAGGTGCCCCACGAATTGCAGGAGTTAGTGTTACGGCGAATCCATCGGGGTATCCGGCCTCAGCTAGCATGGTCTTAGCTAGTTCAGGATCATAAGGATAGACCCAATCGGGGTTCGCCCGAGCATCGTGGCCCATCCAGTCTCGTATTGACTGGGGAGCTCCGAATCCAGATAGGATCGTGGACACGATCGTCTCGCGGTCGATAGCTATGTTCATGGCTTTTCTGACGTTGACAGCATCTTTCCAGGCTTGTGAATCTGTGTCTAAGTCAGATGATACCCATGCGAGGGTTGGGTCGTAATGTTCATACTCATTGCCGTCTTTATCAAGGCCGTAGAGCTGTCCGTAGAAGTTTAGTCCGGCTTGGCCGGCATTTGGCCACCCTACAACCTTTGCACCTTCGACCTCTTCAACTGTCGTTATCGAGTCGAAGGCCATGTCGAAGCTGTCCAATTGGCCAGTTTGGAATCCGGCTACCCGGGCCGATTCCTCAGGGATTGTCCAGTAAATTAGTCCATCAAATGCTGGAGTTTGGCGCCAGTGATCCTTCACTGCGCTCATCTTCCAATACTCGCCACTAGCGTGTTCTTGGATTTCCCAAGGGCCAGTTGCTGCGATGTCTTTACTTGCTTCTTCGATCCCAATCTCTTCTGATTGTTTTTTGCTTACGACCCATGAACTTGAGCCGCCGCCGTTCCTCATGAACTCGAACACGTCTTGTTGAACCCAAGGCGTGCCCGTATTGACCCACAATGTATGGTCGTCAATTATTTCAACGGATGCCCCTTCCCGGCCTGGTCCACCCACGGAGAAGTACTCACCCATGATTCCGGATCTGGCGTGCAGAGCACCTTCGTTCCATTGCTGATAGGAGTAGAGGACGTCTTCTGCCGTCATATTTCCATAACCTTTATGGAATTCGACATTCTCTTGGAAATGCCATGTCCATTCTAGGAAATTGTCGGAAATATCCCAGGACGCAGCTAGCATCGGTTGAGCAGCGAGATCCTTTCCGGTTGTGATAAGGCCCTCACCTACAGAGCTGCTGGTGAACTGGATCCGAGGGCTTGAACTCATGCTAGGGTGAGCCTCGAAGATACCAGTCTCTTTTTGCCCCATATTGATTACGCCGGCTGGAGCGGTCTCAGCTTCTGGTGCTTCAGTGGCTTTGGGGACTGCAGTCGGTGCTGGAGCCGTCGTTGCTGCGGGCGTGTCTCCACCAGTTGAGGGAACTGGTGTTGCCGTTGCCGAAGATCCGCAGGCGAATAACAACGCTACGAATAACAGAACGACCCCTTTGGTCAGATGCCTGGATACCAGGGCTTTGAATGCTGCTTGTGGCACGTATGTCCTCCCTTGATACGAAATACAACTATCGTTCGATTTTTTTCGAAATAACGCTAGCTTTTAACTTTTTCTAGCCATCGAATAGAACTAGTGATTTATATGCTACTGTGTGTATGTTGTCAATACTGTCTGCCCAAAATTATCAACTTATTGTTTGCGATTAGAGATTATAAAATTGCAGTATTAAATAGCGAAACGTCGAATATTAAGTAATTATTTAATGTAAATATACTAATTACATGAATTACCTCCTTAAAATGTGATTACGATATGGTTTCATGAGTGACTGATGTCAGAAAAAAGCACCCTGGTATCTAAATACCAGGGTGCTTTTATTATTCCGAAAGGGGTCGGAGTGATCCGATTTGGACGGGTTTATTCCTTAACGATGTTTGATGTACTCGAATGAATTTGGCAGACGAGTTTCGCTGTAAGAGAAGGGTGTCCAGTCCGGATCCAGCTTTTCACCAACCGGCCAGATTCCATCGAAAGCGTAAAGACCGAAGCCCATCACGTTATCGAAGAACCAACCATAGACATCTTTTTCTTTCTTCGCCAGTTCTATCGGGTCCACTTCAGCCTGAGCTGCTGTGACCTTCTCTTGTAAGATCGGATGCTCCGTGCCGTAGCTGAAGGTCGATTGACTGACGTAGTTACCGGCCCCAATTATCGGACTCAACCGCGGACCAACGGTGTGACAGGTCACACCCTGGTACTGACGAGTGATTAGAGACGGTCGGATCGTCGCGTAAGGAACGTTTTGAATGTCAACACTAATTCCAATGTCTTCCCAATACTGGGCAACTGCTTCGCAGGCTTCTGTCTCGGCGGGTGCCCCACGGATGGCCGGTGTTAGCGTTATGGCGAACCCGTCCGGATACCCGGCGTCAGACAGCAATTGCTTGGCCTGTTCAGGGTCGTACGGGAACTCCCAGCTGGGGTCAGCTTTGGACTCATGCCCCATCCAGTCGCGTAGTGCGATTGGGTTCCCGAAACCCGACAGCAGTGTATCTACTATTGTCTGCCGGTCGATGGCTAGCGACATTGCCTTCTTGACCATGACTGCGTTAGCCCACTCCTGGGAAGAAGTGTCTTCGTCGCAGGAGACCCATGCATTGGTGCAGTCGGTGGCTTCGTATGGGTTGCCCTCTTTGTCTACTCCATAGGTCTGGCCATATATGTTGAGGCCGGCTTGACCTGCATTGGGCCAGGCAGTGATTGCGGAACCTGGAACGGCGTCAACCGTTGGTAGAGAGTCGAACGCCATTTGGAAGATGTCCAGGTTGCCTGTTTGGAAGCCTGCAACACGAGCAGATTCTTCGGGAATCGTCCAGATGACTAGTTCATCGAAGAACGGGGTCTGCCTCCAGTGGTCCTGGACAGCCTTAAACTTCCAGTATTCGCCGCTGGCGTGGTCCACAATCTCCCATGGGCCTGTAGCCGCGATATCGACACTGGCTTCAGCAACGCCAAGTTCGTCGGATTGTTTCTTGCTGACTATCGATGTACTGGTACCTCCGAGGTGGCGCATCGCTTCGTAAGCAATGGCAGGTACCCAAGGCTCACCAGTGTTCACCTTGATGGTGAAATCGTCGACTATTTCTTGGCTTCCACCTTTCTTACCCATCCAGAAGTTGCCAAGGATAGTGGCGCGAGCATTCAGGGCACCTTCGTGATATTCCTTGTAGTTCCATGTGATGTCGTCCATGGTCATCAGTCCATATCCCTTATGGAATTCGACGTCATCACGAATACTAATGGTCCAGGTTAGGAAGTCGTCGGAGATACTCCATTCTGTTGCCAGTAATGGTCCAGCGCTGAGATCTGGCTGGATGGCCCACATGGACTCGCCGTAGGAAACAGCGGCGTATTGAACCCTGGGGCTAGATAGCTCCCTTGGGTGTCCTTGGAAGATCCCTGTTTCCGGTACACCGTAATTTATGACACCGGTGGGCTTCATTGCGGCTGGCGGCGCTTTTGTAGCCTGAACCGCGGGTGTTGGTATAGCAGTCGGCGCAGCCGAACCTCCGGTTGATGGAGCCGATGTTGCAGGAATTGCAGTCGCTTTCGACGCTGACGAAGTAGATTCACCATCTGACTGCGGAGTGGCCGTTGCCGACGAGCCGCAGGCAAATAATAAAGCTACGAATAACAGAACGATTGCCTTCGTTAGGTTACTGTAAACCATAGGCTTTAGCGATGATTCTCGCACGTATCTCCCCCTATCTTTTACGAATTACAAATATGTATTTATAAATATAATTGTTACGCTAATCATTACTCATAAATTCTAGCGATTATACTTAATAATTTATCAATACTACTTATCAAAACGAAGATGTCAATATGGAAACTATGATATGACGTGATAATCAATATTATTAAACGTTTGGGGTTAGGAACGAATATCCTGCACGTATTAGGGGCTGTACTGAGCAGATGGGGGGTAGAGATTACTGAATGACTGTCTCAGGGCCGTTACGGAATAGGAGATTGATTTTAATAGAAAAAGAAAGAGCCCCCGGCATACCTATGCCGGGGGCTCTTTCTTTTTGACTATTTAGGACGGTGTTTTGTTTTACCTATGTTTTATGTATTCGAACCCACTTGGGGCTTTCATGTCGCTGAAATCAGATGGTCGCCAATCGGGATCGATACGCGGACCAGCTGGCCACAGGCCATCGTGTACGTATAGCGAAGCTGCCATAGAGTGATCCCAGATGAAGTTGTAGACTGCAAGTTCCCCAGCCTCAATTTCGCCTTGGTCAACTTGCTTCTGTGCGTGCCAGATAAGTTCAGTCAACTCAGGGTGGTGAGTTCCATAACTGAAAGTTGAGTCTGACGTGTAGTTGGATGCTCCGATGATAGGAGACAACCGGGAGCTAACAGTATGACATGTCACACCGTTGTAATTTCTTGTGATCAACGTCGGGCGCAATGTTGCGTAAGGTATTGCCTGAATCTTAACGGAGATACCGATGTCTTCCCAATACTGAGCAACAGCATGGCAAGACTCTACTTCGGCGGGGGCCGAACGTATGGCAGGAGTTAGCGTGACTTCAAAGCCATCGCCATAACCTGCATCAACCAGCATCTGTTTGGCCAGGACAGGATCGAAAT
>JAKUNL010000047.1 GCA_022451925.1 Dehalococcoidia bacterium
GTCTCTGGAGATGATGGGGAGGAAGGAGGACTTTATCCTTTACATCTCGTCATATCTACCTGCTATTTCAACGAAATAAGCGTGGCTTTCGAAGAGATCTACTTGCCGGAGGATCACGCTGACCGTTGCACTGACTTAGCGGATCTCCTCATAGATGGCGGAGCTGACGTCGACCTTCCATCCGAGAGCGTATTGGGTTCTTCGCCGCTTCATCTAGCCGCTACCATGGGGCAGTTCGATCTAGCAGAGCTCCTTATAGACTCCGGAGCTTCGGTGAACCAACTCGACCAGGGGGGCTCTACACCTCTCGACTCTACCGCTATGGCCAGACTCACTATAGCCAGCTTTGCCCTCTGGGGAATGGACGATGTGATAGATGAGGCAGCGGTGGATGCGATCGCAGACCTTTTGACGGAACATGGCGGTATCTCTGAGAACCCAACTCCCGGAGAATCTCTGGCGTTGATCGAAGATAATTTCGACTCGGATTCTGATGGCATGACTCTAGAGGGATTGCTTGAAGGATTAGAAGGTATTTTTGAAGACGCTTTAGATGCTGAAGAAGACCCAGGTTCGACATCCGGCAGCCAATGGGGCACGTATGGCTCGGGCGATGGGGAGCTTAATACACCGTCTGGCATAGCGGTGGCATCAGACGGCAGCGTCTACGTTCCAGACACAGGCAACCACCGAATCCAGAAGTTCACCTCCGAAGGCGGGTTCGTTACTAAGTGGGGCACGCAGGGCACGGGCGACGGGGAGTTCGACGAGCCGACTGGCGTAGCGGTGGCATCAGACGGCAGCGTCTACGTTGCAGACTCTTGGAATGACCGCATCCAGAAATTCTTGCCAGGGAATTAAAATCTGATGTTTCGTAAGGGCATTTAACCAAACGAGACCAAAACCTTAAAAAAACAAAAAGCCCAGATTTCTAGAAATCTGGGCTTTTTCGTGCCTAAAATCGTGGTGACCCGCCTCGGGGTCGAACCGAGAACCTACTGATTAAGAGTCAGTTGCTCTGCCATTGAGCTAGCGGGCCATCGTTGTTCCGTGAATACGGATGGATGTTTTATATATTACAAGCTACCAACAATCTTGGGAGGCTGTCAATTTACCTGAGAATCATCTGCGATCCAGCGTCAGGCGTCGATATTTACTTGACCTGAGCTTATATCAGGAAATATCAATCAGAAAATCCTGCGGTAGCCCTGCTACCCATTGCACGAGAATACCGTAATTTATAAACCGTGCCCTAGGCGCTCAATCAGTCGAGACGGCAAATCCGCTGCCACCATCTTCCTCTGAGTTTTGAGAATATCGTAATCAACGCGATGCCGGACGAGATTATTCTCTGTGGAGTCATAAATCGCATAGCTAGAGCGGGGGTTGCGATCTCTGGGTTGACCCACACCACCTGGGTTCACAATCTGGCGATTGTTCGTCATTTCAATTAACTCGTCTTCAGTAAAGTCATAGAAATCCACATCGCCGTCAATCTCCAAACATCGGAATGGGATGTGAGAATGACCCACGAGGCAATATTGAGTCTCCAGGATTGCAAGAGTCCCCATAGCTGAATTCCGATCTAAAAGGTACTCTTCAATCGGAGCTCGTAAACTTCCATGTACCAGTGTGAACGTATCTTGAACAGCGACAAGAGGCAAAGAAGCAAGGAATTCCTTCTGTTCATGGTCGAGTTGGTTAGCAGTCCAGTTGGCTGCTATTTTGGCAGACTCGTTGAAGTCGGAGGCGTCAATCAAGCCAATCGCAGCATGATCGTGGTTTCCAGCCACTGCTACCAAGTCAAATTCCCGGATACGGTCGATACAAGGCCCGGGGTCAGGTCCATAGCCAACTGTATCTCCGAGACACCAAATCACGTCAAAGCCGCCACAAGTTTGAGCGTCCGCAACGACGGCCTCGAGGGCCTCCAAATTGGCGTGGATGTCGGATAAAATCAACGCCCGCATGATTATAGGAATTCCTGTGGTGCTAAGTCCGGTAAACTATGCTGGTTATTATAACCACAAAATCAAAAATTAAGACCTAGGCTTAACAAGTCTGCAAATTCTTGATATGCCTTATATGGTGATCAATTCTGATGTCATTTATGTTATACGTATGTAAAAGGAGCGCTTTTAATGCCAAACAATAAACCTATCGTTCGTATCATAGGAACAGGAGGAAGCATCGCCGGAGTTGGCCCCGACCGGATGGATTTTATCCTTTATCCTGAGATTGGAGATCACATCACCATCCAACAATCTCTAGATCGAGTGCCTGAGATAAAGGACATAGCAGAAGTCAAATCAGAAGACCTGGTCAGCGTAGGTAGCACTGCCATAGGAGCTTCCGAATGGCTGGGACTGGCCCGTCGCATCAATGCAATCTTCAGAGAAGAACCAGAGGTCTCCGGTGTCGCCATAACCCACGGCACGGCCACCTTGGAAGAGACTTCTTATTTTTTGCATCTTACAGTTAAATCGAAAAAGCCTGTGGTCATAACCGGAGCTATGAGGCCGCCTACGGCACTGAGCACAGATGCTGATTTGAATCTCATGGATGCTGTTCGAACCGCAGCCGACCCTAACGCTAACGGGCTAGGCGTACTGACGGTTTTAAATAACGAAATTCAAAGTGGACGAGACGTTACCAAAGCTAGCACATTTCGAGTGGAAACTTTCAGGCCCAACGAATTGGGTTTTCTCGGGTATGCTGACTCCGATGGCAAGGTAGAATTCTACCGCGCTCCGACCCGAAAACACACCATCAACACTCCCTTTTTAGTTGATGATATGACTGACCTGCCGCGGGTGGACATCGTCTATTCCTACGCCGGAGCCGATGGCTTGCTCGTAGACGCGGTTCGTAACAACAAATCCGATGGGCTGATTTTAGCCGGGTTCGGTGGCGGCACTTTCCCGCCCGCAGTTATCGATGCTGCACTTAAGCTGGTGGAAGACGGGGTACCTGTAGTCCTTTCGACACGATCCACCGCTGGGAGAGTGGTAATGACTCCAAAGAAAGAGGCGCAAGGTTTCTTAGTTTCAGACAATTTAATGCCGCCAAAGGCTCGCATTCTTTTGATGCTTGGCCTTACCAAAACAAAGGACGGCAAGGAATTGCAGCAATTCTTCTATGACTTCTAAGCAGGGACGACCCACCTGCAATGGCCATCGAGTTACCAATTCCAATTAAATTGCGGCCAAATATGTACGTTGTTACCAGAATGGGTATAGGTGTATACTCTGCACCTCCAATCTACTAATTGATGGCTTCGTTAGTTCGATCAACGATTCAAATCGCCCCACCAGAGAAGTGAGAGACATTGGCTGAAGCTATAGAACCTCATACAATAGCTGACACTCAATATCAACGCACTAAGAATTCGGTGATGGCCACCACCGTGATTGGTGCCCACGCACTGGAACACATGTACGGCAGGGCCTTCTTGGTGTTGATACCGCAGATATACATCACGCTAGGTCTGGCACCGATTCAGGCGGGAATGTTGGACGCCGTCCGGCAGCTTTCCGGCGGAGCCACCAGCATGGCCGGCGGTTTTTTCGTCGACATGTTCCAGCACAGAAGAGCACACATTCTCACGTTCAGCATGGGGCTCATTGCGATTGGGTACTTCCTGGTGTCTATCTCTCCTACTTACACCCTTATATTGGTGTCGTTGGCATTAGCATCAGCGGGAACCGCACTCTGGCATCCACCAGCTTTAGGACTGCTGGCCCAGCGATTCCCCGCACAACGTGGATTGTTCATCTCCCTTCATCGGTCCACCGGAAATATTGGGGACTGGATTGGCCCATTGATCGTCGGAATTCTTCTGGGCGGCGTTGGATTAAGCGGCATTGGCTTAGACGACATCGCCTGGGACGGTATCGACTGGAGATTGATATTACGTGGCGGGACACCGATTCTCCTGTTATTGGCAATAGTTATTTTCCTGCTTCTTCGCAACGTAGGTGGCCCCAAAAGTGAAGACGTCGACTACAGAACCAAATTCAAGAGTCAAATGCAGGACATGCGCGAGTCCTTTCGGGGCACCGGCATGTGGTGGATCTTCACTGTATCCGCTGTTCGTGGAATGGGGGACAGATCCTTATTATGGGTGATACCACTTTACCTTACAGACCAGCTAGAATTAAGCACCTTCTGGGTCGGATTCCACGTGGCCTTATTAGCCGCTCCGGGGATATTTGCTGGCCCGATGTTTGGGGCACTATCTGACAGAATTGGCCGCAAAGCAATTATAATATTTATAATGGGATCAGCAGTCGTCTTCCCGACCACTATGGCCCTAGGTGGAGATGGGATATTGATGACCGTTTCTGTCCTGATGTTTGGAATTTTCCTATTCTCGGTCAATTCTCTCACACAAGCCGCAGCAATCGACGTTGCGGCAGGCAAGGGACTTGAGGGGACATTCATTGGACTCATGTGGGGCAGCAACGCATTCTTCGGTGCCATGTCATCTATCATAGCGGGCGCTCTGGTCGAGTACGTTGGTTGGCATTCAGCATTCTACTTCGCGTCGGGTTTGTTCTTCCTTGGCTTCCTCGCAGCACTGGTATTACCCGGTGATGCGATCAAACAAACTGGGGGACCTACCGTCCACTCGCATTAAGAACGCATCAGTCTGGCGCAGAAATTAAGGGCACGTTTTCAATTATTGAACTTCAGCGCCTTTTCATACTGTTCTGGAGTATTCAAATCCCAGAGGACTGTCGAATCGGCAATTTCAACTCGTTCTGTTTCAGCCGTATGGCGTCTCACCACTGCTAACAACCCCTTAGTCGCCTCATCTATCGTGGCAATCTCAGGAACCAAATGCGCGGACAACAATATAGGATGCCCGCCTTTGCCACCGTAAGTTGGGATAGTAATTGCAAAACCAGATAAGCTGTGGCGTTGAATGAGGTCGTGGATTACATCAGAGGTGCGCGGTTGGTCAACATTCAGAAGTAATATGTCTGCCGCATGTTGGTCGTCTAGCGCAGATACGCCAGTTTTAAGTGAGGTAGTTTTCCCCTGTAAGTAATCTGGGTTTTCTACCCACGATGCACCTTCTACGGATTCCACAAAAGGTTTCAAACGATCGGCATCGTGACCTAATACGACTATGACATGGTCTACACCACCGTCCAACAGAGAATGCAGTTGGGTTTCAATCAAGGTAGACCCTTGCCATGGAAGCAGGGCTTTGAGTCTACCCATGCGACTGGACTCTCCGGCCGCGAGTAAAATTGCCCAAATTCCGGGCATTGAACCGGACCTAGACTTCTACCGTGGAGTCAGGTGTGCGCTCAACTATTTCAGCAGCCCTATCTATGTACCAATCTCCCATCTGCATCTGGCCTCCTTCACCACCTCGGCGTACCATGATGATCTCCGACATGATACTGACGGCAAGTTCTTCTGGTTCAACGGCGCCGATGTTCAACCCGATAGGGGCGTAGACCTCCTTGATCCGTTCCAAAGGCACCCCTTGCTGGAGTAATCGCCGGTAAATCATGATGGTCTTACGACGACTACCCAGCACACCAATGTAACGCGCTCTGGTCTTGAGCGCCGATTCAAGGGCCATATCGTCGAACCTGTGTCCTCTGGTTGCTACCACCACAAAGGAATTCACATTCAGGTCTAAATGGTCCGTCCATTTATCATAAGTCTCAATAACTCGTTCTTCTGCGTAAGGGAACCGTTCTTCGTTGCAGAACTCAGGTCGGTCATCCACTAGGTAGACACGGTATCCCAAGGAGTAAGCCAAATCAGCTGTCGCTTTTCCAACGTGCCCACCACCAACCATCACCAACGTTGGAGGTGTAGTGAACCCATCCACGAAGACCTCTGTACCATCGGATAAATTGAACGACTCGTTGGCGCCAATGTCAGCAACTTTCCGAGAAACTTCAATGACTTGAGCATCGAATTCGGCATTACCAAAGGAACCGCTAACTGTACCGTCAGATCTTAACAAGAGCTTCGATCCGAGAGCAGGCCCACCGTCTATGGCATTAACCACCGTAGCCAAACTGACAGGTTGACCGCCATCGTATGCTTCCAGGATCTCATTACCAACTGTAATAAAATCTTTTTGATCTCGTAATGGCTCAAGATAAAAATACATAGTACCGCCGCAGACCAAACCATCTCGAGCGGCAATATCTTCATTTAGATAGTAATCTTTGAACTCCGCCCCGCCGTTTAGGCGCAGAATCTCTTTGGCTGCGAACCAGATATCACCCTCGACACATCCGCCACCCAAAGTTCCCACTCCGGTACCGTCCTGTCTAACCAGTAACATTGCACCAGCTTTCTGTGGAGTAGACCCTTTGGTCCGCACCACAGTCGCTAGGACACAGGGTTGACCGTCTTTCAAGTCGTCAATTGCTCCCTGTATTACTTCTCTCATCTAAACCCTCGCGTAAGCTCGCATGGCTGAGATTTTTGACTATAACTATACATACTTGTTTCGAGGCCAAGTGTCACTACATAACGGTTAAAACACGTGCATTTTTGCCACGTTAACTCCAAAATAGTAGCTTATCAAAATCGGTTGACAAGTAGCAAACGATCCCATCGATTGATACCCGTGGAAACTACCTTAATAAAGAGTTTAAATACTATTACTCCAGGCTCAAAGCCGGTACAATGTTATGTTATATGGCAATTATAGCAATAACCTCTTCTAGCCTGAAAAACGCACGCCGATATGTTGAAGTGATGGAATCTACAGGGGCAGAGGTGCGAGTTCTTATACCGGATGACTACTCCGGTTCCTGCACTAGCCAGCTGATGCGGGACGTAGGAGGTCTTCTTATCTGTGGAGGGCCAGATATTGATCCAGTTCTCTATGGTGAAGAGCCAGATCCAGATGCAGGATTAGTACTTAATCGGGCGCTGGATGATTTCGAACTGCTCATCCTGCAATATGCATTGGATTTGGATATGCCGGTGCTAGCAATCTGTCGAGGGATGCAATTATTAAACGTTGCATTTGGCGGAAAGTTGATTCAGGATCTTCCGAACCATCGGTCAGAAAAGGTTGAAGGCAAATGGATACCCGCAACCCACAACATATATATTGCGCCGGGAGCCAAAACTTCCCCAGTGATTGGAATGGCAGGTTTCTTCAAAGTGAATAGCCTGCATCACCAAGGACTCAAAGAAGCGCAGCGGGCGCAGCGCCTGATGACCACTGCATATGAGGTTGAAGATGGGTTGATAGAGGGGCTAGAAAGCCCTGAACATAGCTGGGTAATAGGACTACAATGCCACCCTGAACGGCAGGACGAGGTTCCCAAAATGTTCAATAATCTCTTCTTGGGATTACACGAACGGGCCGAAGCCTTTATCGATAAATCCATATCCTAAACCGTAAAGGATAATACCTAGATATCGGGACCTCAGCGTCTATCTAATCCACCATACGATGTGAAAACTGTATAGACCGTAAGACGATAGTAATCGATATTAACCACGGCCCAACTTCAAGGAGCAATTACTGATGGTAACAACCAACCCAGAACAACCAGATTCGAATATCCTTCCGATTCGCATTGAAGACGAGATGCGAACTTCCTACCTGACCTATGCCATGAGCGTTATCGTAGCTAGGGCATTACCTGACGTGCGTGATGGATTGAAACCAGTCCATCGCCGTATCCTCTACGCTATGCACGACATGGGAATCCGGCCCGGCGGCGCCTACAGAAAGAGCGCCAGGATTGCTGGTGAAGTACTGGGTAAGTTCCACCCACATGGTGAGGGTTCTGTCTACGACGCCTTGGTCCGTTTAGCCCAGGACTTCTCAATGCGCTATCCCCTAATAACTGGTCAAGGCAATTTTGGCAGTATAGACGGTGACCCGCCGGCAGCCATGCGGTACACAGAAGCCCGTCTTGCCCCAATTGCCGATGAGCTGCTAGCAGATATTGACCAAAATACTGTCGATTTTTCGGCCAACTTCGATGACTCGTTGGGAGAACCTTCGGTCCTCCCCGCCCGCCTGCCAAACATGCTCATCAATGGGGCCTCTGGCATAGCGGTTGGCATGGCAACCAATATACCTCCCCACAACCTAGGAGAGGTTTGCGATGCCATAGTGAGACTGATTGATGACCCGAATGCCACAACTGAACAACTGATGCGATCAGTAAAAGGCCCAGACTTTCCCACCGGGGCAAACATCCTAGGTCATCAGGGCATCTACGACACGTACACCACGGGACGCGGACGTATAGTGATGGAAGCCACCACTACTATTGAAGATATACCGGGAAGTAGGGATCGAGAACAGGTCGTCATCACAGAGATTCCTTATCAAGTCAACAAAGCCAACTTAGTGGAAAAGATTGCCACTCTCACAAGAGAAAAGAAGCTAGAAGGTATCTCTGATATTCGCGATGAGTCTGATCGCCATGGAATGCGCATTGTCATAGAGTTACGCAGAGATGCCCAGACCTACGTAGTACTGAACAATCTATTCCGTCACACCGCACTCCGAAGTTCTTTCAACACCATCATGTTAGCGTTGGTCGACGGACAGCCCCAAATTTTACCTCTCAAACGGTGCCTGACCTTGTTCATCGAGCACCGCCAAGAAGTTATACGCCGAAGATCCGAATTCCAGTTGCAAAAAGCCCGAGACCGCGACCACGTGGTGGCTGGTCTTTTATTGGCTCTGGATAGAATGGATGAGGTCATTGCCATCATTCGGGGTTCCGCTGACGTTGAAGCTGCCCGCGCCAACCTTATGTCGACGTTAGACTTAAGTGAGATTCAAGCTCAGGCAATTTTGGATATGCAACTCCGCCGTTTAGCAGCCTTGGAGCGGGAGCGGCTGGAGAATGAACACGAGGAACTACTAGCCAAGATTGCTGAACTTGAAGCATTGCTGTCTAGCCCTGAATTAGTCATGGCAGCCATAAAAGATGAAACAAAGGCTCTCAAGAAATCTTTCAATAACCCCCGTCGTACAGTCATCCACGACGCGGAATTGGCCGACCAGACCGATGAATCTTTCATCCCTCACGAGGATGCCATCATAACGTTGAGCCAGAAGGGCTACGTGAAACGTGTGCCGTCAGACACTTTCCGCACACAGCATCGTGGCGGTAAAGGCGTAGTCGGAATGCGAACTAGAGAGGACGACGCGGTAATGGATTTGGTGGTCGTCGATACCCACGACACTTTGTTCTTCTTCACCAACCGCGGCCGTGTTTACCCTTTAAAAGCCTACCAAATCCATGGCGACTCCTCTCGAACCAGTCGTGGCGTATTGTTATCGAACCTCCTACCACTAGACAGAGGTGAAGCCATTCAAGCGATGCTCCTAATTGATAATCCTAGAGATGAATATCCGCTTCTGTTGGCCACCAAAAAAGGAGAGATAAAGGCGCTTAAAACAGGAGAACTAACCCGCATCCGACCTTCCGGGTTAATAGTGTTTGACTTGGAACAAGGAGACGAACTGGTATCCGTTGCCCAGGTCGGCGACGCCAAACACGTGGTTATGGTGACCGAACAAGGTCAAGCGATAAAATTCCCGATAAC
>JAKUNL010000048.1 GCA_022451925.1 Dehalococcoidia bacterium
CGCCCTTAAAGATTCTCTGAAAACGCTCCGCTACTCCACCATGAAGAAAGCTGTTTTATCACTGATGTGCGCCTAGATTCAGAAAATACACCATTGCGTTAATTTTGACACGATGCCATTGAAGTGCTCTGCCATTGTAGCATCGGCTGGCCTCAATTAACGCTGGCTGGTTCCCGCATGAACAACTGCATTATCAACGCAGATATCACGACGGTTACGAAACAAAACATACCCACCGCATTGAACCCGCCGATAGCCAGGAACGCCCCGCCAAGCGATGAACCAAGAACTCCACCCAATCGGCTGCTGCCACTCATCATACCAACAGCAGTCGCCCGAGACCGGCCGGAAACGTCGGTGGCAAAGGTCTGGAACACAGGCCAGCCAACACTCAACACACAGACCGCGCCAAACGCGATAAATACCGTTACCCAGATGGCAGGCTCGATTGCAAACAGTATCAGGGCTGTCGCTCCGCCGGCCAACGACCAACTAGCAACGAAGTTGAGCCGCCTGCGGTGGTTGGCAATGACACCGCCCCAAAGACTTCCAATCACAGCACCTACTCCAACTACCGCCAATGGCAAGGCAGTCTCACCGACACTCGTACCGTAGGTGTCGATGAGAAAGGCAGCCAGGTAACCTATTACCGTATAGAAGGCGATGCGTTGAGAGACGTTGGCTAACATACCAATCTGGAATACTGAAATGGATGCAAGTTCTCTGAATCTACTTAGGTAGGAGAATGAGCGTAACTCTGTAGCTGGCCCCTTGGGGTACCAGAGCCAAGATAGTACAAAAATCCCCAGCAGCAGACTGCCGCAAACAATGAATGGCAACCGCCAGTCGGCGATGTTGGCCAATATTGCTACAACCGGCACTCCGATTACCGCAGCAGCAGTGGCAATCCCTGAAGCTGCCCCGATTGCCCGGCCCCGTTGTTCCGGAGTTACAACATCGCTAATAGCCGCCATACTATTTGGCGGAATCATTGCACCGCTCATCCCGGTGCCAAGTAGAAGTATCATCAAGACATAGAAGTTTGGTGCAAATGCCGCCGCTAGGATGCAGGCGCCCATCAGACCCAATCCAATCAATGCTATGAGGCGACGTCCGAACGAGTCTGAAAAAGGCCCGGCCAACGGCGCGAATATAGCCCAAGTAAAAGACATGGCTGCAATTAATTGTCCGGCAACCGCTACGGATATGTCGAATTCTTTGGCAATATCCACCAATAAAGGCCCAAGCATCAGGGCGACAGTGTTGTTCAGAAATAGCGCAGCGGCAATGATGGAAAAGGCTCGGAGCGGGCCAGAAGGTGAAGAGTTGGAAGGTTCTGAAGTCATCAGATGCCGAGAAGGAAGGATTTAAATCTAATTCGTACAGGTGGGATAATCAATACCAATGTTAAGACTATCGAAGAAAGGTAGCGCATGACGGTAGTCTACACGGTTAACTAAATGTGTAAAATATCTTCATAAACATGTGTCGTTCACCAGGGGTATGATCATGGCTATAATGAATTTTCTTTCGGACATTCGCAACGCAGCGATTGCCAATGCGGTGATTGTGGTCTTTCACATCTACATCGCGTTCGCAGTCGAAGGAGTGAGTTTCCTTGTTATTGTCCTTCCGATTGGTATCCTGATTGCTGCGGCATATGTCATTAAGGGCAAGATTGGAGCCGCGTTACTTCTCATTCCAACACTCGGTTATATAACGGTTGCACCAACCCTAATAGAGGGATTGATTACTTTGGATACCGATGAAGACATTGGAGCCTTCTCGTATGTACTAGGCCCGTTCTGGTTATTCACGATCCTGCTAAATATCACGTCTATCGTTGCCGAGGTACGAGGAACTAGCAAATACGCGAAAGACTAATATAGGCACGAAAAGGGTGGTGCCGAAGGTCAGAGTCGAACTGACACGGGTTGCCCCACTGGTTTTTGAGTCTGATGCGAGTCGCCTCAAGTGTCTCATCGTAGGTTTGTAGACATCACTGATCGAGTATATGAAAACCAATTCTCAAGAGTCCTGAACCTACTGATTAAGAGTTATTCGGCTCTAATGTTCATGCCTGTCGCGCTATGTTGCATGGTGTCATCGGTTAAGTGATTTGAAGCTAACAACACAATGCGACATGAAACAACACTCAACACATGTGACCAATTTGGGATCAGATACAGTATCTCCGTAACATCCACCAATATACGGATAGACGACCGCCTCGAGGGTTTCGCTACGGTGGACGAGTTGGACGCCGCCTTGATCAAGGTGCTCGCTCAGACCTAGTGCTTGATGCCTAACCCGTGTCCACCTAGCTTGGGTTGACAGCTAATCTGACCATCTCTACACTCCCGGAAAACATGAGCCGTTCCGAGGATCTTGCCTGATACTGCCAAGATTGGATCGGACTTGAAGGAGTGTCCGAATGCCCACAGGACAAACCCTGGCCCCAGAGACGGTCGCCGGCATGGTAGCCGCAGCCAAAGCGTTCCTCGGCAGCCTGAACGACCACCAAAAAGCCAAGGCCACTTACGAATACATGGATGGCGAGCGGGTGTTTTGGTATTACCCGCCCATGAACCGCCACGGCCTGCCCCTCCGAGACATGGAACCAGCCCAACGCGAATTAGCGATGGCGGTATTGGCCAGTGGCCTTACCGATAAGTCCTACGAACAAGCTAAGCGCATAATAGAACACGAAAATGTCCTAGGTCCCTTGGAAAAGGAACAGGGCATCACGACCTTCGTTCGGGACACCGAACTCTATTATTTCACCGTCTTCGGCGAACCCGGCGGTAAGGACCCCTGGGCCTATCGGGTCGAAGGCCATCATGTCTCCATCCATTTCAGCATCTGGGGTGACCGGGTAATCAGCATGACACCCTTTTTCTTTGGCGCCAACCCCGCCGAGGTGCGGAAGGGACCGAAGAACGGGCTGCGGATCTTGGGAGACCGGGAAGACTTGGCCTTTAACCTGATGGCATCTTTGGACAAAGAACAGATCGCAGAGTCGGTCATCTATGACGCCGCCCCAGCCGACATCGTCACCTTCAATGCTTCCAAGGCCTCATTGCCGGCCTACGAGGGCCTGCCGGCATCCAAGATGAACGGGGTGCAGCAGGAGCTGTTTCTGGCCCTGATTGCGGAATACGTTAATCAAGTGCCGACTGAACTTGCCGAACAGAAGCTGGCCGCACTGAAAGAAGATGGCCTAGACCATCTGTATCTGGCCTGGGCCGGGCCGGTCTCCAAGGACGAGGCCCACTATTACCGCATTCACGGCGGCGACTTCGTGGTTGAATTTGACAACCGCCAGGACGGAGCAAACCACATCCACTCGGTCTGGCGCGATGTTGAAAACGACTTTGCGGCAGACGTGTTACGAGACCACCTCATTCTGTACCACGTTCTCTGATTCTACATCGCTGGTTCGACCAAATAAAAAAGGCCCCGGCATGTTTGCCGGGGCCTTTTTTATTACCTATTTGTGGCTAAAATGCCCAATAGGTAAACCACAATATTAAGTTTGTCTAAGGCCTCCGGTGACGGGCCGGCTATTCTAGAATCACACCAGTAAAGTCAGATCCAAAAAACACCCGTCAAATTTGCACCGGTCAAGTCCGCCCCTATCAGGTCAAATCCGGACAGATCCTTGCCCGCAAAGTCCTCTGGCATTTCAGATGTCCCCTGGCGGCTGATTGATTACGCGATACTACATCGTGACTTTCTAAATGAGCAAGAAAAAGGCCGCTTAAGCGGCCTTGAGTTTATCTGGGGCCTCCGACGGAAGGAATCGGACTAGACGGTTGGCACGACCTGCCTTATAGTCCCCACGGCCTAAACCATTTCTAGATCGGAGGTCGACATGCGGTTCCATATTTCGTCACATCACACACCTGATATGTGTGGTCTTGGAAACCCTGGGAAATTCCCCCCTAACCCAAAATGGCCTGAACGGTGCAAGGAACTTGGAATAGAATACGTGATTGGTGGCGGGTGCCAGCCAGAGCATTTCCACTACATGGTTGTTGAAACTGATGATGCAGAAAAATTGCGTGATCTTATGGCTCCAATGTTAGGTCGTTGGACGAGTGTCGTAAGTCCAGTCAACATTCAATAAACCGATTCTCTATAAGGGGCATTGACTAATAAACAGTGACCATTTTTATGCCCGTGACTCTTTTGACAATAAAAAAGAGCATGGGCATGCCTAAAACTGATGGCCCTAGGTATTAGAGTGCCCAATCATGAGCTCTTTAAAAACCGGGAGTTTATAACAATCGAAATGCAGTGGAGCTGTAGGATGATTAATAAACCAGAAAATAACATGCGTCAGTCATGGATTAAAAACGATTCATTAATGGATGAAAAACTTAAACCTGTCTCTGATGCCCTATTCGAAAGTATAGGTACACCCAAAGGACGCAGATTTCTGGATATCGGATGCGGGGCAGGGTCGACGACCGTTCGTCTTGGGAAACTAATCAGTCCTACTGCGTCGGTAACAGGGATCGATATCTCCGATTCAATAATAACTTTCGCAAAACAAAAAGCTAAAGGTATCAGTAATGTAGATTTTGTCTTAGGCGATGCACAGACTTACGAATTTAAGCCGAACACTTTCGATGGTGCTATGTCGCGGATGGGAGTGATGTTTTTCGGAGATCCAATCCAAGCGTTCTCAAATATACATGGCGGTCTAAACGAAGGAGCCTTCCTAACCTTTACCTGCTGGGCTCCGCCCAAAGAAGGAGAATTAACTGATCTCTTGCGCCGTACAGCCCTGAAGCATACCGGTAAAACCGATAATGATTTAGGGCCCGCAACCGGAGGAGAAGCGTTTATAGATAAAGAGTACGTTAAATCCATATTGAACGATTCTGGGTTTTCAAACTTGTCTATTAAGACACTCATGATTCACTCACGAGCAAAAATCTCTCCAAAAGAAGACGCAAAATTGAATATGGAGATTGGGTGCGCGCAAAGAATCATGATAGATGCAGAAGCGGATGATGAAATTAGAGAGAGAATATACGAGGATTTACTGGCTATCTCCAAGGAACATCAAGAGGGAGACTATGTTGGTTATGATAGATCTATCCATATTGTTTCAGCCATAGCCTAGTAATTAATGGCTGAATGAAGTCAAACCCAAATTGGGGTTCTATGGGTCCAAAACTACAAACAAAGGACAACCTTGTCGGAAAATAAAATCAACCTGATATTCATTGGTCCAGTGGGACGCCGCGCTAGCGCTTGTTATATCATGGCGGCCAGGCCAATCTGGCAGAAATAAAAAGCTGGGTTGAGCTCGCCTTCTCCTTAATCACACACTATCCCGTGACGCTATCCCGCCGATGCCCTAGAGGTTTGAATGCCCAAGCGCCCATCAGCAGCCCTGCGCCGCCCTAGGGCCGCACGGTCCCAGCCACCTGGGAACCGGCGCGGAGTGGAGCGCTACGACGTGGTCATAGTTGGCGCCGGAGCCGCCGGCTTGATGTGTGCCGCCGAGGCCGGAAAGCGAGGACGCCGGGTCCTCATCTTGGAGCACGCCGACCGGGTAGGCAAGAAGATCTTGATATCTGGGGGCGGCCGGTGCAACTTCACCAACCGGTGGGCCGTTCCCGAAGACTATCAGTCTGAAAATCCCTTCTTCTGCATCTCCGCCATGACTCGGTACACGCCGCAAGACTTCATCGACCTGGTGGAAAAGCACCGCATCCCCTATCACGAGAAGAAGTTGGGGCAACTCTTCTGCAACGGTTCCTCCCAGGAGATTGTTCACCTGTTGATGACGGAATGCGATCGGGCCGGGGTAACCATACGGCTGGGGTGCGAAGTCACGGAGATAAAACAAAACGGCGGGCAGAATAATCGGTTCTCCATCGAGACCTCCCTGGGAACAGTAAACGCCAACTCACTGGTCATGGCCACCGGGGGCCAGTCGATTCCCCAGATGGGGGCGACCCGTTTCACCCACGAAGTCGCCGAGAAATTCGGCCTGAAGGTCACCCCTGGGCAACCCGGCCTGGTCCCCTTTACCTTCAAGGGGCCAGATTTGGAATTCTGCCGAGAGCTTTCCGGATTATCCATACCCTGCCTAGCGTCCTGCAACGGCGTCCGCTTTGAAGAGAACCTGCTGTTCACCCGGAGGGGCATGAGCGGCCCTGCCATACTCCAGATCTCCTCACATTGGAATGATGGCGAGCCTGTGCGGGTGGACCTACTACCTGGCTTTGACCTAGCTTCACATTTAAAAGAACAACGGCTGGCCAGGCCCAAAGCGGAACTGGCGACGGTCCTTTCGTCTTTGCTCCCCCGGAACTTCGTGAGGGCGATGTGCGAGACCCCAATGGGCGGGACGGCCCTCAACAACCAGCCCATAAACAGGCTGCCGGACAACTCACTGGACTCCATAGCGTCGGCGCTGAAGGCCTGGACCATAACGCCATCGGGTACGGAAGGTTACCGCAAGGCGGAGGTGGCGTTGGGCGGCGTGGACACCGCCGGCCTCTCGTCCAAGACGATGGAGTCGGTGAAGGCACCCGGCCTGTTCTTTACCGGGGAAGCGGTGGACGTTACCGGGCCTCTGGGCGGCTATAACTTCCAGTGGGCCTGGTCCTCCGGATTTTGCGCCGGGCAGTACGCATAGGGGAAGGAGGACTTATTTAGCCACGGCCCATTGGCTCTAGTCCGGCAAAACCGGCTGCTCCGATTGCCATCATCCCTACACCAAGCATTACTACTGAGGCATTGTAAATCCATGTCATAATATCAGCAGCTTTTCGAGCAAATTCGAACGACCGGCGAAAACCACAAGACAAACTGCTTATTTGATACTGAAGAACCGTTTTTCGGGTTCTAGGCCACACCATAAAATCAGACTTGGTTCGCTAAGGAGTTCCAAGTCCACTAAAAGCCCATCATTCCAAATAGGTGGCAATCTGTTACTGGTAGGAGTTTCCATAACATGAACATCAAGTTGCGTCGGAAGGCCAAACCCCAGTCGCAAGGGGATTCAGATACAAACGGCCGTGTCACGGCTGCTGAAATGTACCAAGTGCAAGAATCGTACGTGCGTTTCAATCAAAGAGATCATATGGGCTCACAGATGGTGTGGGAGGCCCAAGCCAAGGCTGAACGAGACAAACTAAAGGTCAAGCAACGGCAACTTACGGACAAGGGACGCGCCGGCTTTGAGGCTACTGCATGGAGTCTAGATTCCGCAGCAGACTCCTTACTATCTCTTATGGACTTTTCAAAGAATCAGGCGGACGCTCCAGCTACTGCATGGCAATCCAAGGTGGAGCCCTCGCCGACAGGACGACCGGATACTTCCCCTAAAGAAGCCTCCCAAATTGTGCGTAAGGCCGCTCATTTGTTCGGAGCGGACCAAGTTGGTTTTGCCGAATTGGACCGCCGCTGGGTGTACTCCCATTACTTCGATTCGGAGACGAAAAAAGACTACCCAATCAAGTTCTCAGATGAACCTGGTTACGAACAGTACAAGCATCCTATTCGGCTTGAGGATGGTACACGGGTTATCCCGAAAGAGATGACCAACGTCGTGGTGTTGCTGCATGAATGGGGTAAGGATGTGGATGGTACGGATCATGCACCGACCCTGCTCACTGAGGGTCTCAGTACTCTGGCATATGCCCGAATGGCGCCAACTCTATGGATGCTGGCCGAGTTCATACGAGGACTGGGGTACAACGCAATCCCTGCAGCAAATGACACTGCCTTAAGCATCCCACTGGCGGTTGATGCAGGCCTCGGCCAGGTAGGGAGACATGGCCTGTTGATCAACCCTAAGGTGGGTGCACGCTGTCGCATCTCCAAGATATTCACCGACCTTCCGCTTGAAGCCTTAGGCGCGATAGACTCGGGCATCACTGAATTCTGCAACGCATGTTTGAAATGTGTCCCAAAGTGCGGTACGCAAGCAATCACAACAGGCAACCGCAGTTTCGAGGCCTTGGATGAGAGCAATGCGTCGGGAGTGTTTACCTGGAAGGTAGACGCCAAGAAGTGCATGACCTTCCAGAACCGTGTCGGGAGCACCTGTAGTACCTGCGTCCGAAGGTGCGCATGGACCAAGCCTCCTCTAAAAATATATGCGGTACCTCGCTTCTTCATAAGGAACTTTAAGTGGCGGTGGTTGAATAAATCCTGGGTGTGGCTCGACGATAGGTTGGGGCATGGCAAATTCGACAAGCAAGCCGATGATTTTTGGGTAGTGCGTGGGAATTAATTTACCGAGCAAATCGAATATAATCGCCCAAAGTGAACTGTCTAGCCGTGACTGGTCAACTTATTCCACTGTTATTGGAGGTTCGTCCCATTGATCTACGAAGTTCGAACATACGATTTAAGACCTGGTGCAGTGCCTCAAGCAGAAGAAGCTTTTGCAGAAGCCTTGCCCCACCGAGAAAAACTTTCTCCTCTCGCAGCGTTCTGGCATACAGAATTTGGCCCCCTCAACCAGATCATTCATGTCTGGGGTTATGAAGATCTCGAAGAGCGCCACAATATTCGCCAAGAGGCAAGTAAAAACCCGAATTGGCCACCCAAAATCACACCTGGTGCCATCC
>JAKUNL010000049.1 GCA_022451925.1 Dehalococcoidia bacterium
AGAAACCGATAGCCCGTTCCGGTGGCGTCCCCAAGAACACAGCCAAGCCCACTACCACCACATTGCCGCTGTTCGATGATTAGACAAGCACCACACACCTGGCTAATATACCCCCGACCCCAATCAATTTGGCATTGGAGGACGCTATGGCTTCAGTTTCTGAATTGTTCAATACATGGAAGGAAGGATTTGCCAACAAGGATTCCAGTAAACTTGCAGACTTGTTGACCGACGATTTTCAGTTCGTTGGTAAGACAAGAAATATGAATAAACAAGAGGCATTGGACTGGACTGCTGCTGGTGGTAGCCCGACAAGCATAGATAATTTAGAAGTGTTGTTTGAGAACGATGATGTAGCCGTCATCTGCCATGATGCTAACAACCCGAACAACAATGGCATAGTGATGACTTTTGAGAAAAAGAAAGATGGTAAATGTTCTCTTTGGAGAGTTGTCCGACAAGTGGTCTGAACAGGATTCGATGATTTTTAAAGTCTAGAACCCTTTGGTCAACGATTGGTCAACGTTTGGCTGTTTTTCCAAAAAAAGAAGCCTCCAACTTTAATGGTTGGAGGCTTTCTCTTTGGCTGAAATCAGGTGATTTCGTGCCTAATTTGTATCTGGCGGGAGTGCGAGGGAGTCGAACCCACCTACCCCGCTCGTCACGAGGCATAACGGATTTGAAGTCCGTTGCTATTCATACCGGCGCTTTTTCTGAGCCTGTTAACTCGGGGAATTAGAAGCGGATTTTACCGACACTATCGTCATATACCTAACTGCAGTCTGGTGTTATGGCCTTTGTGACACTACGCCAAAGAGTCTCTTGAGTATAAGGAGCGTCGATATGCCGAATGCCTGTAGAGGAGATTGCGTTCATTACTGCATTAGCTATCGCTGGCGGAGAAGGCACGGTTGAAACGGAGCCGATACCCTTGGCTCCCAACGGGTTGGTCGGTGAAATGGTATCGACAGTATCTAGTATCAGGTCTGGGATATGTATGGCCCGAGGAATCGCGTAATCTAGAAAACTAGCCGTAAGCGACTGGCCGTCTTCGTTGTAGATTATCTGTTCGATCAAGGCCTGCCCTATTCCTTGGGCAATCCCACCATGAATCTGGCCTTCCACAATCATTGGATTCACGATTTGACCACAGTCATGCACGCCTACATAGCGAAGAATCTTGATTGCGAATGTCTCTGGATGCACCTCAACGACAACGACATGAGCGCCAAATGACACAGGAGTCTGGGGCAGTGTGTACTCAGTTAGGAAATCCAACCCCGGCTCCATACCCGACGGCAAAGAATCCAGATCATGGGCTATTGTTGCTAGCTGAACAAGACCGATCGCTCGGTCAGGATGGTGGCGATCAAAGACCTTTCCTCCTTGGAAAGCGAGATCTTGGGTGGAACAAGCCAACTTGTGGCACGCCAAGAGTGATAATTTGTCACGTGCGGCTTGTAATGCTTGCTGAACAGCCGACCCACCGATGATAACGCCTCTACTAGCGCTGGTCCCTATTCCATGGGGGAATATGGAACTGTCACTGTGGAGCACTCGGACGTCCTGTGGTTCCACCCCAAGCATATCTGCAGTGATCTGGGCAAAGGTCGTCTCTGTGCCTTGACCGTGGGGAGACACACCAGTGTAAACGTCGACGCGACCTGACTCATCAATCTTCACCTCCGCATTTTCAGTGCGGTGCTCCCCACCTGCTCCGGAGGATTTTATGAACGTCGCCAATCCAATACCCAAGAGAGGCTCGTGCGGTTTTCTATGACGCTTTCTCTCTTGCATATCGTAATATTCCGATAGTTCCAAGGCACGATCTAAGACTTGATCATAGTCGCCAGAATCGTACACGTTCCCAGTGCAAGATCGGTACGGGAACGATGTTTTGGGTATGTAGTTAATGCGTCTTACGGCAACGGGATCTAGGTTTAGGTCCTGTGCGATCAGGTCCATAGTCCGTTCGATACTGAAAGCGGCCTCCGGGCTTCCGGTACCTCTATAGGCGGCGACCGGGGTCTTGTTAGTGATGACTCCGAGGATATCTGCCCTCACAGCGGGAATGTCGTAAGGGCCCGTTATCCGACGTGCGGCGTTGAACAGAGGAAAAGGGGCCGTGAAATAGAAATAAGCGCCCATGTCTGCAAGGATATTTGCCCGAATCCCTAGTAGCCTGCCATCACTTTTAACTGCTGCTTCCACATCCAAACGCATGCCTCTGCCGTGGTAGGTCAGCAGGTTATCCTGACGCCCTTCTATCCATTTGACGGGTCTCTGCAACCGCAAAGAAAGAAAAGGCATCAAGATATCTTCCGAGAATAGGCAGTCCTTTATTCCAAAGCTACCGCCCACGTCTGGGGCCACAACGCGAATGGTTTCCACTGATCTGTTAAGAGATTGGGCCAGGTACCGTTGAACCTGATGGGGGGCTTGGGTGGAATCCCATACAGTCATCAGGTCTGTTAGGGGATCATAATCAGCAACCACGCCTCTAGGTTCCAGAGGGGATGGTGCGAGTCTGGGTATCTGGTATCGTTGGCGGACAATATGATGAGCTTGGGTGAAGGCTTGATCAATATCGCCGCCTTGCTGGACCGACCGGATCGCCATATTAGTCCCTAAGTTCTGGTGAATTATCGACGTATCCGGATCTACTGCCAGCTCCGGGTCGATCACCGGAGCAAGGGGTTGGTAATCCACCTCAACCAACTCTGCACCGTCTCTCGCCAAGTATGGGTTTTCTGCCACAACGACAGCCACCGGTTGGCCAACGTAGCAGACCTTGTCTTGGGCCAAGACCGGATGTTCCGGAGGATTGAATTCGTCCACTGACCGGTCTCCCATTGCCCTGATGGGTATGTTCGGCAACACACCTACCAGGTCCACCCCAGTGATAACATCCACTACCCCTTGTGACTCGCGTGCATGGTTAGTACTTATTGAGCGAATGAGAGCGTGGGCATGGTCACTGCGAACCACAACAGCGTAGAGCATATCCGGTATTCTTACGTCATCGATGTAAACACCATTTCCAGTGATTAACCTAGCATCCTCAAACCTTTTGATTGGTTTGCCAGCGTATCTCAATCTTTATCTCCCCAATTTTGACGTAATAATTTGTAAAATATATTAGAGTGGAGAATTTGAAGATATAAATATACCATCGATACATGCAAATCGCTGTGGATACATAAAAATATGCCTGGTGATTCCTTCATTCAGAGGAAATAGATGTCCATACGATAAGACCACCAAACGCTGAAATATACCAATACTTGAGGGTATCTTCTCAATCTAGGCACAAACCCTTGACATAACAACTTCCCGCATGCTAAAATAGCGGAGCGTTTTCAGAAAATGTTCTGAAGGCGCTCTTTTTTTGCCCTATGACAAAGATGAAAAAGCCCACTCGTTTGAGTGGGCTTTTTGTTACTGAGCACCTGACATCCAAATCGAGGCACTTCAACTTTTGAAGTACTCAGTGCTTATCAATGATAAGTAGTTTGAAGTCTTTAATTAATCTGTTTGACGATGGATTCCGTAACTACGTTCACGAACTCGTCCACCTCCGGACCCGCCTCCCTAGCCCAGCCATGGCCCTTTCCCTGAAATAGGATTGATTGCCCGTTGCCACCTGCCCCATTTTAAGCGGATACAAACCCCTACGACGTTGCCCTTCTACCTGGCGATCTCGTACCTGAAGTGTGGCTCGATAACCGGCCAGCATGAGATTACCCAGGCCAACCTGGCTTCAACGAGTGTCGAGTCTTTCAGATGCAGCGCCGAATACCTGGGGTCGTCAATGGGAAGATGATGTTCTTATTAGAGTTTCGAATCCAGATGAAGTATGGTATTGGCATACTCCCTGACTTCATCAATGGAGCTTCATGTTGATGCATGATCATTCGCGGGAAATTATGGAGTTGATCTCCAGTTGAACGCAAACCAATGGCGCAACAATTTCGCGAATTCATTACCGTTTTACTATGGGTGGGTCATTGTCGCTAGCACGGTTGCGGTCAGTCTATCTTCGCGAACGATCATGGCGGTGGCTACTTTATCCGTATTTGTGGTGCCGATGACGCAGGAACTGGGATGGTCTCGCGGGCTATTTTCTAGTGCGGTCAGCCTAGGAGGATTATGTGCTGTATTCATTTCGCCCTTGGTAGGAAAATGGATCGACCAGCATGGTTCTGGGCTCCTACTGTCTATCTCCTCATTACTAACAGGAATCTTGGCCGTTGGTTTGTCATTAGTAGGCAGCCCAGCAGCGTTTTTTTCCCTATATGTCCCTGGGCGAATGATCTTCTCGGGGCCTCTAGAGCTAGGAGTTCCCACAACGATCAGCAATTGGTTTATCCGGCGACGCCCCTTGGGACTTGCTGCCGATAGCTTCGCCAAGGGGGCAGGACTCACTATCATGCCTCTGGCAGCCCAGTTCATGATCACAGGGTGGGACTGGCGGACTACTTGGCTTGTCCTCGGCCTTTTCACATTTGCCCTAGGAGTGATCCCTCCGTTCCTATTCATCTCAAGACGCCCGGAAGATATGGGGTTAGAACCAGACCCATTACCCGATGAAACAACTGAAAGCAAAAGTAGTGAACCAGTTGGCGAGGTGCCTGCACCACTGGAAATCACCGAAACGAACTTCACCGTCAGCCAAGCGTTTCGCACCAGGGCTTTCTGGCTTCTCGCAGTCTTCTCCGCGGCGGGATTCATGGTGCAGGCCGGAGTCAGCCTGCACCAAGTAGCCCATTACATCAACCAAGGTCTGACAGGTACTACGGCGGCATTAACCGCCAGCACATTTGCCTTCTCACAGATAATCTGCTCCCTCATCTGGGCTGCCTTAGCCAGACGCGTCCCCGTTCGGTTCCTACTGTCTACCGCGGCGTTCGTTGTGGCCGCGTCAGCGATTGCCACTTCCGCAAGCGCATCTGTGGTCACCAGTTTGATAGCATCCGCGAGCGTTGGGTTAGGCGTAGGTGGCCTGCAATTTTTGATGAGGCTGACTTGGGCAGACTACTACGGCCGGAATCATCTAGGGAGGATACGAGGCTTCGCGATGTCAGCGCAGATCGGAGGACAAGCCGTCGGACCAGTGTTAGCTGGGTTCATGTTCGATGCCACTGGCTCGTATCTGATGCCGTTACTAGTGTTCGCTGGCGTAGCGTCGTCAGCTGGTGTGATAATCTTGTTTGCCACACCACCGAGACTTGTCGAATCAAAGGCCGATCCGATAGATCAGGGTGTTTAGTAGTAGAATTCTCACCACAACCGACTCAATAGGAGATCAGGTGTCACGCCTATGAAAACCACCATAGTGATCATGATCGATGGTCTCGACCCTGAGTACCTGAGCATATGCCCTGCGCCCAGGTTGGAGGAACTTGCCAAAGCAGGATCCCGGTCTAATGTGCGGGGCCTGATGCCGTCGGTCACCAACGTGAACAACGTATCTTTGGTCACCGGTAGTTACCCCGAGAACCACGGTATCACCTCCAATTACTGGCTTGACCGGGACCGAGACAGCGAGCACTACATGGAATCAGCGGAATACATCAAATCAGAGACCATGTTCCAGCGGGCCGATGGCCTGGGTATGCGCTCACTACTGGTAACTGCCAAGGACAAACTGCGCCGTCTCCTGAGTACCGGAACGACCGTGAGCGTCTCCTCAGAGCAGCCGCCCGGCTGGGTGGTGGACGGGGTTGGCACACCACCGGAGATCTATTCTCTGGAGGTGAACCGGTGGGTGCTGGACGCTGGTCGGTTCATTCTGTCACAGCAAGATTTCGACCTGGTTTACCTAACAACCACCGACTATGCCATGCATTCCTACGCACCGGACGAACCGGAATCGGCCCGTCACATCGCCCTATTAGACGAGGGCATCGGGATGTTGGTAGACGATTTCCCGGATGCCCAATTTCTGATCACCGCAGACCATGGGATGTCATCGAAATCCCGGATGCTCCACCTACCGGACAGCCTGGCCCGGGCCGGGATACAGGCAAGAGCAATACCGATAATCAAAGACCAATACACGGTCCACCATTCCAACCTTGGCGGTTGTATCTATATCCACTTAGATGGCCGTTCTGACAATCCCGAGTCTGCGCTTGAAGTGCTCCGGAACGTAGAAGGCGTGGAAGAGGCGTTATCCCGGGAGGAGGCCGCCAGGCGTTTTAACCTGATGCCGGAGCGCATCGGAGATATCATGGTGCTCGGCGCCCACGACATCGTATTCGGAGACCCATCTGAAGTAGATTTCCCCAATAGACTACGCAGTCACGGGTCGACCTACGAACTGGACGTCCCTGTGATCGCCTACGGCCCGGGCCTCGAAATCGCTAATTTCACAGAGAACCGAAGCCTAGGTCAATATGTGATTGACCACGTCCTGACTGGGCCTGTCTGATAACTAGTTTCCCGGACGCGGTTGTCACTGCATCCTAATAGCTGGATCCATAAGGGTACTTTCTCAATCTAGGCACAAACCCTTGACATAACAACTTCCCGCATGCTAAAATAGCGGAGCGTTTTCAGAAAATGTTCTGAAGGCGCTCTTTTTTTGCCCTGTGACAAAGATGAAAAGCCCACTCGTTTGAGTGGGCTTTTTGTGTCCCTGGGCACCTCGCATCCGACTAGCGTCACCTCAAACATTGAGGCGCTAGGAGGTTTTCCGCCAGAAGAAGCTTGAAGTCTTTAATCAAGCTGTTTGGCGATGAATTCCGTGACTGTCTTCACGAACTCGTCTACCTCTAGCCCTGCCTCTCTGGCCCAGCCATGGCCCTTTCCCTGGAACGGAACCAGTTTGGCGTCGCCACCTGCACCGTTGTAAGCCGATACGAACCTCTCGGACGCTTCGATCGGCATCACATCGTCGGCTGTACCATGTAGGACCAACACCGGAGATAATGTCAGCTTCTCGCCTCGTTGGATGACGTTCAAAGGAGTGGATTCATGCATCGCTTCGTCGCCTTGGAAGAACATGTGATGCTTCTCCATCAATTCTGTGTTGCCTTTCTCCTTAGCGATCTCGTACCTGAAGTATGGTTCGATGACCGGCCAGCATGAGATCACCCATGCCAATCTGGCGTCTGCTGATGACGAGCCTTCAAGATGAAGGGCCGAATACCTGGGATCGTCGATACGCATAGCGGTTAGAGGCAAAGTATGTCCACCGCTAGAGTAACCGATACCACCGACAGAATCTGGGTCACCGTTAAACTCGTAGGCGTGGGCTTTGAGCCATCGGACGCCGTAGTGGATATCCTGTAGCTGCAGCGGATAAGGGAACCCTTCGCCTACCCGTTGGCTTATGGCAGCCACAACCATACCGGTCGCGGCTAACGGATTGCTGGTGGATTCGTAATCGGTGTGGTCCTTGTCGGTCCAAGCACCGCCATGGATACTTAAAAGCATCGGGAAAGGCCCGGATCCTTCAGGTTGGTAGATCCGGACCTGTCGGGTTACGCCGTCGACGTTGAGGTATTCTTGGTCATGCACTTTCACCGAGTACAGATCGGAGGGGTCATACCGATATGCCTTTTTGGTGGTCATGGGTTTGGCTCCTTACTATCTCTGGGATACTCTGCTGATCCTAGTTTCTTTAACATTCATCCAGGCACGATTCGACTTTGCACCTCAAAGCAACCGAACTTAGTCCCACTCGCTACGCAGAACCGCGGCTATGCGTGCGACCACATCCACTACTAAGGCGTTACCCATCAAGAAAGCTCTTTTATTATCCGAGAGTCCTGCAGTCCAGTCGTCTGGGAACCCATTCAGTCTCTCTAATTCCACAGGAGTCAGCCGGCGCAACTCGTCACCAACCTTGACTACATGCTTGAACCTCGAAGGGCTCGGCCCGCCTTCACCA
>JAKUNL010000005.1 GCA_022451925.1 Dehalococcoidia bacterium
GAATCTGATAGTGTGGCCTCATGGGATAAATAGGCGGGTCTGGAATAAGTTCTAGGAGGCTCGTCCATCTTTATGTGGCAAGAGTACAGAATAGAGGAGTTCATGGACGGGTGTTTTAACACCAACCTGTTTGCCCAACCGGATTACAGCACCAGATAGAGAGTCCAATTCGGTAGGTCTACCAGCCTCGAAGTCACCGTGCATGGAAACCTGAAATGCAGGCAGGCTGTCAATCCATTCCATACACTCGTGAGCCAAGTTGTCGGAAAGGTTGACCCCTTTGGCAAGCCCGACAGCTAATGCCTCCTCCATTGCGTCACAGAACATTTTGCGGGCGCCGTGAAAGGCGAACAGCTCTTTAGGCCGAGTTCGTGCTGCACTGGTGACGCTGGAGAGAGAGCTGAGTACGATGAACTTTTGCCAGAGTAGCTGCAGTGGGTCAAGGTATAGCTCCGTATCGATACCGGCACCCCTGAATACAGCCCGTATATCCAAGGCGCGAAGGCTTCCGGTGTCGTCTAATTCGCCAAAGGAGACGCGGGCCGGGACATCCTCCACGATGACGCCAGGCGATTGAATGTGCGACGACGCCCAGTAGGCTCCAGGGAGGATGTTGCTTGGGCCCAATATCGTGCCGAGTAATTCGTGACTTTCAACCCCATTTTGTAGAGTAATGACCGAGGTTTCGTATCCCATTAAAGGTTTAAGAGTGCTTATAACATGTCGGTTATGAAAAGTCTTGACGGTATATAGAACTAAGTCAACCGGGCCAATCTCAGCGGGGTCATCAGTGGCATCCACTCGAACGACGAACTCGCTGTCGGCGCGGACCAACTTCAGTCCATTGGCGCGTATGGCTTCAAGGTGTTCATCACGGGCGATCAGCGAAACATGGTTGTCGGCTTTGGCCAATAAACCACCGAGACAGCCACCGGCACCACCGGCACCCATAATCGCTATTTTCATCGGTTTTCCCGACGGTCTTGGCGTCTGTGGTTAGGCGTCTGCATATTATTAGTTGTTCTCCAGATGACCGTTTACATGAGGCAACAGAACCGTATATAGAACGTCGAATATCGGTGTTGGAACATTTAGCTGGCGACCAATGCGACCGACAAACCCGACCATTGCTTCCAGTTCCAAGGGCCGTCCTGCTTCAAGGTCTGCTTGCATCGATCCTTTGGCTCCCATCGGTCGATTCGCGATCAGGTCAAATGCTCGCTGTATATCGTTGTCTCCTATATTGACACCTGATGCGGATGCAACAGCTGCTACCTCTTTGATAGCAGATTTGAACAATGTCGGGCCTTCCGGGGTTTCTACCAGGTCTTTAGGCGCTAACCGGGCAGCACTGGCCAGTCCGTTGGCCGGTGAATTGTACATTGCCTTTGACCAGAGAGCCCGGACGATGTCATCAGAAAGTTCGGTTGTGATGCCAGCTTGGGACATTTCTTTTTGAACGTCGATGGCTCGTTGGGTTGCGTTGCCGTCGGGCTCACCGAATGCGACACGGGCTGGGAATGACCGCTGCCTTACAACGCCCGGAGCTTCAATATTGGATATAACGTAAGCCGAACCAGGAAGGACTCTTCCTACTCCATACTCGTTGCCGATCTCTTCAGCGCTTTCAACACCGTTTTGAATCGTCAAGATGGCGCTGTGCTTACCCACCATCGGCTTGATAAACGGGATTGCAATCGCATTCTGATATGTTTTTACCGAAAATATGACCAGGTCTACCGGGCCAACTTTGGATGGGCTGTCGGTAGCGTCCACCTTAGCTGTGAATTCGCTATCCTTTTCGATAAGCTTTAGTCCGTTCTGTTGGATGGCAGCCAGGTGCGCACCCCTGGCAATCAGAGTAACGTCAGATCCAGCCGCGGCCAGCAACGCACCGTAACATCCGCCGATGCCACCTGCTCCCATGATTGCTATCTTCATGAGAGTGCTAATTTGAATATTTTAGATAACTCCATCGGACTGCATCTTCTCCAGTTCTTCCTGGCCGACTCCGCCGATGGATTGGAGAATTTCTTCGTTATTCGCGCCAAGCAGCGGTGGTTCGATGTTTGGGTTACCAGGGCCGTCGGCAAATTTGATGGGAGTATTAACCGTTCGAAAGATGCCTCCAAGGTTGTTTCCTCCATTCACGAACATGCCTCGGGCTGCCAGGTGGGGGCATTCGTCTAGATCCTTTTGGTCCTGAACTATGCCCATTGAATAGCCTATGCTTGTTAGTTGGTTAGTTACCTCCTCTTTGGTCCGTTGTGAGGTCCAAGCTTCTAGTTCAGGAACAAAATGATTCATATAAAAGTCACCGCTGACACCTACTCCCAGGTATCGAGCGTCTTCAATCAAGTCTTCGCGATCCATGAACCGCCACAGGACCTTCCATTTTTCAGGGCCGCCAGCGCCGGCCAAGACTACGTACCCGTCCTTGGCTTTGAGGGCCAATTGAGCGCTTAACATATTATTACGCTCACGACCGGAGATAATGCCGGTGGCCTGGTAAAAGGGCACTGTACTAGTTAGGTGGGTGGCCATGCAATCGTACATGGCCATGTCGACAAATGAGCCTTCGCCTGTGCGGTGTCGTTTTTCCAATGCCATCATAACGCCAAGGGCTGACCAGACCCCGGGGACTGAGTCGCCAACGTTATCGCCGACCATCTGTGGGCCACCCCCGGGTTCACCGGTGACTGTCATCCAGCCGCCCATCCCCTGTACGCAGGGATTGTTAGCTGGCCAATCTGAGTACGGCCCAGGCGCTGGGCCTTCAGGATCGCCGTAGCCGGTAATACTGACGTAAACCAATTTGGGGTTGAGTCCTTTCAATACGTCATATCCCAAACCAAGCCGTTGTAGAGCTCCCGGGCCCCAGTTGTCTAGAAGGACGTCTGATTCTTTGACTATTCGCTCGAATGCCGCCTTGCAGCGGGGGTCGCGCAGATCCAATGTCACGCTCTTTTTGTTTCTGTTCAAACCCAGGTAGCGAGCGCTGACTCGACCACCGTATGACCCGTCAATAAAAGGGCCATTGCTGCGGCCGCGTTCACCAACGCCGGGGCGTTCGATTTTGATGACTTCCGCCCCCATATCTCCTAGGATCATGGACGCGAAAGGACCTGCAACGATGTGGGTAACGTCTACGATTCGTATCCCTGCCAATGGTAGGGAAGAACTATTTGATTCTGTAGTCATATAACCTAGCTTCCGGCATGGTATGCAGATGTGTCCAATCCCAGACCCTGGGCGCTGAAACGTTTACCGTTTTCAACATATCTTGCGGTGGGATTCTGCAGACGTTCTGCCTGTTTTTCGGACAATGGCCGAATTTGTCCTGGGACACCGATGACCAGGGAATGGGATGGTACCTTTCCACGCACGATCGCTCCGGCGCCGATGAAGACATGGTCTTCGACGTCGGTGTCCTCTAGAAGGACAGCGTTGACCCCAATCAACACGTTGCTACCAACCTTTCCCCCGTGAACCACTGCGCCATGTGTCATGAGCACGTTATCGCCGAGTTCTAGGTGGTCGTCAGTATGGAGGACGGCGTTGTCTTGAATGGAGCAATTTTTGCCGATTATGATGTCGCCGTAGTCGGCTCTGATCACTGCTCCGGGCCAGACGCTGGTTCCTTCACCGATTGTCACATCGCCAACTATATAGGCGGCTTCGCTGACAAATGAAGACGGGTGTATGCGGGGGCTCTTTCCATCTAAGGGGCGAATCAAACTGTTCCTCCAACAAATAAAAATGGTTAGCTTGGGCTTTCCACCAGAAGGGCTAGTTGGAACCCCGGCCAAGTGTGCAAATCAGACTGAGACCGCTTGAGGCGGACAATAATGGTTCGGGGCGAGGTAAGAATACACTTCTACGCTGAGAATCGCCACTTTTCGTGCCTAAGATGGCTATGTTTGGGCTTTAATCACTTATCCCAAATACTCCGGTTAGCCAATTTGCTCCGACCGTGCAGGCGTAGGCGAAAATCAAGAATTTAACGACCTTCCCGACCCAGACCACCGCTAAGAACCTGCCAATGGGGTATCGAAGGGTTCCAGCAGCGATGCCTGCGAGGTCAAAGACCGGGTTCGGTACTAGTGATACGAAGAAGAGTAACAACCAACCACGTCGCCGCATCCATCGTTCCATACGTTGATAGAACCGGCTTTTGGCCAAAGCATCACGCCCAACATAGCCAAGGTAGTAACCGCTTAGTTCACCGACCGTTTCAAAGCTTCCGGCAATTATTCCAACCAGAAAAGGGTTCAAGAAAATTGCGGTGGTACAGGCGGTCGCTAGTGCGGGAACTGGGATGACAATACCGGCGCTGGCAACCAAAGCACTCAGGGCTACCGCGGCGTAACCTACGTGAGAGGCACCAAATTCTTCGCGCAGCAACAGTGCTGTGATGATGGACCCGATAACAACAGCAAGGATTCCTGCGCGGATGATATTTTGGAGTAGGCCACGACCGGGTCCGGCTTTAATACTGGCTGTCCACACCATGAACCGTATCAAGATACGGAGTGCCCCCTCAGGACGGAATATCTTCCTAGTAATTCGGCCAAAGACATGCTAAAAACGTAAGATGGTTCCATATTTGGCCGATGACTGAATTCGGGAATTAGTGGGAGGCACATTTGTGTAGCACGTTATTTGTGTTCGGAGCGTAAGATTACATCCTTTCGTTGCAGCTATTCTTGGTCTGAACAAAAACTGTCGGACTAGTTAGCCAACGTTACTGCTCCGTCCGCTTCGTTTTGTTGAATGTTGGGCTTTTTGTCGTTAACCTTGCTCAAAACCAAGTTATCCTCCGCGGAATCCACCAGTATATGGTCACCTGATGTAAAGTCCCCGGATAGGATTCCTTTAGATAATGGGTTTTCCAGGAAACGGGTAACGGCTCGGCGCAGAGGTCTGGCTCCGTAGAGAGTGTCGTACCCCTCACGACCTAACCATAGGCTGGCATCGGCTGTGAGCGCGAAGGTGATACCCCGTTCTTCTAGTCGATCCTGAACACCCTTGAGCATAAGAGACACCACCCGTATTATCTGCTCTTGGGTCAGCGGATGGAAGATGATGGTCTCATCGATCCGGTTTAAGAATTCTGGTCGGAAGGTATCTTTGAGTGCTGCATTGACTGACTCTAATAGTTTTTTGTCTTCGTCCTGACCAGATTGGTCTTCGGTACGGAAGCCAAAGGCTTGTCTCCGTATACCGGACGTGCCCAGGTTACTGGTCATTATGATGACAGTGTTTCTGAAATCAACAGTTCTTCCGTGGCCGTCGGTTAGCCTTCCGTCCTCCAACACTTGTAAGAGGACGTTGAACACGTCCGGGTGCGCTTTTTCAATCTCGTCGAGTAGTACTACTCGGTAAGGTCGTAGGCGTACTGCCTCTGTGAGTTGTCCGCCTTCGTCATAGCCCACGTACCCAGGTGGGGCACCTATTAGCCGCGATACAGAGTGTTTCTCCATGTACTCGGACATGTCGATGCGGACCATGTTCGATTCGTCGTCAAACATGAACTGGGCCAGTGACTTTGCTAATTCCGTTTTACCGACACCGGTCGGGCCGAGGAATATAAAGCTCCCGATGGGCCGCTTGGGGTCGCTCAGACCAGAGCGTGACCTTCTGATTGCTTCGGACACGGCGACTACTGCTTGTTCCTGGCCGATTAGCCGCTCGTGTAGGTACTCTTCCATGTGTATCAGTCTTTCACTTTCACCTTCCAAAAGGCGCCCAGTGGGGATTCCGGTCCATTTAGATACGAGTTCAGCGATATCCAGCTCATTCACCACCATGTCGTCGCGGCGATTATTTTGCAATTGGCCTCTCTCTGACTCGTATTCATCCTCCAATCGTAATCGCTCCACCCGAATCTCGGCTGCGCGTTCGTATTCCGTACGTTGAGCTGCGGCGTCTTCTTGGTCCAGTAGTTCGGCGATCCGTGTTTCCATGTTCTTGATATCGGCAGGTAGACTCTCAACGTCGATACGAAGTTTACTGGCCGCCTCGTCGATGAAGTCTACTGCCTTATCCGGCAAATGGCGCCCGGTGACGTAGCGGTCACTGAGTCTAGCTGCTGCAACCAAAGCTGAGTCGTCAATGTCCACCTTGTGGTGGGCCTCATACCTTGGACGTAGAATGTGAAGGATTTCCACCGTTTCCTCTATTGTAGGTTCATCTAAGAGTACGGGTTGGAACCGGCGTTCTAAGGCGGTGTCTTTTTCGATGTACTTGCGGTATTCGTCCAGGGTAGTTGCACCTATGCATTGCAGTTCACCCCTGGCCAGGGCGGGTTTCAGTAGGTTGCTGGCATCTATACCCCCCTCCGCTGCCCCTGCACCGACCATGGTATGAATTTCATCTAGGAATAGAATCACCTCGCGGTGAGCTTGTTTCACTTCGTCGACTATTGATTTTAATCGTTCTTCAAACTCGCCTCGGAATTTGGATCCGGCAACCAACGCTCCCATGTCGAGGGCGAGGACTCGGCGTCCTTTAAGGGAATCGGCCACGTCCCCGGCGACGATTCGGGAGGCGAGGCCTTCCACGATAGCGGTTTTGCCGACACCAGCTTCGCCGATTATTACCGGATTATTCTTCTTACGCCTGGTTAGCGTCTGCATCACTTGGCGAATCTCTTCGTCTCGACCAATCACTGGGTCCAGTTTTCCTTGGCGAGCCAGATGAGTGAGGTCGATACTATATCTGTCCAATGACTGGTAATGACTCTCTGCCCGGGGATCGTCAACCCGGTGGTTTCCCCTAATATCTGCCAACACCTGGTACACTTTTTCCTGGTCTACTCCGTATTCCTTAAAGAGATCCATAGTGTCGCCTTGGGATTCCATCACAGCGGCGATTAATAGATGTTCGGCGCCTATGAAGTCGTCCTTAAGTCGATCAGCTTCATTCTTGGCGTCCTCCAAGAGGCGGGATGCGCGCGGTGTAGCGTAGATTTGTGTGGCATTGTGTGCAACTTTTGGTGCAGATTCCAATGTTCGGTCTAGTTGAGCCTTCATCGAATCAACTTGGACTCCGATTTTCGTTAGGATGTTTTCTGGGATACCGTGTTCCAACTGCAGAAGTGCCAGCAGGATGTGTTCCACGTCCCATTGGCTATGACTATAACGTCGCACTAAATCCTGAGAGTTGTGCAGTACTTCTTGGGCTTGTTCTGTGAATTGGTCTGGTCTTAAAACCATAATGGACTCTCCTCACATCCGATTATATGGATGTGTTTGCTTATCTGCCGGTTTGAGGTGACGAGGTGGGTCGCGGGGGGCGGCCGCCACGGGTACCTTCTGATGGCGATTGCATCTGATTTCTTAGAATCTTTACGGCCTCAGTTAATTGTTTGACTTCCCCTTCGAGTTCTTCGATACGGTTCATTAGTTTGAGGGCTACTTCAGCTCCGGCCAAGTTCAGTCCCATATCTTCAGTCAGCGTTTTGAGGCGACGCAAACGGTCGATATCAGCCATAGAATAAAGACGCTGCCGACCTCCAGTTCTGGATGGCCAGATCAGGCCTACGCGTTCGTAATGGCGGAGGGTTTGCGCGTGAACTCCCACTATGCGGGCGGCCACGCTGATTACGAAGCAAGGTTCATCTTGAAATTTATTATCAGTGCTCATGCTTATTCTTTACCCGTCTCGTCATTCGCTGCATTTCTGTCTGCGTCGATCTCATCTGACAGTCTGTTGGACTTTGAACGTAGGTCTCTTAGTTTCTTGAACAGGTTCAACTCTTGTTCCGTAAATTCGGTGGGCAGTTTTACTTTTAAAGTTGCAAAGAGATCACCACGCTGATTAACGTTACTTTTCGCCTGGTTTGCTGGGAGACTAAGGGTTGGCATACCCTGTCCGGCGAGCCGGAACCGGCGTCCGTTTTGCGTTCCCTGGGGGATAATTAACGCGAGTTTCCCCGTCAAGGTCGGAACTGTCATCTCGCCGCCTAATATAGCGTCTTCAAGCGGCGCTTCCACTTCCACATAGAGGTCTTTCCCTTGGCGTCTGAACTTGGCGTGGTCTTTAACCGTTATCACCAGGTAGAACGCTCCGCCATGCGTGCTTTCAGCGGCGATATGGACTTTAGATCCATTGTCTACTCCTGGTGGTATCTTGACTTCTAACCTTCGTTGATCTTGCATTTGGAGCCTTCGGGCTGCACCTGTGAAAGCTTCTTCCAGTGATACTTCAACTTTGTATTCCGCCGGAGCTGGAGGACGGACTTCCTGCCCGCCCATGCCGCCGAAGAATTGATCAAAGATGCTTCTGCGGCCACCACCCATTCCTCCCATGTCGAAATGGGAGAATCCTCCGCCACCCCGATTGAATTGATCTGCACGTTTCCAGTCATCACCGTAGCGGTCGTATTTGCGACGTGAATCAGTATCGGATAGGACTGTGTAGGCCTCATTGATTTGTTTGAATTTCTCTTCAGAGGCTGGGTCGTTATCGTTAACGTCTGGATGATGTTTGCGTGCAAGTTTCCTAAAGGCACTTCGAATCTCTTTTTCCGTGGCTCCTCGTGATACACCCAACATGCTGTAATAATCAGCCATTAATCCAACCGTATTTTATAAGTTCTGTCTATTTCCCAATTATCTTCATTATAGGTTAGTTGTAGTTGATAATCAATGAAAAGTTAATTTGGATAGCATGAGTTCTATAATTATTTATTATGAAAGTTGACAAAAACCACTCAACTATTTAAACTTATTGTTGTTATATAGGAGTTGGGACAATTAGTCCAAACCCCAAGATTTCCATCAGGAGTTAAAAAAATGGTATTGACACGTTGGGATCCTTTATACGAGATCAGGCGGGCACATGGTCTGGCTAATCGCCATTTAGTTGGATTCCCACAATTGTTCTCTGAGATTGATGCGGGCATAACAGATAAGAGCGACTGGTCCGTCCCTTTGGATATTTTTAGAGACGGTGGTGATGTAACCATAAAAGCCAGTTTACCTGGAGTGAATCCGACAGATATCGACATCACTATCGAGGGTGGAGTATTGACAATAAAGGCCGAAACTGAGACGGAAAATGAGGGTGAGGACCGAGAACATGTGGTGCGTGAGCGTAGAACTGGGTCATTCCAAAGATCGATTCGGTTGTCCGAACATGTAGACACGGAAAATGTCGACCCTCGGTACGAGAATGGTATTCTGACCATCACTCTTCCGTTGGCCGAGTCTAAGAAAGCCAAACATTTGACGGTCACCGTAGGGTCAGGCCTTCCTGCTTCTGGGTAATAAATCAGTTATATTCAGTTTATTTCCAGAATCTATAGAAGGTGCAAAAGGAAACCCTTCACAAGTGAGAAGGGTTTCCTTTTCTTTTTGCCGAAATGTTTGCCAGAGTTATTCAGGGTCTTGGCGGGGGCCTGACGACGGCCCTGACACGAGTGGCTTCGTGGTAAGGCTCTTTTTTGCCGTGAAATCTGTTAGGAGGATTATCTGAAATTCCTTGCACTCCGTTTACTGTTACGAATGGTTTGACTCGTTTGGATCTATGGAATCTCCAGACTTATCAGCGACGCTTCTCGTAGCGGATTCCACCCAAGGGACAGCCAAAATTGTCGATATGAAAAACCCTTTTCATTCGGATTTTCGATTTATATGCATATTCTTGTAAGACTTGGAAAAGTTACTGATGGTGTTAGCGGATAGAATTCCTAGGGCGGTCAGTTAAGTGTATCGGCGAGTCTAGAGCATGGCTTCGTTTAAAGCGACGCCGAACCCCGGGTTGTCATTTGGCGAGATATAACCGTTGTTAGGGGTTGGTTCATTTAGCCAGAGCATGTCACGTTTTTCTTCGATGTGGTCGGAGTGGAATTCTGCCAGGTCGGCGCAATCGGTAGCAACCAATAGATGCAATCCCCAGACTTCTCCTCCTCGGTGGGGGCTCACTGGGATGCCATGTTTGTTTGCCAGTTCCACTATACGTATCCCAGCGGTCAGTCCACCGCACCATGTGATGTCCGGTTGCCAGATACCCAGGGCCTCAGTTTTCGCGATGTTATCAAATCCGTAGTGCGTGAATTCGTGTTCTCCACCGGCCAAAATTGTGTCCCCGATCAGGCTTCTAAGCTCTGCTTGTCCCACGAGATCGTCTGGGTTCAATACATCCTCGTACCAATAGATCCTAAATTGAGAAAGTCGTTTAGCCATTTCTATAGTAACCGGCTTGTCCCAGGACATGTAGGTGTCGATCATTAACATGCCGTCTGGTCCGAACATATCCCTGGTTTTGTCAGCAGTCTCAACTGCGGTATCGTAGTCAGCCTCCGATCCGCTCCAACGGTGAGGGAACTTGTGGGCTTTATAGCCCAATTTATGATAGAGCTCGGAGTTGGCACCGGTAGCGTAAGAAAAGACTTTTTCCCGTTTGGCTCCGCCGATAAGGTCATAGACCGGCTTGGATTCGGCCTTGCCTAGCAAGTCGAAAAGCGCTAGGTCGACTCCGCTCAATGCCATGATTGCTAAACCTTTCCGGCCGTAGGGCATCGAGGCGTTATAGAGCATATCCCAAATCATGGCGATGTCGGTGACAGAGTTTACCTCTTGTCCGACAACGTACTCCTTGAGATGTCTGTTGATAATCTCAACGCTAGCGATGCCGCCTCCGCCGTAGCCGAACCCAACTACACCGACGTTCGATTCGACACGGACGACAATTTGCCAGAAATTAGTGCGCCAGGACGGAACCACGTGTTTGTAGTCGGGGAAGACCGCTTTAACGTCAGTAATCTTCATAGATAAATCATTCTCGTTAAAAATTTGAATCTAAGAATGCAGTCGTAGTATCACCTTGAAACGGCGTATTGCACAGGTAGCTCGCAACTCTTCAGCCCTAACAATCTCACCAAATTGGTTTCCTTGGCCTCCTTCAACTTGATCCTTAACCTTTGGAATGCTCATAAGGTAAATTCGGCCCAGCGGTTTTTCTTGTACTTCAGAATAGAGGAACCAAGTAGTTGTTGGTAGACAGGTTTCGTCCGGGTTGCTCAATCTCATGTAATCTCATTGAATTTATTTAGAAAGTTTTTAATCGTGCGTTGGAGTGCGGGTCTGGTAGACGAGATTTAGCTGTTTTCATTTTTTCTTTGGTGGCGTTTATTGTATAACTCGGGCGTGGCCAGTTCTGTGCATAAATGATAGGTTAAACCTTAGGTTAAAACGCATGCCTACGACTCAGCCAGGCAGTGTTGAATTTGAAATTGACGTCGTCGGGATTTTAACAATTGGTGCTAAGTGTGAAAGACGAAATGAGAGGAAGAAAGAAGTGGCAGTGAATAAGAGGTGAAATGGCTCCCCGAGTAGGATTCGAACCTACGACCTATCGGTTAACAGCCGACCGCTCTACCGCTGAGCTATCGGGGAACGTTCAAAAAGAAGCTAATAGCCAAGGCTACGAGAGTCTGTTTAGCTCAGATGATTGTAGCATCTGGACTGCACCGGCTCAATAAGGCATTCGCTGTTTTACCCGAGTCGGGATAATCTCAACTCGCCTGTCTGTTGTATCATGGACAGAATATCTGATTGACTTGTGATTTTTAGGAGCTCTTTGACATGCCTTCTTTTGATGTGGTTTCTAAGACTGATTTAGCTGAAGTTGATAACGCACTGAACGGAGTTGAGCGTGAGATCAGCCAGCGATTCGACTTGGCCAATACCAAATGTGCAATCGTCCGTTCTAACGACCAGTTGACTCTGACTGCCGACGACAGTATGAAGATGACTCAAGTTGAAGAGTTACTTAAGAAGTACCTGGCAATGCGGAAAGTTGAGTTGGGAGCGTTGGATTTCAAAGACCCGCAAAACGCTGCTGGTAGCAGTCTTCGCGAGATTGTGGACATAAAGCAAGGGATTGACAGTGACCTAGGGCGTAAGATCGTTAAGGATGTGAAGGCCGCTAAAATGAAGGTCCAACTGGCAATCCAGGGCAACGAACTACGGGTCACTGGAAAGAAGCGGGACGACCTCCAGGCAGCTATTTCCTTCATTAAAGATATGAAGAACAGTCAGCCTCTGCAGTTCGTCAATTTCCGAGACTAATATTTGATCGAGATTTCTTCTACATGATTGCCAGAGGAATGGCAGAGGAATCTGCCGGATGATTCTATATGTGACCAATGCCAGGTAATTCAGTTTCAAAAATGGAAATATAAAAGAGATGTTATGGGCGTTCGATGGTCAGGAAATAGCATCCAACGCTACTAGTCTGAGAAATTGGGCATGACTTCTTTGGCAAATAGGTCTAGGGAATCGAGTACTTTCTGGTGTTTGATGCCGCCAAAATTGATGAAGAAGATAATCTTTTCCACTCCAGAACTCTGCAGTTCCTTGATTTTGGTGGTAATGTCGTCGGGAGTACCGAACAGGGCCACATTTTCATACATAGCGTTGTAGTCAAAGGTCACACTCTTGGCGAATCTTCTCCTGTATTCCTGGTATTCATCTGGTAGGAGCTCGACTTCGTTATCGGGTGGGGCTCCTACTTCCTGGCCAGTCTGCTTGAACCACATGAATGGTAATTCTGTGTCGTCCCTTGACTGGGATAGGTTCGGCGCCGTGTACATCGGCCTAGCCAATACTACCCGATCTTCACTGTAGTCGTGTCCAGCTTTGTCGAGTGCCATTTTATAGAATTCGACTTGGTTGGCCACTTGATCGAACGATTCACCCTGTCCGATTAATAGGTTCCAGTCGTTGCGCGCCACTCGGTGCACGCTGTTTTCGCTCGACGCTGCCACAAAGATAGGCGGATGGGGTAACTGCACGGGCTTTGGGTGAACCGTCATGTCGTAGAACTGCCAAAACTCACCGTTGTGGTCGAATGGTTTGTCAGACGTCCAGGCTTTGCTCAGAACGTCCATGATCTCTTCAAATCGACGGCTCGATTCCTCCATGGGGATGTTCAATTTGTGGAACTCGCCCCATTGGAAACCTCGACCTACGCCAAAGTCCAATCGTCCGTCACTGAGCAGATCCACGGTGGCAGCCTGTTCGGCCAGCTCGATTGGGTTATGAAAAGGCAGAACTGTTACGCCTGTGCCCAGGCGTATATTCTCGGTAACTCCTGCAAGGTAGGCCAACAGGGACAATGTAGCGGATACGATGCCGTGTCGTGAGAAATGGTGCTCAGTAACCCAGACGGATTCGAATCCTAATCTTTCCGCGTGGCGCACTTGGGCCAAGGCTTCTTTGTAGTATTTGACCTGTTCATTCGGGTTGGGAAGTTGTACCGATTGAAATAGACCGAATTTCATATTTTTACCAGCGTGGCCGATTTGTTTTTCAGCAGCGGCTAGTTTAACGAAAAACGTACCTCAGTGGTAGTACTCTTTCACATTGGCATACGGGAAAGCCTTGCTACAACCTATCTGTGGGCCTACGATTGACTCTGCCTTATTGCTTTTCGGGAGCCAAATTTATAACAGCTTGAGTCCACACTCTCCGCAATCTCCTGTTAACCCTCCTACAAATCCGGCTATTCGGCCACCACGTAGTCGGGTCAGGACATTCTCTTCCATCCAAGAGAACGTCGACTATCGTTATTTATGGACAGGGAATCTCTTTGCCAATTGTGCCCAGTGGCTTCAATTCGTCACTATCGGTTGGCTGGCTTTGGACATCAGCGGCTCAGCTCTCCATTCCATATTGACTGTAGCTGTTCGGGCTCTGCCGGTCTTGATTCTTGGACCTTGGGGTGGCGTTTTGGCTGACCGTTATGATCGCCGAAAAATGGTGATGGTGGTTCAACTCGTCATGGTCGCGTCGGCCGTCGTTTTCGGTATTATGGTGGCCTTGGATAAGGTCGACACCATCTGGCACGTCTACGGCTATATGTTGATATCAGGGATTGGCTTTGCCTTTGTTCAACCGTTGCGGCAAGCTCTGGTCGCAAATACCGTACCCAAAGATGACCTGGGTAATGCTCTGGCTCTAAACGCGATGGCGGTTACGTCTATGAGGTTAGTTGGTGCCGGTATTAGCGGGGTACTTATAGAGACCGTTGATTTTCAGTGGAACCTATTTGTTGAGGCTGGTCTTTACGCCGGCATGATCGTGTTGTTGATACCTATGAAGATGCCGTTCCGTGAAGAATCTAAGAGAAGAAGGACTTCCGTGGTCGAGGATTTCAAGGAAGGTATGGGATTCATCGTCACCAACGCTAACCTATTGCGGTTGATGTTGATGAATTTCGTTCGTACTGGGATATTTATGCCACTTTTGCTATTTCTTCCTGCCTATACCCAAGAAGCGTTAGGCAGCGGAGCTGGAGTTAGCACTGCGATGGTGGTTGTGATGGGGGCAGGAGGCCTGACGGCGACGATCGTGATCTCATCTTTCGGGTTCTTTACTAAAAAGGGACTCGTTACTTTGATATCGCTGGTATCCGGGTCTTCGGTTATTCTGATATTGGGTCTGTCCCAGTGGATCTGGCTGTCTATCTCAATCATGCTGATCATGGGCTTTTTCCAGACCCATTTCATAGTGGCAAACCAGACTTTGATTCAGACGTTGGTGCCTGATAGTCTGCGTGGCCGTGTAACCAGCGTCTGGCATTATGAAAGCGGGCTGATTCCGCTGTTCGCAGCTCTCACTGGCGGAGTAGGTTTGCTGGTTGGTATCGATATCGCCATGGCGATAGGCGGTGGAACTGCCCTGGCGGTAAGTATGTTATTTCTGATCAGGTTTGCTAGTATCAGATCTCTGGATTAGAGTCAGTCTACCGACGTAGTTGACCAGTAAATACTCGCATAGGTCCAGCTTATTTTGAAAGGCTGGCTCCCGTGATTGGCGATGCTATGGTGCGCGCCGGGGGATATGAACGCAGCGTCATTGGGTTTAACTATGTGCTCTTCCCCGTTAATCATTATCAGACCTTCTCCCTCAATGACTATCACTGATTCCTCTGCGTTATGGTAGTGCATGGGTGCTGATGACCCTACTTCGAATTCGGCCACTCCACTGGCTATCTTTGTAGCCCCAGTGTTTTCATCAACCAGGCTTGTTAGCAATACTCCTGGGCGCTTTTTTTGATGTTCTACACTGTCGAAAGGAACGAATTTTGCTTTGGTCATGTTCTTTCTGTCCTGCTATTTGACTATTGGTTAGGCGTACTCAAGTCCCAGCCAGGGAGTGCCATGTAACCCTCGATCGGGATATTTACGTGGGTGTCCAAACCTAGGGCTTGTTTGATTCGCTGGATGTTGTAGAGATGAGTGATGTGTTCGTAATAACGATGACGGAATATGGTCTCAAGGTTGAACCAGATTTTAGTGGGTGTCTCGATATCGCGTCTTAACCCGGTGCCGTGGATGTTGTAAAACCAAGGCCACTTTCCTTCGTCGGAGAATTCAAATTCCTTGGTTCTCATTGAACCCACGGTTTCTTTGGAAAGGATGGCTTGGCCAAGGGTGAGCCCCCGTTTCAATTCTCTCAAGATACTTTTGATGTCCCAGTAAAGGTTTTCATCCAATCTTCGGTCAAATTTGGATTGGGCTAATACTTTCGTTTCTTCCGATGTTGGCACATTTGCTGGCGCACCGCCTGGGTACATAGACAGTCCCCAGCGCTGCCAGAACCATCGAAAATTCCCAGAGGCCATATGGCTCAACTGACGCCGGATGCTCCACCCGCTCCATCCCCATTTATCTGATTCGAAATCAAGCTGATCTGGGGTAAGCCCACAGACCTCCCGGGCTGCTCCTAGGTACAGTTCGGATTCGAACTGTGGAAACATCAGTGTACCGGGTGCGTCGTCTTTTAACTGTTCGGGTTTCATATACAGCTTAGAGTCCTTGCCAGTAACGGCGCTCTTCGCCTCGAACGAAACGTCCGAAACCTGGGTCTGGGAAATGTCCAGCAGAGACCAGTGTGCCCTCCGATTCCAGCATGTCCAATACTTTATGGCGAGTGGCTTTAGCATCGTCAGGGATGATGTCGAACTCTGGATTCCAATCTGTGTAATGGGCTTGTGCCGGACTATGTGCAACGTCGCCCAGGATGAATGCGTGTTCTCCTTGGGAAACCACCTTGATGGAATTATGGCCGGGTGTGTGGCCTGGGGTTGGATAAGTGGTGAGCTCGGGTGTTATGGAAAACTCGCCGTCTATCAAGTCCATTACGCCCAAATCTCGTAAAGGCAGAACTTGAGGCACGACATACTCTACGGTGTTGATGACATCTGGACGGGTCCAGTAGTCCCAGTCTTTCTGGGGTACCAGGAACCGGGCGTTGGGGAAATTGGGTTGACCGTTAGTGAAGTTCCAGCCGACGTGGTCTGGGTGGATGTGTGTGAAGACCACAGTGTCAACCTCAACGCGGTCGACCCCCTTCTTTTCCATGTCTTCCAACAGGTAGCAGCCCTCGCCCTGCATACCGGTGTCGACGACAATTAACCTGCCAGAAGACCGGATGGCCAACGAACCCCACCGGTGTTTCCCATTTTCATGGTCAGCCATTAGTTCTGGATATTCATTCCATTGTTCGATGGTGGTGTGAGGAAAAGCAACGAACGGGGATCTGAGGGGCAGGTTGTCGTTCAGAGATATCAGTTCAACATTCCCGATGTTTACGATGTGATTGGGCATCGGTTGCTCCATCTGGTTATTTTTGGCTAAAGTTCAAAAGTCTTCTTGTAGATGCTTGGAGATCCGTACCCGTGGGTTATTAGACCCATCATTTCAGCATTCCTTGGGTCGGCTGTAATCTGCGCTTCCCACTCCGGAGATCGAGATGCCATCTCATTTTCTAGTTCGTAGACGACTGAATATATGGGGTCCTCACCTCGGACTGTCTTATATCGTCGGCCCCTAATTATACCGGGTACTTTCTCGAAGTTGGGTACGAAGACCGAATCGTACCACTCGTTCCATTCGGTGGCCCTATCTGCGGGGATATTCATACGACCAACATGTAAGGCCGGTGCCATGCTGCTGTTCGCGACTTCGTCTGTCAGTTCATATGGATAGATCATTTCGTAGAGAGGATTGAAGAAGTTAGTTCCGATCAAAGTCGGTCCCATGGTCTCGCTCCATTTTGACTTTGTGCGTTTGGTGAAGCCGTCCCCCAAGACTGCGGCTGGGCTCTCCAGTTCGTAACAAGCCAAGTGTTTGGGTCCATTTACTACGGCCTCATATCTCGCGGCGTCGATTACTCCAGGCACATTGAGAATCTCGGCGATGTGCTCACTGTTGTACCAGCGGTTAAACTCGTCTTCTTGTTCTTCGAGAACGTCACACCAAACCATCAGCAGTCCGGTTCCTTTCTTGGCGGCCATTAAGTTTCTCCCATTCTGTGTCTGATTCTTATTCCATTCACGTTAGCGGTTCGTGCAACGAACTGCGGCGCAGCAAACACTATAGCCTAGGTTCACTTATCAGGAAACACGCAACGGCTATCTGTCGTACCATTAATCATTACGTATAGTTATCCTTCTAGGATAATAATGACGCGTCAGAAATCGGCTAGCTCAGGAATCGATTATAACGACCCCCGCTGAAAACTCTCGAGGAAGTGACCAGCGATTCTTTTACGGCTGGTTCATAGTTGTTGCGTCAGGATTGGTTGTGTTCAGCAGTGGACCTGGTCAATCCTATGTATTCTCCATATTCATCGATTCAATAATCGAAGATACAGGGTTGTCACGGCCAGGCATCTCAGTGCTATACATGGCTAGCACAGGGATGAGCGCGGTTCTGGTGGGTATCGTCAGCCGGCTTGCTGATCGTTATGGGCCGAGGGTCATGTTGGTGGCCGTAGGACTGGGATTTGGTGCTGCTTGCTTTGGGATGGCTACCGCTACCAACATCGTTTTGTTCTATATAGCCTTTGCCGGTTTACGTGCGCTAGGGCAAGGGTCATTGAATATTAACTCTATTTTGTTGGTGAATACTTGGTTCGTTTCTCAGAGAGGTAGGGCTATCGCCGTCATGGGACTGGGAGCGGTGCTTTCAAGCGCCATATTTCCACCGTTTGCCCGTTTCTTGATAGTTAACATTGGGTGGAGAGAGGCCTATGCTGTTATCGGATTGGTCGCTATCGTCTTGATTATCCCGGTAACCTTGTTGGTTGTCAGGAACAGGCCTGAAGATATGGGCCTGTTCCCTGACGGGGCAGTTGAACCACCGGCGTCTGAGACTCGTCAGGCTACGGAAGGCATTCTACGGGAGACCAGGGTGTTCAGTTCTTTGAGCTTCTGGTTATTGGCGTTGTCTTTGGGCACGCCAGGGTTAGTGTCGACGGCGTTAGTCTTTCACCAGACATCGTTATTCGAAGAGAAGGGCCTGAGCGCAACTTTGGCTGCCGGAGTATTCATAATTTTCTCGGCTTCATCCGCGGTCAGTTCGTTGCTGGCTGGTTTTGCGGTTGACCACATCGGTCCCAAGGCTCTTTACAGCTTCTCGATGGTAACCCTGTTTGTGGCGTTGGTATTTGTTGTGGCCATAGATTCAGCGTTTATGGCTGTAGTCTATGTGCTGATTATGGGTGTAGCCGGCGGCGCTCACCATATTGTGCAAGGGGTGATTTGGGCCCATTATTATGGACGCCATGGTCTGGGCCGGGTGCAAGGTTCGGCTATGACCATAAACTTCTGTGCATCTGCTATTGGCCCGCTTCCTCTCGCAATATTCCATGATTTGACTGGCACTTATACTGTGGGCATTGTGGCGATGATGGCCCTGCCTGTTTTTTCTATATTGGCTTTAATCAAGGCGAGGCCTGGCGCCAATGCATGGGTTGTCAGCCGATCGGGACCTGTTTCAGAAGACTGACCTTTAATATCGGACTCATTTTGGGGATAGGTTTAGCCAGAACCCTGATCTCACGTTGGCTCCGGAATTAACACCTCTATTAGATGGTTGTATATCCATAGTTGATCTCTTTTGTTAGTGGTTGATGTAGAAAAACCCGGCTGCTAATTCAGTATCCCATTGGTTTTCAAGATGAATTTCGTCTTCGGTGAACATGGACTCAGTGGTGGCGTATGATTGGGTTCGTTGCCAAAACTGATAACACTCTTTTAAAAGTAATCAGGGCCACTCAGTACCGCGATTACCAGACCAATTATCTATACCAGCATCAACTTATATTGAAACATTGATAGCAATTGTTTTGGGTATGGACTCGGATACAGAATTGTCGTGATTCACTCACTGCAGGGTTGCATTGCCGGAGAATCGGGCGTTGTGTAAAATGCGCCAAGAATTAGCCCCGATACAGTGTGTCAGACATCCGAATGACTGAATTAGAGGAGACTTCAAATGGATTTTGGACTGAAAGATAAGCGTGCATTTGTTGGCGGAGGCAGCCGCGGAATCGGTAAGGCAATCGCCATAGAACTAGCCAAAGAAGGTTGTGATGTGGTTATTGCATCTAGGACACAGTCGGCTTTGGACGAAGCAGCGAAAGAGATTGAAGACATCACCGGGCGTCGGATAATACCGATGGCCCTCGACGTCACAAACCGGGACCAGGTCGATAGTGTCATGGCTGGAGCTGTGAAACAACTGGGAGGACTGGATATCTTGGTTAACAGCGCGTCGCTGCCAGGCGGTTCTCCCTCAGCAGTTGGGCCAATCGATGCCCTAGACGAAAATGAATTGCTCAGCGATTTCGACACTAAATATGTAGGTGCTTTGCGTTGTGCTAGGGCAGCGCTCCCGTATTTGAAGGAACAACCCTGGGGTCGGATTATCAACATTAGCGGCGGCAACGCTAGGAACGCTGGTAACCTGAGCGGCGGAGCCAGAAACGTCTCGCTCGTTCATTTAACCAAGACCCTTGCCGTCCAGATGGGGAAGTTCGGGATCACTGTCAACTGTATTCACCCAGGGACAACTCGGACCGAACGCACAGTAAGCTTGCTCGAGGCTCGAGGTAAGGCATTGGGCGTAACTCCCGAAGAGGCGGAGGCTCTGGATTTTGCTGACGGATCACCTCGTGGCAACCACATTAATCGCATGGTTGATGCGTCGGAGATTGGATACTTGACTGCCTATTTGGCTTCAGACAAATCTTGGGCTGTGACTGGAGAGGTCATTATGGCAGGTGGCGGGTCCGGAAGCGCTGTCTATTACTAGATAGTATATCCTTGTCCGTTGCTGAATTTTAAATGTGGTGTCCCCTCGTTTTGTAAGAGGGGGCGCCTTTGTTAGGTGCTTGATACCAATGGCGAAAGATGATCTATCAGAACTTGATCAAGATGTGAACGAAGTTCTTCGTAGAGTGGAAGCCCTGGCTAACGACATGCGAGGGCTGGGTATGGAACTTAGGTTCACGGCCGAAGAATATGGGCCGGAGAAAGATTTCGACGGCACCGTCACGCGAACTGTCACCTTTAATTTCAGGGTTGCTCAGCAGGATTAACGCCGTCCTAGTGCCATAGCAACGGCCTCAGGCATAACCCTTAGTCGAAGCATTGCAGCAATCCCCAAGATTGGACCTATCGCAAGCATCGCAAACGCCGGACCCCAACCAATGGAGTCTGCCACAACCGGTAGGAACTTGATGGGAGCTATGGTCAGCAAGAATCCGATACCTGTCTGAAATGCTAGTGCGGTTCCCCTGTAGTCATCATCGGATAATTCGGTCAAAGCTGTGGAGAACTGGGCTGAATCCGCCACCACCGACGCCCCCCAAATCATCGCGGCTATGGCAATTACTAGATTCCATTCCATTGGCAAAAAGCCGATAAATAAGGCGGTACCACCGCTAATGGTCATCGCCCAACTAGTTACTGAAGTACGGCCAAACTTTTCCGCGAATATACCTGCCGCCACGCAGCCAATGGCGCCAGAGATGAAGACCAAGAACGTCACTATACTGGCCAGGTTCAACGAGTCTCCAATGAGGTTCTTAGTACCGTACACTGTTACCAAGAACGCAGGTATCCACGCCCACATGGCATAAAGCTCCCACATGTGACCCAAATAACCGAACAATACCAACCTGGTCGATTTCATTCGGATGGTTTTTAAGATATAACCGGGTTTGAAGTGCCTTGCAGGAACGTCCAGCGGGCCGTCTTGTACTAGGAAGTAAACGATGGCCGCCGCCAATGCCGCTAGACATGAACTGAGATACAGAGTGATTTCCCATTGGGCGACGAAAACGGATCGCATAAGGTGAGGGGAACCAGAGCCGATGGTCAACGCACCGACCATGACGCCAATGGCGATACCCCTTCCCGAAAGGAACCATCCAGAAATGATTTTCATCCCAGGCGGGTAGACTCCTCCCAAGGATATACCGCTAAGTGTCCGTAGCACTAAGGCTGTGGCGAACCCTCCTGGAAGAAAAACTAATGCAGCGTTGAAGAACGCTGCTAACAGGGCGCTGACAGCAAAGACTTTTCGGGTGTTAATCACATCGGCTACGTTCGTGATAGCAATCAACATGGTACCGATGACAAACCCGATCTGTATGGCTATTGTCAGCCACGCGATGTCGCTGGTGGAGAACCCCTTTTCTGTCTCCAGCGCAGGAGCGATGGCGTTGGTGCTGAACCAAACGGTCAAGCTTAGTACTATGGCTACGGAGAGGAAAGCCAGCATGCGCCACCGAATGGGATGTTCTGGAGTATTAGCTTGCTGCGCGGACAATATCTACCAGGGCTCCGGGCTAGCCTGTTTTGCACTCATGACCATTGCCTCTAGTTCGGGCCACCATAATGTTTTTCTTAAGTATGTTTAACAGAGAGCTGTCTAGTCTGAATTTGTTTTCTCTTCGTATCCCCTGGGAGTGATTACCTTTCCTCCATGTAAGTAAGTCGTGGAATTTCCAATTACCACGATGGTTACCATATCTACGAATTCCACATCTTTTTCCAGGTCATGTAAAGTGGTTAGCTTCACCCTCTGCCCCGGTCTGAATGCGTCACCGACCAATCCAACCGGAGTGTCACCAGGTCGGTGCTTCAGTAAAATCTCCCGCGCTTCAAGAAGCTGTGTCTGTCGGCGCTTGCTGCGGGGGTTGTATAAGGAGATTACGAAATCACCCTGTCCCGCTGCCTCTAAGCGTGCTCGAATCTTATTCCAGGGTGTAAGTAGGTCGCTTAAGCTGATGGCGCAGAAATCCTGCATTAGTGGAGAACCTAGCACCGCAGCGGCTGCTTGCATGGCTGATACGCCGGGAACTGTTACAACGGTTGGGTATTGGCCGTTCCAGTCTCTGTCAGTTAGCACCCTGAAGACGGGACCGGACATACCATAGATACCAGCGTCACCGGAAGATACCACGGAAACGGTATTGCCGGCGTAGGCGGAGTCCACTGCCGCTGCGGCTCTTTCCAACTCTTGGCCTAGCTCCATGGAAATCACTTCTTTGCCGGTGACCAGACCTTGTATCTGGCTGATATAAGCTCGAAAGCCGACTACTACGTCGCTTTCTGATATCGCTTGCGACGCGGCTGGAGGCAGGTATTGGGCGTCTCCAGGTCCGATGCCGACTAGGTTTATCTTTCCGCTGATGGATGGGGAGGTCATTTAATTGTATTCTCCGGTGTTTTCAGCTTGTTGGCCGGTTATTTCGTGAGTGACGCTAGCTGAATGTTTTACGCGCTACGGCGATTGTTGCCCTGGTGGTTTGCTTCCGCGTAACTACCAGATCCCTGGCGCCGGATGACAACAATGCAGATGGTTCTGCCACTCCCCAAACGCCGACTAGACCGTGGGCCCGCTCTGATTTGGAAGTTAGCGCTTCAGGGTTGGTCTCGAATATTCTGTTTAATTCATCTCCCGGGTAGAAGGTTAACGGTACACCGTGACGTTCGGCCAGTTGTTCCAACCCGGGTTCCCCCCGTTTTATATCGGCCGACGAGACGCCTGACAGACATTTAACAGATATACCGTGTTCCTGAAAAGTTTTTGACAGCAAAGAATCTAATTCTTCTACGGGCACGCCTTTTCGGCAGCCCATTCCAATTTCCAAGCTTTTGGGTCTGTAGATCACTGTGATCTTGTCGGCTAGCAGAGCATCCAGGGATTCTGTCTTGTCTGTGATGATTAAGGCCGCAGTACAGGCCGAAGTAGCTAAATCGTCCAGTGTCTGATAGACCGTGATGTTTTCAGGAAGAGGTGATTCATTTGTCCACCAGCTGCATTCTCCAGCGCATTGCCAGACACCAATCGGCAGCCCGTTAATCACAGCGGCGCTGGCACGAGTTATGGAGATGGAATCGGCCTCTAGTTTCCATCCAAACTCTCTGCCCAACAGGTCTACGCTCAGAGTGCGCGAAGCGTGGGATGCAGACGTTATAACTGGCTCTGCGCCTAGTTTTTTAGCCACTTCTTGGGCCAATTTGTCAGCTCCACCTATATGACCGGAAATGAGGCTCACACAGAAGCTCCCAGCGTCATCAATGCATACTACGGCTGGGTCTGTCTGTTTACTTTTCAGTAGAGGGGCCAGCAGTCTGATTGAGGCGCCAGTTGAAAGGAATAGCACTAAGTTGGAACAATTAGCAAATGCCCGTTCTACCACTGGCCTGAGCGGCAGGTCGAAGACCTCGGCTCCGTCTCCTTCTTGGTGGAAGCGACGATCCACAAACAGCGTGCACTTACCGTCCATAGATGTGACCAGCGATTTTGCCATTCTGGCACCGTTACGGGTTAGCGCAATTATCGCTGTTTGGTCGGTCTCTTTATCCTTTTCCGTTGACACTGGCCGCCTTCCGGTAACGGTGGGTGTAATCGGCGGAATAAAGGTGGGATACAGCCCCTCCTTTGTCCAATCCCGGGTCAACAGCATCTCCAACGATAATTAGTGCTTGTAGGGTTATCTTAGCCGCTCTGACTTTGGCAGCAATGTCTTTTAGAGTGCCCCTGATTACCAGTTCGTCAGACCAGCCAACCCGGTATACGACTGCCACCGGTGTGTCTTCAGTGTATCCAGACGAGGTGAGCTCACGGACGACTTTGGTCATCCGGGTGATGCTCAAGAAGATGACCATTGTACAGCCATGGGATGCCAAATCCCTGAGTTGCTCGCCTTCCGGCATGGCCACTCGTCCTTCCATTCGGGTCATAATGATTGTCTGGGCTTTTTCGGGGACGGTGAGTTCAGATTTCAATACTGCTGCGGCTGCAAATGCAGCGCTGACGCCGGGTACAATCTCGAAATCCACGTCGTTCTCTTCCAAGATACGCATTTGTTCGAGAATGGCACCGTAGATAGCCGGATCTCCACTCTGCACCCTGGCGACGATCTTACCTTCTGATACGGAGCTGAGTTCCAAATCCATAATTTCGTCTAGGTTTAGCTCTTTGCTTCCGACAACCTGAGCACCTTCTTTGGCGAAGGCCACGATTTCTGGAGGTACCAGAGAGTCGGCAAATATGATTACGTCTGCCGATTCAATGATTCTCTTTGCTTTCAACGTCAGCAGTTCCGGATCACCGGGGCCAGCGCCAACTATATAAACTTTGCCAGTGGTATCAGTCATGCTTTGTTCTCCTTAAGAACGTTACTGCGTGATGTTTCTATGAGATATCCTAGGATTCGTCTTGGTTACCTCGCACGATGAGGAGAGAGAAGTAGTCCATGTCCTCTTCTTTTATTTGCGTTACGTCTCTAATCACCTTTTCTCTATCAGTGGTGACACGGCGCACGTATGTGCTTTGTTTGGTGAGCCCTAATTCTTCAAGTTCAGCCAGTGTCTTGACGATGATTGGACTGACTTTCATCAGCACTACAGTATCAAAGTTAGACGTGGCTTCAGACAAGTCATCCAATCCGTAGGTCGCGGGCAAAATCGCTAGTTTTTGTCCATGTGTTACTAGCGGTTCTCCGGAGCTTGCGGCGGATGCCATCACCGATGATATACCAGGAATAATTACCACCGTGGCCTCTGGATTGATCTCTTTGACTCCGGTGAGTACGTATGAGAACGTACTGAAGAGCATGGGGTCGCCTTCTGTAAGGAAGGCCACATCTTGTCCCTTTTCAAGACGTGACGAAACTAATTTTGAAGCGTCAATCCAGGTTTTGGCTGCTCCGTCTGCGTTGTTGGTAGGGAAAGGCGCCCTTAGTATCTCCTGGTCTGGCGTCAAATAATCTTTGACGATGGTTAGAGCGTAACTGTCTTGCATGTTGGAAGCCTGGGGTACGCAAATTACCGGCACACTCTGAATCGCTTTCAATGCCTTGAGGGTTAGTAATTCGGGATCCCCTGGGCCAACGCCAACCCCGTAGAGGCAGCCTATATTGCTGGAGTTTTGGGAAGTGGTTTTTGGCATTCTTAATCAGCTACTTCGCCGACCATTGACGATAAAAATTGGGTTGAGGGCTTCCATACGGATTGCGCCGTCGGGCATCTCTTTTCCCCGTGATGAGGCGATTTGGGTGATCTCTGTTGCCAGACCCAACTTCTTTAGTAATTGGTAGGTCTCAGACGTACGTTCCAGTACTGCGAGATTGACGACTATGGTTCCATTGGGGTTCAAGCGCGAACAGACGAACTCAAGTATCTTCGGGAGGATACCGCCGCTTCCGCCGACAAACACTGAGTCAGGACTGGGAAGCGATTCAAGTGCAGCAGGTGCTTCGCCGTTCACGACGTGGATGTTATTAAAGCCTAGATTTGCGACATTGGCTTCCAGCAGCGGCAGCGAGTCGGTATCACGTTCAATGGCATAAACTTGTCCCTTGTTCGCAATCAATGCGGCTTCCACAGAAATGGAACCGGTACCAGCTCCGATATCCCATACAACACTGCCTGAGTGGAGCCTCAAGGAATATAGACTGACGGCACGGACTTCTCGTTTGGTGATTTGACCCTTGTTTGGGCGACGTTGCTCAAATGCATCATCGTGCAGTCCTAATGTACGGGTGGCTCCTGGCGAGCTTTTTACCAATTTAAGCCGCTCCCGAAGAGGAGACCATTGGGATGCCGTCGGGGGAAGTCGATGCGTATCCAAGTAGAGTGCCGTCGAAGTCGAAGCATATGGCGTCGACGATTAGTTTGTCGGAGTCTTCGCCCAAGAGTTTGTGGCTTTCGTCGCAGACCATCTGGCTCATCAGTGTGAATAATTCCAATTGGTTGTTTGCCAATGCAATCTCACCGAAGTGGCGACCGGAAGTTGTTGCAGCCATTTCTTTTTGCAATTCGTCCGATGCGCCGCACTTTCCGGCTAATTCAGCTAAGAATGTGGTGTCGACTTTGTTTCCTGCCACATGGGTTACGAAGTAGCCCATGGCCATCTTGGAGAATTTACCTACCATGCCGACGTGAGTTGCCCGTTTGAACCCGCGCGCTACGCAACGTTTCAACGCAGCCCCACTGAAGATGCCGATTCCCACGTAAGCCATATCCGGAAGGTCTAAGTGGTTCTTGGTAAATGCTTCACTAGCCAGACCAGTGGCCAATACCATGTGATCGATGTTGTTGGTGGCGGCGACGTCCACAGCCAGATTGACACTAGCACGCCAGGCGGCTGTGGAATACGGTTGTACTACGCCGGTGCTTCCAAGTATGGAGATACCACCTATGACTCCCAATCGGGCGTTGGTGGTCTTAGCTGCCACAACTTCGCCGGTGGGTACTGATAGCTCAACGGTGATTCCCTTGTCAAAACCAAGTCCATGGGTCTGGCCGGTCTCTGAGGCATGTTCAATGATCATCCGGCGTGGGACTCGGGTCACAGCAGGTTGACCTACGGTGATCCCGGTACCGGGAAAGGTCACTATTCCAACACCCAAGCCACTGGTTATTGTCACTCCTTGTTCAGTGCTAGGGCCATCTTCAATTCTCGGGCCAATCCATACAGTGGAGCAGATTTCTGCACCGTGAGTCGCGTCCGGATCGTCCCCTCCATCCTTAATGACTGAGCACAATACTTTTTCACTTCCGGGTGTTCGGTCTGTCCACTCACAACGGTTCAATATGAACTCCACGTCGTCACCCATGGGCAGATGGATAGTAATTTTATCGACCGGAGCTCCTGTAAGAAGAGCTGTTACCGCAGCTTTTGTGGCCGCCGTGGCACAGGCTCCGGTGGTGTATCCGGTGCGCATGCCCTTCCCGCGGACAGTAGGACGGCTGTAATCGCTTTCTGAGATAGATTGTCTGGGTTGATGGGAGTCTGGGTCTGTGGAGTTCATGTCGTTGCCTGATCCCAAACTTTTCTGACCCTGTCTGCGGCGGTGGAAATGATCTTGTCGTCGACACCCAGAGGTGGTGTCATGGACATGACGATGTGCGGGTAGCGTGCCTCTATTTCTTTTAGGCCGCCTATGATATTCCTCTGCAGGATAATTCCTGGGAAGAAAACATACGGGATACACATGATTGATGAGACACACCGGTTTTCAGCTAGTTTGGCCGCAGCGTCGTCCATGGTAGGGTCACCGTAATGGGATTGCGCTACAGCCACGGCATACTGAGTCCCCAGACGGTCTTCAATCAACTGCCCCAATTCTTCCAGCCAGATGCAGTCGTCATATTCTGTCTTGGTTCCAGCTTTAACGAGTAGGATTCCATGTGGACCGATACCTTGATCCGCAGATGAATGTTCATTAGAAGATTCCAGTTCTTTGACTCTCTGAACTACTAGATCCGCCAGATTCGTGTCCAGACCAAGGCCGTCCGCTAGGTGCAATTCGAGTCCGGGCAGTTGGTCTTGAACTTCTTCGACTATTTCGTTCATCTCAAGTGTAGCGTGCTTGCCATTGCCTAGCAGGAAAGGAGTCATTACCACCTGGTCGTAGCCCCGGTCTTTCAGCATCTTGGCTGCTTCATGAGGGAATGGTTCAAGGAATTCCAAACAAGACAAGACCATTTGGGACTCGTTGATCTGGAGCATTCCCTGAAGGCGTGTGGCGGCTTGTTGCAGCCCATTTGGGGTGCTTGGACATTCTTGACACCATGCTGGGAATTCGTCTTTTGACCATGCGCAGGAGCACTCCGCCTTGCTGGTGCCACGTTGACTGCCATGGCCCAGTAGGATAACTCCCCAGCGGTCTTTTTTGGTTGTTGTTTGGCTCAAGGTGTCACCTCTTGCAATGCCAGTCCCAATAGAGCGTTAACTGTCGCTGCCGCTGCGGAACTGCCTCCTCTTTTCTCCCAAACGGATATATAAGGCACATCAACTTTGGCCAACTCGGCCTTGGATTCAGGGCATGCGATGAATCCAACAGGCATCCCAATTACGAGGGCCGGAGCGGACTGTCCTTCTTTAATCATGTCCAGCAGCGCAAGGAGGGCTGTGGGAGCGTTGCCAATCACGGCTATGGCTCCGTCCAATTGGGGTTTAAGTTCCCTAATGGCTGCCACCGAACGGGTTGTGCTGTCCAACTTTGCCCGTTCTGCCGTGTTTGGTGTGTCGATCTGGCAGTAGGTTTTGATACCGCATCTACTAAGTAGAGCCTTGGAGATACCAACTTCCACCATGCGCACGTCTGTTACGATGGCCGCTTTGGCGTTTATGGCGGCGACGCCAATCCCCACTGCTCCAGGGCTAAATCCAACTGATTTGGAGATTTCGGGATCACCTTCTGCACGTACTATGCGGCAGACTACGTAACGTTCTTCGGGAGTCAACCCTTCCAGCAGAGGAAGGCTGGATTCAACTACTTCTATGCTGCGACGGTCAATTTCATCTGGTAGGAGAGCGTATTTTTCTACTAACGACATAACAATCTCATATAAACTGAGATGTTATTATAGCTGCTTTCGGGGTTGGAGGGCAGTGGGTGGACAGGTACCGCATTGGCCGGGGCTGACTTAAGAGGAAAATTGGGCCGGCACGGGCGGGACAACTAGGAAAGAAACGCTAGTCGGGGCTTTTCAGACCATCCTCGCCGAGCCGGAAGATATCTCTAGCGACCTGCAACTCTTCAGGTCCTTTTCTCTCTTTCAAAAACATAGTCGGATCGTGAAGAAGTTTGTTCACGATTGCTCTGGTCATAGCATCTAGAGATTCCAGCTCTTCCTCATCCAGCTTGCCGTTCAGCTTACGGATAGTCTTGTTCAGTTCCAGGGAGCGGATTTGGTCAGCGCGGTTCCTTAGTTCAAGCACAGTAGGAAGAGCCTCAAGATCAAGGTACCATTGTTGGAATTGCTGGGATTCGTCCGTGGCAAGTTCTTCGGCCCATTCAGCTTCTTGGATTTTCTTTTCGCGACTGGCTTGACTCGCTGATTCCAGGTCGTCTACGTCGTTCAAAAATACGTTATCCAGCTGGGCCGCCTCCGGGTCTATATCTCTGGGGACGGCGATGTCGATAAGCAAAAGAGGGCGGTCTGGCCGTTCTGCCATTGTGGTACCAATCAAGTCTGACTTCAACACATATCCTGGGGAGCCAGTACAGCCAATTACAATGTCAGATTCTTGCAAAGCTCGCGGCATCCCGTCGAAGGGGATTGCCGTGGCTGAGAGACTAACCGCGAGCTCCTTGGCTCGCTGAAAAGTCCGATTGGTCACAGTGATGTCACTCACTCCGGAAAGACTCAATACCTCAGCTGCTAGTTCGCCTGCTTCACCCGCGCCAACTACCAATACCCGACTACTGGAAAGGTCTCCTAGGACAGACTTGGCCTTTTCAACGCAGGCGCGACTAACTGAGAGGGCATTGCGGCTGATACCAGTCTCTCTGCGCACCCGCCTACCTACACGCAAGGCCTGCTGAAAGAGTTGGGCCAACGGACCTTGAGCAGTTCCCGCGTTGGTGGCGGCTTCATATGCGTCACGCACCTGCCCGATTATCTGTTCTTCTCCAAGAATCATGGAATCTAGACTGGAGGCCACTCGGAACAGATGATGGATGCAGTCATAGCCCCGGTACACGTAGAGAAACCGATCAACGTCGATAAGCGAAACGCCGAATCGTTCAACTAGGAATTGCTTGACACTATCGGGTCCGCCTTGAGTGTCGGTTTCACGTGTATGCGAGGAGACAGTCTTAGAGTCACTGGATGCGGGTCTAGGACTATCTAAAATGTAGAATTCTGAACGGTTACATGTGGAGAGGATAACGCCGGGCATACCGTGGTTGCCCATGGCCCTGAGGGCTTCTGGTAACTGCTCTTTGTTGAGGGCCAAGCGTTCCCTAACTTCTACAGGGGCGCTCCGGTGGTTTAATCCAACTACCAGGAATTCCAAGTTCTCTCCTGTGATGTGGAGTTTGTGTTTTCTGGAGCCATTAGAGCCTTGGGGATTATCAGAATTTTCGAGGGCGTTATTTTTGGTCACTCGGTGAACCCAAATTAGAATTTATCAATTTAGATGGGAATATCTTTGGAGGGTTCAACATCAATAAAGAACTGAAGAGCGACCCGGAAAATATTCGGAAAACAGTTCAATACTGTAACGGAGTCTATAAAATTCTTCGTAGCCACGATTTGGTAATTGAATCCATGGGTGAGTGTAGTAGCCTCACTCTTTGCTGTCAACGAGGCCGGTTGAGGATGCATAATATGGTTACGGCCAGTTGGCTTCTTCGCTGTACCGGCTAGGAAGATTTCAGCTAGGGGTGTTCTTCTTTGTTCGGATTGGGGTGATTTCCTAGGTTCCGGATGGTTCCGTTGATCGTTCCCGCTCCCAATTTGAAAAATGCGACCGAAGCTCTGAAGACCCTGTAACTTGGATACGCAGGATGAGAATATTCCCAAGTTCAGAGGTCTTAATCGGCGTTATTTTAGGTGGGTGCGTGGAAGAGGTGCAATCGATGACCTAGGTACAGAGAACTAGTCCGTTACCGGACAAATTTTAACAACAGTGGTACTTGGTTAGTCGTGAAAATAGCAAGGGAACAAAGGTCTTCATTTCAAAAAATGCCTTTTATTTTGGTCAGTATTTGAGTCGCGTACTTATTGCAGGGCGGAAAATAACTCTTGCGTCAAGGTATATATGGTATCCGTTCAACTTGCCTGGTCAAATTTTTCCCAGGATTCTGTGTATGGCAATAATATGGCCGCAGGCCTTGCCTGGTAAAAAATGGCATCTGCACCCCCAGCTATTGTTTTCGAATCGCACATTGGTGATGATTGCCCCTTAAGGGCAGTTGTCAAACTAGTGATATTCATGCAATCTTTTTCTTCTGCGTATTCCTTTATGTTTTGAATCTTGCCGATAATTCCTGATTCACATAGTCCTCTTACCTAACGGTCAGCATACACGTTCAGAAGCTGAGGATTCGTATCTACCGCTTAAATTTACGGAAGTATATGAGGCATGCTCGAGTAAGGTTATAGCAATTTGATAGAAAGATCATAAAGATCCGTGATTCTCGTATGATGGCGCCAATAACCCTTTCGGGAAGGCGTCATAACCGTTGACTGCCCACGACTGGTCAAATACAATTCAATCGAACCCCAAAGAGAGCTAATTCCGTGACTTCTGCTGTCATTTTTAGACAGCCCTGCGGTATCGTACTTTGGTAAAACCGATTAGATGTTTCTCGGTAGATATAACGGAAATAATAAAAGGAAACCCATGAACGGCGACCAGATCAGGGATTCATTCATAAAATTTTTTGAAAGTAAAGGGCATCAGCATATGCCCTCAGCTTCATTGATACCGGCGGGGGACCCAACTCTGCTTTTTACCAGTGCCGGTATGGTTCCTTTCAAGCCCTTCTTTATGGGTGAACAAACACCCCCGTCAAAACGCTTGACCAGCAGCCAGAAAAGTTTTCGCACCAACGATATTGATGAGGTTGGAGACCATAAACACCTCACTTTTTTTGAGATGCTGGGCAACTTCAGTATCGGAGATTACTTCAAAGAGGGGGCTGTAGGCTTCTGCTGGGAGTTAGTGACCGAACTCTTCAAGCTGGATCCGAAACGACTATATGTGACTATCCATCTGGACGACGATGAAGCATTTGCTATCTGGCGAGATCAAATAGGCGTTCCTGAGGAACGCATATACCGTTACGGTAACAAGGACAATTGGTGGGGGCCGGCCGGAAATGAAGGCCCCACTGGTCCATGCTCTGAGGTCCATTACGATGGTGGTGCTGAGATTGGATGTCATGGAGGGCGGATGATTCAACCAGAGTCCCTGACTGCTCAGTTCCGCAAGGAAATTGAAACGGGCGAAGTACTGGAGATCGACGGCTGCCATCCTAACTGTGATTGCGAACGCTACGTTGAATTATGGAATCTGGTTTTCATGCAATATTTCCAGGACACGTCTGGACGCCGGACACCTCTGCCAGCTCCGAGTGTTGACACTGGTATGGGCCTTGAACGGGCTATGGTTATCCTTCAGGGAAAGCACAACATTTACGAAACTGACCTCTTTGTCCCCATAATCAATAAGGTCGGGCAACTATGTGGCAAGTCGTACGGCTCTGGTACGGAGGCTGATTACGCTATGCGGGTGGTGGTGGAGCATGCCAGGGCCGCTGCCTTCTTGATCGGCGATGGTGTGGTGCCTGGTAATGAAGGCCGAGGTTACGTGCTGCGCCGAGTCATACGTCGGGCTATCCGATATGGACGCCAATTAGGACTCAATGATGCATTCTTAGCGCTGGTTGTTCAAGAGGTCATCCCACAATTCAGCACCACTTATAAAGAACTGACTGAGAGCCAGGATTTCATTCTTCGAGTGGTCGGTCTTGAGGAAGAACGGTTTGCAGAGGCTATCCAGACGGGATTGCCCCTTTTAGAAGAAGTGTTCATTCCGCTGCGTAAACTGCTTTTGGAGAGCCCTAAACTCGGGAAACTGGATGATGCTGATATTGATGCGGCGTTGACGTCGAAAGAAATTGTTCAGTCGGCTACCCACGGAACCCTGGAAATCATCGGGGATGCCCTGAAAGCCAATCTACCAATCGGGTTGGAAGCCCAACAAAAAATCCTCGTCACGCTATCCGACGTAGAGACATTCGTTCTTTATGACACCTATGGCTTCCCCCCAGAATTGACGGCGGAGATTGCCAGCGAACACGGTCTGGAAGTGGACATGGATGGCTTTGAGGCCGAGATGAAAACCCATGCCGAGATGTCCCGTTCATCCGCCTCATTCTCAGGCGGTATGGATATGCAGATCTCTTACACTGAGCTTGGTGTTGGTTCTAGCGAGTTCGTTGGCTACAGCCTGACGGAGCAGGACTCAAAGATCGTGGCGCTGCTCTCCAATGGAATTTCTACCAATCATGCTACCCAAGGTCAGCAGATAGAGGTCATTATAAGCCAGTCTCCCTTTTATGCTGAGGGTGGTGGCCAGCTAGGCGACCGGGGTTCCATCACCGGTCCTAACGGCGTTGTTACAGTAGAGGACACTCAGAGTCCGGTGGCTGGCCTCATAGTACAGAGAGGCAAGGTATCCCATGGTGAGATATCTGTTGGAGACGCTGTTACAGCTCAAGTTGAACTGTCTCGGCGACTCGATTCTTCTAGAAACCACAGCGCCACCCATATCTTGCACGCTGCCCTGCGGTCTGTGTTGGGAGTACACGTCAGGCAGGCAGGCTCGTTTGTGGCACCGGAAAGATTGCGCTTTGACTTTAGCCATGTGAGTGCTATGACCCGGGACGAACTCATGTCAGTGCAATCTCTGGCCAATGAGAAGGTGCGAGGTAATCTTGACGTCACATCCCACGAAACCAGCTACAGTGAAGCAGTCAGAGACGGAGCGTTGGCCTTTTTCGGAGACCGTTATGGTGATGTGGTTAGAGTCGTCACTATGGCCAGCGCGGATGTCTTTAGCGTGGAAGTTTGTGGAGGAACTCACGTTGCAGCCACCGGACAGGTAGGTTCCTTAGTCGTGCTGGGTGAGTCAAGCATCGGTGGCGGCATGCGGCGTATCGAGGCGGTGACAGGTCGTGCTGCGGAAGAGTTGTTTGTACAGCAGACTGATCGATTAGAATCGTTGTCTTACAAGCTGCAAACCCCGATATCTGATCTAGAAGCGCGCTTAGATTCGTTTATTCAAGAGAATGAAGACCTAAAAAAACAACTTGAAAGTTTTCAGAAGACTTCTCTCCGGGGGGAGGCTGAAGAATTACTGGGACAGGTGCAGGATATCGACGGTGTCAAAGTCATTGTCGGCCAGACCTCTGCTAGTAGTGCCGACGGTATGCGGGAGATGGGTGACTTCCTGAAAGACAAAATTGGCAGCGTTGTAATTGCCTTGGCCTGTATCGTTGAGGGTAGTCCCGTTTTGATAACTATGCTCACCCCTGACTTGGTCGAACGAGGACTCCACGCTGGCAACATCGCACGTGATGCCGCCAAGGTTATGGGCGGCGGCGGTGGCGGGCGGCCTGAGATGGCTCAGGCTGGTGGCAAGATACCTGACAAAGTGGGTGAGGCCCTACAAGGGGTTCCAGATTTAGTGCGCCAAGGACTTACTTAGGATATTCATGACCGACCAACCAAAGTTGATTGCCCTTGACCTTGGGGAGCGACGCATCGGTCTGGCGGTCAACGTCTCTGCTGGTATGGTATTACCCGCCGGATACATCGTTCGAGGCGCGCTCGCCCAGGATGTTCAGGAGGTGATTTCTGCGGCGAGCGAGCGGAAGGCAGACGGTATAGTGGTCGGTGTTCCCTACAACCCTCACGGAGGGACTAATGCTGCTGCAAAGCAGGCACGCGGATTTATTCGCGCCCTACGCAAAGGGATCGACGATAGCTCTTCCTTGGGTATACATGAGATGAATGAAAGTTTTACCAGCGTCGAGGCAGAAGCTCTGCTGCGCGAAGCTGGAGTTGAACCATCGAGGGATAAGGCTTCGGTAGATGAAGCAGCGGCGGTGCTGATCCTGCAACGATACTTAACTTCTCAATCGTAGATAACTCGTAGTAATGGAAATCATATTCGAACCATGATTCTTAAATAGGCGAAGCAGATATAACCCTGAGGGCAAACTATTCTCCTAGATTTGCAAAACAATCCATGGTCACTTTTATATGAGGCGAGGATGAGTACATGGTAATCAGGAGCCTTCTCTGACTTCTCAGGAATTAGCGCTTCTAAAAGAAATCTGGAATGTCATACAATTGCGCCCAAGTGGGCATCAACGTCAAACAGGCTATTATCTACGGCACTTCTGAAGGAGTCTCGCATGGCTAACACCAATGGCAAGGCTGAATTGGTTCTCAAGAACGCCAATTTGATGACCATGGACACCAGTAATCCAAGAGCTCAGGCGGTAGCGATGACTCTGGGAAAATTCTCTGGAGTAGGCAGCAACGAGGACGTGGAAGGTCTCGTTGGCCCAGATACCAAGGTGATCGATGTTGGCGGAAATACTGTTCTGCCAGGGTTCATCGACGGACATATTCACGTATTAAGTAGCGGGGTTAAGCACGTAAACATGGCCGACTGTGATGTGCCTACGCTGACACAAGTCCAGTCGAGTCTGAAAGAAAGAGCGGATAGTACCCCTGCTGGTATGTGGGTCCAAGGCTTCAAGTTTGACGATACCAAGACGGATCGGACGGCTTCGAATGAAGGACGCCATCTTTACAAAGAGGACCTGGATGCTATCACCACTAACCACCCGATGATGGTAGCCCACCGTGCCGGCCACGTCTTCTACCTGAATAGCGCTGGACTCGAGGCGGGAGGATACAACGATGAGTCAGAAGACCCGCCGGGTGGCAGGTTGGGTCGAGATCCGAATACCGGTAAACTGAACGGGATAGTTTACGAACGAGCTATAGACCATATTCGGTTCGGACTTATTCCAGTGGACACTGATGAGGTACGTAGAGAGGGTCTGAGGACCATCTGCCGCATGCTCAACCGAGTCGGGCTAACCAGCGTCCATGACGCGCGGGTGACTGCTGAGGAATTCCAGACCTATCAGGATGGCAAGGCCGATGATGATTTGACCCTTCGGATATATGCCCTGATGTGGTACCCCCAGTTCCCGGCCCTCAGAGACGCTGGTATCAAGACTGGCCTTGGCGATGACATGTTACGTGTTGGCGGGATTAAGATGGTTGCTGACGGCGCAATCGCCACTAGGACAGCCTACTTGTCAGAACCGTATGAAGGATCTATGTGTGACCATGGCATCCTGGCAATGGAGGCCGCTGAGATAGAACAGCAAGTTATGGACATGCACAAGGCCGGTTTCCAAGTGTGCATCCACGCTAATGGAGATGCTACCATCGACATGGTGCTGACTGCTTATGAGCGAGCTCAGAAAGCTCATCCGAGATCCGATACTCGACATCGAATTGAGCACTGTACACTGGTCAATCCTGAATTACTCGCACGTATGAAAGCGATGGGTGTTATTGCCACACCTTTCTGCACCTATGTCTACCATCATGGTGAGAAGATGCGTTACTACGGTGAGCAGCGGCTGGAGTGGATGTTTGCCCAGCGATCGTTTATCGATGCCGGAGTGGTTTCCACTGGAGCAACCGACTACCCGCCTGGGCCGTTTGAGCCGCTGTTGGGCGTACAGAGTTGTGTAACCCGTACCGACAGCACCGGCAAGGAATGGGGTATCAACCAAAAAATATCCATTGAAGAAGCCTTGCGCCTTTACACACTGAACGGTGCCTATGCATCGTTTGAAGAGAAGATAAAGGGGTCGGTTGAGGTGGGTAAGCTCGCTGACCTAGTCGTCCTGGGCAGTGATCCGACCAAGATAGATCCACTGGGTATCAAAGACATTGAAATAATGCGGACAATTGTTGGCGGGAAGACTGTTTACGAGGGATAGCAGAGTCCGGTTCTATTCAGAAGGGGGAACGAACTAGCGGCTCTAGAGATAAACTCGTTCGAAATCATCTGAGATTAAGGACATATTATCTACGTCCCAATCGAAGGACAGAACCACGGAACTTTTCGAAGTGGCTTCTAGGATACGCTTGCCGTTTTGGGTGACCACGCTCTCGGCGAAAGAGTAATCGAGTTCCCCCTGCTCGTTGCCGGAGCGATTGCATACCATCACCGGTAGTCCGGTATCGGAAGACCGGGCCTCCCACTCGCCATCTGGGCCGCAGTGGCCAGGACCCCAGGATACTGGAGAGACCAGCAATTGGGCCCCTTTGTCCTTGAATACCTGGGCGACTTCATTTTTGTAACCGTCGGCGCAGATCAGGATGCCGGTCTTGATGCCGTCGCAGACGATTGGGTCAATCTTCCATCCACTAGTTGACCACGACTCGGCTCCGCCAAGAGCTTTGACTTTTCGGTGTTTTCCAATGATATCGCCGTTGGAGTCGATTACGAATACCGTATTGTACATCTTGTCTGTGGCAGGATCTCGCTCTGGGTGGGACAGGAATACAGTCAGTTGATGGTGTTTCACCAGGTTAAGGAAGCCGTCCATCCAAGGGTCGGGTTGAGGGAGTATCCAGTCGGTTCCAATGTTCTCCATGAAAAGATAACCGGGGATGCACAGTTCAGGGGTAACTACCCATTGGGCCCCTTGCTCGGCTGCGACCTTAACGCCATATTCCACCAACTTTCGATTTTGTTCAATCTGGCTGGTGACCGGAGCCAAGTGTAAGAATGATATGCGAAGAGTTTTCATATCCTTGAAATTATAGCATTCGTTGGGCCTGCTAGCCTTTGGCCTTGACGGGCCGTTGCTGTGACTTCAAAATAAACCTTAGATTATTGCAGATGTCTGTTTCCGGTGTTCTTTGGAAGATCACCCCTAGTATCGAAGCCCCGTAGTGTAGCGGTAACACGCCAGCCTTTGAAGCTGAAATCTCTGGTTCGAACCCAGGCGGGGCTGCCAATCTTTTTGATTCGTCCTCTGTTGCCTCGCGTTTTTTAGACCTTCCTGCCCGACTAGTTGGTCTGTCTCGTTGACCCTACTTCGGCAGCGCGGTTATATTATCAACACAACATAGCCTGATTCCGCAGAGGTTTTACACAGCGTGTTTGCTCTGATTCTGGCTGGCGGTAAGGGTGAAAGACTAAGACCGCTGACCGATACCATACCTAAACCCATGGTTCCTATTTGCGGTAAGCCGATACTGGAACATCAGGTGAACTGGCTGAAGTCCGGCGGCGTGACTGACGTTATATTTCTTGGTGGCTACCGTTGGGAGGCTATCAAAGACCACTTTGGGGACGGCAATGACTTTGGGATCACAGCCCACTATAGCTTGGAGGATTCTCCATTGGGTCGGGGCGGGGCCATTAAGGCCGGGTTTCCTCAGGTGCCGGTCAGCGAAGATACTGTAGCCGTGCTGAACGGAGATGTGATAACTGCTGAGTCCTTAGGTAACCTGTCAGTCCATCACCAAGAAAGGAAAGCATCCAACAGTTCTCACCTAGCCACTATTATGGTGGTACCGATGGTCAGCCCTTATGGGTTGGTGGAGATGGACGAGTCAGGAACTGTCACTGGCTTTCTTGAAAAGGTTGAGATGGAACACTGGATTAACGGAGGGATATACCTTTTTGAGCGATCGATTGCCCGGGAGTTTCCCGATCTTGGAGATCACGAGACCGAGACTTTCCCTCGACTAGCTGCGGCAGGCCAGCTGTCGGGAGTGAAATCACGTGCCTTCTGGCGTAGTGTGGATTCCTTCAAGGACTTAAAGGAAGCTGAGGATCACTACGGAAGTTGGTAGGTTGATTTGATGTTTAGTAGTTGAAATGGCCGCAGGTGAACGATAGGCTGCCATTATTCCTAGGCTAATAATGGCACAGGGCTAATAGCTAAACGCAGAGTATATGGCATGTATGTCTAGTGCTGAGGCTGCGACTGGTATCAATGCCTAGAAATATGGGATGTTCTTATTCGACTTCTAGTTGCTGCATGGAGTGCTGGTCGCATTCTGATTGTCCCTGTCTCATAGAATAGATTCGTCGTTGAAAAAGGACCCGCGAATCTCAGAGAGTTTTACCATTCTCTACCTTACGACGCCAGCCCGAAGATCTTCCAGGATTTTCTTTACTTCTTCAAAGCGCACGTATCGTATGTTTCCGTCAAAGCTGGATGATGTAATTAGCACTCCTAAGTACTCGCCAAATTTATTGAAAACACCACCGCCACTCATCCCGTTGGTTGCTGCAGCATCGACCTGACCAACGGCGTATCCGCCGGGATTTATGCTCCACATTGCGCCAATGCGGCCAAAGGTGACCACCGGAGTAGTGATGGATATTTCCGGAACAAACCCGATCAATGCAACCTCGAACCCGATATCGGCGACCGGCCTCTGTGTGAGATTCTCAAACACTTTGTCCGAAACGGGTAGATCGATTGTTAGTCCTGGACTGGGGTTATCCAGAGTAATCAGTGCAAGGTCACGGCCGATGTCTAGGCCAGTGACTGTACCCCTTTGGTATGTGCCGCCTTCTATTGAGACATCCACCTGGGAAGCACCCACTATTACATGAGCTGCAGTGATGATCTCAGTGGATGAAATGCGAACCCCGGATCCCTGGGAAAACGGCATGTCAATAAAAGTAACGGCGTTTCGCATGTCTCCGATAAATTCGCTGAAATCAGGTGGCGGTTTTCCTGGTAAACCTTCTGGGCCTCGCGGTCCGACGAAACCAGGGAACCCTCGTGGACCGGTCTCTCCGGTTAGTCCTTGTTCTCCCTGAGGCCCTTGAGGACCCCGTTCACCAAGAGGTCCTGTCTCTCCGGTTGGGCCATGGCAAGCCAACAGGATTAGCATACTAAGGACAGCGATTAACACTAGTGACCTTGCACGACGGGCTGGTATGAAGTGATTGCCGTAGAGTGTTTTCAAGCTATACACTGATTCCCTATGGATGATGACAATCGCAGGCACTCTGTGATGCTGCGGCGTTTTTGTTTGGCATATTCATATACGTACGCTAATCTAACAACTTTTCGATGTATCAACTAGCTAACAGGCTTCCATTTTTCTACGGCTGGAGCATTCTTTTTGCTACCGGTAGTTCTATGGTGGTCCGGAACGCCGCTGCCAGTTTAACCCTGGCTGTATTTATTTTTCCAATGTCTGATGACCTGGGTTGGAGTCGTGCTCTCATCGCTGGAGCAGCTAGTTTCGGTGGTTTGGTGGCTATGGTCGCATCACCGGTGACCGGCTGGGCCCTCGATCGCTACGGTGCTCGGGTGATACTTACCTCCAGCGTTATAGTCCTGGGTCTCACCACAATGTCGTTGGCTTGGGCTACGGCACCAATTGCGTTTTACTTGGCTTATGGGGCCGGACGCGTTATATTCGCCAGTCCGTTAAACATCGGTTGTTCTGTGGTCGTTTCCCGTTGGTTTGTTAAAAAACGGGGACGTGCCACCGGTATCCTGTTCATGTCCCATTCGTTGGGTATGATTACCTTTCCTCTTCTGGCCGGACTGGTAATAAAATATCGCGGATGGGAAGATGCGTGGATAGTGATGGGCTTATTGGTCTTTGTTCTTGCTTTGGGGCCGGTATCCATGCTGGTGCGGCAAGACCCGGAATCTATGGGGTTGAGACCTGATGGTGATTTAGATGAAGAGATTGAAGAAGGAAAAGATGAAACTCTAGCGACCGAAGAGGCCAGCTGGACACTGCAGGAGGCCATGCGCACTCCCGCCCTATGGTTGTTGGCACTCTCTACTGGTTTGCTGTATTTGCTGCAGTCTGGAACGAACATTCACCAGGCAGCCTTTTTCCTTGATCAGGGCCTTGGAGTTGGGGTATCGGCGGCTTCCATCAGTATGAATGCGGTGTTCACTGGACTGGGTAGTTTGTTCTGGGGTTGGGTGGTTGACCGTGTTCCTGTCCGCTATACCTATGCTGGAGTTGCACTGATGATGGCTGCGGCATTGGTTCTGTTCACCATGGCTGATACAGTCGTCGAAGCCTTAGTAGTGGCTTCGATATTTGGAACTGCTGTGGGTGGAATCTTGGTCGTTCCTGTGGTCGCTTATGCGAATTATTTTGGCCGGAGTTCGCTAAGCACTATTCGAGGGGTAACGGAACCGTTTGTTTCTCTCGGGCAAGCCATTGGAGGGCTATTCTCGGGCATAATCTGCGACGTGACTGGCAGTTACAAGCTCGCTTTTGTGGTTTTGGCAATCGTCGGTTTTGCTACCATTGCCCTGCTCCTTGCCACTAGAGCTCCAACCAAACCATCAGCTTCCTTGGAATCGTAGAACATGTGGAGATTCTATTTAAACTCCGGCACTACGTCTGTTGCTATGGTTTCCATTAGTCGTTTTAACGCTGGGACGTCTCCCGAGTTTAACGCCAGAACCATGTGTTCTACTCCGGCGTCCTGATAGGCCTTTATATTGGCGACCATCATAGCGGTGTCGTTCCCCGGTAGTGTGGTGCGACTGGAGGCACGGTCGCTGGATGGCTTGCCGTGAACTTCCACTTCAACCCTAGACGACCAGGTCAAATTAGATGGATCCCGGTCCGCAGCTATTGCTGCCGCTATTATTTCTCTTTTGGTTAGTGCGTAACCTTCAGGTGAAATGCCAGTAGGATGCCAACCATCGCCCCGTAGAGCCGTCCGTTTAATGGCGCCGGGGCTCGAACCTCCAATCCAGATGGGTATGCTGGCTTGGGCGGGTTTAGGTGAGAAATAAAGGTCGGAGAAGTCCCATCGTTTGCTCTGGTAACTCGGTAGGTGGTTCGACCAGAGCTCCTTCATTATGTCGACGCATTCGTTAGTAAGAGAACCTCTTTCACGCATCGATATACCTAGAGCATCAAACTCTTCTTTCATTGCGCCCACCCCGACGCCCAGAGCAACGCGACCTCCGGATATTTGGTCTAGAGTGGCAGCGTATTTGGCCAGCTCCACTGGGTTGTGATATGGGAGTACCAGGACTGAAGTACCCAGAGTCACCTTGGATGTTGTTGCTGCCAGGTACGACAGAGTGGACATGGGATGGTAGTAAGGCTTGTCAGAAAGACGTTCACGGATGTACCCCGTGTTGAATAGATGGTCCATCACCCAGACCGAATCGAAGCCTAGATTTTCTGCCAGAGGCCCGAATTCCAATACCTGTTTTGAGTCTTCAATACCCCAGTTATTAGGGATAGTCACGCCAAGTTTCATGGGTATTTCCTCAGTAATTGCAACGAATGGATGGTCAGCCACACGGCTTGGTTAGCGACCGGTTGAAACTAAACAGGTATTTAGGCTTAGCGAGAAAGGGCTAAGCTGTGTTAACGGCCTCGATCAGCCTGGCAGTCTCTATGGCAGCAACGGCCGTATTGGCACCCATGTTCCCAGATTTTCCACCGGCACGGTTTAACGCTTGTTCCATGTTCTCTGTGGTCAGTACGCCGAATATAGTTGGCACTCCGGTGTCCAATGCCACGGAGTTGATGCCACCCGCAGCTTGACCAGCAACCATATCGTAATGCGAAGTCTCTCCCCGGATAACCGCACCCAGACAAATCACGGCATGGTAGTGGCCGGTTTTCGCCAACGACTTGGCGACTACAGGGAGTTCAAATGACCCTGGAACCCAAGAAACGGAAATATCTTCGTCTCTGACTCCATAACGGATTAGAGTCTCGACGGCGGAGTCTAACAGTTTCCTGGTGATGATCTCATTGAAACGGGCAACGACGATGCCAACGTTCAGGCCCTGGCCGTTCATATCGCCCTTAATCTCTTTGGGCACTCTATTTCTCCTGATACAGTATGTTTCATGCCTGAAGTGGTGAGGGCATGGGCTTTTCCCGAAGTTATATTCAGTGAATCCATGGCCAAGATATTTACATAAGCTACCGGACCAGTGCAAAGGAATGTCATGAATGTTAGAAGAACTGAACCTACTGGAGTAACCACGCTTATGAATTTGGCAGTGACCTTGATTGAAAATCAGTTTACACGGGAACCCATTGGTTATCCAGTCTTGTCTAGCATGTCTCGGATGGTGAACAAACGCTGAAATAAGGTTAAGCACGATACCACAGCGATGACCAGAAGCATCCACTCTATCTGTTCAACTATCAGACCTACTCCTAAAAGCAGCACTCGTTCTGGCCGCGTCATCAGCCCAGCCTTAGTGAAAACTCCGAGGCCTTCGCCTCTGGCCCTGAGATAGCTGACACCCTGAGAAAAGATTAGAGCGAGAAGCAGTACTGTCATAAAGAACATCTGCCTGTCATCGCTGATCTCACTCCTGAGTGCAAACACAGCGATACCGACAAATATTGAAGCTTCGCTAAGCCTGTCGAACACGGAGTCCATTAGGGCTCCGAATGGGCTGGCTTGGCCCGTTAGTCGTGCCAGCCCGCCGTCCATGAGATCCAAAACACCGGCGAATAGAAATACTATGCCGCCGGCTAGCAGCCAACCAGCGCCGACCAGATAGGCTGAGATTACCGTGATCACGAATCCTAGGATCGTGATGTTATTCGGGGTGAACTTCAGTGCATGAAACAACTTGGCGCCAGGGATTTCCACGTAGCGCAGCATTGCATTCCTAAATTCGTCGCGTCCTGGTAAACCCATTAGCAAGCGTTCGTGTTTACGGCCTGCAAACACGACTCGTAATAATTTTCAACTCTTTCAGATACAATTTCCCAACGGTAGTTCTTGGCCGTTTTACTTCCCTCGGCTCCGAGCTTAAGTCGCTGTTCTGAATCGCTAGCCAGATTACCTAATGCATTTGCTAGGGCGTCACTGTCTTTTTTTGGAACCAGGAGTCCCTGTTCGCCGTGGGTCATCACGCCGCGGAAGCCTTCTATGTCTGACGCAATCACAGGTTTGCTGGCAGACATGGCTTCCAGCAATACGATTCCAAAGCTCTCTGCGCCAGTGGCCGGAGAACAGAAGATATCTGCGCTGGCGTAGTACCGGGGTAGATCCTCGTAGGAAACCCGACCAACGAACTCAACATCCTGGAGATTATGGGAACTGAGTATGCGGTATGACTCTTTATCAGGGTTTCCAGGGCCGACAACTATTAATCTGATGTTGGGGTTCACCCATTTCAGCTTGCCATAGGCCTCCAACAGATAGCGCAAGCCCTTCCTCTTCTCCAAGCGACCTACGAAGAGTATGTTCAATTTCCCGTCCTGGTATTTCGGATACGGCGCTACTTTGTTGGAAAAGTGGTCAAAGTCTATGCCGTTGGGGATGATCTCGTATTCGCCAGGAAAGGTGTTGTTAACATACCGACGTGCGGCTGGCGAAACGGCAATATTTCCATGAAGTCTTGCTTGCCAGCGTTTTGTTATCGGCGAGGTGAAACGGTATAGGTGCTGTCTTGTGTAGGATGCATGAAATGTGCCCACGTTCACCGAGTTGGAGAATTCCAATACACACAGTGGCAGAATGGGCGCCATTGGTTCGTGCAGATGTATGATGTCAAACTTTTCTCTTTTCAGTAATTCGCGAACTTTGGGATAGAGCCACCAGGATAGAGAGACCCGGGCGATAGACCCTCCGCTGGGTAACGGAACGGACCGGCCAAGTGGAACCAACAAATCAGCGTCTTGGCTTTCTCGGGAAGGTGTGTGGGGCGCCAACACTTGAACCTCATGTCCAGAACGCCCAAGTTCCCTAGCAAGTTGGGAAACATGCGCTGTCACTCCGCCAGGCCAGGTGAAGTCATATGGAGAAACCATGGCAATCTTCACGGAGTCACTCCATTCCAATCAACGTCCAAGATATTATTCTGTTGATGCTTCCTCGGCGATAAAGGATTCGACTAAGTCTCGGGCCTGGTCGTCTGTGTGCTGGAAAGGCGGTGATTTCATGTAGTAGGCGCTTGGCCCTTCAATGGCCCCTCCTTGCCCACGGTCAAGTGCCACTTTGGCACAGCGGATAGCGTCTACGACTACTCCGGCGGAGTTGGGACTGTCCCAGACTTCGAGTTTCAATTCCAGGTTTAGTGGAGCTCCGCCAAAGACACGTCCTTCCATACGTATGTAGCACCACTTTCTGTCTTTCAACCATGGCACGTGGTCGCTAGGACCAATATGGACATCGTCATCTTCTGGTTCCTCGTCCATCTGGGAGGTCACGGAAGTGGTTTTAGAAATCTTTTTAGAAACCAGACGCTCTCTTTCCAGCATGTTAAGGAAGTCGGTGTTACCGCCAAAGTTCAATTGATACGTGTTGTCCAGCGTTACGCCGCGGTCTTCAAATAGGCGGGTTAAGACCCGGTGAGTGATGGTGGCACCCAACTGGGACTTGATGTCGTCGCCGACGATGGGCACGCCACGCTCTTCGAAGCGGTTTCGCCAGTATTCTTCACGGGCCAGGAATACTGGAATGCAGTTCACCATACCACATCGGGCGTTCAGGATCTGTTCTACATACCATTTGGTGGCCTGCTCACTCCCGACTGGAAGATAATTAATTACCACGTCGACTTCTTTCTCTTGAAGTATGCCGGCAATGTCTGACGTGGAACCTGGTGCCTTCTTAACTACGTCTTCAAGGTACTTGCCTACGCCGTCGTGTGTCATACCTCGTTCGACGATAACGCCGGTCTTGGGAACCTCGGCGAATTTGATCGTGTTGTTTGGCGCTGCGAATATTGCGTCGGACAGGTCTTTGCCGACCTTGTTCTCATCAATATCAAAGGCTGCTACAACCTCAATATCTTCAATCCGGTATCCGCCGATGGTGTTATGCATGACCCCAGAAATCTCGACATCTTCTGGGATTTCCACGTACTTGTGGATTCCCTGGACAAGTGATGAGGCACAGTTTCCTACGCCAATGATTGCGACCTTGATTTTCCCCACGGATTTGGCTCCTTTTGCCGTTGACGTGTGCCTGTTCTCCAGTTCTAGCCAGGCTGCTGCATTCTAGCAATTTGCCTTAGTTGTCACAATAGGAGTGGTTACAGATTGCGACGCGTATTTGGATAATTTGGGATGTGTTTTACTATTATGCCAACCCAAATGAAAGGTCATTAAAAAAATCTAATTATTCCTGTGCGGTCATCATATCGGAATCGTACTCCAATTGTCTCAGGAACCCGACCGTCTTGAAGGCGGTCTTTGATGGTTTGCTCTATCTGTGCGGATGCATCTTCCGGAGTAGATGCATCACGGATTACTTCAGCGAGTTCTTCAATTGTCATGTTGTCGGTAATTCCGTCTGTGGCTAGGAAGATACGATCTCCAGGGGCAGGTGTAATTTTTACCTGGGCTGGTGCGCCTAAGGTTTCGGAGGCCCCAATCGCCCTGGCTACCCCTACATGGAGAAATCCACCGGCATTTCCTGAGAGTTTTCGGTGTCCGTCGTTGTTGATCAGGAAAACCGGACTATCTCCGGCGGAGACTATCTCGATGTTATCACCGCGACCCAATACAGCGGAGACTGTTGTGAGAAGGAACCTGCCGGACCCGACGCTGAAAAAATCTGAATTCATTTCGGTTAGAAGATTGATTATATCTTCGGTGTTGTTCAGAGAACCGGCATCCAGCGCGTCTCTTAGTTCGTTGCTGGCTTGTTCCCCGCCGTGGCCAGTAACGCCGTCTAAGACCACGTCCAAGAACTCACCGCCTCCCAAGTCTTTACTCAGGAAACTGTCCTCTCCGTGGGCTGAATTGTCCTGCATCGTTGTGACTGTACTTGCCAACATTACGGCCAAACCTCGGCTAATTTAAGTTGGGAATAATCTCTCTAGTTGATTTAGATCCTGTGTTATCCGGTCGAATACTCGGCCATTTCTGTGTCAGGGTTAAATAAAAAGCCTCTCCAATAGTCCTCTTTTAACCAGAGGGCAGCTTCCTGCCACGATTGGATTGCCCCTGACGATTCAGCAGAGGCGCGATTTCTCAAATCTATTTGATCCAGGTACGACGTTAAGTCGGAACGGAATTGTGCGTATTCAGTGTAGCTCCGCTCTTTTATCTTATCCAGTATGGTAGCCCCTGATTCTACTATCGCAGTCGCGCAATTTGACAATGAACGTGCCATTTCATCAAGTTCCTGGTCGATGTTTACTATGGGACGAAGACCTCGAGGGTCACGGTAGCTCTTTGAATCTGTCGGGGGTTCTTCTGGAGTGGTGTAGAACTTGATTATCTCCAAGCATGTATCATTGATATCAAACGGAGGCCGGCCCTTGGGAGTCTCATCGTTTAGCTGGACTAGTGCTCCAGTGTCGATTAAAGTCATTTGGGCATGGCCTGGTTGGTAAAAGATATTCTGGGGCCGTAAGTCTAGGATGATGTAGCCGGATTGTAGGTATACCTCTTCTAAATCCAAAAGCTGATTTTGTATCGGGTGAGCCGGGATTGAACTGGGTTGTACCAATGGGAAAAGCGGAAACAGGTTTTGGCCAACACCAATGGGAACCCCTTTGAACTTGGACATCATGTCTCCCAACAAAGGGATTCCAGAGGCCCTAGTCTCTACGACCACTCTGTATTCGGTTCTTAACTCGTCTCCGAAAAAAGTGTCATGGATGTCGGGATCAGTGTAGCCGATGATGGGAGAAATCAGGTCCGTGGAGAATCCTATTTCTTCGTAAGCTTGTAGTATTTTATCGGTGCGACTCTCTATGGTCTGATGCTGGTTTCGACTGATGGCCTGAGGCACCGGCCTTTTAATCGCCACCTGCTGCCCGGTTTGTAGATCAGTGGCAGCTTTCACTTCGTAGTCGGCTCCGCTACCTAGTCTACCGGTAATTTCGTATCGCTTTAGGTCGACCTTCTCCAAGGAAAATTCTCCTGATGAGATTGGTTGAAAAGATACTTGTAAGTGTTGATCAATCGGGTTGGTTACTGACCTGAATTGTTAGCAAAAATAGACTTATTTGAGCTCAAAAACCCGATTCTGAAACCGAATGGATGGTACCTCTTGGCCTCAGAAAAAGCAACACCGAATATGCTTCGCCAACGCGCCCGAAACGGCTATAAATCTTTAATTAGGTGACAGTGATTGCCGGAGTTCGGTAAAGTAGAGTAGTCCACTCGTCTTCAGGCCACTCACTGACTAACTCTAAACCCAATCGTTCAACTGAGTCACCTACCTCCGGTTTCTGGCTGCCTAAGAGACCTGATGCGATGAATAAAGATCCTGGTTTAAGAACCTCTACGATGAACGGGCACCGGTCGACTACTCCCCGAGCTGAGATGTTGGCCACCGCCAAATCGAATTTCCCTCCAGGTGCGGTTGGATGAGGCACTGAGCCCTGGGCCAATTTAACTTGCTTGGTGATGCCGCTCCTTCTGAAATTTCTTCGGGCGGCCGACACAGCTTGAGTGTCGATGTCTAAGGCTGTGACTGATTTAGCGCCCAGTTTCATGGCCGCTATAGTTAAGATGCCGGATCCGGTGCCCAAGTCCAGAATTGTCATGCCAGGAGTAATGTGCTGTTCCATGGCCTGGAGGCACGTGTTTGTAGTGGGGTGGTAGCCGGTTCCAAATGCGATTCCGGGGTCTAGTTCAATCACTACGTCTTCCGGTTTCGAATCTAGTTCCAACCAGGTGGGCTTTATAACTAGGTTCTTGCCGATACGCAGAATTCGGAAGTGAGATTTCCAGGCATTCTGCCAGTCTTCGTCTTCCGGTAATTCATGAATCTGGAGTTCGCCGATGGGTTCTATGGAAGCTATTAGTCGGATTCCGACGTCAATGCGGGCCATCCGTTGTCTTGAACCAGTGGTCACATAAGTACGTAGTAGTACTTGGCCTCTTGCCGCAAGTTCCGTGCTGAGCCCCTTTCCGTAGCGACTGAATAGGTATGAGACTGGCTCTACGTACTCATGAGGTACGGTAATGCTTAATTCTTGCCAGGCCACCGGTCCTCCTAATTTTTGATTAATCCAACTGTTGATAGAGTGAAAGACTCGCAGAATCAATGGTTGCCAAGTCTTTAATAATGGTCCGGTCCTGCTACGGGTTTTGCGCTGTCGGAATAATGATCAGAGTGAATCCCTTTTGTTTAGCTTAATTTGTCCTTGAGTTTATCAAAGATGCCTTTGTCTTCCTCTTCGTGGCCTTCGTCGTTGTTCGAGTTTCCATTGGAACTGGCAAATGATGCTGCAAGTTCTTGGAGTAGTTCTTGTTGTCGCTGATTTAAGGAACCTGGGACACGGACATTCACCATGATCCGTAAATCCCCACGGCGGTTACTGTTGAGATGTGGGATACCTTTGCCTTTGATTCGGAATTCGGAGCCGTGTTGGGTCCCTTTGGGTAGCTTTAAGTCTTCGTCTTCATCGTCAAGGGTTGGGATAGTTTTGTTCACACCGAGGGCTGCTTCTGCGATGTTGATCGGCAGGTCGTAAATCAAGTCAGAGCCTTCCCTGTCAAAAAATTGATGCTCTTGAACGTCGATATAAACATATAAGTTACCGTGACCCCCGCCTTCACTTCCGGCGTTACCCTCTCCGCTGAGGCGCACCTGCATCCCGTCTTCAACTCCGGCGGGAATATTCACAGAGATTTTTCGCGTTTTGCGCTCTTTGCCTCCACCACGGCAGTTAGTGCAAGCGCTTTTGATAGTGGTGCCGCGTCCCTGGCAGCTTGTACACGTTGTTACTTGGGTGAATTGTCCAAACACACTGCGTTGAGCCCTTCGGACCTGGCCGTGGCCCTTACATGTGTTACAGGTATCCAGCGATGTACCTGGCTCGTTTCCGGCTCCGTCGCATACTCCGCAATCTTCAAGGCGGGTTAATTCGAGTTCCCGTTCAGCGCCGAAAATCGACTCTTCAAAGGCCAAGACAACCCGCTGTTGCAAATCGCTCCCGCGTTGTGCCTGGCGACGGCCTGAACGATCGCCAAAAAAGGAGTCGAAAATATCGCCGAAGCCACCAAAACCTTCGAATCCATCAAATGGTTGGCCAGAGCTTCCGTTGCTGCCCACTCCAGCTTTCCCAAATTGGTCGTATTGGGCTCTTTTATTTCGATCAGAGAGAACCTGGTAGGCCTCGTTGATCTCTTTGAACTTTTCTTCTGCGTCTGGACTTTTGTTGCGGTCTGGATGGTACTCCATGGCTTTCTTGCGGAAAGCCTTGCGGATGTCCTCTTCACCTACGCCCCGAGACAGACCGAGAATATCGTAATAATCCGTGTTAGCCATTTACGAACACCGTTGTGTTCTGTTCTCCAAGCTGGATTTAATAGCGAATGGAATTGGTAGGAAATACCGCCCCATTATAGAGCAGGCCAGATGGAGGCTCAAGAGCAGTTGTGAAGAGCTCGAATGTATTTGTTTGGCCAGAATGGCCTCGAAATGTTAGATGGACCCACATGTAACTAGGTTAAAATTATGTTGAATTCGGTTAGTTTTGTTGGGATTGGTGAAGGGTTTTTATCTTGACACTTTCTAGGCATCTAGTTAGGATGTTATAAGGAGCAAAAGCTCCTTTTTTAGGCACACTAGGCGGAAAGGAATAGGTGATCCCGTTGGAGATAATCATCGTCATTCTAGCCGTCCTGGCGGCCGCAGGTATTGGTGGCGCTACTTGGCTCGCTCTTAAAGCGCGCAAAGACGCGGAACTGGCACGATCTGCCGGTGAGAGCGCGAGAGGTATCGTAACCCAGGCTGAAGAGGAGAGTAGAAAACTCCTCTTTGCGGCCCAGGAAGAGGCTTTAAAACTACGTAACGAAACAGAGACAGACCTTAAAGATCAGCGACAAGAGTTCCACCGCATGGAAAGCAGGCATATGCAGCGGGAAGAACAATTAGAGCGGAAAGTAGAGGTTCAGGAAGAAAAGGAACGTGAACTGGCCGTTTATGCAAAGGAGATAGAGCAGGGCCGGATAGAAGCCGAAGCACTAAAGGCCGAACAATCTAGGGCCCTAGAACAGGTTGCAGGTCTCAGTGTTGAGGAGGCTCGTGAACAAGTGGTCAAGCGCGGCGAAGAGGAAGCCGTGCACGACTTGGCTAAACGGTACTACGAACTAGAGAAAGAGTATAAAGAAAAGGCCAACGAAAACGCTCGCAAGATAATCACAGTAGCTATCAATAGACTTGCGACAGACGTCGTCTCTGAAGCGACAACATCGACGGTCTCTCTTCCCAACGATGAGATGAAAGGTCGTCTTATCGGTCGCGAAGGTCGCAACATTCGTACATTGGAAGCACTCACCGGTGTTGACGTCATCATCGACGATACCCCTGAGGCAGTCACAGTATCTTGTTTCGACCCGGTCCGTCGCGAAATAGCACGTTTGGCTCTCGAGAAACTGGTTTCAGACGGACGTATCCAGCCTGCCAGAATTGAAGATATGGTCAACAGGGCTCATGAAGAGATTGATCAAACCATTCTGAAAGCCGGCGAACAGGCCACATTCGATGCCGGAGTTAGTGGACTCGACTCGGAGTTGATTCGGCTACTCGGCCAACTGAAATACCGCTACAGCTACGGTGAGAATGTGCTTAAGCATTCGATTGAAGTTTCGTTGCTCTCTGGGATGTTGGCAGCAGAGGCCGGAGCCAATGTTCAGGTGGCCAAGATGGGAGGTTTGCTACATGATATCGGTAAAGCCGTTACTCATGAAGTGTCCGGCCCCCATGCTGAGATTGGCGCTGAGATTGCCCGGAAGCACGGTATCAACCATAGCTCTTACCGAGGAATCTTGGAACATCACAGCGATGACCATGAGACGGTCGAGTCGTTTTTGGTGGCTACAGCCGATGCTATCAGTGCCTCGAGACCAGGTGCTCGCAGAGAGTCACTGGAACTGTATGTCAAACGGCTCAAGGAATTAGAAGAGGTTGCTACTAGCTTTAACGGTGTGGAAAGGGTCTTTGCAATCCAGGCGGGGCGGGAAGTTCGGGTTATGGTCAAACCAGATGACCTGACCGACGTGGAATCCGCAGGATTGGCCCGGAACATAGCCAAAAAGGTGGAGGAAGATCTTGTTTTCCCTGGTCAGATCAAGGTGACAGTGATTAGGGAGACTCGGAATGTCGAATACGCTAAGTGATAATTAGGCCGAGTTACAAATTGCTCGCGAAGAAAAAAGAGGACTTGGAAGCGGGAGTGTCCGATTGCTGGGTCCTCTTTTAATTTTATGATGATAACTTTGGGTATTGCGATGATCCCTCATAACATCAAACTTGATAGATCGATTACTTATCACATGAGAGTTTAGTAACTCGATCGGTCAGAACCAAGACCGTCGAGCAAATACATGGGACTGTGAAACAGATTGTCCGCAACTATAGACCTGCACTTGCATACCCTGGCTTCAGATGGCCGTCTTACCCCCACTGAATTAGTTCAGATGGTTGCTAAGAATGGGCTTAAAACTATTTCTATAACTGACCATGACAGTACTGAAGGCTTGGCTGAGGCTTATGAAGCAGTCAAGGAATTCCCCGACCTCCGCATTATCCCGGGCATTGAAATGAGCGCTGATATACCTGGTGACGAGGTCCACGTACTGGGTTACTTTCTTGATTATCATAACGAGGAATTTCAAGCTACGTTGTCTGAATTTCGTAGAGGCCGAGTTGATCGAGCCAAGGTTATGGTAGAGAAGCTGCAAGACCTAGGAAAACCTGTGGATTGGGAGAGGGTTCAGGACTTTGCAGGTGATGGCACTGTGGGACGGCCTCACATCGCATTGGCTATGGTAGAGGCCGGATACTTCAAGGAACCTAAAGAAGCCTTTGACGAGTATCTGGGTAACAACGGGTTGGCTTACTTTGACCGGCCAAAATTAGCCCCGGCCGCAGGGGTAGAAATGATTAAGAAAGTTGGCGGTGTCCCCGTGTTGGCCCATCCGACGTTTATGAATGATATGGAAGCAGGGATATCCAACCTCAAGAAAGTCGGTTTGGTTGGGATGGAAGTATATTACGCCCAATACGACGATGACACAGTCAGGCACCTGGCCAGATTGGCCAAGGAATATGATCTGATTCCTTGTGGTGGCAGTGACTACCATGGGTTAGGCAACTCTGGAGAGCCGTTACCGGGTACTCTGGGCCCGCCTGAAGAGACGATTAAGCTGCTTGAAGACGCAGCAGAAAAAGCTAAGGCGGAGCGGGCCTAGTTAGTTAACATTACCGCATTATGGACATAATCTTTCTATACATAGGCGCTTTTCTTTTGGGTTCCATCCCCACAGCCTATATTGTTGGCAAGGTCGTAAGAAAAGTGGATATCCGTGGATACGGCAGCGGTAATGTCGGAAGCGCCAACCTTTATGAACACGTCGGTAAGAAATGGGTCTATCCTGTGGCCGCGGTAGAGATTTTCATAAAAGGCGCGCTGCCCATCTGGTTGGCGATTCATGTATTGGATATCGACCGTGCTTCCGGATACCTGGTCGGACCACCACTACTCGCGGTTACTGGAAATAACTGGTCTATCTTCTTGAAACTACAGGGTGGGAGGGGTATAGCCGTTGCGGGTGGGACTCTCGTGGCTCTGTCGCCGGTTCTGGCCATCTTCTGCGCTGTCATCGCAATCGGTGGTTGGAAGATTACCAAAAGCTCGGGGTTGTGGGTGCTGATCTCTCTAATATTGCTGCCACTGTGGTCTTATCTGATCCACGACAATCTAAACCTAGTTTGGTATTGCTTGGGGCTTTTGGGATTGGTCTCGCTTAAGCGCATATCGGCGAATTGGATGCCATTTCCGCATGGAATCTCGCGTAAGGCGGTGCTATTCAATCGACTGGTTCGTGATCGTGATGTTGCTGATCGGACGGGTTGGGTAAGACGTATCCCAGAAGGCTCTTCTTGAATTTAATTAGGTGGGCAGGGACATTCGATAAGAATATGGAACAAGAGACAGACACCGAACAATCACCAAACCAGATAGATAATTGTCAGTGGCATCCCAATGTTGAGACCAGGCTATCCTGTAGTCAATGTGGTAAGAGTATTTGCACCCAGTGCATGATTCAAGCCTCTGTTGGCATCCGGTGCCCAGAATGTGGCAAGGGTGTCAAGATGCCTACGTTTGACGTTCAGCCGATCTACTACGCCCGAGCGATTGGTGCCGGTGTAGGGATTTCCATCGGCGGCGGTATACTCTGGATAATCTTCAATGTAATTTTTGGCGGCTATGGGATATTGTCATCGATTCCGGTTTTAGCCGTCGGTTACGTTGCTGGAGAGTTGATTAGCAAATCAGTGAACGCCAAACGAAGCAATGGACTGGCTTACATAGCTGCCGGCGCAGTTGTCGGGGCCTTTATAATTGCTTTGCCCACCAGTCCGGCGTCGGGAAGCATCTGGGGGTTAATCGTATTGGCTATCGCCGTTTATAGTGCCGCCCAGCGGGTCAAATAGTTCACTCCAGATTCGTTCTACCGTTTGACCCAGAACCTCACCGTTAAAACCTCTTCTTTGCAAGAACCCACCTAGTTTGCGCTTGAATACCGTATGGTTAGCCGCGGATAGTTTTGAGGCGTATTTGGAGCCTGCTTTGTAGGCGTTGGCAGCGGAATCGAAACCCGAAAGGGCGTCTTGGATGACCTCTCGGTCCACACCCAACTTACGTAGTTCCTGGCTGATTATAGCCGGTCCTTTGGGTCGGTACCGTTCTCGTTGCTCTCGCCATTGTTTTGCGAAGGTAGAATCATTGACCAGCCCCTGGTTACGAAGCGAGCAAAGAGCCTTTTCAATCGCCGAATTGGTGAAACGGTCTTGCAACCGGCGTCTCACCTCGTTTTCTGATCTTGCCCGGTAGGAAAGGAGTCGGAGAGCGGCGTTCTTAGCTTTTGTGTAAGAAGGATCTGGGTCATTGGGAATTTTTCTGTACAGAGCCATGGATAATCGCTCCGAAAACCCCGTTAGACTTAGTGGCTGACAACCACAAAATCTAACGGTCGGTTGCATGGTTGGGATAGGGTCTTTAATGCAGCCGCTTTTACTATGCGTATCAGTTGTATCTGTTAAGCGACGTTATTCTTGGCCAGCTTGTTCCAAGCCATTATTAGCGAGGAAGTCAGCTACTGAATTCGACCCTCTGACGACATCCCCATCTTGTGATTCCGGTTGTTCTGCTACGGGTTCGTCCGCAGGGCTTCGAAGTCGACCNTCAATAGACTCGGCAATCTCAGGGTGTTGAATAAGGAAGTCTTTGGAGTTTTCTCGTCCCTGACCCAGCTTGGTTTCGCCATAAGAGTAGAATGCTCCAGACTTCTTGACGACTCCTTGGTCAACACCAATCTCTAAGATGTCTCCCATTTTGCTGATTCCTTGGTTAAACATGATGTCGAACTCGGCTACGCGGAAAGGGGCCGCGACTTTATTCTTCACGATTCGCGCTCTTACGCGATTACCCATAACCTCGGCACCTTGCTTGATGGATTCCACCCTGCGCAGGTCAACACGTACCGAGCTGTAGAACTTCAGGGCCCGCCCGCCAGGGGTGACTTCAGGGCTGCCGTAGGTTACACCAACCTTTTCTCTGATCTGGTTGATGAAAATCACTGCAGTTCTTGACCTATGGATGCTGCTGGTTAGTTTACGCAGGGCCTGGGACATCAGACGCGCCTGCAAACCCACGTGAGTGTCGCCCATGTCGCCTTCAATTTCCGCCTGAGGTACCAAAGCGGCCACACTATCTACCACCACGGCATCTACTGCTCCACTGCGAACCAGTTGTTCAGTGATGTCCAATGCCTGCTCGGCGCTATCTGGTTGCGCTATGAGAAGGTCATCAAGGTTGAGACCACAGTTGGCTGCGTAGATGGGGTCAAGGGCGTGCTCAACGTCGATGTAGGCTGCGATTCCGCCGAGCTTCTGGGTTTCAGCCATTATGTGGATGGCTAAGGTCGACTTACCTGCTGACTCTGCACCAAAGACTTCGGTGACGCGTCCTCGGGGTATGCCACCAATTCCCAATGCGATGTCTAATGCAAGAGATCCGGTGGGTATGCATTCGGTCGTCAAGGTGCCGCTGATCTCACCTAGGCGCATCACCGCACCTTTGCCGTAGTCTTTCTCAATACGACCGAGAGCGGTTTCTAAGGCTTCAACTTTATTCTTGTCAGCTTTTTCGATTATTTCAAGTTTTTCTCTGGTTTTCATCCTCACCCATCCTTAGCTCAACACGGAATGCCAATTGTTTTAATCAATGCACCTCAGGTTGGTGCATTTCACTTCAATCTGGTCTGCGGTGCATGCTAGCATCCCAATCGACCACCCTACAACGAGGAAATGTCAGTACATGTGTTCGAGAATTTTAGGTCAACTGACCTTTTTTAAAAGTCTCAAGTGCCGCCTTTGAACCCTATGGTCACATCGCCGTTCTCGACGATTACTGGTGTGATTCGTTCTCCGCCGGTTAAGAGCAATAGTGCGGGAATCTGGTCAGGTTGTTTTGCAAGGTCAATCTCGGTGTATTCCACTTTTCGTTTGCGATAGTCCATCTTGGCGCCCGATGAATATGCGCAATCTGGGTGGGTATAGATGATGGTCTCTACTGGTGGCACGGTTTTCTCCTGATTATTGGGTGAGTTATTGGGCTAGTGTCTGGCAGTCGACATAATCTGTATGCAACGGCCATTGTAAGGCCGGCTTGTCGATTCTTCAATGTAAGTTACCTCAGTTGATTTTGATTTTTAGCGAAGACTGATAGAAATGATATGCTGTAAATTACGTTCGAATGAACACACTACAGATTAAATCTACTAGGCTACAGGAAGTTGTTTGTCTTGGAAGAACACGTTCAAAATAAGCCCTTGCCAGAAAGTTTGTCAGTCCTGGCTGAATTGTTAGAGCAGTACGCCTCAGGCTCAGGCCGAATCACTCCCAGACCAAGAGGTACTAGGCTACATCCGGAGACTATATCTGTCCTAGAAACTGCACTCGCCACTGCAGAAGTCATAGGGAAAGTATCTAAACGACCTGAAGAGTTGATGGTATTCGGTAATGGCTGTTATGCAGCAGGCCGATATGAAGATGCGGCCAATGCTTTTTTGACCATATTGCATTCCGAACCTTCTGTTTCCGATGCGCGATTTAATCTGGGGCTTACCTATCTTCGTCTGAGAAGACCAGAAGATGCAGTTCGGGAGTTTACCAACTTGTTGGTGCAGCAGCCTTGGTTGGCTGAAGCTTTTTATCAACGTGGTAACGGTAATGACGATATCGGAAACATAGAACAGGCACTGGCCGACTATACCAGGGCCATAGAGTTGGCACCGACTTACGTACATGCTATGTATAACCGTGGCATCCTGTTGGCTCAAGGGGGACGTCATCAAGAGGCCGTTTCCCAATTCGATAAAGTCATTGCCATCGCACCGGAGATATCAAATTGCTATTTGAACAGAGGGGCTTCGTTGGACGAACTGGGACTGCACGAAGAGGCAATCAGTTCCTATACACGGGCAACGGATCTTAACCCGACAAATTCGTTCGCTTGGTTTAATCGAGCTAGGACTAATTACTACCTGAGTAATCTGAATGAAGCTCTAACTGATTATTCCCGAGTGCTTGAATTGACACCTGATGATGCAGAGGCTTTTAACAACCGAGGCCTGGCCTACGATGCCCTTAAGGATTACGAAAAAGCCATAAAAGACTTTGATGCGGCTTTGGAGTTGCGGCCATATTTCGCTGAGGCCCACAGCAACAGGGGAGCCGTTCTGGAGGTGATTGGCGACCTGGATGGGGCTTTGGTAGCTTACAACCAGTCTTTGGCGTCAGATGCGGAATTGGCTTCTGCTCATTATAATGCCGCCCGTATCCACTCGAGAAAAGGAGATGTTGCTGCCTGTTTAAACCATTTGGACCGGGTGTTAGAGATCGCTCCCCAATTGGCAGAAGATGCTGCTGATGACGAGCACCTTGGTTGGGCCTTGGAAATTAAGGGCCTGCGCCGGTACATGGAGCAAGAAGATGGCCTCCATGACGAGTGTTAGCTAAGTCGATATCTTCTGGGGTTACAGCGGGCCAGAAGTAGCTCGGCCTAAATCCGAATCTGGATGAATGTTAAGCCCGTTTTCGTCATGCAGAACGTCCTCATCGTCTATGTCCTGGTAGACCGAGTGCGGCTCTGTGGACAATCGCCGACGGCGGGTGAACATGCTTCGCAGTAAGACCATTGAGGCCAGAATCACCAACCCTGTGACTAAATCTCTCTCTATCTGGTAGTACTGGCTGATGCCTAGCATTACCAGGAAACTGACTGATATCCCCCAGGAGGAACGCAGCGGGGAATTGCGCATAATCACCAATGTTGCCAGCCCAACGACCCCTCCCAATACTGCCAACGCAGGCATCAGCGCTAGAGTAACGCCAATCATAGGGGCCATTCCATCTCCACCTCTAAATCGAGTAAAGACCGACTTCCAATGACCGACAACCGCGGCACCGCCAGCAACTAGAATCAAAGTCGGTGGCATTTCGAGAGTCCAGGCGGCAAAGACGGCAACGGCTCCTTTGGTTATATCTCCGACCAACACTAGGGCTCCCGAGCGGTGGCCCACATTAAAGAAAACATTTGCGGTGCCGGCCAGTGTGCTTCCAGTTGTGAACACGTCAATCCCACGAATCCTTGAGACAATGTGGGCAAAGGGCAAAGCGCCTAAAAAGTAGCCTGCGGTCAAGGCGAGAACCATGTTTCGGATTAGGGATAAGTCTTCAAACATGTTGAATTGACGACCTTTTGTGTAAAGCTCTAAAACGTTTGGTCGTGGAGTCTATAAGCGCTGAAATCAAAACTGCTTTTGTCGAGTGGAAACAGCAGATTTGACCTGAGGGTTTCGACACTGGTGTGGTTACTGATGCAATCATATACCCATAAATCAATTGAGGATAGTATTTGGGAAGCCTGTATTTAGAATGTACGCGTAGCTTCTGCCGATGAAAATTTAATACCCTGCGTACTCTGTCATGATAACGAAACAGGTTGATTAGGTACGGGTGCATGCTCGTATCTGTTCGGTTTCCACGAGTTGGTTCAATACGCATTTGATTGTTTTTATGGTCGCGCTTAATCCAACACATTGATTTATTGATCAGATGAGGTCGGTTCAAATTTCAGCCGAGTCGACCGCGATCGAATTCCGGTAAACGTTTTACTTGGTTTCTGACATAGGCCACAATCAAAAAGGCAGCCATCTTCACCATCAGTATTTGTTTCTAACGTGAGAGTTCCAGGATTGTTAGCTTTATGTTTATCTGAACATCGGGACTGATAACGCGAACAAACTATCAATGGGCCGGCGGTATTGTTTTTGGATCAGGGTACTGTTGTCTTGGGTGGAGACCCGTATATTGATCGATACTTAAAATATAAGGTCATATGCTACGGGTCAGTTCATGGAAGGTGTAGTCAGCGTCCTATATCACCACGACTTTCCTATAATCGATTAACTTGACAAGTGTATTTCTGTTAATCGGTGTGTGGTGATAACGCTTGCTGGTTACCATCTTGTATACTCGGGATGCTTTTGATAAACCATGGATGCACTTCGACTGTATATAGATTTCATATAAAACGCTCCGAACAAGTAATTGTATTGGGTCGCCGAACTGACCATGCAAAACTAATGACAAAAAGGTGAAAAAATGACGACTAATTCGGCTCTCTCTGGGATGGTGGTGTTAGATTTAACCCAGATTATGGCCGGTCCCTTTTGCACTATGTCTTTGGCAGATATGGGAGCTGACGTAATCAAGGTGGAGAAACTTAACGGCGGTGATGACAACCGGCGGATGGGGCCACCGTTTATCAATGATTGGTCGGCTGGTTTCCTGGCCTTGAACCGCAACAAGCGTAGCCTGGCCGTTGATTTGCGAAGTGAAGTTGGCCGGATAATGTTTAAACGTCTTGTGGAGAAAGCGGACGCACTTGTGGAAAATTTCCGGCCTGGAGTCATGGAACGCTTGGGACTTGACTACGAGAGTCTCGCAGCAATCAAACCCAGCCTGGTTTACTGTTCTGTGTCTGGGTTCGGTAATTCTGGACCTTATGCAAAGAAAGGTGGGTTCGATTTGGTGGCCCAAGGGGTCAGTGGACTAATGAGTATCACGGGCCATCCAGATCTGCCTCCAGCGAAAGTAGGCGTGCCCATCACTGATATCTCCGCCGGTTTGCTGGCCGCGAATGGTGTGCTCTGTGCTTATATACATGCTCTAAAGACCGGTCATGGACAGCAGGTGGATACCTCTTTGATGGAAGCCGGAGTGGCCTACACGGTCTGGGAGTCCTCGGTTTACTTTGCCGATGGCGATATCCCAGGGCCTTTGGGTTCTGCGCACCGTGTCTCTGCTCCTTACCAGGCCCTTCGAACATTGGACGGTTATCTGAACATTGGCGCTGCCACTCAGCCAACTTGGGAGCAGCTCTGCCGTGCCATAGGGCAGGAGTCTCTGATAGACGATTACAGATTTTTAATGCCTGGAGACAGGAAAGCCCGTCAGGACGAATTGGCTACACTATTAGAAGAAACGTTTTCCACCGATACCACCGGCAATTGGCTTAAGTTGTTGGAAGATGCGGGCGTGGTGGCCGGGCCAATCTATAATATGGACCAGGTCTACAAAGATCCGCAGGTACTTGCTCGCCAGATGTTGGTGGATCTAGAAGACCCAGAACTGGGGACCATACACAACATTGGTATCCCAGTGAAACTTTCCAGTACACCCGGGCAAATACGTACACGCGCCCCAATGCTGGGTGAGCATAGCGTTGAGGTTTTGATTGAAAACGGTTTCAGCCAGGCAGAAGTTGATGAATTGTTGGAATTAGGTGTGGTTATGGAGAACCAGGGGCCGGGTACGCGCTAGTAGAGCTATGCAGACTGGATGAACCGCTGGGAGAAGTCGTGGTTATTGAGGTAGATGCTGGGCAGCTACGGTAGGCCTTGGCCTTAGATTTTTATGGTCGTACCTCGAAAACCTTATAACTTTTTTCTTAAGCAGGAAATCTGATTTCTTTTCCCATTCGATCTATCCTTTGGGTAATATTTTAGTCGGTCACAGGGATTACCGCCTTAGATTTGACCACTCAGACCTAGAAACACTTTTGGCATATCGGTGAGACTGTTTGCAATCAATATTTTCCGGATTATTACAACGTTTATTGATTTAAACTCTTTGCGAAGAATTTGTTGGTTTGATAAGAACAGGGTTCGCAGTAACTAGTGACACAGAGCTGGTACAACATAGATCTGTGATGGTGTGTTAGCACCGTAACCGTCGCCACCTTAGACGGTAGACGGAACGATAAATAACGTTGTGATTACGTGTCCAGCCCATCTGAAACCTTATGACGCGAGCAAGGCTGTCATCCAGAAATTTCATTGTGATTTCGACCATTTTTCATGATTTTCTGGCGGCCGGAGATAACGCAAATTGGGAATGGAATTTAGTGCTTGGAACCCGGTTTAGCCTACCCCGTCATCCTCCATGGTTGGCCCTCTGTAGTTTTTAGAAATTCATCGACTAACGTTGGGCTAGAGACGATCACACTTGGAGTGAAAAGGTCACCCGGGCCGCCTTGGCGATTCACAATTTTTGCGCCTGCTTCTTGTGCCAAGACCAAGCCGCTCGCCAGGTCCCAGGGCATAAGGGAATGGTGGAAATATAGGTCGACTCTACCTGCTGCGGCATAGGCAAGACCCAACCCAGACGATCCCATGAAACGTACACTGTACATACCTGGCCACAATGATCGGATCATGTCCATGGCTAATCCAGCCTTTTCATCAACGTAACCAAGGTCACAACAAAGCAAACTGCGGCTGAGTTCGGTGGTCTCCGAAGCGTGAATCTGGGTGTCGTTCAGGAATGCACCTTGACCTTTGATCGCGGTGAACATCTCCTCGCGCACAGGGTCGTATGTCAGACCTGCGACAATGTGATTGTCTTTAGCTAGGGCAATGATGGTGCAGAAATGGGGAATGCCGTGGGCGTAATTTCTAGTGCCATCTAGAGGGTCGACAACCCATTTGTAGGGTGAATCACTTTCAATGGGTCTGGATTCCTCAGCCAGGACGCTAAACTCAGGAAATTCTTCAGTCAGTAATTCTAGAATCATTTTTTCGGCAGCTAGGTCGACGTCGGTGACGATATCGGAGCGGCCCTTGAAATGGACTTCATGTTCCGAATGAAATTTGTCAGTAATAATGGTTCCAGCGGCTCGCGCGGCTTCTAAGGCTACATCCATGGCAGTACGTCCACTTTTAGATACCGGCATTAAATCATCATGCATAAATTTCTCACTAATTTTTCAAAAGTCTGTTCGCTAATGACTACGGGCTATCGACTAACTTAACCCCATCTTGTAGTAGACTTCAGCTAGGGTTTCTATGGCAATAGTCCGAGCCTTCTTACCTCCCTCGTGGAGTATTTCTTGCACGTATCCGGGCTTGGCTTTGAGATCTTCTCGGCGCTCGCGTAGTTCTCTAAGGTAGTCATTGAGGTTGTCTGCTATGTGTCGCTTGCAATCAACACAGCCCCTTGTAGCGGCTGTGCATTCATCGTAGACAGTCTTAACGGCTTCGGGGCCGCTAAAAATTTTGTGCAGAGAATAGATATTGCATATCTCTGGTCTGCCAGGATCGTCTCTGCGTAACCGTTGAGGGTCGGTGAACGCGGTTAGAAGTCGCTTGCTGGTCTCTTCTGGAGTGGATGCCAGATCCAGGTGGTTGTCCAGGGTTTTCGACATCTTGTTCTGGCCGTCCAACCCAAGAATCAAAGGTGCTTCGGTTAGTTTGGCCTGGGGTTCAGGGAAGGTCTCTCCGAACAGGTTGTTGAACCTCCGCACGATTTCTCTGGATAGCTCGATATGGGGAATTTGGTCTTGGCCCACCGGTACTGTGTCAGCCTTGTAGAGTATGATGTCCGCCGTCTGTAATACAGGATAACCAACAAGGCCGTAGTTCACTGTCTCTTCTGTCTCGTGCATCTGGCGTACCTTGTCCTTGAAAGTGGGGACTCGGGTCAGCCAACCAAGGGGTGTGACCATGCTGAGTAGAGTGTGAAGTGACATTACCTCAGGCACGTGTGATTGAACAAAGACGATGCTTTTTTCCGGATCTACCCCGGCGGCCAGCCAATCCAATACCATGTCTTCGATATTGGGCTTGATGGATTTTATATCTTCGCTAGATTCCACGGTGGTCAAGGCGTGGATGTCCACTGCGCAGTAGATGCAGTTGTAGTCTTCTTGCAGGGTGACCCAGTTTTGTAGGGCTCCCATGTAATTACCGAGATGGAGCAATCCTGTCGGCCGCATGCCAGAAAAAATGACGCCTTTATGGTTATTTGATGGTTGAGTCATGTCACCGAATTGCGTGTTGAATTGGCGAAATCACGTCTGTGGGGGGCTCTCAAAGGATAGCATAGGGGCACTTTGCCAGCAAGGCTCGTCAGTTTTGCGGTGAGGAGGATGTCTTAATTACTGGGCTTGGTCCGCCTTGGATTCCAGTAGTCCCCCCGAGTATATAGTGTCCTCCAGGCCTCTCTGCTCGCCTCGCATGTAACTAATTTGGCCGCCGTGTTGGTTGAACTCCCATATGAGCTGTTGGAACATGACCGCCAGTTTGATGGTGCCGCCTCTGGGATTGGTCACTTCCAATCTTTCAAAGTCCGACTCGCTCAGTGACTGGATGTATTCGATGCTCTCTTTCCGAATGGCTGCCACGTACGCCAGCAGCGCCCTGGTATCAGGCATGCTAAAGGATTGGAGATCTTTCGCTGTGAAGCCGTATCCGGTGTCATCACCTCTGGCTGGGGCACGGCCTAGTCTTTCGGCCCAATCTGTATTTTCCCACAGCTGGGCATCGCCTTTTATCCGAGTGTGAATCCAACGGTCAAGAGTGCGTCCGTAGTGCCATAATAAGAACGCGATGGATGAGCACTGGTCATTGGGAGTCCAGGCCATCTCCTCGTTAGTTAGTCCCTCCACTGATCTGAGCATGCAGTTGTATTGTTGCTCGAAACAACCTTGGATAAAGACCTTAAGTTCCATCTAGCAAATACCTTAATGTAAAGCGTGTTGAAGTTAGGCTCTGGAGTAATTATAGCAAGCAGGTAAGCGGGCTTCGAAGAGGCAGTACGACAAGGGGAGTAAGAATGGAATCCGTTAAACTGACGCTACTCTTCCGGGTCTGTGTCGAGGCGTCCGCCCAATTCACTGAGAAACCTTTCAATCTCTGGCGATAGGATTGTTTCAGAAGCTGGTTTGCCGTCTGTAGAAGACGATGAAGAACTTTCAGTGGCTCCGGCATCCTCCGAGTCTAGTTGGGCGTCATAGTAGGCTTCCATCTGCTGAATCAGCGTTTTCAGTTCAGCGTTTCGATCCAAAGTGGAGTTTAACTCGCGGTATTGTCGCTGCCCTCTGCGGACCGGAGCGAGGTCTGCTGGAATGTTGTTGTAGACCGAAGATAGGACTTCAATCATGCGGGAAGTACCGGCGTAATCCTCTTCCAATTGCACGTACTGGGGTAGGTGCACCATGAAGTTTATGGATTCGATGTCTGCCTTTTCAATTCCTTCCGAAAGTAAATTCATGATGGTGGTTGGGCCTTGGTATGTGCTCTGGCGAACCTTGAAATTTGCGACCGGTCTGTTCTGCTGCACGTCACCTAGACTACCCGTAACCAACAAGGGACGAGTGTGAGGGACTGCGTCATACATCGCACCTAGGCGGCAGTACCGTTTTACATTGAAGTGATTAACCACTTCCAAGATGGAGTCGGTATAGTCTTCGCCGTTAGAGTGAGGCTCCATGAGGTGTAGGAATAGGTAATCTGGACCCTCTTCGGTAATGGCGTAGCGTATGATGCTGTTAGGTATCTTGACCTCACGTTTGCCATCTACCAGCCGCATGTTTGGACGGTATCGGGTAAAGTCGAAGAATGTCCCTGGCCGGTCAAGCCTGCCTAGCTCTTTGGAACCCATGAAACGTTCTAATCGGTTTAAAGTGAGGGTACCCACACTTCCGACGTCTACCCAGGGTCGCACCATCGCAAATACATGAGGATCTCTCAATTCTGGAAGCGGTTCGTTAAGTTCAAAAGCACCTATTCGCATAGCCACATCTTCCCAGATTAGCCTCCCTTATACAAGCCCTAATGTTTGGTAGTGCAGATTACATTGACACATGATATGACGCACTGTTTCTCGTTCTACCCTTGGTTGAGCATGGTGTCAGCTGATCCCAGTCCTTCCAACGCCAATCCATAACCCAAGAGATCTTGTATCTGACGTTTGACAGTCAAGGTCATGGCCACCCTGGTGTATCGGAGGACGATGTCTGATTGCTGGGCCATCTGTTCAGCCAATTCCCAGGCTCGATGCAGTAGATCGTTCTGGGGCATGACTTCGTTGACTAAGCCCAGGGACTTGGCTTCCTCAGCCCCAATCTTCTGGCCTGTGAGCAAGAAATAACGTCCACGGTTTAGTCCTAGCAACAGCGGATATACAATATGCATGCCGTCACCTGGTATCAGTCCGCTCATGAAATGACCTGAGTCCTGAAACTCAGCGGTGTCTGATGCTAACACTATGTCGCATAGCAGGGGTATCTCAGAGTGTCTTAGAGCCGGGCCGTTGATGGCGCTAATCATTGGAACTTCAATGTCTAGCAAACTGGTCAGTATGCGTTTACCTTCCCAGTAAGTCTGGTCCCATTCTCTGGGTGTGCGTTTTGGAGCGCCGGTCGCAGTCCCCGGTGGTCCACTGAATATGTCACCGGTGCCCGTCATGATAATGATTCGGTTTTCCGGGTCGCTGCCAACATCAACAAACACCTGCGAGAATTCAGTATGGGGCACACCTCCCCAATTCAAAGGCCCATCGTCGGTGTGGAAAGTCATCTGCAAAATTCCGTTTCGGCGCTCCATGTGGATGCTCTTGTATTTGGTCGAGTACTGGTCAAAAGAAGCCATATTAAAGTCTCCATCCTAGGACATGCCGATTGAGGGTTGACGCGGTGGATTATGGCGAGTGCACAGGGGGCTAATTTTCCGTATCTGGAGGTTCTTCGGGCGACGGTTCAGGTTCGATTGGGGCGGAGTCGGGGCTATTTACCATCATGGCTTGTGGAGCCGCTTCCTTGGGCAGAGCATGTTGGAGTACAAAGTTGGCTACGTCGCGGTAGAGAGGTTCATCCAGGTTGCAGCCTCGCAGCATAGAAAATCCAGGGTCAAGCTCTTCCAGTAAGATCCTGATTTTGGAATCACCGTGGCGTGCAGCCAGTGCGTAGGCTAAACCACGGGTGTCCCTATCAAGTGAGCGTTCGTGCTCTTCGCCCTCTTCCAATTCGATGTCATAGTCAACTCGGTCGGCAACGGCCAGCGCTTCCATGGCCTGACGACGGGAGCTATCAACGTCTTTTAGCATGGTGTAAAGTTCGATGACGGCGTGGGCGGCCTGACTAAGGAGTTCCGGTATTCTGTTCTGTTTCTCTGATGCTGATTGGGCTGAAATTCTGGCTTTGGATAGTGCGCCTTCCTTGGCCCGCATACGTTCTTCCTCTTTCTGGGCTTTAGCTTGCTGTAGCCGAAGTTGAGGGGCTTCAGCAGCAAGGGGTTGGAGGCGCTGCATCTCCCGTTCGGCGGATTCTGCTTGCCTTAGGCGTTCTTGGAAAACTTCGTCCATTCCGTTTTCGTTGACCATGTTGCTTACTCCTAAATCATGGGCTGCTATCCATAATTGAAGATAAAAGGATTTACCAGCAAAAGTGTAATAAATTGAGGCAGACTAATGCCTAATTTAATGATACCCAGCAAATAGAGATTCCTATTGCAGAGTCGAATACGGATTTATATTATTTTGGGTAGGAGCTTGACCAGAAGTAACACCTTTCAGGGATCCTGTGGAACTGATGATCAGTGGGCTTTCATTCATGAAAACGAGGCTAAAATTATGCGCCGTGTCGCTTTTATCTACGAAGACGCTCTATCCCAACATGAGCTACGTTCAGATCATCCCATGCGGCCGGTCCGTCTGCGGTACACCTACGATTTGCTCCGGGAATACGGCGCATTTGATCACCCACGAGCAGTTCTATTAGATCCGCGACTTGCGACCGAAGGCGAACTGGGCTGGTTGCACACCCCTGAGTATATTGCGGCCGTTAAGGCTCTCGGCTCCGGGTTAACCAATGTAGATGGGACGCGGTTTGGTTTTAGCGGGGCCGGTGATAATCCGGTGTATCCAAATATGTTCGAAGCGGCAGCGTTGAGTACTGGGGGCTCGTTATTGGCGGCCGAAGCCGTGGCGAATGGCGACGTTGGCGCGGCGTTCAACATATCTGGCGGCCTACATCACGCAGCGCCGGGGCATGCCTCCGGATTTTGTGTGTTCAATGACCCAGCATTGGCGATTCATTATTTTCTGAACAAGGGGATGCGTGTCGTTTACGTGGATATTGATGCTCACCACGGAGATGGTGTTCAAGAGGCATTTTACACGGACGACCGTGTGCTCACGATATCAGTCCATGAATCGGGACAATATCTCTTTCCAGGAACTGGAGCGGTTATAGAGATGGGAGTCGGGACTGGAAGAGGATATTCGGTAAACCTGCCGTTATTCCCTTACACAGGTGATGATGATTACATAGAGGGGTTCGGTCAGGTCGTGCCTCCGCTTATCCGTGCGTTTAATCCGGATGTTTTGGTTGCACAGTTGGGAATTGACAGCTATCACCGCGATCCACTGACGCATTTGCAAATGACTACTGAAGGCTACATAGAAGTCGTGCGTCAACTGATTGAGTTAGGGTTGCCGTTATTGGCTTTGGGTGGGGGAGGGTACGATGTGAACGCTGTGGCTCGCGCGTGGACATTGGTCTATGGCATGTTACTGGATGTCGAGTGGCCCAATATCTTGCCTCCGGGCTTTGCTCGAAAGCACGGGGTGGGGCATTTGCGGGATGAAACCAGTCCAGAGGGGCCAGAAGAGCTTAAAGTAGATATCCGTAGACATCTGGAAGCTACAGTAGGAGAGATACGACAGCAGATATTTCCGATTCATGGCTTGAAATGACGACGCATCTCTGCGACAACGAAAACGGGAGCGTAAGCTCCCGTTTTCAGCATATCGGGGAGATTTAGGCCGATTTAGCTTACGTGTTGCTCTCGATTGAGTAATTCTTTGGCTTCGTCCCCGACATTGGCTTCAATACAATCCCGCAATGTGGAGTAGACAGCCTGATTTAGGGCACCCATCATCCAAGCCTCATATCCGGCGTCTGTTTGATAGGTGTCTTTCACGGTGACTAAACGCTGGAGCAGGCTCAGATAATGATACTGCAGTGGGGTTAAGTCCTTGTCTATGCCAGACATCCGGAAATCATTTTCCACTGTTGGTGTATCGATGTCTGAACTCAGGTTCGGAATCACCTCATCGGAATCATCGTTACCTAAAACTTCTGAGTTTGCTTGATCTTGTTGTCCGCTCATGCTGCCTCCATCGGCCAAAACTTCGAATTGTCAAAGATCGGTCCAAATTGGGGAGTCCATAAGTTTTTAGAGAATACTATGCCACTGATAAAATTATATCAGACTAGTTTCCCTAATAACATAATACCTAGATTGATTTGTTATGTTCGAGGGAATTAATTCCTGTTTCTGACCGGTTTTCCACTTAAATTCCTTTCCTAGTAGAGATTACGGTCAAACTGCTTTTGGACTCGAAATCAAATACAGCCTTAAACCTCTCGGAATTCGCCTTCTACAGTGCCTTCGTCATCGTTAGAACTTGCAGGATCGCCTTCTTGACCACTCGTTGCGAAGCCGTCACTAGGATCCTGATCGCCTTCTCCAGTAGTAGCACCTTGGCTATATACTATTTCTCCCATCTTTTGCAAGGCTGCATTTAACTCAGTAGTAGCAGTTTGAATGTCAACGGTGTTGTTGGAAGCTATTGCTGTCTTCACCGCATCAATCTTTCCCTGAACCTCGTCCTTGAGTTCTTCTGGTACCTTGTCGGCGTTATCGGCCAATAGCTTCTCGCTGCTGAAGACCAGAGAGTCGGCCTGGTTACGGGTTTCAACCTCGGCTCTCCGCACTTGATCTGCTTCCTCGTTCTGCGCAGCCTCATCAACCATGCGGTCAATGTCCTCTTTCTCAAGTCCTGACCCAGATTGGATGACAATCTTCTGTTCTTTGCCGGTCCCTTTGTCTTGGGCTGAAACGCTCAGTATTCCGTTGGCGTCAATATCGAAAGTAACTTCGATCTGCGGTACGCCTCGAGGGGCGGGTAGAAGACCATCAAGCATGAATCGACCAATGGATTTATTGTCAGCGGCCATGGAACGCTCACCTTGAAGGACATGGATGTCCACGGTGGTCTGGTTCTCCGCCGCGGTGGTGAACGTCTCGTTCTTCTTGGTTGGTATGGTTGTGTTCCGGGCTATAAGCGTGGTCATCACGCTGCCCAGCGTTTCTAATCCCAGGGTCAGAGGCGTCACGTCCAACAGGACGATGTCGTCTACGTCACCAGCCAGTACTCCTGCTTGAATGGCAGCGCCCATGGCCACGGCTTCGTCAGGGTTTACGTTACGGTTTGGCTCTTTGCTAAAGACCTGTTTGACTTTCTCTTGGACTGCGGGCATGCGGCTCATGCCACCGACCATTATGACCTCATCAATGGCATCTGCAGACAGTCCTGAGTCTGTCAGAGCTTGTCTGCACGGTCCTTCTGTGCGGTCGACCAGAGTCGCTACCAGCTGGTCTAACTTGGCCCGGCTCAGCGTCTTGACCATGTGCTGTGGCCCGCTCGCGTCGGCGGTGATAAACGGAAGGTTTATCTCTGTTTCCAGAACGCTGGAAAGTTCTACCTTGGCGCGTTCTGCTGCATCTCTCAAGCGTTGGAGGGCCATCCGGTCTGAGGATAGGTCGATCCCTGTTTCCTGTTTGAATTCGTCAATCATCCATTCAAGGATGGTCTGATCAAAGTCATCGCCGCCCAGGAACGTATCGCCGTTGGTGGATTTGACTTCGAAAACACCATCACCCATCTGGAGTATGGTGATGTCAAAGGTGCCGCCACCCAGGTCGAAGACTGCGACCGTAGCGTCGGTTTTTGTCTTATCCAAACCGTAAGCCAATGACGAAGCAGTCGGCTCATTGATGATACGGAGCACTTCCAAACCTGCGATAGTCCCAGCGTCTTTGGTTGCCTGACGCTGAGCATCATTGAAGTAGGCTGGCACGGTTATGACTGCTTGAGAAATCTTCTCACCCAGCTTGGCTTCGGCATCTTGTTTTATCTTCTGCAAAACAAATGATGAAATTTGGGGTGGGGCATGGGATTCATCCCCCAGTTGAACCATTGCTTCACCGGTTGGCCCAGCTACCACTTTGTAGGGCAATTTGGCCATGGAGCTTTTTATTTCAGGGTCATTGAAACTTCGCCCCATAAGTCGTTTGACCGAGAAAAGGGTATTCTCTGGATTGGTCACTGCTTGCCGCTTGGCAACTTGGCCGACGTAACGTTCTCCAGTTTTTGTATTCAGCGCAACGACGGACGGTGTGATCCTGCCGCCTTCGGCGTTCTCTACGACCACGGGTTCGCCGGCTTCGATGATTGCCGCCACCGAGTTTGTGGTTCCGAGGTCGATTCCCAGGACTTTAGCCATTTGTTTCTCCTAAATTCTAACGCGCTCGTGACTATATCAGTATGTTCGGATGATTATCGGTTATTGTTGGAGGCCTGATTTGGGCTGTCTGTTTAGCTCTCTTGAAGGGCTTTGGCCACCATCACCTGAGCGGGGCTGATTACCCTGTCATGCAACCGGAAACCCGGCCGTATGATTTGAGTGATATACCCGGGTTCAACGTCAGAGGTTTCCTCTGTGCCCAGAGCTTCGTGCTCCAGTGGGTTGAACATGAGCCCAATGGCTTCAATTGGCACCAAGCCTTCGGATTCTAGCACGCCGGTAAGTTTACGTTGAATCAGTTTGATTCCTTCTAACAGAGGATCGTTGTCTCCGTTGCCACTTGATTCGGAATGGTTGATGGCTAATTCTAACTCCTCCAATACCGGTAGGACGTTGGAGATTAGACGGCTGTTGGCATATTTACTATTGGTGATTCTGTCTTCGTCAGTGCGACGTCGAAAATTGACCATCTCAGCCTGTGCCCGTTGGGCGGTGTCTAGGTTGTCTGCGGCTTCTTTTTCAGCCTGTTCAAGACGTGTCTTTAGTAAGTTCACTTGCTCCTCTACCGGGAGGCTGTCTAAGTCGATGGTGGCTTGAGACAGGAGATCTTCTAGTTCCTGTTCAAGTCCCGCGCTTGCGGCATGTTCGTCAGAGTTTTCTCCGGGGTTGTCTCCCTTGGTTTCCCAAGAGTTCTCTGGATGGCCGTTTGATTCGCCTGGTTCTGTCGCCATTAAGGCATTCCCCTAGGTTTGTTAATTGGATTGACTAACTATTTCTTGCGGTGTATTCCGTATGGATAAATATAGGTTTAAGCCGCTTTTTTACTGGTCATTCGGCAGGTTTAGGCTTTTAAACAAGAGGTCCATATCTTCTTGGACTACTTGCTGTGCAGCTGGAATTCCTTCTAGGCGACCGTTCATGCGTTGTTTGATGGCCGACAGATTATCGAATGCGGCCAGTGCAAATTCAACTCCGGCGAGGTTGAGACCCAACTCGTCGGAAAGGTATCGGATCAATCGAACCTTTTTGATATCCTCTGTCGAATACAGTCGGAGCATACCGATTGTCCGGCCTGGATTAATCAGGCCCAGCTTCTCGTACTTACGCAGAGTTTGAGGGTGCATGTCCAGAATTCGTGCGGCTACACTGATGATGTAAACGCCTTCTACTTCTATGACCGCCTGATTATCTGTATTGTCTGCACTTGATTTCACGCCCGTGTCCGTGGTCGAAAGCTCGGCATTCTTAGGGCGTAGTGGTGGCAATCGATCTGACATTTCGAACATGCCGTCGATTCTGGTTCCCCGTTGTCCTTTTGGGTGTTCGTTTGATCTTTGATTCATAAAACCACACGAATGCACGGAAAGGCAGTCTTCTGCTATTTGTTATGCCTTCCGGTTTTCTCTCCCAGTTTTGACCAGCGACTTACCATATGATACACTTTGATACATGTCGTGTCAACTTTAGTGAATCAGTCAGCATAACCTGAGTTTAGACTGTCTAGTTGATAGTTTATACATAGCCGATCATGACTTAAGGTCGGCAAAATAATATATTTGGAGAGGTTGAACAGAAAAGGGCCCATAATGATGTACTTAAAAGAATGTCCAAAGTGCCACGGTGATTTGATTGCAGGAGAAGACGTTGACGGGAAGTTCCTCAGCTGCATCCAGTGCGGATACATGCGCGAGTTACCGGTCGAACCTCGAGTGGATAACTCACCGTATACGAATGGCGAAACATTCGTGATTGATGCCCCTGTGGCTACGAAGAAGCGCCGGAGAAAGGCTCAAGAAGCCGCCTAGTTATCGTGACATCGACTGATAATTGAACTAAAAAGAGGGGCGGCTGAGTGCCGCCCCTCTTTTTAGCGTTTAAACGTTTCCCTGGAATCACTTAGTCAATTCAGGCCAGAAGCGTTCTTCCTTCCATGGATCTCCGTCATTGTGGTATCCCCGTTGCTCCCAGAATCCAGGTAGATCTTTGGAAATCAGCTCGATTCCGTTGATCCATTTGGCGCTTTTCCAGGCGTAGATGCTGGGTACAATAAGTCGTAGCGGCCACCCATGGCTGACACCCATGGGTTCTCCTTCCTGCTTGTGGGCAAGTAGCCCTTCTTCCATTGCTAGTTCCAGTGGAAGGTTGGTTGAGTATCCACCGTAACAGTGGGCCATCACAAACTTGGCTTCAGGCTTGGGTACTGCGAGGGCCATCAGGTCGGCAAAGGTAACACCTTCCCAGTGGTTGTCCAGTTGGCTCCATTGAGTCACGCAGTGGAAGTCAGATACAGTGGAAGTCCAATTCAGTTGGGAGAACTGCCCCCAATTTAGGGTTATCTCCGTTTCTACCAATCCGAACACCCGAATCTCCCAAGTGTCGATATCTATTGTCGGTTCAGATCCGTAGGTCAGAACTGGGAACTTGGTGGTTAAAAATTGTCCCGGTGGTACACGGTCGCCCATACCTTGGTCGGGAGCTGTCTTAACTTGGTCGGGTCGCTTCATTAATTGTGGTCTTCTCCCATCTAGTAAAAGAATAATTGCCCACGGGCATAAGTTTACCACTCATTAGCAGTCAGGAATATCAGTTCATAGGTTTTTAACCGGCCACGCGAATACGACCTCGGTTATCTGAGGTAATCTCGCCAATCACAGCCCTAGTTTCCACACCGGAGGTTTCAAGCTCTGAAATCAGGTGGTCGACTTTCCCGCTGTCTACGGCGATTAGGAGCCCGCCAGATGTTTGGGCATCGCAGAGTAGCAGGCGTTGTTGGTCGGAGATTGCCTCATCCCAGTCTACTGCGTTATCGACACCGTTCATGTTTCGGAACGTGCCGCCGGGGACAACGTTCTTTTCAAGGAGCTCCCACACACCAGGCAAGATGGGAACGTCAGAAGCTTTGATGACGGCGCCAACGTCACTACCTTTGGTCATCCCACTCAGATGCCCTAGTAGTCCAAATCCAGTAATATCAGTGCAGGAGTTGATTCCAACCCGCATCATAGCTTCTGCCGCGCCTTTATTCAGGGTAGCCATAATTTCTACTGCGTTCTTTAAGACTGCGTCTGGAGTAACCCCCTGCTTACAACCGGTGGTGATTATGCCGGTTCCAATGGGTTTAGTGAGGACCAGAACATCACCCTGTTTGGCGTTGGCGTTAGAGACTTCTTTCCCAGGCTCAATCAGGCCAACAACGGACAGGCCATACTTAGGCTCCGCGTCGTCGACGGTGTGCCCTCCCACAATCAAGCAGCCGGCTTCTGTTGCCTTGTCATAGCCACCCTTCAAAACGTCGCCCAGCATGTCTACTGCAAGTTCCGCTGGGAATCCGACAACGTTTAAGGCCACGAGGGGCTTTCCGCCCATTGCATAAACGTCGCTAAGGGAGTTGGCTGCGGCTATTGAACCAAACTCATACGGATCATCGGTTATGGGGGTGAAGAAATCTACGGTCACAATTATGGCCGTGTTGTTATCCAGCCGATAAACGGCTGCGTCATCCCCTGTGTCATTGCCAACCAGAAGATCTGGATGCTTGACCATGGGTAGGTGTTTCAGAACCTGAACTAGGTCCTCTTGGCTGAGCTTGGCGGCTCAACCAGCACAGTGTGAGAGTTCGGTCAGACGGACTTTACTGCTGGCCATCCGGAATTTCCTCCATGAGAATCAAAAACATGATTCGCCTAGGCGGTTAGACGTTAATAAACAGTCTGATTACCAGGACGTATTATCAAGGATACAACATAGGTGGGAAGGACAGTGTCTATTTCCGTTGATTCTTAAAGGTTGGCATTACTTCTTTACCGAACAGATCAAGCTGATCTAGTACGACGGACTGCTCGGTGCTCATTACTGATGCGCCAACGTTCATCTCTTCTAAACCGGGATATCGGTCTTGAAGTTCCATGAGTCGTTCAGAGACCCGTTCTGGAGGACCTACCATCCATGCTCCAGCTCTGACGGCATCTTCCATAGTGGGCAGACCAGCCGAATAGGCTTCGGAACCTCTCCCCAGAGCTGTGAGTTGCTCGTCAGAAAGACCGCGGACAAAGCCCAATGGAGCAAACATCTTCATGTTCTCTTCAAAGTATCTCTTGGCCCTGCCGATGGCTTTCTCTTCTGTGTCGTCAATAAATGTCGCGATTCCAATAATGAGGTCCCCGCCCAATTCAGTCTCCCTTCCGTACTTGGCTAATGTCTCTTGCCATTGTTTGACCAAACCATCGGCCGCGCCGCCGGTAGCCGCGCCACCGCCGATAATCCCCTTGATACCGTGTTTGGCCATGAAATCCATAGCAGGTTGGCTGGCACTTACCAAGGGTTGATAGGTCTCCACAGGAATGGTCAGTGGGCGAGGTACCAGTGTCAACTCCTTAAGGGTGTAACCACGGTAGGGTACCGCTGGAGGTAGTTTGTAATGTTTGCCTTTATGGGAGAACGACTCCTCATTGAAGGCCTTCATTATAATTTCAACCTGTTCCTCAAATATCTCGCGGTTCGCATCACTGTCGGTTAGGGTGCTGGGAACGCCAAAAGTGTCTACCTCTCTTGTGTGATAACCCCTAGCTACACCAAATATTATGCGTCCTTTGGTGAGAATGTCGGCGGTAGCATAGTCTTCTGCCAATCGCAGAGGATGCCACATTGGATTGACGTTGAATCCGCACCCGAACTTGAGGGTCTTCGTTAGGTGGGCTAAGTGGACGTACATCATCAACAAGTTTGGGATGCACTCGTAGCCCTCATGCTGAAAGTGATGTTCAGCAGCCCAGAATGTGTCGAAGCCAAGTTCGTCCATCTTGGTGGCGATGGCTTCAGCCTTTGGGAATACCGAAGCTAATTTTTCGTTGGACAGTCGACGGTCGTTGACAGGTGTGGCGTCGAATCCGATGCCTTCTAGGTCAACGTGTCCAGCATATAGCGATCCAAATTTCGTGATCATATCGTGTCTCCAATTCGGTTCCAGAAGTGTTTAGTTGCCGGTTGTTTAAGTTGATTCAAGCCTCTATCAGCTTTTTTATTCTAGTCGGGGTCCTTTTAGTGTCAAATTGATCTACTCGGAAAACGCTGTTGATTCTAGTATATCCGCGTCTAATTGAGGTTAATAACTTAACGGTCCTGTTATCTAACTTGCGATGGATTGCGGAAAGGTTCTATCGAACGTATCTAGCGGTTTGCTGGGCCAATCCCACGGAGATGTCGGAGAATCGTTGGTAGTAATTTTTAATTAAAAACACGTTATTAGTATCCCCGAGCATCGACGGTTGTCGGTGACCAACGCTATAGTTGGGTATCATGGCCAAGGTTCTTCAGATGAGGCATGGCCATCATGGATGCCTGTAAATCTTAGTATTTCTATTTGATCGGTATCTAAACCTAAACGTTAACGGTTGTGAAAATAGCCATCTCAGATGCACTTATGCTGGCCTTCCACGCACCTGATAATCTGGATATAAACTGGCGTGGATGGCAGATTATTTCCGTAGCCCGATACCATTGTGAATTCCAAACCCGGCGTCCTCTGGTATGGGATAGTATCTAAATTTAGAACAGCCATGCCACAGTAGATTGCGGACTTCCCTCGGCTAGCCAATAATCACGAGCGCGAAATTGTTTCTGATACGCCTCTGAGTAAACAATATTCGGTCTAATTCGGTGGTGCTCTTAAGGCTGGATTGTAATTTGTTGACTTAAGTCTGTTAAATCATCGGTTTAGTGCAGAGGCAAGGCATCCGTCTTTTATCCCTTCACGTTGAGGGGTTCGAAAACTCCTGCGTGCGGCACGTAATAGTGTAGTTCACCTGTACTGACCTTGGTGGCGATGAGAGTGTAATCGAGCTTGTATTCATCTATGTGACGATAGATTCGGGCGTCTCTCCATTCATCCACAGCCAGAGATTCTCGAACTCTCTTTAATTCGATCACCTCTGGCTCCGAATCTCCCCATTTATTGTCTTTTGGTATGTTTGGGTTCGGCATAGGCCGATTATTCCTGGTCCAGCACGCCTAGTTGCTGCATCATGGTCATTCCGTCAGAAATACCCCAATGTTCGACCATCTTTCCATCTTCAAATCGCATCATGTGCATCTCGGACATCGAGATTTTCTTTCCAGATTTTGGTATGCCCATGAAGTCTCCATCTTGGGTGCCCTCGGTAGTCACAGCACCAGCAACCGTGTCGCCATCGGCTACCAATCTATTGACAGTTATGTGGATGTCTGGGAATGCTGTGAAGAACATTTGCATCATGTCTTTTAACCCTTGCAGACCCTGTCCTTGGCCTGGCGCTGGGTTGTGTTCGACGAAATTTGGATCGACCAGCCGCTCTAAGAAAGAGTTGTCCTTGTTGTTCATCCCATTGACGAATTGTTGAAACAGGGTTTTGATTTCTTCTGACATGATTTTCCTTGTTGAGAATAAGAATCTTGATATTTAAGTTTAAGTTATCGGCCTGCCAGATTATTCAGCTCTGGCGCACATATTTATCGATCCCTCCGGGTACACCGCCTAGGTAAATATCGCCGCGGGAATCTATCCAGCTGCCGTGGCCAGACCCTCGACACTCCCACCGGGCGAGGACGGCACCTTTTTTGTCCAGGATGCTGATTCGGGACGAAGCTCCGTCTTTCTGGCCTTCGCTGACCATGTAATTACCGTCCGAGTCCATAGAAATGTCCATCGGACGGTTGATGTCGTCCCATATCTCTTTAAAATCGCCGTCCAATCCAAAGACCTGGATACGGTGGTTTTCTCTGTCGCAGACAATGACGTTGTCGCCATCAACCAAAAGGCTATGCGGAAGGTGGAACTCATTGGGTGCATCTTTACCAGGAATACCCCACGATTTCTTAAGATCGCCGTTCTCTGAGAATCGATGAACGCGAGAGTTACGGTATCCGTCGGCCACGTATAGATCACCAGAAGGAGAAGGAACCAATTCTGCGGGGTAGTTGAATGGTCCTGCAGCTCTTGGTACAAGGTCTCCGGGGTTCTCGCAACCGGTATCCGAGTGGACTCCGTGTCTGCCCAGCATCTGGATGGGCTTGCCGTCTAGGGTGTACATGATACAAACCGATGTGTTCCTGTCAGTCACATAAACTATGTCGTTGGCGATATGAATCCCATGGGCAAACTCGAATGACCCGTTTCCCCAGGATTCCAAGAGATTCCCTTCTCTGTCGAAAATTACGACTGGTGGTTCCTTGCGTTGAAAGGCAAAGATGCGTCCTTTGGAGTCGGCGGCTAGTGCGCTCACCATGCCAAAGGTGTCGCCAGTTGGCAGGGTGCCCCAGTTCTCAATCAACTCATAGGTGTATTTGCCGGAGCCTACTGTGGCCATATCAAGTGATCTCCTATTTTCCCGTCTAATTTACCCTGGATATAGAAAGTGACTACTAACGTCGTCTGTCCCGTAGGTCGAATGCCTGTTGAAGTGGGGAGATTCCTCCCAGGGTGTCGAAGTTAATATCGTCTATTGTGGGGCATCCGCAGATACCCATGGTGGCATCGAGTTCAGAGCGGAGCATCTCTAGCACCGCGCTGACACCGTCCTCGCCATCCACTGCTAATCCCCAGAAAAGAGGTCGGCCAATGAGTACGGAACGGGCCCCCAGAGCCAATGCTTTAAAGACATCTGAACCGCGTCTGATACCACCGTCTAGATAGATCTCCGCTTTTCCGTTTACTTGATCTACTACCTCTGGCAGAACTTCTATGGTTGTAAAGGTCGTGTCCAAATATCGGGTGCCGTGGTTGGATACAATCATTCCTTTAGCTCCAGATTCTGCGGCCAACCTGCCATCCTCTCCGGTCATGATTCCCTTGACAATCAGGGGTAGTTTGGTCCTCCCCGCAAGCCACTCCAGGTCTTTCCACGTTGCGGCTTGGTCTCGGATATCCATGGCTCCGGCCGGAGCGTCGGCAGCGAATTGCCAATGGTGGTTCCCCAGATCCAATTGGGCGTAGTTGGGCGAGACCGGACCTACATAGTTATTGCGCATATTGCGCTCACGTTTCGGAGATATCTTCGCATCTAGGGTGAGGCAGAGGGCGGTATATCCAGCCTCTTCTGCTCTAGACGCCATTCCCAGGGTAAGTTCTGGGTCTTTGAAGAAGTATTGTTGGAACCAGATTGGACCTGTTGCGGCCTCCGCGACATCCTCCAAAGTCCTGGCTGAGTGTGAGCTTAAGGCCATCACTGTTCCAGCTTTTCCTGCGGCTTTTACCGTAGCTATCTCAGCGTCTGGGTGTGCCGCGCCGTGGTTACCCGCAGGGTCTAGGAGCACTGGGAAACTGATCTTTTCACCAAGTACAGTGGTTCCTAGGTCTCTATGGCTCACGTCCACCATCATGCGTGGTTTCATGACGATGGAATCTAAGACTTCACGGGTTCGCCTCAAAGTAATTTCGTCAGTGGCAGCGCCGGCTATGAAATCGTAGTGGCCTTTTTCGATCCGGTCTTTAGCTATGGCTTCGTATTCGTAGATATTTACAGGGTCGTTAGGCATTGTGGTGCTCCTTTGAATATCAGGTGAGGACGTCTGTTTCCAGACGTCCTATTATTCTTTTGGTTTGCGAGGCAAGTCTAAAAGGTGCGATGTGTGTAGTCAATCTGGCAGATCCTCTTTGAGACAATCCGATAGCCCTGGAAGACCCATGGTATTCTTTCCATTGGAGATACGAACCTGATCTTGAGTGAATGACATGCTAGATTACGAGATATTCGAGCTTGGAGACTTGGCTTTGCAGTCGGGGGAGACTCTGGTCGGCTCTAAATTGGCTTACAAGACCTATGGGCAGTTGAACGCCGACAAGGATAATGTGGTGGTGTTTCCCACNTTCTTCGGTGGTCAGCACGGGCATAATGAGGGAATAATTGGTGAAGGAAAGGCGCTGGATCCAAGCAAATACTTCATAATCGTACCGAATATGTTTGGCAACGGCGTCTCCAGTTCCCCTAGCAATTCACTTCCACTCCAAGACCGGGCAAGGTTTCCCAAAACTAGTCTTTACGATAATGTCTCGTGCCAGCATCGGCTCGTTACCGAGGTGTTTGCTATAGAGAAAATCGCTTTGGTCGTAGGTTGGTCTATGGGTGGTCAACAAACCTTCCAATGGGGAAGTCTTTATCCTGACATGGTGGAACGGATCGTTCCTATATGCGGCTCAGCCAAGACAGCTCGGCATAATTTCGTCTTCTTGGAAGGAGTAAAATCGGCGATTACTGCGGATGCGAATTGGGCTGGCGGAAACTATGAAGAACCGCCACTGACAGGACTTAAAGCCATGGGTCGGGTATATGCCGGCTGGGCGGTGTCTCAGGCCTTCTACCGGGAAGAGGTGTATTTGACTTTAGGCTATGAGTCACTGGAAGACTATCTCGTGCGCTTCTGGGAGGCTCGTAGAACCAGCGCTGATGCGAATGATCTATTGGCTATGATCTGGACATGGCAGAACGCTGACATCAGCAACAACGAAAAATATTCAGGCGATTTTTACAAGGCCCTGGCAGGAATCAAGGCCAAGGCTATTGTAATGCCGGGAAGGACCGACTTGTATTTCCCTCCAGAAGATAATGAGTTAGAAGTAGCGCATATGCCCAATGCCGAGCTTCGGCCGATCGAATCTATTTGGGGGCATTTGGCTGGAGGGCCAGGCTTTAATCAACCGGATTCCGAATTCATTGATAATGCCATCAATGAAATTATGGCTAGTTGATTCCCTTATAAGCAAACGGTTTTAATCCTTGTAGGTTTAATAAGACTGAAAAGCCAGACTTGCTGCACCAAAGATTTTTCAAAAGTAGTTACGCCATCAAGAATCTATGGAAGTTGATGCCTTGCAACTAGGCCATGTATCAAGTGCTTTCTGGAGATACAGTTGGAAAGGGAGTGTCCTTTAGTTGTGCTTTATCCATCAGGCCTTGAAGCTGGACAAATTGATGCTTTGTACGCCAGAGGAGATGGGAATGATCGGAAACGATTCACATCTTGGTTGTGCAGGATACTAAGGTCCAGTCCTAGTTCTGGAGTAGGTACGGTTTGGAAGAATTTATGGAATATACAGCCAGTGGTAATCTAGGCGTTGAGATCTGAGACCTTTGCCGAAAACCCTTAGGATTTATAGAAAAGAGGCCTTTGGTTTGGCAAGGCAGATAGCGGCTAGATAGGGTATTATCATGATTGCAGATATTAATCTGGATTTTCATCTAAATATTCAATTAAAAATATGACTATGCTAAATCGTGCGCCGCTGCCGCGTAAGGTGAAGAATGCCTACTTCGGATGGTGGGTATTAACTTCGACTTTCCTGTTGGGAACATTGTCAGGCGGTATTTTTTCCAACAGTAGCGGAATCTTTTTTGGCCCCATCAAAAGAGACTTGGGCTTAAATAGCGCCCAGACCGCTTTGATTTTCAGCCTGGTTCGAGCTGAGGGTAGCGTTGCAGGGCCTATCGTTGGCCGCTTAGTGGACCGGTTCGGATCTCGCCCCATGATTATCTTTGGTGGATTGCTAGCAAGTTCTGGGTTCATCGCTCTTCACTGGGTCCACAACTACATACTGTTCATTGTCATATTTGTCGGTGTAGTTGGGGTCGGGAAAAGTTCTGGTTTAGGGCAGGTGCTAATCAGCGCGGTTAATCGCTGGTTCATTCGCCGTCGTTCTCTCGCAATGTCCATTTGCATCACTGGGTTCTCTTCAGGTGGAGCTGCAATTCTGCCTTTGATTACCCTAGGCGTCAGCACGATTGGTTGGCGCGACGTGATGCTTTATTCCGGAATATTTATGGGGTTGATTGTCATCCCATTAGCCTCTTTGGTGAAACATTCTCCAGAGCGAGAAGGAATTGGCCCTGACCTACCATTCACGGTGGAAGGAAAAGAGGAAACTTCGGTTGCACCTGTGGATTTCACGGTACGGCAGGCCCTTAGGACAAAAGCTTACTGGATTCTGTTCACTGGTTCAGTACTTAGGATAAGCCTTTGGGGTACGGTTTCAGTACATGCAGTTGAGATGTTTGTCTGGAAAGGGATGTCTCATGAGATGGCCGGGTTGATGTTTTCACTGATGTTCCTTTTGTCTATTCCATTGCGTTTGGTGGTGGGCTTTTTAGGGGATAAATGGCCGTTGCAGCCGATGATGGGGAGTGGCATGGGAGCAGCCGCGCTGGCGACTTTGGCGATGTTGACCATCGACGGTAATGTTGCCGTTTATATGTTTGTTGTGTTAATGGCAGTTGAGCAGGGAACCAGCTCATTGAACTGGGTCTCATTGGGGAATTTCTTTGGGCGGTCCAGCTTCGCCACACTTATGGGGCTGATCAGTGTGGTCTTCAACATAGGTATGTTAATAACACCGATCTATGCCGGTGTGGTGTTCGACAGGACAGACAGTTATTCAGTCGTCCTAGTATCTTTTCTGCCAATTTACCTTATGGCTGGATTTTTCTTCCTTATGACTAGAAAACCACCGCCGCCAGCCTTGCCTCGAGAGATGGCATTTGGGCGTTAAATACCGGCTTATTTCTGCCCCGACTCGTATCTCTTAAGGCTTCAGTATGGGAAATTAGCCGAAGTTGCGTAGTAAACTACCGAACCCCTGGATCGGCTCTGTCCAACCGATGCGCCGTAGAGCTAGCCATATGGTCGCTTGGTTTACAGAAATGACCGTCTTTCTCAATTTTTGTTCCAGTGGTTCTACCGCGTCGAGTCCTCGCCATGCTGTTCCCGGCAGAAATATGGTATCGGCTTCATCTTTTGCCACCGTTGGCACAAAGTCGATGATTGTTTGGACAGTCTCTTCTTCTATTTCCAAAGGGTTCATAGAGTCCTGCATCCATGGTTCGCCGTCGGCACTCAGCACTTCGAACCCGGCTTCTTCAAGAAGTGGCTTGAGGCGCTTGCGGAGGTGAAAGTGCCGATAGGGTCCGGCAATGCTGAGTTTCTTGGAACCCATGTGTTTGAAGGCTTCGATACACGAGCCAACTGCAGTGATGGACTCGACACCACTGGCAAGCTTCATCTCTTGCGACATCTCTTTGTCAAACTGGATATAACCCTTGTGATAGGTGCCTGAAGTGCAGGCATAGACCAAGAGGTCTGGTTTGATGTTTGACAGTGACCGAGCACCGCGGCTGACATCCTCGTTCATCTTGTCAGCGTCAAAGCCAAAGAGAGCGGTGTCGACGGTTGCCGCCTCTTCACTGGATATGGATATCTGATGACCAGAGTTCTCTGACTGTTTGGGTTGGGTTCCCCAATCACCATTGAACATACGTTCAAAATGGACGGTAATCTCAGGTGGTATCACCCGGTAAAAATCCGGCTCCACCACTGGGTTTGTGGCGGGGACCAAAGCTCCTATACGCTTAGTTGCAGGCATTAACTATTACTCCTGGTTGGCTAAAAAGATAATCGGGCAGGGCTGAACGAGTCAGCTGTCATAGCTGCCTTTTAAGGGTTTTGGTTTTATATGACAATTCCCTTAGTTCTGTTTGCCAGGGGTTCTTGAGTAGATGTTAGTTCTATAATCAAGAAATCGGTTAATCGAACCCTGGCGAAAGACCGTATGTTTGGTCTTTCAGCCCGGAGATTGTACATCTTCTTTAGGATATAGGTTATTCGATGTTCTGGTTAGTCTTTCGCTGGAGCTCTTATGAATGTTTTAATCACGCCCAAGGAATAACCGAAACCAAAACTAACACTGCCGCCAGCAATCATCCCAAGCATTGCACTTGGCAAGGACAGTGGCTTGATTCCTGCCTGCTGTATGATTGCTGATATGGCCAATCCCGTTATTGCCCCTATGAACGTGCTGATGATGGAGCGTTTCCAGGCAGGGACCGGTACCCATTTTCGCCAACCACTAGGCTTGCGTCTGGAAACTTGTATCTTGGCATTCAACTTGGCGTCGAGTCCGTTGGCCGCTATGTTCCAACTGGCCAGTGCACTGACACCAGCAGCAGCAGCTACTCCTGTGGCTGCTATAGCCGTGGTTCCGGCAAACCCGGAGACCTTTAGGTTGAATGGAATGGAACAGAGCTCAACCGGACCGCTAAAAAGTTTGCCTTTAACCAGGTAGACACCTCGGGCATGTTCTGAGAAATGTGCTACATTTATGGTCGTTACACCGGAGGAAAGTTGTAGGTTTTTCCCTGCAAGTTCCAATCCTAGACCCTGGACTCCCCAGTGCAATAGTGTATCCATTGGAAGGTTAACTCCGGTTATTGTTAGGTCGGCGTCGGGCTCAACTTGAACGACTTCATCGGCTTGAAGTGGGAGGATGAAAGGAGAGGGAGAGCCACCTTCTATGACTATCTCGGGTCCGCCGCAGCCGTGGGGTCCGTCATGGGCGTATATTGGTGGCGGAATTAGCCAGGCCGTGGACATTAATATTAAGACTGGAACGAAGAAAAGACCAGTTGCTCTTTTGGAGTTTGAAAAGCGTTGCAGAGTGGGGCCTCAATCGAATTAAGTATAAATCATTCAGTACCACTGAATCACCAAAATCCCCAAACCGTCTCCTTGTAATCATACATAAGTCATGATGAGGATAAAGCTTCCTCCGAGCTTGCAATGAACTAAGCTCCTGGTCGTCTGTACCCTCCTGCTGCCGATTCTGTATAGAAGGCAGCCCATGGATGCAGGTAGCTGAGGATCGTGTCCTAACCAGTGATCTAGCGCTTATGATGTGCTCAATTTAGCTGCTGGGCTCTGGCATCACATGATGACTTCCCTTACCGGCAACTGAGGCGCGTATCTATTCGGGCTGAGGTTTTTGACGAGGGAGTGATTCTAAGAATAGATGGTAATAGTGGCTGTTTCATAGTGTCAATTGTCGTGAAGGCGTCTGCCGGGTTAGTATGTTTGGGAAATGAATTCCTCCGACGAGACAGCTGAGGAAAACTCAGCCCAACAGATACCTTCAGAAGAACAATTACTGGAGTCAGCTGCGAGACTCCGCGGCATGGTGTCGGATTTAGCGTTGCGACTTCGGCCATTTCCTTCGTTCTTTGGAATGAATACTCTTAGAGCTATAGAACTCGAACTTCCACCGGGAAGTGAGTTTAGATCATCACCTGAATTAGGGTGTGTAGTGGTACTTGAGGACGGCGAGATTTCAGAATTAGACTTGAAATTTATTTCGGGCCCTGACAATTCTGCAGGTTTCGACCAGATAGAAGAATTCACTGAGTTGGACCTTCCACCAGAACAGTTTATTGCGTACGCCTCAGTGGCAGTGCGCTTATTGCAGGCCGAAATCGCGCGTCGGATGGCTACGTAACCGATTATGAGCGAAGTGAAGGTCGACGAAGATATAATAATTGGACAGGCTGGGGATCGAGATTTGGTGGTAGACGTCTTGCGTCCGTCCAGTACTGCTGGATTGGTTCCTGGGATTTTGGTTTTGCCTGGTGGGAGTTGGTTTACCGCCAACCGAAGTGGGCTCAAAGACCGATTAGGTATATCTCTGGCAGAGAAGGGTTACGTATGTGTTGTAGGCGAATATCGGGTCGCATCTGAAGCCCTATGGCCTGCTCAGATACAGGATGTAAAATCGATTATCCGTTGGATGAGGACCAATAGTTCTGCATTGGGTATAGACCGATCGAAAATGATTACGTTGGGTAAGTCCGCTGGAGGCCATCTAGCACTGATGGCAGGATTGGCGACTGAAGTCGTAGAGTTTGAAGGTGACTTAGGCAATAATGGTGTGTCCAGTGGCGTTACCGCTGCCGTAGGCATTGCGCCGATTTTGGACATGGCTTGGGCTGTTGGACGAAAAGACCTGGCTTCATTCCTCGGGACGGAACCGTCTCCTAATGTTATTAAGTCTGCTAGTCCTGTTGAATATGTGGGAGGAAATAGCCCACCGATACTTTTGATGCACGGGACTTCAGATACTAGAGTCCATCATTCGATGACCGTTAATATGTATCAAAAGTTGGAGCAAGCAGGGATATCGGCAGATTTGCATCTTTACGCAGGTCAGGGCCACTCGTTCGACGCTGATCCGGCATTCACCCAATCGATAGTTAGTGAGATTGACCTATTCATATCCCGATTCGTTCTGATTAACGATTAGATATCTAAAAGAGAGAGCGTAATGGCAACTACTCAGTACAACCTTGAATACTACATTGACGCCGCTCACGAGTTGGCCGAGAAAGTGGAATCCAAAGCGGACCAGATCGATGAGCAACGGCAGATTCCATCGGAACTCGCATCGGAGCTTGTCGAAAAAGGTTTCTTTCGACTTTTGCAACCCAGTTCATCTGGAGGTGCAGAGTTAGACCACCCTGATTTTCTGAAAATCCTTGAGATTTTCGCTGACGTTGATGGGAGCACCAGCTGGTGCCTTAATCAGAACAACGTGCACGCCACTAATATCTTGCGTATGACTTCTCAGGCAGCTGAGGAGATATATTCCGATCGTCGCGCGGTCGTAACTAATGGGCCTCCGACCTCGGCTGTCCAGGCAATCCCCTGTGATGGCGGATATAGGCTCAGCGGGCGGTGGAATTTCAGCAGTGGCATAACTCATGCGACGTGGGTAGCGGCAAGGGCGCCTATAGTTAAGGGTGACCAGGAAGAACATCGAATTTTGCTAATCCCCAAAGAGGAGGTGAAATTCGTGGATTTTTGGCCTGTTCACGGCTTGAGGGGAACGGCAAGCTTTAGTTTTGAAACGGAAGATCTTTTCGTTCCGGAACACAGAATGTATGACCCGAACGGGAAACCCAGGGAAGGTGGTCCTGTATTCAACATTCCAACTACGCTTTTATTTGCGACCGGGTTTTCAACCGTCTCGCTGGGTATAGCTAAAGCTAGCTTGAATACGGCTATGGATTTGGCAGGAAGCAAGGTACCAGGTCGGGCAGCGAGGCTTCTAAAAGACGAGACCACTACTCAGAGGATCATTGGCGAAGCAGAGGCTGTCTGGCTCTCCGCTAAAGCATTTCTCAGACAAGCTCATGAATCAGTCTGGGAGACAGTTAGTCTGAGAGAGCCTTTAACTACAGATAAAAGGGTAATGTTGCGATTGGCTGCTACTTTTGGAATACAAAAGGCGAAGGAAGTTGTCGATATCGCTTATGACTTATGCGGTTCAAGCGCCATATTGGATACAAACCCAATACAGCGCAGGTTCCAAGACATCCATGTTGCTTCTCAGCATATACAGGGTCGATCAACTCATTTTGAAACTGCGGGTCAGTTTTTCATGGGGATGGAACCGGAAGGGAATTTCTAAGTACTTGTCCTACATGCTCAACGGGAAGCGTCCGTGGCGGAAGGATCTGTACCAGCGTTACATGGGGGTTGTTAACAGTAACGATTTAGCTGTTAACACTTCCAGCCAAGACGTCGCCACTGAGGGTAGTGGCACCGACTGGGTTCGAACCAGTGACCTAGCGCTTATGAAGCGCCCGCTCTAACCACTGAGCTACGGTGCCACCTGGAGGCCACCCGACCAGCCGCCAGGGTGTGCCTCAGAGTCGATGAGTCCAGTCATTATTAGGGCTGTCATTTCCTAGCTAAAGAAAACGAGTAGGCCTCGATAAGTCCTAGCCTCGACTAACTATGTTAATGGCGTCTGTTTAGCAGTGTCAATTGGTGCTTAAGGTATTCGAAGTTTAGACTCGTGATTTAACACCTAATCGCTCTTGACGCTCACGGCCCAGAGGACACTCTGGAGCCTCTTCGACTCGGTAAGGCCGAATCATTAAGGGCAACGAGGGTGAAGCGGACCAGGTGGAGTATTGAACGCGACTGGATCTTGCTCAACAGCTGCTACAAATTTTTTACCCAGTAATCGTTCGCCAAGGAGAATCTGACTAGATTAATTTCTTGTTTCAAGAGTGTTTCGTCAACATTGTTAAATTCTTCCGTTTGGTTCCAGACCCAAGGCAACTCTGGCGTACTGAAGTCCTCCGAATTCCATCATGAATCCATCCCTCAGTACAGCAGCCTGGATATCCCGGTGAAAGCGTTGCAGAAGACCGGATTCGAAGATGCCATGTCCTCCGCTAAATTCAAATAGTCGATTTACCGCACTTAAACACGTTTGGGCTATGAAGGCCTTATCTCTCCGAATCTTAGCTCTTTCAATTGTACTGAAAGCATCACCTGTTTTGGCCTTTTTGAAGATTTGCGTGATATCTTCGTTCATCAGAGCTTGAGCTGCATCCAATTCCGCAGATGATTGAGACAGCCGTAGATGCACTCCCTCGGAGTCTGCTGTTCTACCCGGTCCGGACGTCCCGGTAAGTTTATATGTGAACTCTTCAATGGCCCCTTGGGCGATTCCAAGCATTGGAGTGACCAGGTCCCAACCAAGCAATACTGGAATTGGTACTCTGTAGCGTTCCTGTTTGTGTATTTCCCATCCGGTCCAGTCTCCGTTTCCAGCTTGCTGAAAATCTAATACACGGTGTTCAGGAACAAAGATATCTTTGATTACGATGTCTTTGCTTCCAGTACCTTTGAGACCGGAAACGAACCAAGTATCAGCAATCTCGTAATCTAAGTGAGGCACTAATATCCAGACCAATCTGTCTGATCTGTTCGCGCCAACAATTACCCACTCGGCAGAGTCAGATCCGCTAGAGAATTCCCAATGTCCTGAAAGCTTAAATCCGCCAGATGTCTCCTCAAGCGTAGATTTTCCAGGGTTCAATGAGCTTGAACTGAGAACGTCTGGGCTGCTTCCGAAGACTTCTTGTTGAGCTTTATATGGCCAATGACCAACAAGCCAGGAATGTGCCGCCCAGATACAGAAACACCAAGATGTGGCGGCGCAGGCGCTGCCTAGCAGAGAGCCTATTTCAAACATCAATCTGTATTCGGCGTCGAGACCGCCAAACATCTTGGGAACACCGATACGAAGTAGCTCGGAGTCCCGTAGTTCACGTACTGTCTCATCAGGGATTCGACGAAGAGCCTCCGTTTCAGTCGCTCTTTTCTTCACGGTAGGAAGCATGTCTGAAGCTCGTCTGAGTAACGTCTCTGCTGATACAGTCCTACCTGTCATGGAACCTCTGATTTATGGCGTGTGTCGTGGGAAAGGTCGATTCTTGTAGGTAAATCCTGGTATGAGGCATGGGTTTTATTGCAGGATCTAAAATATGGTCACGTGAGTTTACAACTGATTGAGTTTAGGATAACCCAATTTTGAGGAGACACATACTGGGGAAAGAGGCTCAGCTGAAGGAGTAAAGCGGGCTGTCACCTTTAGTCCTCTATGTTGATATCTCCTGAGCGGCCACCGCTCTTTTGGACCAGCCGTATTGATTCGATTCGCATGCCCCTGTCGACTGCTTTGCACATATCATACAAGGTCAGTGCTGCAACGGAAACTGCGGTTAAGGCTTCCATCTCAACTCCAGTGCGAGAGGTGGTTTTGGCGGTGGCTTCCAACCTGATGCGGCATTCCGTCTCATCCAATGTTAGTTCTACATCCACTTTATCCAGAGGCAACGGGTGACATAGCGGAATAAGCTCGGAAGTTTTCTTAGCGCCCGTGATGCCGGCGATCTGAGCGATTGTCAGAACGTCCCCTTTTTTCATCAGCCCTTCCTTGATCAACCGTAGCGTCTCCGGTTGGATTGAAACGTGTCCGCGAGCCACTGCGACACGACTGGTGATGTCTTTGCCACCCACATCAACCATCTTGGCGTTTCCCTGGTCGTCCAGATGAGTCAGGTGGATGTTCGGGTCATCGTTGGTGGTCGACATAAATTCGTCAATGCTCCCTTAGAGAGTTGATCCTCAAGCATCCTTGAATGAAGACACTGGGTGATAGGCGCCCGTTGTGAATTTTATTTGGCTGTGCCCGCTTCTTTGGTGGCGGCCGAGTCGGCCAGTTCGTTGCCTCGCTCCCCGCTGTGGCCTCGTACCCAACGCCAGGATACGTCCCTTCCCTTTACTAGTCGGTCCAGCTGTTCCCAAAGGTCATGGTTGGCCTTACGTTTCCAACCTTTGGTCATCGTATTTATGACGTAGGTGCTATCGGAACTAATTAGTACGGGAGCGTGAGGGTCGATGGCTTCTAGGCCTTTTATGACCGCTGTCATTTCCATCCGGTTATTGGTGGTATGGGGTTCTCCGCCTGAGATGATGGTCTGGTTGCCGTCTTGTTCAATTACAGCACCCCAGCCTCCCTGGCCAGGATTACCCTTGCACGCGCCGTCAGTGTGAATCACGAAACTGTTATTTTGCATGGGACCTCAAATCATTCAGCTACCATAATTCATAGTATCCTATCGTTGAATTCCAAGGTCTGATAGTTTACTACCCACCTATTTGGTACATCTCAATCTTTCTTGGAGCTCCTGGCTCGTTAGGCAAAGCTGCTCGTTCCTCCGAATACCGGTCTGATCGGGAGGACCAGATAGAGGTAATCAACTCGCGTAGGTAGTTGTCTGTTGCGCCGCCTCTGATGGGGGCCATCAAACTAGCGCCTTCACTGGCGAAGAGGCAGGTGAAGACCTTCCCGTCTGTGGAGAGTCTGACTCTGGTGCAGTCGCCGCAAAAAGGCTTGGTCACCGAGGCAATCACACCTATCTCTCCACTACCGTCCTTATAACGGTATCTTGTCGCAACCTCGCCTTGATAGTTGCTTTCGGTGGGTTCCAGTGGCATTTCGGCGTCGATCCGGGAGATAATCTCCTCGGCAGAGACCACATGTTCAGATTTCCATCCGTTCTTATTTCCGACATCCATGTATTCGATGTATCGGACTATATGGCCGGTGCCCTTGAAGTGCCGGGCTAAGTCTACGATCGTGTGATCATTGACGTTTTTTTGTACGACGCAGTTAATCTTGATGGGAGACAACCCCACCTCTGACGCTTTTTGGATCGATGCTAAGACCCGTTCAGTGGTAAATCCCCGGCCGTTCATGGCTTTAAACACTTCGTCATCGAGGCTGTCTAGGCTGATGGTTATGCGGTTCAGCCCTGCGCTTTTCAGTTGTTGTGCAAACTGGCTCAGTAGGTAGCCGTTGGTAGTCAATGTCAGGTCATCTATGCCGGGGATGTCGGTCAGCATGTTTAGCAGTTGTGGAAGGTCGTTACGCAGCAATGGCTCACCGCCGGTGATGCGGAGTTTGCCGATGCCTAACTCTGCAAAAATGCCCACCAAACGAGTCAATTCCTCAAATGTGAGGATGTCTTCACGGGGGAGGAACTCGTATGCCTCGCCGTAAATCTCCGCAGGCATGCAGTAGGGACACCTGAAGTTACATCGGTCGGTTACGGAGATGCGGAGGTCATGCATGGGCCTGCCGAATTTGTCAGTTAGCATACGGAAAAACAGCTTTTAGCTTTTAGATATCAGCTTCTGTAGGGATTCTACTGTGATCTTTGCAGCGTTGCCCCTGTGGCTGAGTAGGTTCTTTTCGCTCAAGGGAATTTCGGCCAAGGTTTTGTCGTGGTAAGGGATATAGAATACGGGATCGTAGCCAAAACCGTCTTCCCCTTCTTCCTTGTATTGTATCATTCCATCTATTTGACCTTCGGATTGAGTGACCAATACCGGAGCCAAATCTCCCTCTGATCTTCCTTTATGTTTGGGGGCTACTTCTTCTACTTGTCGGCACAAATCGGGATAAATGGGGGCATCAGGAAATTTTGCTACAGCTATCACGCACCGAAATCGAGCTGTGCGCTTCTCCCATGGTACATCCTGAAGGTTTTTTAATAGTAGTTTGATCCGATCTTGATCGTTGTGGCAGGAATCTCCTCCATAACGGGCGGAGCGGACCCCTGGATCTCCACCCAAGGCGTCTACCTCAAGGCCCGAATCATCGGCCAGGGTTAATATTCCCGAGAGTGCCGCATATTCAGACGCTTTCAACCATGCGTTTTCCTCGAAGGTTTTTCCTGTTTCGTCTACCGTGTGGCTGATACCCATATCGCTCAACGAAACTAATTTAAATGGGAGTCCTGCCAGAAGCTCGGCGTATTCCCTCATCTTCCCAGCATTGCCCGTAGCGATGAGTAATCGGATGGGTTGCTGTCCGAGCACTTTAAATGGTCCCTTGATCCGACAGATCTGCCAGTTGGATATCGTCTAAATTCAACCATGAACCATAGATAAGTCGGTTGTGCTCTCCGATAGTAGGTCCGGCGTGCTCTACCGACCCGGGTGTTACGCTGAATTTCGGCACTACTCCAAGCATTTTGGTCTTGCCGAGTTGCGGATCGTCGATGTCTATGATGTCTTCCCGTGCCTGGTAGTGGGGGTCGGAGATAATCTGCGGTGCGTCATAGACGGGACCAACCACTCCACCGGAAGGTATTAGCTGTTCCATAGTTTCGTCTAGGTCACGCTCGCCCAGCCACCCTTGTAGCTCGACATTAAGGTTCTGTCGGTTTTCCAACCTTGCGGCGTTGTCTTTGTAGGCCTCTTTTTCTATGAGATCAGGCATGCCCATGGCCTTGGCTAAACTTTCGAAGGTGCTCTGGGATGTAGCAGAGAGACCGAGCCACCGGTCATCGGCGGTCTTATAGAGATTTCTAGGCGCAGCGTCAGGGAAATCGTTGCCTACTCTTTCTCTGTTTATCCCCAACAGATCGAACATGGTGATGTGTGGGATGCACAGTCGGAAAAGGGGCTCAAAAAGGCTCACATCCACTACTTGGCCTTTAGTGTCGGAGTTGCTCGATGTGTCGCGATGGTAAAGGGCCATCATTCCAGCCATGGCGCCAAACACTCCAGCAATCTCATCTGCTAATGGGATGGGCGGTAGGTTGGGCGCAGTGTCAGGGAACCCTGTCATACCGATATAACCACTCATGCATTCAGCGATGGTGCCGAAACCGGGACGGTCTTTGTACGGGCCTGTTTGACCAAATCCGGAATACCTGAGAATAACCAACTTGGGGTTCACATCTAGTAAGCTGTCTGGCCCAAGCCCCCATTTCTCCATGGCACCTGGCCTAAACCCTTCGATAAGCACATCAGCCTCTACTGCTAACTTCTTCAGCAGGTCTTGCCCTTCTGGAGATCCTAAGTTTAGGGTTATCGATTTCTTGTTTCTAGAGTGGACCTTCCACCATAGTGAGACGCCATTGGCAAACGGGCCCCAGTTACGTAGTGGATCTCCCGTGCCTGGTCGCTCTACTTTGACCACCTCGGCACCAAAGTCAGCCATTAGGCTGCTGGCGGTTCCTCCTGCAACTATGATAGAAAGGTCAAGAACTTTTAGGCCTGCGAGAGGCCCCTGGGCTGTGGTCAAATCTATCCCCCAATCCGACATGTAATACGGTATTGAAACAGATAGAATAATATTACCAGCCGGGCTTAGATCGGAAAAGTTAGAATAACGAGTCGTGTAACCAACCCATCTTGCCTGTAAAGCCGCGGGTTACTCTGATATAATCTTGGACGATTCCGGAGCTCATCTCCGGCGGGTTTAATCTGTCTTGTATAGTTCTGGGGGTGTGATCGAGTGACTGGCCGATGTTAGACGATTATTTTAGGCAATACGGGCTCATTGCCATCTTTTTGGTGGTGGCAGTTGGCGTACCCATCAGCATGCTGGCAATGTCTTCCATGGCCGCCCGTATAGGTCTACGTCCTAACAAACCGACTGATGTTAAGTCTGAGACTTACGAGTGTGGGGTAGAGGCTATTGGCGGCCGTTGGGAATTGTTTAATTTTCGTTACTACATGTTTGCCATACTCTTCGTAATATTCGACGTTGAGGTTGTGTTCCTATATCCCTGGGCTGCTAAATTTCTGCAGCTGCCACTGTTCGCGTTGATTGAGATGGCGGTATTCGTAGGTATCTTGGTCGTAGGGTTGGCTTACGCCTGGCGCAAGCATGACCTGGAGTGGGGTTAAGAACACTGATGTCTTTAGATATATCTAGAGAAGGGGGTCCTTTGCAAGCGCGAACTTGGGACTTGGACCAACACGAGGGATCGTTGGTTCAGGACTTGAAAGACGCCTCCATCGAACCTCTACCAGAGCCCTTGATTGAGATTCCAGACGATTTAAAGACTAACTTGGTGGTCACGTCTGTTGATGCTTTGGTTAATTGGAGTCGGAAATCGGCTCTTTGGCCAGTGACCTTTGGATTGGCCTGCTGTGCCTTTGAGATGATTGCCACCGCCATGGGTCGTTTTGACATTGGACGATTTGGGATGGAGGCTTTCAGGGCCTCTCCTCGTCAGGCAGACCTCATGATAGTGGCTGGTACCGTAACTTGGAAGATGGCCCCGGCTATCAAACGGATATATGACCAGATGGCCGAGCCAAAATGGGTGATTTCCATGGGCGTGTGCGCCACCAGTGGCGGGCCGTACTACGGTTCCTACAGTGTAGTGCCTGGAGTTGACCACATAGTGCCCGTCGATGTGTACGTCCCAGGTTGTCCGCCTCGGCCCGACGCTCTGCTTTACGGAATAATGGAACTTCATGAGAAGATAAAAAAGTATCACAACTTGCCCAACGGGCCTTTTGGGCGAGGCGCTAGGCCGGAGAACTCTTAAATGGCGGTTCATCAACTTAGCGCCGAGGAATTGGCAGAAAAGGTCAGCGTTGGAGTTCCAGATTCTCTGGATACGACCTCAATTAATACAGCAGAAAACGTGATTTGGGTTAAGTCTTCGAAAGTGGCTGATGTGGCCAGCTTCATGAAATCTGATGTTGGTTTGGATTTCAATTTCTTAAACTCCATTACGGCTATCGATTACATCAACCATTTTGAGATCGTCTATCATCTGACCTCGATAGATAAGGAACACACCGCAATAATCAAGACTCGGCTAGACGGACGAGAAGAGTTGAGCCTCCCTTCGGTCTACCATCTGTGGCGTGGCGCGGATTTCCAAGAACGAGAGATATGGGATCTGATGGGAATAGGTTTTTCAGGGCATCCTAATCTGAAACGAATAATGCTGTGGGAAGGCTTTGATGGACACCCACTGCGGAAGGATTATTTGTAGCTGACAGCAGTAAACCATCAGCGGTAATGGCCTAGAGATCTAGCCGCTGATGGCCGAAAGCCGGAAGCTTTCTTGCCATGCCAATTCACACTGAACCTATGACGGTGAATATTGGGCCTCAGCATCCCAGTACCCATGGGGTGTTCCGGTTGCGTGTTACCTTTGACGGCGAAGAGATATTAGAAGTTGAACCCATCTTCGGTTACCTACACCGGGGAACAGAGAAACTGGCCGAAGAGCGCAATTACACCCAGATTGTCACCTTGACCGACCGTTTGGATTACGTCTCGTCAATGATCAACAACCAGGCTTACTGCCTGGCGGTAGAAGAACTTCTCGGCGTTGAAGTTCCTCAGCGGGCCAAGTACCTGAGGACTCTGACTGCCGAGTTACAGCGAGTGGCCAGCCATTTGATGGGCATCGGGTTTTTTCTTCAGGATTTAGGCACCCTTGGCACTCCTCTGATGTACGGCTTCCGGTCCAGGGAAAAGATACTTGACCTTTTTGAGATGCTCTGTGGTGCTCGTATAACCCTGAGCTACATGCGCCCTGGCGGCGTGTTCTTTGATGCCCCGGATGACTTTTGGCCCGCCTTGGACCAGTTCCTTGAGGACTTCGATATAGAGTTCGAAGAGCTTGAGCGGTTGATTTTGGAGAACGAGATCGTCATGGTTCGAACCCGTGGGGTCAGCGTTCTACCATTGGATCTGGCCATTAACGCCTCAGTGAGTGGGCCGACGCTTCGAGCCAGCGGTTCTGACTGGGACTGGCGTAAGAAAGCTCCATATGACGCTTATGATCGGATGGACTTCGAGGTCCCGACGGCCACTGGAGGTGATAACTACGACCGATTTTGGGTACGTATGCAAGAGATTCGCCAGAGTATCCGTATTGTCAGACAGTGTGTTGAGCAAATTGAGCCTGGCGCAACGCGTGCCGAGGTACCCCTGATACTCAGGCCCAAACCCGGAACAGAATCCTACGGTCGAGTTGAGGCGTCCAAGGGCGAACTGGCTTTCTATGTTGTTTCCGACGGTGGTATCAGTCCCTACCGAATGAAGGTGCGCTCTCCGTCCCTGATCAACTTGACCGTGACTGAGCACCTACTTGTGGGCTGGAAACTTTCCGATATGATCGTGACTTTGGGTAGTTTGGATATCAACATGGGTGAAGTGGACCGATGAACTGTGTTTTAGGTTCCGACAACATTCTGAACGATACCGTTCTGTATCGGGTTATATACGAAGCTGTGGGCAACGTGTTGCCTTGCGGATTGTCCTATGTTGTCGCAGGCTTGGCGATGATGATGATATTGGTCAATGGAGTGCTTGTAGGCGCGGGCCTATTCTCGTGGGTGGAACGCAGACTCATTGGCCGGTTCCACAACCGTATTGGCCCAAATCGCTGGGGTCCGTTTGGCCTTCTCCAGCCTATGGCTGATCTAGTGAAGCTGCTGACTAAAGAAGACCTGACACCCAAAAGTGCTGACCGGCTATTATTTGCGATAGTCCCAGTGGCTATGTTGGCTCCGGTGATCCTCACGATGGCCGTGGTACCCTTTGCCAAAGACACGGCCTTGGCAAACTTAAACGTGGGCGTCTTATATATTCTGGCGGTGACTTCCATAACATCCGTAGCTATATTTATGGCAGGATGGGCGTCAGATAATAGGTATGCCATGTTTGGTGCTTCCCGAGGGGTGGCTGTATTAATCAGCTATGAAGTACCTGTCGTGATGTCGTTGTTAGGCGTTGTTCTGTTGGCTGGGTCCATGTCGTTAGATGATGTGGTATCAGCCCAGAATGTCCCATTCTTACTGGTGCAGCCTATGGCGTTCTTCGTATTCTTGGCTGGGATTTCGGCGGAACTTAACCGTACACCTTTTGATTTGGCCGAGGCCGAATCTGAGTTGATTGCTGGGTTCCACACTGAATACAGCGGAGTGAAGTTTGCTTTGATTCAAGCCGCCGAGTTTGGTGCAGTTCTGACGTCTTCTGCCGTGATTGTTACTTTGTTCCTAAGCGGTTGGTCTGGTCCCTTTTCCGAATATTTTGGTTGGGCCTGGTTCCTTTTGAAGATTGGAGTTCTAGCCTTCATGTTCAGCTGGGTTCGGGCCACATTACCCAGGCTGCGTATCGACCAACTGCTGGCCTTCGCCTGGAAGTTCCTGTTGCCCCTCAGCATCATAAACCTGTTTGCCACTGCGTTGGAGGTTTACTTCCTGCGCGACGATGCTGGAACCTTAGCCACATCAGACCTTTGGGTCATGGCGGGGATCAACTTTGGTGTGGCGTTCGCCTGTTTGATAATCTTCGGCACTCTGATCAAGGAAAAGGTTCGACCCGCAAGACTCATCACCGGCGATACCCTTTCCGCTGTGGAGGCTGACTAACATGTACGGAATAAACATGGCCAAGGGTTTTTTGGTGACTCTCAAAAATTTCACAAAGAAGCCTTTCACTGTCCAATATCCTGAGGAACGGGTCAAACAGCATCCCAGATTTAGGGGCGAAGAGTTTGTCTGGTATGAAGAACGCTGCACTGGTTGTGCTTCCTGCGCCAAATACTGTCCTCTCGGAATCATTGAGATTGTGACTACTCCCAGTGAAACGGCCCCGGCTCAGGGAGACAAATATCGACTAGAGCTGTTCGACATCTCAATTAATAGATGTATGTTTTGCGGATTGTGTGTTGAAGCTTGCCCGTATGACGCGTTATACATGGGCAGTGGCTTCGAGCAAGGTCAATACTCTAGGAAAGAGATGGTCATCGACATTGACCATCTGCGTCAGGCCGACAAACACCCCAGCACGTTCTTTCGGCCCCAGCTTGAGGAGACGGGTTATGACCCGAGAGGAGGTCGTCCGCTCCATTGGCAGGACGTAGGCCGTGAAGGTTGGCAGTGGCATCAGCGTGAAAAGATGGGTATGCGGATAGACAGACCGGTGCCAGCCGATCTGATTCCTAGCGACCCGCCCGTTGATTCGTCCTTCGTTGAAGACAGTCCTGCATTGTCAGCTTCAAAGATCGAAGGGGACGCTGAATAAATGCTTGTTCAGGACATAGTTTTCTGGATACTTTCCCTGATGGCCATCGTAGGTTCGTTGGGAGTGGTGTTGGTCTCTAACCTGTTCCGTGCTGCCCTCCTGTTAATACTAGTTTTTGTTGCCGTGGCCGGGATGTTCATATTGCTCAGCGCAGAGTTCTTGGCGGTGGTACAGATACTGATCTACGTTGGCGCCATTGCCATTTTGATAATCTTTGCCGTTATGCTGACTAGGGATGTTCAGCGGGGTAATCTGCCGAACCGGATGCATATACCAGCTGCTGTATTTGCCGCCCTGCTGTTCACGGCACTAGTCGCTGTGGCAGTTGATACCAAGTGGGATTTCCTCCCTGCCGAGCATCAAGAACGCGTGGAGTTGGTACAGGTCAGCGCGGTGACGATAATTACCGACGAAGTCCTGAACGATGAAGGTCTTAGTCTTCAAGAACAAGAGGAAATCCAAGAGTCTGGGCTTGCTGATCTGTTGATCAGTGATTACGTGCTGCCATTTGAGGCGGTATCTGTATTACTTCTGGCGGCTCTGATTGGCGCTCTCGTACTGGTACGTCCGGATCGTGGAACAGGTAGGGGATAGCGCATAATGTCTTTTGAATCGTTTCTGATAGTTGCAGCAATTCTTTTCTGCATCGGTCTCTACGGAGCCCTTGCCAGACGAAACGTTCTAGCTGTATTGATGTCCATAGAGCTGATGTTCAATGCGGTCAACATCACGCTAGTGGCAATGGCCAAATACCTGGCTCCGGCAGGCCTTCAAGACGACATCAGCACTGTGCTTACCGGGCAAGTATTTGCGGTGTTTATCATTACGGTGGCTGCTGCCGAGATTGCTTTGGGACTGGGGATAGTCTTTGCGATGTACCGAACCGACGAAACTGTGGATCTGTCAGAAGCCATCCAGATGCGGCACTGATAACTGATATATGTGGGTTGAATTCAAAAAAGCGCCAAACTTGATGCTGGCCGAGATGTGGAAGGAAGTCCTCGAGGGCGAGGGCTTACCAGCACGCATTCTGCCGGAGGGAGATATATTGGACTGGGCCGAGCGGGCACCGTTCAATGTTCTGGTCCCAAAGGGCAAAGAGCATGTCGCAGAAGAGATACTGCGGAAACTATAGATGGTTAGCGAAGCAGTAATCTGGTCCATATTCTTGTTGCCGCTCGGCTCGTTTATGTTCGCGGCATTGGTGGTGAGGCCGCTCTTCAACCGCTATTCCCTGATTAGCGGTCTTGCGACGATTGGCGCTTTGGGAACAGCGTTGGGATTGTCGATTTGGACTTTACGTTCGGCCATCTTGGGTCACCACTTAGAATTTGAACCCCTTAAATGGTTGGAAGTCGGCGACGCTACCATCGAGATAGGGCTTCTGGTTGACCCGTTGACAGCCCTGATGTTGGTAGTAGTTACTGGAGTTAGCCTGTTGGTCCAGATCTATTCCTTGGGCTATATGAAGGGCGACCCCAGTTTCTCCAGATATTATGCCTATATGTCGCTGTTTACTGCGGCGATGCTGGGACTTGTCATGTCGTCCAATATCATCCAGCTATACATGTTCTGGGAGCTGGTAGGTGTATCGTCCTATCTTTTGATCGGTTTTTGGCACGAGCGTCCTTCCGCTGCCGCCGCTGCCAAAAAGGCTTTCATTATTACTCGCATTGGTGATGTGGGTTTTCTTATAGCGATCCTATATCTGTTCACCCAAGCTGAAACATTTTCCGCTGCTGGATTGAATGCCTTTCATATTCCGGACATCTGGATGGCGGCCCAAGCGGAAGCTGCTGCTGGCGCTATCATTGGTGGCACTGCCTTAACTTGGCTGGCTTTGGGTATATTTGCTGGCGCTGCTGGTAAATCGGGTCAGTTTCCACTCCATACTTGGCTTCCTGATGCTATGGAAGGCCCAACTCCGGTCAGTGCACTGATTCATGCTGCCACCATGGTTGCCGCTGGTGTCTTCTTGGTGGCTAGGTTCTTCCCTGTTTTCGAACATTCCATCGATGCCATGACTGTGGTGGCTCTGGTGGGTGCTTTTACCGCGGTGTTTGCTGCTTCCATGGGCCTAGTGATGAACGACATAAAGCGCGTCATGGCATATTCGACCGTCAGCCAGCTGGGTTATATGATGGCAGCTTTGGGTTTAGGGCTTTACGCTCCTGCCATATTCCACTTGGTCACCCATGCGGCGTTTAAAGCTTTGTTGTTCCTAGGCGCCGGCAGTGTCAACCATGCCACTGGTACCTTTGATATGCGCTATATGGGTGGCCTTCGTAAAGTCATGCCTGTGACCTATGTTCTGATGTTTATTGCCGGGCTCTCTTTGGTCGGAATCATTCCTCTAGCCGGTTTTTGGAGTAAAGACGAGATACTACTTGGTGCCTGGGACGGAACAGGACTGGTGGATACCTGGGTTAACCGGGTGACTTTCTTTTCTCTGATAGTGGGTGTGGTTGCTACCGCGTTTTACACCATGCGTATGATCATCCTCACTTTCCATGGAGAGTTCCGTGGAGGGATTGATAAAGAAATAGAAGACCGGTCTTCCGATGCTGCAGACGATACAAATCACAGTGCACATGGGGGTATCCACCTACATGAATCACCTCTTGTGATGATTCTGCCGATGTTGGTTTTAGGCGTGATTACCGTGGTTATCGGCTACATAGCTAATCCGCAGTGGGTGGATGAATTTGGCATACCAAAGCACTGGATTACGGCCTTCTTATCTGATGGCCTGGCAGAAGCGAAGAACGCCATAGGGCATCACGAGACCTTGGAATTCAGCCGCGGGATGGCCTTGGTTTCTACTTTGGCTGCGCTTTTGGGAATCGGATTAGCAGTTCTGGTTTATCTGAAACGTCGAAGGCTGGTATCAGATATCTTGGTACTGGTAAAACCGGTTCACATCCTTCTCACTCAGAAATATTACATGGATTACCTGTACGAGAATCTGATGGTTCGAAAGTGGTTCTACCGGGTATTCGCTGGAACACTGGATTGGCTAGAGAAAAACATAATAGATGGTACAGTGGATCTAGTTGGATGGTTCTTTAGGAACATCGGAACAGCAATTGGTAAGTTCCAGACCGGCCAGGTACAGACCTACGCTACGGTGATCGCTTTTGCCGTTTTGGCAATAATCTTGGCTCTCTTGTTGGTTGATTAACAATGGAATTGATTAGATGGTAGAAGGCTATAACGGTCTTTTAACGGCGACAGTGTTCCTGCCTGCGGTGGGAGCTTTGATACTGCTGTTGCTTGTAAAAGGGAATAAGAACGTACGGAATTTTGCCGTTTTTATAGCTTTGGCGGACTTAGTCTTGTCCTTGGTCGTATTCAGCTTTTTTGACCGTTCAGAAGGAGCTGATCGGTTCCAGTTTGTTGACAAGATTACTTGGATTCCAGACGTCGGATTGAATGCCCATTTCTTCCTAGCGGTGGATGGTCTTAGCGCGCCGCTCGTGGCGTTAACCGGGCTTCTAGGAATGTGCGCTATCTTAGCGTCTTGGCACGTGGGGTTCCGCGTCAAAGAATATTTCGTCTGGCTACTGGTGTTACAAACAGCGGTTATGGGGGTCTTTACCTCAATGGACCTGCTGCTCTTCTTCCTCTTCTGGGAGTTGGAACTTGTGCCCATGTTCATGCTCATCTCAGTTTGGGGCAGCGGCCGAAAAGAATACTCGGCCATGAAATTTTTGATTTTCACCATATTCGGCAGTGGGTTCATGCTGGTCGGGATCGTAGCGGTTTATCTTACCCCGGGTGTAGGCACCTTTGACATGGTTGAACTTTCAACCAAGACTACTATGCTGACTTCTGCCGGGTTACTGATTCCCATGAGTGGGCTGTTTTGGTTATTTTTCGCCGGATTCGCCATAAAACTACCTACATGGCCGGTGCATACCTGGCTGCCAGACGCCCATACAGACGCTCCCACTGCTGCCAGCGTGATGTTGGCAGGAGTGCTACTAAAGATGGGCGGTTACGGTCTGCTCAGAATAAATGTGGGTATGTTCCCTTCTCAGGCTGACGAGTTTGCCTGGGTCCTGGTAGTCTTGGGCGTCGTCAGCGTTTTATACGGCGCGGTTATCACTATGCGACAGACCGACTTAAAACGTCTTATCGCCTATTCTAGTGTCAGCCACATGGGGTTGGTGCTGGTCGGTATCGGCTCAGTTGGTATCTCAGAGGGGACGTTGTCCGTAACCGGATTGAACGGTGCGGCTATGCAATTGTTCACCCACGGTACCGTCACGGGATTACTGTTCTTATCTGTCGGGTTGGTTTACGAAAGGACTCACACTAGGCACATCCCAGACTTGGGAGGGTTGGCCGGTCGGATGCCTGTGGTGGCGGTGGCCATGTTGATTGCTGGTTTGGCTTCGCTGGGACTGCCAGGGCTTAGTGGCTTTGTATCTGAGTTATTAGTCTTTTTGGGTGCTTATCAAGCGTACGATTGGCCGACGGTGCTGGCCGTCTTGGGTATCGTTCTTGCTGCCGGTTACATCCTCTGGATGATGCAACGTACCTTCTTTGGAGTTCGGAGGGAGTCTTTTAACGACCTGCCCGACGCCTCTTTGGTTGAAGCCCTTCCGCTGGGTTTGATGCTGATTACGATCATCGGTGTTGGTGTCTATCCTTCTGTATTGACTGATGTTTTTGAATCCGGACTGAACCCTATGGTTGACGTCCTTAATGGGGTGATCAACCCGTAATGTCAGTCCACGATTTTTACGTCCTATCACCCTATATTGCAATGGCTGGAGCTGCGCTACTAATAATCTTGTTGGATCTGGCTCTTCCAAAAAAAGGGTTGTTGCCGTACTTGACCTTCGCAGCCCTGGCGGGGCCATTGCTCATGAGTGTAATACAGGTTATTGACCTGGGGAACGCGACAAGTTTGCTGGAGGGATCCGACGCCTTCGCCTCCACAGAGCCAAGTATCCTATTGGGTGTGTTGTCCGTTGACCGGTTCGCCCTATTCTTCAACTTCCTGATCATAGGGTCCGTGGCGCTTGTGGCATTGGCGTCTGCCGATTACATGAAAAATATGGCACGGTTCCAGGGTGAATATTTCGCACTGATTCTGTTTGCTGCCACCGGCATGATGCTTCTGGCAGCGGCGACCGAGCTCATTACAATCTACGTTTCATTGGAACTCACCACCTTACCTATGGCTGCATTGACAGTGTTTCTGATGAATTCGCGCTCAAGTGAAGCTGGGATAAAATTTCTGATCATCGGGGCTGTTAGCTCGGCTTTGATGCTTTACGGGATGGCCTTGGTCTTTGGGTTTACCGGTAGCACTGAACTTGCCGTGATATCTGAAGCCGTCGGGAAAGCCACAGGGGATTTGCCATTTGGTAACTACGCATTGTTCGTAGGTATCATCCTGATGATTGCTGGTTTTGGATTTAAATTGTCCGCAGCCCCATTCCAGATGTGGGTGCCTGACGTCTACGAGGGCGGACCAACTCCGGTTATTGGTTTCTTATCAGTTGCTAGCAAGGCTGCTGCATTTGCAATTGTGATCCGAGTCTTCTTCACCGGCTTCTTTGATGTAGCCTTGGATTGGGGCATTTTGATTGCAGGTATCGCAGCAGCGTCCATGGTCATCGGTAACTTGGTGGCCATAAGTCAAAGTAATATAAGGCGGTTGTTTGGGTATAGCACCATATCTCACGCCGGATACATACTAGTGGGTGTGGCGGCAGGTGTTAAGTCAGGAGAAAGTATTTTTAAAGTGCCCGAGTTTGCGCCTATCGGTCTAGATTCCGTGCTGTTCTATCTGGTTGCCTATGCGGCGGCTAATCTCACCGCTTTCTTCGCTATTACTATCATTAGTTCCAAGATTAAGAGTGACCAGATCAGCGATTACACTGGCCTGTCGGCAAGAAACCCCGTGTTAGCAATCCTTCTGGCCCTTTCATTACTGGCCTTGATTGGTGTGCCGCCGACAGGAATATTTATAGCCAAGCTATACGTTTTCACCGCAGCGGTGGATAGTGGATTGGTTTGGTTGGCTATCCTTGGCGTAATCAACAGTGCTGTGTCGGCATACTACTACGTGCGAATAATTCGAGTGATGTTTATCCAGCCAAGCAGAGACGGAGAAAAAATTACTGCTTCTCCTGCTCCCTGGTTGGCTCTATGGGTGGCTGGATCAGCCATGGTGTTCATGGGTATTGCGCCAGGATTTGTAATGGAAGCCGCCCAGAGTGCGGTCGAAGCGCTGCCGGTGTAGAGTGAGTTTGACTTTTGTATTGGCGTGAGCGGCAATCTAATATAAACAGCCTCCTCGTTGAGATCGACTTCACATCACCCTAGTAAAAGTGAGAAGACGCTGGTGGATGCACGATGAAAAACATCGGAATAATATATAACGCCAGAGTGCCAGAGGCGCTTGACCTGAGCACAGCTATTCTTCACGACTTGAACCTGTCTGAGGCTAGCTGGTTAGCTCCGGCCGAAAATATGGAGAACCTGCAATCTAAGTCCGAGAACACGGATCTTGTGATCACGGTGGGTGGTGATGGTACTATACTGAGAGCTACCACCTTTACTGGACCCGCTGGTATTCCCATGGTTGGAATCAACATGGGCCGTCTTGGATTCATGACCGAACTCCAGGTGGATGAGGCCATGGAGAAGCTGCCGTTTTATTTTAACGGTGGTTCTAGGATGGACGAACGTAATATGCTACAGGCCACGGTGTTCAAAGCAAACGGTAGAGATACCGAAGGCCCGTTCCATGCATTGAACGATATGGTACTGACTCGGGGAGCCGTATCGAGAGTTGTTACCGTGGCCGGCACTATCGACGGCGCACCCGTTACTACATTTCGGGCCGACGGTGTGATCCTTTCTACTGCCACTGGCAGCACTGGCTATAACCTGGCTGTGGGCGGCCCTATCTTAGACCCGGAGTCAGATGCCATAGTGCTGAAGACTGTAGCTGCGCATATGGGACTCAGCGCCGCAATGGTGTTGAAAGCATCCACTGAGGTGGGGCTTACCTTGGAAGGATATCAGCCTGCCATATTGAGCATTGATGGCATAATCGATCATCCCATAGACTTGGGTGACCGTGTCGAGTTGAAACAGAGCCATCACAAGGTACGGTTCCTAAGGGCCCATGACTCCAGTTATTTTTTTGGAACGCTGACCCGCCGTCTGGGTTTTAGCCTTCGTGGTCAATAAATATGCCTGATAATAATTCCCTGGATTCAATCAAAGAAACCACGATCTCTACAAATCGTATATATGAAGGAAGAATCATCAATGTGCGAGAAGATACCGTGGAATTACCAAATGGCAAGACAGCGAAGAGAGAAGTCATCGAGCATTCTTCTGCCGTATGCATCGTTCCAGTGGACGAGAATGGAAATGTTCTTTTAGTGAGACAATTCCGTATCCCGACCGGCGGCCCACTTCTGGAAGTACCTGCTGGTGGTGTTGAAGACGGAGAGGTATCTGAGGAAGCTGTCTTACGTGAGTTGCAAGAAGAAATAGGCTACACGGCAGGTAAACTACAGCACCTTTCCAGCTTCTGGGTTGCGCCAGGATGGGCCACTGAGTTCATGCATGCCTACCTAGCGACCGAATTGACCCCCTCTCGGCTTGATGCTGATGAAGACGAGAATATACAGGTGGTCCGTCTTCCATTTAACGACGTAATATCCATGTTCAAAACCGGGGAGATTCAAGATGGAAAGACTATAGCGTCCATGCTTTTGGCGCAGCCACTTCTACCCTGAGGATTGACAGTTAAGATCAGTTAATTTGGAGCCCGATATTATTCAGCCGTACTTACCTAAGGAATGCTGGATAGTTGGGCTTCTTTTTTGATATATTATGTGACGGTCTTCCGCACATTCTTAAAGACAGGCCCTGTCAGCAGATAAGAGCGCGAAGCCATTTAGCATCTAAGGTGGATTTGGAGGATATAGACAAGCATGCTTGAGCATGATGTCCTGGTAATAGGTGCAGGTCTGGCGGGAATGCGGGCAGCCATCGCTGCTCGTGCCGGCGGTGCCAACACGGCAATCATCAGTAAAGTACACCCGGTACGTAGCCATTCGAATGCGGCGCAGGGAGGCATTAACGCTGCCCTAACAGACCGNGGNGATGAGTGGGAAGATCACGCATACGACACAGTAAAAGGTAGCGACTTCCTGGGAGACCAGGATGCCATTGAGGTCATGTGCAAGGCGGCCGGTCAGGCGCTCATTGACATGGAGCACTTTGGCGTCACCTTCAATCGTGACGACGAAGGGCGATTGGGAACCCGGGCGTTCGGCGGCCAACGCCGTGCACGAACCTTCTTCGTCGGCGACTTTACCGGACAGGCTCTTCTTCACGTGATGTTTGAGCAGCTTATAAAGTCCGGCGTTCGCCGCTATGAAGAGTGGTTCGTTAGTTCCTTGATAATAGAAGAAGGCAGGGTCTGCGGAGTCATGGCCCTCGAGATACGAACCGGCCAGGTATACGCTATCAGAGCCAAGACGGTCATCTTCTGTACAGGCGGATTCGGTCGGGTCTTTGAGCCTAGCACTAACGCCTTGATTTGCACGGGTGACGGCACTGCGTTGGCTTACAATGCCGGAGCCGAGTTGATGGATATGGAAATGATCCAGTATCACCCAACAACCCTGGCAGGAAGCGGAGTACTAATCTCCGAAGCGGCTAGGGGTGAAGGTGCCCACCTACTGGATAAAGATGGGAATCGCTTCATGGAGAAGTACGCCCCTAATATGATGGAACTGGCTTCGCGTGACGTTGTATCTCGTGCCGAACAAACGGAGATCAATAACGGTAATGGAGTAGACGGCTGTGTCCTTCTGGACTGCCGACATCTGGGTGAAACCCTGATAATGGAAAAGCTGAGTCAGATCCGCGAGATAGGTATCGACTTGGTGGGCCACGACATGATTAAAGAGCCGATCCCAATACGCCCCGGTATGCACTACGCCATGGGCGGCATCCGTACCGATGTTGACGGACAAACCAATCTAGAAGGGGTCTATGCTGCTGGTGAGTGCGCCTGTGTTAGCGTTCATGGTGGTAACCGATTGGGGGCGAACTCGCTGCTCGACACAATCGTGTTCGGTGAACGTTCTGGGAACCACGCCGCTGCCTCGAAGGACTCAGAGTACGTCAACTTCAACGTTGATAAGGCGGTACGGGACGAGGAAAAACGCCTTCAGGAATTGTTGGATCGGCCCCAGAACGGGGATCGCATAGCTTCTGTTAGGTTGGCTATGGGTGAGTCCATGAACCGGAACCTCGCCGTGTATCGAAATGAAGAGGGGATGAAAGCGACCCTTTCTGAACTGAAGGAAATTGCAAAGCGCTATGAAACAGTGCCGGTTGATAACAAGGGTAAATTGTTCAACACCGACCTGATTTTTGCTCTTGAGCTCGGCTTCATGCTTGACTGCGCCACCCCAATTGCTATGAGCGCTTTGGATCGTAAGGACAGCCGCGGGGCCCAGGCTCGTACCGATTACCCAGATCGGGATGATGAAAATTGGATGAAGCACCTTGTGATTAAGAAAGGAGAGGCAGGACCGGAACTGTCCTACGCCCCTGTCAGTATCACTCAATGGACTCCTGAAGAGAGGAAGTACTAATTCTATGGATGTCACGCTAAACATTAAGAGATTTGACCCCGAAGCCGCTGACCCCAAACCATATTGGCAAGAATTCACCGTTCCAATCGAAGATAACGGGACGGTACTTGACGCTCTGATAAAGATTCGCGAGGACAATGACGGCACGTTCAGCCTGCGTTGCTCTTGCCGAAGTTCCATATGCGGCTCCTGCGCCGTTCGTATTAATGGACATGCTGGACTGGCGTGCAAGACGCAGGCCGCCACTGCGATCATAGACGGCAAGATTACTGTTGAACCTGCGGGTAATATGCCTGTGATGAAAGACTTAGTCGTTAACTTCGACGGTTTCTGGGATAAAATCATGGAAGTCGAACCCTACCTGAAACCGGAAGGCCCCGAGCCAGAGGCTGAGTACATTGCATCCAACGAATCGATGCTGCACTTGTCTGACGTGACGTCATGCATCATGTGTGGCTCGTGTGTCTCAGACTGCACTGTATTGGAAGTCGACCCGTCTTTCTTGGGACCGGCCGCCCTGGCTAAGGCCTACAGATTTACTGCCGACCCTAGGGATGGAAATGAAAAGGGCGTCTCCAAAGACCGACTGGAAGAACTGACAAAACCTTCCGGAATGTGGGATTGCACCCGATGTATGGAATGTGTACAAGCCTGCCCAAAGGGAGTTGCGCCGATGGATCGCATTATGGCCATGCGCGATCAGGCGATGGAGGCCGGNTTTACCAACACCAACGGAGCCCGTCACACTGAAGCATTCAGTGAGTCAGTCGGGCACAGCGGTTGGTTGGACGAACTTCGGTTGGTGCCAAAATCTGTGGGTATGACCAACGTATCAGCTCTGATGGGTTATGCGCCTATCGCGATACAGGCTCTGACCCATGGGAAGATGCCGCCGATTATCCATAAAAAGCTCCCTCAATCGGAGAACATCAAGAAGATATTCGACAAAGTCGAAAAGCCGATGGAGCGTGATTAAACGCCTATCCACTTGGCCGATTTCATTAATCCTGTAAATTTGGAGCTTTGCGTTGAAGTACGCTTTTTTCCCAGGTTGCGTGTCCCGAGGGGGATGCCCCGAGCTATATCCGGCGACCAAACTTATCTGCGAGAAGCTTGGCATTGAGCTTCAAGAGATGCCTGCTGCATCTTGTACCGGTGCTGGTGTCCTGCAAGAGAAAAATGAACTGCTGGGCGATACCCTAAACGCTCGTACATTTGCCATGGCCGAAGCATTGGATCTCCCCATATTGACCATATGTAGTACTTGTCAAGGGGTTATGAGTCAGGCCAACCACCGTTTGAAGAACTTGGAATATCGGGCCAAGGTCAATGCATTCCTGGCCGAGGAAGGCTTGGAATATAATGGCAACGCCCGACCCAAGCACCTACTTTGGGTGTTGGTGGAAGACATCGGAGTGGATAATATTGTTGAACTGATTACCCGCCCTCTGGCCGGGATGAGGATGGCTCCGTTCTACGGCTGCTACATCGTTAGACCCACCGACGCTTTGGAATTTGAAGACAACCCCGAAAGAGAGACGGCTCTCGAAAAGATAATCGAGACAATCGGCGCTACCGTCGTAGATTTTACCGGAAAGACGCGCTGCTGCGGATTTCCGATCCTGACCATTAACGAGCGCAACTCCATGACGATGGTGGCCAACCACACATCGGAGGCCAAGGATCTAGGTGCTGATGCTATGATTACTCCGTGTCCTCTTTGTCATCTTAACTTAGACAGTTTCCAGCCCAAGGCTGCAGCTCAAGCCGGGCGACAGATTGGGCTACCAATCCTGCATATGCCCCAGGCTATTGGCCTTGCGATGGGTCTCAGCCCCAAAGAGATGGGACTGCAGCGCCATATCGTCAACACAAAGCCACTGATTACTAAGATTGGGGCTGGAGTATAGCCGACGACCAAGCGGAGACGCCGGGTTTATCGTGGAGATAGGGTAAGGGGGTTGCTGATACACAGCGGCCCCCTTTTTGATTAGTCACGCAATTTGGCTTAACTAAATCATTTCCGACTGCTAATCCATTGGTTGTATACGTTGTTATCAGTCGGTGTTTATAAATTATAGTGAGTTGGCTGGAGATTAGCAGGGCTGGATCTATTAGGCTTACTTGGATTATTTTTGTTCGGACGTTGAATCGGGAGTCCCTAGTGCTGATTTTTCCGTTTCTACTATCTGGCCAGCGGTATCACTTCTCTTATAGCCTCGATAGTCTTTTCCACGTCTTCATCTGTGTGGACTGCTGACGGGTAGTATTTCTGAGCGCCCTTGAGAATGCCTCGTTCAAGTAATCCAGTGTTAAAACGTGTCATCATCGCGCCGTCAGCGGAGAGGGTGTCACGGTAATTGGTTACTGGTTGCTCTGAAAAGTAGACGTCAAATATAGAGTCCTCACCACAGCTTTGTACTGGAACCCCGTTTTCGTTACATATATCCAGTATGGCATTTCTGACGGCGCCACCAGCTCTATTGATCCGTTCGTAGGTGCCCTTTTTCCTCATTTCACTCAAAGTGGCTAGCCCCGCAGCACATGCGATCGGATTGCCATTCAAAGTTCCTATACGGTTTATAAAGTGATCATCGTCAGACGTTTGCTTATCGTATACCGACAGTAGGTCAGCTTTGCCTGCAAGAGCGGCGAGCGGATAACCTCCGCCCATTATTTTCCCGGTGGTAGACATATCTGGTGTGACACCAAAGTACTCTTGAGCGCCTCCATAGGCTAGGCGGAAACTGGTGACGACCTCATCAAATATCAGTAGCACTCCGTGCTTCTTGGTGATGTTCCGTAATCCTTGCAAGAAACCCGGTTTCGGGGAGATCACACGTTGCACAGGTTCAACGATCACCGCGGCTAAATCGCCTTGATGGGCGTTGATAATAGCCTCAGTAGTGGCTAGATCATTGTAGGGCGCGATGAGCATCAGATCTTCAATCGCCCTAGGTATGCCAGCTGTGCTGGCCATTGACTGAGGGTATTCTACTGAAGCCGGCGGAGTGAGACTCATTAATGCGTAATCGCTGGTACCGTGGAAGGCGCCTTCGAATTTGAGAATCTTTTCTTTGCCGGTGAAAGCACGTGCCGCTCGCATGGCTTGGAAGCATGCGTCGGTACCGCTAGTAGTGAAGATCACCTGTTCGGCGCAGGGTATCGCGCTGACGAGTTCTTCGGCAAGTTCCACTGCTTTGTCGTTAGTGGTGAAGAAGGTGCTGCCGAGCTCAACCGCTTTGATAACGGCCTCTGTGACTGCGGGATATGCGTGCCCGAGAATCATGGGGCCTGACCCCATCAGCCAGTCTACGTATTCGTTGCCACTCACATCGTATATGTGGGAGCCACTGCCGTGTGAAGCGAGGAATTCCAGTTCTTGAGGAAGGGTTAGATTGCCGCCATTGCCGCCCGGCAGGTAACGCCGCGCCTTTTCGAGTAATTTCTCCTCAGCGTCGTTGCGACTGGCCATTGACCAACCTCCTGCCGGATGTTTATTTGTCTAACTAATTTTATACCAAGATGTTAGCCTTCTGCCTTCGCTTTATTCATAACTTCTACGAGTTCTTGAACACTGTCGGCTGAACCCTTGAGGGCAGCCTGTTCGTCGGCAGTCAGCTTGATCTCCATGACCTGTTCCATACCATTGGCGCCCAATTTGACTGGTACGCCTACACATAGTCCGTTGATTCCGAATTCACCTTCTAGGTAAGCGCAGGCTGGGAGGATGCGCTTTTTGTCTAGCAGGACTGATTCGACCATCTGCGTAATGGCAGCTGAAGGAGCGTAATAGGCGCTTCCCTCTTTCAGCAGTTCTACGATCTCGCCGCCGCCGCTGCGAGTGCGTTTGACCAGTTGGTCGATCTTTTCTTCGGCCATCAGTTCACTTAGGGGAATCCCTCCGACGTTGGTGAACCGGACCAGTGGTACCATGTCATCGCCGTGGCCACCCAGCACGAAGGCCTGTATATCTTCCACAGATACATTTAGTTCCTCAGCGATGAAGGTTCTGAAACGAGCGGTATCCAGCACTCCTGCCATCCCAAATACCCTGTTTCTTGGGAATCCGCTGGATTCATATACATTTTGGACCATGGCATCCAGAGGATTGGTTACAGGCATGATGATGCAATTTGGTGAAAATTTTACCACCTGCTCTGTCACTGAAGCAGTGATGCGCATGTTGGTAAGTAGTAGGTCATCTCGGCTCATTCCAGGGCGCCGGGCGATACCGGCGGTGATGACCACGACGTCGGAATCAGCGGTTGCCTCGTAGCTGTTACTGCCCACGATCTTGGCATCGGTACCCATAACTGGGGCCGACTCGAGCATGTCTAATGATTTACCTTGAGGTAGGTCTTCTACTACGTCTACCAGCACTACATCTGCATAGCCTAGCTGGTGAATCCGTTGCGCGGTTGTAGCGCCCACATTGCCTGCCCCGACGACCGTTACCTTGCTTTTCATCTTTGGGCGACTCCTAATCTAAAAACTTCTCTGGCGGGAGAAATCCCCCCAAACGTTCCTTGATTAAGGAATGTGACGAGGGGATTTGTAGATTCCTAAATCCGCAAGTAATTATACATGCGAACTGGGAGTGGCGGTACCCTTGGTATACGATGGGCTGGTATGGGATATCGAATGGGGGTATTGGGTATATTAAAAATTCTTAGGAGTCGAGTTTTTGGTAGATCTGGACCCGGTGACGGTAGCAGTCTGCTACGTAGACTTTACCGTCGTCTTCAACATGGACTGAGACTGGGCGATAGAAACGCCGTTTGGGTTCTATGTTGTGGGCAGCCAATTCTAGTTTCGCTTCTATATCTGGGCTGGCATCCAGGAAATTCCTGGCCCATTTGGACATTCCCGCATGGCCTATGAGCACGTCTATGAACGTCCCATGCTGGTCGAAGACTTGGACGCGATCATTCATCCAATCGCAGATGTAGATGTCACCTGAAAGATCGACAGCGATACCGTTGGGACGATTGAACTGTCCGTGACTGTCTCCCGAACTCCCGAATGCCATCAAGAACTTGCCATCGGCATCAAATTTCTGGACTCGGTCGTTCTTCCAGTCCGTGATGTAGACTGATCCTAATCTGTCTACGGTGATTCCCCAAGGCATGTTGAATTTGCCTTTTGTCTCGCCAAGACAGCCCCATTCGGAGATGTACTCGCCTTCAGGCGTCAATATTTGTATTCGGTGGTTTAACGTGTCTACCACGTAAAGGTTGCCGTTGGGTCCAAAAGCCAATCCGGATGGGCGATTCAGTTCCCCCGGGGCGGTTCCCTGTTGACCGAACCTTCGAGAGAATTTCCTTTCTTTATCAAATATGCTGATGCGGTGGGAATTTTCGTCGGCGACATAGATTTCGCCTGATTGGCTGAAGGTGATATCGGTTATCCAAATGAATTCACCTGGTTCTTCACCCCAGGTCCCGAATTGGTCTAGGAAGTCCCCATCTCGCGTGCATCTTGAGACCCGTACACCCTCTGGCTGGTTCGGATTGGCCCTACAGGCGACGTATAGCATGCCGTCGGGGCCGACAGTAACGGAAACGGGGCCACTGAAGCCAGGGCCGGCCGGTGAGAGTAAGCCTATTACGCTGTCATACTTGTAGAGTCCGTTAGTGGTAATGGGGTCTTGGGTTTCGGTAGTCATTTATTCTCGAAATTCTGGCTAGGCGAATTGGTATTCCCGGGTTGAACCGATCATTTTCATAGCGTGTAGAATTGTCTTCTCTGTAAGATCTCGGACCTCTAGGCTACCAGGCGTGAGGCTTCTGCGTTTTTCCAGCATAGCTCGAATCTGTGCACTTANGTGCTCTTTGTTCTCGGAGTGGAGTTGGACGTGGCCCATCAACTCCAGGCATCCGTCGATGATGGATGCTGGGTCTAACTCTGTTGGGCTCTCTAATAGAACGTCAACAATGGCGCGAACTCCTGGCTGTTTGATGTTACCCACTTGGTCTGCGACAAAGTTGACCCTTTCTACGAGGCTGCCGCTGTCGATCCATTCTTCGCCGGTGTGCCAACCTTCCACGGATGGCGGGTTGAGCAGGTCCTGACCCATGTATCGGCAGCCAAGCGCTGTTTCGAAGATAGTCCGTTTAGGGAATTTGAAATCACCCAGCAGGTGCAGAGTACTTACAACGACTTCGGCCGGGCTTTTTACCTTTGCGAATCGAGTTTCTTGGGACCTGAAGTGGTTTGAATTGAACAGCACTCTCAACATGGAACGGATGTCGTAGTTGGAGCGGAAATACTCCTCTTCTAACATCTTGATTAATGCAATGTTTCCTGGTGGGGTGTGCTTCCAAGCCGGAACCTGAGGTTCGTCAGCCACGAAGAAGTTATATAGGTGGCGTGAGACGAATCGGGCAGTAGCCGGTTGTTTCACGATTATATCGATGATGTCTTCGCCATTGAAATTGCCTGTTTCACCCTGAAAGGTCTTCACTCCGTCGTCGTGGTCTTCTGGGATGTATCGGAATTGCCAAGGGAGCTTTCCAAATGGTAAAGAGGCCACGTTGTCGTCGTCTATAGTCCAACCTGTGAATGCCCGGGCTGCCTCTTTGACGTCCTCTTCCGTGTAGTTATCCTTGCCGTCCATTCCCACACCCATAGAGAACAACTCCAGCAGCTCACGCCCCCAATTTTCGTTGGGCGCACCTTTGTGGTTGAAATTGTTGTCAAGCCAGAAGATCATAGCCGGGTCTTTAGCCAGCTTGAGCAGCAAGTTTCTAAAGCTACCTAGGCCGTCCTCTCGGAACATATCTATCTGGTTAAGGATGGTTTTTTCATGTAAGACTTTGGCCAGGCCGGTAGCGAAAACTCCGTGCCAGAACAGGGCAATTTTTTCCTGTAGGGGACGGGTACCAGCGTAGACATTCATTCGGTACACAAACTCGGTCAGGGCTGCCTCTATGTTGCGGCTTTCTTTCCAGTCTATGAAGTACCGCTCTAGAACGTCTTCTTCGATGGTGGGTTGACGTTCAGGGTGGAGTATCTCTTCGACTGCGGTCTCGTAACCCAAGTTGTTGTAATGGTCCAGTTCTTGAAATGTTGCTCCAAATCCGGAGCGGCGGAGTAGGTGTGCCATGAGAGCTCGGTCGCTACCAGCCATAGACATAAGCCTCCTGAGAGGTTAACGGCCAATTCTGTGTTTTAAGATCAGCCGATCGATTTGTTTTACGAGCTTGTTTTTATACGAAATTGAGTTGTTCAAACTTTCCGCCGACGATGGGAGTGGCGTCTAGCCCTAGCCATTTTTCGGCCACGGTGCCGTAGACGCTGCGGAAGTCAACGTTATGCTTCAGGTCGCCATCGTCCAAGTGTTCTGGCGCCAGTGATGGGTATTCACTGTAGATGCCGCCTTTCACAGGGTCACCGATAACTATAGAAAGTCCGCCAGCGCCATGGTCTGTGCCAGAACCGTTATCCTTTACGCGGCGTCCAAACTCGGTGAATAGGTAGATAAGGACATTTTCTGACGTGTTGTGCTCTCGTAGGTCATCATAGAAGTCATTGATTGCAATAGAGAGGTTTTCCAGTAGCGCTTTATGAGTTGGAATCTGGTTGGCGTGTGTGTCGTATCCTGGTTGCTGGGTGTAGAAGATACGGGTTCCCAAGTTCGCAGTCAGAACCTTGGCTATCCCTTTTAGATTCCTACCAATCACTGAGTCGTTGTACTCGATGCTTGACTGATACTTGTCTGGGACGGTCTTTAAGATGTCAGCTCCCTTGAGAGCATCAAGACCAGTTGAACCGAGATAGTCCATTACATGACTGGTGCCCACAATGGGTGAATACATTCTTGAGAAGAGATCAAGAGCCTGGGCTCGCTCGTCTTTAGCGGTAATGCCGGTAAGGACTCCGTATGTTTCAAGCACGGCGACGGAGGCTACTGGCACGCCTGTTAGTGCCAAAGCCCGGGGTAGGCCACGGCCAAAGTTGACTCCTGTAAGAACGTTCTCTGCATTTGGGTCTAGGTCTCTGATGGCCCTGCCCAGCCAGCCTTCATCTCCCACCTTTTCCGGCTCACAGGTGTGCCAGATATCCATGGAACGGAAGTGAGATCGGTTAGGGGTGGGGTATCCGACGCCGTTTATTAAGGCTACTTTTCCCTGGTCATAGAGGTTTTTAATCCCTGTTAATGCCGGGTTAAACGATAGCCCATGGTCAATCGGTAGCACGTCTTCCTGGGCGATCCCGACGGTGGTGCGGTTGTCGTAGTAGAGCGGATTTTCATAGGGGATAATCGTGTTCATGTAGTCATTGCCACCGGTCAGCTGGACTACAACCAAGATCGGATCTTTGTTGGTAGAGGTCAAATCGAGTTCTCCTGCCGGGTTGTTGCCTACGTTATATCAGATGGTATGTCCGTTGGATGACCTGGCTTATTTTAACAGGCTGACGGTATCACATCGCCTGAGAGGGCGTTATTGCTCTAACTGAATCGCTAATTCTTCAGGTGTAGTGACAGGCACTTGGCAAGTGTAGTTCTGACAGACGTATGCTGTAGGTTTCCCGTCGATCATGCCTCGGCTTTCCAGCAACGGTAGGTCATATTCACCTGGCGCTTCCGCTCCAACTAGGACTTTGTTTGGGTGAAAATTTCCGTTGACTGTCTTAAGTAAAGCCTCGGTGGCGGGGTCATTGTGGGGCCCGATTATCACCACCTCTTTGGGTGATGATACATAGAAGTCTAGGGCGGCCAGCCAGTGTCCGGTTCCGGTTGGCGCCCGACTCATCAAGTCTTTAAGGGTCCTAAGTGGTGTGACTGCCTTTATCCGGTAATTTTCATTTCCGGTGATGACCGCTAGTTTCAGAAGCATGTCGGTGGCTACAGAACCTCCGCAGGGCTGGGCGTTGTCTAAAACGTCGCGGGGACGAATCACAAGTTGGTCATGTTCGGAGCTGGTGTCGTAAAATCCGCCCACATCGTCGTTCCAGAACAGTTCAATCATCCGATCGGCAATGCTGGTCGCCTCAGTGAGCCACTTTTGGTCAAACGTGGATTCATATAGCGCGAGCAATCCATCGGCAACAAATGAATAGTCCTCCAGGTACCCGGGTAATCTAGCTTGTCCAACTCGATAAGTTCGAAGCAGTTTCCCATCTGGGCGCATGGTCTCCAGTAGGAAATTTGCATTGTTTATTGCGGCGTCCAGGTAGTCAGGACGCTCAAGCGCAGCTCCGGCCTCGGCGAAACTACGCAACATCATGCCGTTCCAGGATGTCAAGACTTTGTCGTCGAGTAGCGGGTGCACTCGTTTTTCTCTCTCAATTAAAAGGGCCTGTTTGCCCCGTTGGACGATATCTACCAACCGACTCAAGGCAATGCCATTTTTTGTGGCGTAATCTGACGCTTTTTGACTGATGTTAAGAATGTTACTGCCTTCAAAGTTTCCCTTCTCAGTCACTCCAAAGAAACCGCTGAATATGCCCGCTTCTTCACCCAATACAGCTGCTATTTCGCTGGGCGTCCAGACGAAGAACTTGCCCTCCTCGCCTTCGCTATCCGCGTCTGTAGCTGAGTAAAATCCGCCTTCTGGTCCTGTCATCTCACGCAGAATATAGTCTAGGGTCTCCTCGGAGATTCTCCGGTACATATCCCGACCAGTAGATTGGTGCGCGTGTAGGTAGAGTCGGGCCAGCAAAGCGTTATCGTAGAGCATTTTTTCAAAGTGTGGTACCAGCCAGTAAGCATCCACTGAGTATCGGGCGAACCCCCCTGCAATTTGGTCATAGATGCCGCCGCGGGCCATCTTCTCCAAGGTTAGGTTCACCATCTCTAATGCCCGGTCGTTGTATCCGTGACGATAGTATCTGAGTAGTACCTCTAGGTTCATTGCCTGAGGGAACTTGGGAGCGTTTCCTGTGCCACCGTTCTGGTAGTCGAAGTTGGTAGCTAAAGTGGTGTATGCCTCATGCAAAGTGTCGACGGTGACTGGAGAGTCGTTGACGGGCATTTGCCCGGTGCGACCCATTTGTGAGGTGATTTGGCCGGTCACCCTATCAATCTCTTCGCGGCTGTTCTGGTAGGAACGGGCTACCGATTCTAACAACCTGGGAAATCCTGGCATGTTGAATCTGTCTATCGGAGGGAAGTAGGTACCACCGTAGAATGGTTGGCCGTCAGGAGTGAGGAACACGGTCATGGGCCAGCCGCCGCTGCCAGTCAGCATCTGTACCGCCTCCATATAGACGGCGTCTAGGTCTGGTCTTTCCTCACGATCGACCTTGATACTGACGAAATTATCGTTCATCAGCTTAGCAATGTCCTCGTTTTCAAAGGACTCCCGTTCCATTACATGACACCAATGGCAGGCTGAATAACCGATGCTGAGGAGAATTGGTTTGTCTTCGTCCTTGGCTTTTTGCAGGGCTTCGTCGCCCCATGGATACCAGTCGACCGGGTTGTTGGCGTGCTGCAGAAGATAAGGACTGGTCTCGGCGTTCAATCTGTTGGGCATGGATACACCTATATATACTGCGTAAAACCTACTGGTTATTGAGATGGAAACGTCTAAATTTCGAAATGATCAGAACCAACGCATTTGAGAAAATCTATCCGTCATGAATGGTGGCCAAGCATACTGGGCCACCGTGGGTGAGAAGATCGAGTAGGAGAAACCCTACTCGCGACTCCCTTTGGGGATCTGCGATTCNAATGCCAGCTTGGTTATGAATTCGTCTAAGGCTATAGCCCCGAGGTCGTCTCCGTCTCTGTTTCGGACGGCCACGGCGTTGGCTTCGGCTTCCCTGTCGCCAGCCACTAGCATGTAGGGCACCTTCTGCATCTGAGCAGTACGTATTTTCTGGCCCATTCTTTCACCTCGGGTATCTACTTCGACCCTGAACCCTGCGGAGGCCAACGTTGCGGCCACTGACTCACAGTACTCGATGTGGCGATCTGCTATCGGAATCAGCACCGCTTGGACCGGCGCCAACCAGAGTGGGAACGCGCCGCCATAGTGCTCTATCAGCACTCCTAAGAAACGCTCCATGGACCCTAAGATGGCCCGATGGACCATATAAGGTTGACTCCGTCCGCCTTCGGCATCCTGGTAGGTTAGATCAAACCGATCCGGTAGGTTGAAGTCGAATTGCACTGTGGTACATTGCCAGGCACGCCCCAAGGCGTCGGTTATATTGATGTCGATCTTCGGGCCGTAGAACGCGCCCCCACCTTCATCCTCGGTAAAAGGCAGTCCCCGTTTCTCAAGAGCTCCTTTCAGAGACTCCGTGGCGTGCTGCCACATATCTAGGTCACCCACGTACTTCTCGGGTCGGGTAGAAAGCGCGATAGAGAAGTCCTTGAACCCAAATGCGTCCAGGAGTTCAAAGGTCAATTCTAGAACGCCGCCAACCTCATCTTCCACTTGGTCTGGGGTGCAGAAGATATGGGCGTCGTCCTGGGTGAATCCGCGCACGCGCATCAGGCCGTGCAGTACTCCGCTGCGTTCGTAGCGGTAAACTGTCCCTAACTCGGCAAAACGAAGAGGCAGTTCCCTGTAACTGTGCAGAGCAGATCGGTAAATCTGGATGTGGAACGGACAGTTCATGGGCTTTAGGTAATACTGTTGTTCGTCCACTTCCACTGGGGCAAACATATTGTCAGAATAAAAACCAAGGTGGCCGCTGGTTTCCCACAGTTGGGCTTTTCCTATATGAGGTGAGTAGACGACGTCATACCCCAGCCGGTAGTGAAGGTCTTTCCAGTAATCCTCTACAAGGGAGCGTACACGACCACCTTTGGGGTGCCATACGATTAGTCCTGGTCCTATCTCGTCGTGAACCGAATATAGGTTCAACTGACGCCCTAATGTCCTGTGGTCTCGGCGCTCGGCCTCTTCCAGACGTTCTAGGTGTTTGACGAGATCGTGTTCAGAGTCCCATGCAGTGCCGTAAATACGCTGCAGCATGGGTCGCTTTTCGTCTCCGCGCCAATAGGCACCTGCCACACTCAGTAACTTCATGGCTGGTATGTCTGAAGTACCTGGCACGTGAGGGCCTTGGCACAAGTCTACGAATTCGTCGTGCCTGTATATGGAAATCGTTGCATCTTCTGGGAGACCTTCGATCAGCTCCATCTTATAGGGCTGATCCGAGAACATCGTCTCGGCTTCGGAGCGGCTGATGTCTTCCCGTTTAAATTCATGAGCAGCTTTGATTGTTTCAGTCATGAGCTTCTCGATTTCATCCAGGTCTTCTGGTGTGAAGGGTCGGGAAACTTCGAAGTCATAATAGAATCCGTCTTGGATTGGCGGGCCGATACCCATCTTCGCTTCTGGAAATAATTTAAGGACGGCATCGGCCATCACGTGGGCGGCCGAATGGCGCATAGCGTGCCGGTGGGCCTGGGCTTCATCTACGCCATCTATATCTAGAGAGCCGTGTTCTAACATCGTACCTACTCTGGGTTTATGGACTGGGAATCGGAGCGGCTATGGAATCAGCCACACAGGCATCATTATAGCTTACATAGGTGACCAGACAGCAGCAGTTAAAGACCTGATGTTTCTCAGATAGGTGCTATTTCGAAGAACTGTCGTCAGTATGATGAGACTGACCTGTTGATCACCTTGTGCCGTAATCCAAAGTATGGCGTTGAACGGTATACAGAACCAAGCTCAACTTTACCAAGTGATACTTGAAACGACTGTGATGCCTGAGTACGTGGGTACTATGACTGAAAAATTGCCCTTGCCGTCGTTTCTAATGTCCTGGCCTTTGTAAAGCTCAATAGTGTATAGGCTGTGGAAACAGCTGCACAGAGTAGGAACCTAGGATTAGGTCTTAAGCTGCCATGGGTTCAGCAAGCAATCTGTAGGTTCTGTTATATAGAGTTTTTAACCAGAACTCTCGCTACTAGATCTGAATCTGCTGCAGTATAAAGCAGGTCTTTCGAAGATATAATCATTGAGGATATAAATTGGTTCTAATGTCACAGTGATTGGAGAACACATGGCTACTCAACAAGATCTTGAAGCTTTCTCAACCCAGGTGACCTGTCCCGATGATTTTGACGATTTCTGGACCGGCACGACAGAGCAGCTAGCCCAAATTCCCTTAAAGCCAATCATCACTCCGGAACAGATTCGTAGTAACGAAGACGTACATGTCTTCAATGCTACTTTCTTTAGTTTTGGAGGACTGGAGATATCGGCTTGGTACAGTTTGCCCACTCAAGGTGTTGGACCGTTTCCGGCCATCATAAATCTTCCAGGGTATAAGTCAGAGCCGCCAGTGCGCCGTGACTGGGGTAAGAAGGGCGTGGCCGTGCTGTCGGTGGCTGTGCGAGGCAAACTCAAGAGTAGTTCGGAGTTCAATCCCGGATACCCAGGATTGTTGACTTCTGGACTGGAANGCAAGGAGACTTANGGGTATCGCGGGGTAATATCAGATTGTGTGCGGGCTGTTGATTTTCTTCTTTCCCGACCGGAGATCGATCCAAAACGTATATATGCCTGCGGTAGCAGCCAAGGTGGAGGCCTAACTTTGATTACCTCGGCGCTGCGTCCAGAGATCAAGGCCGGTGTGGCAGGGTATCCGTTCTTGTGTTGCTACCCGGAGGCAATGACTTTGTTCCGTTCCTACCCCTACGACGAACTTGCTTGCTACGCAAGGGCACATCCGGACGAAGAAGAACAGATGCTCGAAACGCTGCGTTACTTTGACGCGGTCAACTTTGCGCCCAGGGTCAGGTGTCCTATGGTTGTCGGTATCGCTCTCGATGATGAAGTCTGCCCTCCAGAGACTAGCTACGCGGCCTACGATGCGCTGACGGCCGACAAAGAGCTCTGGCTGTTTCCCAATTCCGGGCACGGTAACGCCCATGACTACCCAAAACAAGAGCGAGACTGGTTGGAGGATCAGATCGGAGTCACGGGGGGCGATCATGATTGGATTAGCTGACCAGTTTTGGAACCAGACCGAGGCGATTCTCGCTGAGACGCCAGCGGAGGTTGATATTCGCCGAGACCATTTCTACTCCCAGCCTGAATGGGACGTCTATCAGATGCGGTACCGTTCACTTGGCGACTATTGGCTCTTTGCTTGGTTGTCCGTGCCAAAGGGGGAAGGACCGTTTCCAGCGATAGTAAGGATGCCTGATTATGGCAGCGTCCACGACATTGTCTACACGTCTTTGCGAGAATGGGCAGTGGTGATGAATCCAACCTACCGAGGGCAGAGACATAGTGATCAAACCTTTCAAGCAGAGTATCCTGGTCTGCTAACGAAGGAGATAGAAAATCCTGCTGCTTATGTCATGCGAAAGGTGTTTGCTGACGCACTCCGTGGGTATGATGCGCTGTTTGAGCAGAATGTTGGTGGCGTTGGGAAGACGGCCCTGATAGGTACCGGATTGGGCGGGACATTGGCATTGGCATTGGCTGCTCGACGGCGGCAGGTGGATGCTGTTGCGGCCAACACTCCTATGGCTCTGGGCAACCCGATTTCTATAGTTCCGGGTTTATCTTATCCGTTAGCGGAATTGGACGACCAACTTCGTACTCAACCCGAGTCACGGGATGCCGTGATTGAGAGCACATTGGTGTTGGATCCAATGCATACGGCCAGCCAAATAATGGCGCCAGTGCTGCTCAGTGTTGGTATCAATGACGCTAGTTCGTGCCCGTTGGCCTTTGGCGAAGAACTGGCAGAGTTGATTCCCAAATGTGATCTGCGTGTATATCATGGCGCTTCTGAAGGCGGTGGCCACGAGCATGCTCAGATCCAGCTATCTTGGATTTCGGATAAACTAGGGCTCGGTTAGAGACATACGATGTAGTTCTGGGGCTAGGGCTCTGACTGACTGATATAATCAATTGGAGCATGATGTGGAAAATACCGCTATTAACATGCGATTACTAACACTGGAGAGCATAAATATTATGGAGCAATTGAAACAACACCTGTCGACCCTCAACGAGAGGATTGTGTCTGTGGTGGAGCGTCTTTGACCTGGTCAGCAAAGAAGACACCATAAGGGTCATGGAACGCGAAGCGGCAGAGCCAGGTTACTGGGATGATCACCAATCCGCGCAGATGAAAATGCAGCAATTGACTCGCTTGAAGGATACCGTGAGTATTTGGCGGGGCATGGAGTCCGGTTCAAAAAATTTGGTTGAACTAACCGAAATGGCTCTGGTGGAAAATGACACTTCTCTGTTGGACGAGCTCGAAGTCGAGGCTCAAGAACTAAATGACAAACTAACTCGAGAAGAGGTTAGCCTGACCCTCTCTGGGCCATACGATGACCGTCCGGGAATTGTTTCCATACATGCTGGGGCTGGAGGTACCGACGCCCAGGACTGGGCCGAAATGCTGGTCCGGATGTACTGCCAGTGGGCAGAGAACAGGAAACGCCCCCTAAACGTAATGGATCTCTCTTATGGAGAAGAGGCAGGGCTCCGAAGTGCAACCTTAGAGATTGGTGGGCGCCATGCGTTTGGATATTTGGTGGCGGAGCAGGGCGTACATCGTCTGGTACGGTTATCTCCCTACGACCCCAACAACCTTCGGCAAACATCGTTTGCACAGGTGGAGATCCTTCCAACGTCTGAGGATGATCCGGAAATAGAAGTCCGTTCTGAAGATATCAAGATGGATACCTTCCGTTCCAGTGGGCCAGGCGGGCAGAACGTTCAAAAAGTGGCTTCGGCAGTTCGATTGACCCATCTTCCGACGGGGATAGTGGTTTCCTGTCAGAACGAACGCTCTCAGCACCAGAATCGGGAGTTTGCTATACGAATTTTAAAGGCAAAGCTGCTGGCACGTCAGGAAGAAAAGAGGGCCAGGGAAGTAGCCGATCTTCGTGGCGAACGTTCAGCCAACGAATGGGGCAACCAGATTCGTAGCTACGTTCTCCATCCATATAAGTCGGTTAAAGATCACCGAACCAATCTGCAGAGCACCAATCCTGATTCGGTGTTAGCCGGCGACATAGACAAATTTATTGAGGCTTACCTGATGTCCCAGGTAGGGGAGTAATTGCTTCGTACCCGTCCGACTTAAGATTGTCGAAGGATTGCATCCTAGGTTGCACCGGTCGGCGCTGACTATTTCTTAAATAACTAAAAAGCCCACATTCTGTATGGGCTTTTTCACGGCGATTTGGAGTTTAGCAGTTACCTAGGATGTGTCCCATCCGGGCTTTTTTGGTGTTCAAATAAGTTCGGTTCTCATCGGTTACTTCCGCTTCAACCGGTATGCGGTCAACTATCTCCAAGTCGAAACCTGAAAGCCCAACTACCTTCTTAGGGTTATTGGTTAGCAGGTTCAGTTTCCTCGCTCCGAGGTCGAGGAGGATTTGGGCTCCTACGCCGTAGTGTCTAAGGTCCGGCTCAAATCCCAAGGTCTCATTAGCTTCGATGGTATCCAGCCCCTGATCTTGCAATGAGTAAGCTTTGATCTTGTTGTGTAAACCTATGCCCCGCCCTTCTTGGCGCATGTAGAGGAATATGCCGTTACCTTCTTCCGATATTTGCTTAAGCGCGAGGTCGACTTGTGCACCGCAGTCACAACGCATGCTACCAAATACATCACCGGTTAGGCACTCGCTGTGAATTCGCACAAGCACTGGCTCATCCGCAGACCATTCGCCAATGGTCAGAGCGATGTGCTCATCAGCGTCTACGTGGCTTTTGTAGGCGAAAGCCGTGAATTTTCCGTAGCGGGTGGGGAGTCGGGCTTCGGCCACGCGCTCAATCAAGCGCTCGGTTCGCCGTCGGTGGGCGATTATCTGGGCGATACTGAGAATCTTTAGTCCGTGTTCTTCAGCAAAGTCTTCCAGTTGCGGGAGTCTCTGCATGGAGCCGTCTTCAGCCATGACCTCGCAGATGACACCTGCAGGGTACATACCTGCCATTTCGCATAGGTCTACTGCGGCTTCAGTGTGACCCGCCCTGGCCAGGACTCCGCCTGGATGGTACCGCAGTGGAAAGATGTGTCCAGGGCGGGTGAAATCGCCTGGCTTAGTCGCCGAATCCATCATGGCTAAGATGGTTGCTGCGCGGTCACCTGCAGAGATGCCTGTGGTGGTGTCCACGTTGTAGTCAATTGAAACCGTGAATGCAGTCTGATTCTTCTCTGATCCGTTTTCAATGACCATCAAAGGGACTTGCAATTCGTCCAAACGTTCGCCGATAACGGGCACGCAAAGAAGCCCCCGAGCGTGTGTGACACAGAAATTGACGGCTTCAGGAGTTACCATCTCGGCGGCCATTACGAGGTCGCCTTCGTTTTCACGGTTCTCATCGTCAACTACGATGAGGAATCTACCCGCTTTTAGCTCTTCGAGTCCTTCTTCAAGACTGCACAGAGGCATAATTCTAATTCTGTCCTTGAGACTTTGTGTCTTTAGTTTCGGGATTCCGTCCCATAAGACTTTCGACGTACTTTGCTAGTATGTCGGCTTCAAGGTTTACCCTGTCGCCGACTGATACTGCAATCAAATTAGTATTCTTCAATGTGTATGGTATCACTGCCAGCGTGAAGGACGCCGCTCCTCTTTTTACCACGGTCAAACTGATGCCGTCAACCGAGATGAAACCCTTCTCGACGATGTATGAATTTAGACGTTTTGGCACTCTGATGCGGAAGACGATGGAGGCCCCATCTGGCTTAATCGATATTACTCGGCCTGTACCATCTACGTGACCTTGGACTATGTGACCGCCCATCCTGTCGCTAGCCATGAGAGCTCTTTCCAGGTTCACCATACTGCCCTGAGAAAGCTGGCCCAATGATGTGCGCCGTATGGTCTCAGGAGAGAGATCAACTGAGAACTCGGTTGGACCGAATTCTACGACTGTTAGGCAGGTGCCGTTGACTGCGATACTGTCTCCTAACTTCAGGTCTTCTGTGATCGTTGAGGCTTGGACGGTCATGGCGGTATCGCTAATTTTGGCGATGATGCCGACTTCTTCTACAATTCCTGTAAACACTCTTATTATCCCGCATGCCTATTTGGTATCTGAATTGTCCGGGCCGGTGTATGGTGCGTCCCGGGACTCTTTCTTTGGGTATCCTATTATGAGCCAATCTGGTCCAATTTGCGCTGTACGAGTTTCGGCGAGGCGCCATGCGTCTGCCATGACGCTCACTCCCGAACCTTCCACCGGTGATAAAGACGTTTCACCTCCGACGATTAGTGGGGCAATGAATGCGTAGATTTTGTCTACCAAACCTTCATCAAAGAAGGCCCCGTGGACTGAGCCACCACCCTCAATCATCAGGTTGACCACTCCCCGAGCTCCCAGATGGTTGAGTAACTCCCTTAGATCAACTCGGCGATCCTCTCCGGATGGAAGCACTACAACCTCCGCTCCTGCCTGTTCCAATGCTTCAAGCCGACTGTCTGGAGCTGCACTGGTTGTGGCAATTAGAGTGGATCCAGGTTGGTTAAACATTGATGCTCCAATGGGAGTGTGGCAGACACTATCTAATATTACTCGCAAGGGTTGTCGTTCCATGGGGGTGCCGTCGTCATTGCGCGATGTGAGATACGGGTCGTCGGTCAGCGCAGTGTTGACNCCGACGAGGATGGCGTCTGAAGTCCGGCGCATCTGCTGGACAAACCCTCGGGATTCTGGTCCGGTTACCCACTTTGAGTCGCCAGTGTGGGTGGCGATTTTCCCGTCCATAGTCATGGCGTATTTAACAGTGACGAATGGGACGCCAGTGGAGATGTGTTTGGCAAAGGATTCGTACAGTTCTTTTGCGTCCTGATCCTCTTCGAGCACCACACGAATCCCAGCAGCTTCCAACTCTTCCTGCCCATTACCTGAGACATCTGGATTTGGGTCGATGACAGCAAAGTGTACTTCAGCTATTCCGGATGCGATGATTGCCTGCGTGCAAGGCGGAGTACGACCCCAGGTGCAACAAGGCTCCAGGGTTACATAGAGGGTAGCCCCTTGGGCGCTTTCTGCGACTTGTTTGAGTGCAACTATTTCAGCATGGTCTTGCCCGGGCGGTTGAGTTGCCCCCTCACCAATTATTGAACCGTTTTTGACAAGTACCGCGCCCACTGCTGGGTTTGGGCTGGTCGACCCAGCAACAGCTTGGGCCAATTGCACAGCCCGTCCCATGGGATCAGTGGCCTGGTGATTCATTGTTTGATCTAAGAATCCTGATTGGTGAAGTCTTGGCTGAAGCGACTGGCCGTGGGTACGGTTTGCCCTTGATATTTGCTACCTAGAGACTCCGAGCCGTAGAGGCGGTCGGCTGGAGTTGAGAGTTGCAGGTAAGAAATCTGGCCGATCTTCATACCTCTATAGAGAGTTATGGGTAGACGAGCTAGGTTACTCAGTTCCAGTGTCAGGTGTCCCTTCCAACCAGGGTCAACGAACCCGGCGGTCGAATGAATTACCAGTCCGATGCGTCCTAAACTACTCTTGCCCTCAAGTCTGGCCACTAAATCGTCTGGCAGTTCGATGTTTTCCAAGGTACTGCCCAGGACGAACTCACCGGGGTGCAGGATGAAGGGCTGGTCTTCTTGAATCTCCACCATCTGAGTCAGGTCTTCAAGGCTCTCTTTGACATCAATGTAGGGACGACGAGAGTTGGCAAATACCAGAATGTTCCCGTCCAGATGAAGGTCTACGCTGGCCGGTTGGATGTCTTCAGGATCCAACGGGGAGATTACGATGCGGCCCTTGGCAAGTTCTTTTTTTATGCTACGGTCGCTTAAGACCATGATGCTCACGTGAAATAATCCGATTTTGGTTTGGGGTTCATGACTGGTCGATAGGGGCCTCTAGATATCAGGATTCTAACAATCATGGAATTACCAAGCAAGTCAGAGTACTTTGTGTTTGATCGTGAGATAACCGGCGTGAAAACGTTAGGTTTTCGCAGAATACGCCTGAATACCTATGCATCGTCACATCCTTGTTACCTTTCAGACCTGCCACCAGTCTTGACCATTTAGACCAACATGCGGAGTTCCAATCCACCAGATTGGCTATGGATAAAGCCCTGTTTGTAAGGTTGTCTATGGCTTATCCTAGATTTCCGTTTTGAAAAGACTTGATGCCTGGGATAGCTATGCTTAGTTGATTAGCTCGTATAAGGTCTCCAATGGACTCGTCGATTACTTCGTCTCATTTCGAGATGCTCCTTCCCTAGCCATTCAGAAGCCCTGTCGACTACGGGCTGATTTACCAGTAAATTATTCCCACTACCCTTTGGCCAATGGTTGACTATCACCTATCCCTGGAAGTTAACCTTGCCGTCTAGCAGGCCGCGAGCCATGACGAATTTGTGAATCTCGGATGTGCCTCCACCGATGCGGGCGTGTCGCAGTATGTGGTACCAGTGGGCGATGGGCAAATCTAGGGTTTCACCTGTCCCTCCGAACACCTGCATAACCTTATCGATGCTCCGCCAGCCCCATTCTCCAGCGCAGTACTTGATCATGGAGGCTTCCACTCTCACGTCTTCTCCAGAGTCCGCTCTGGCGGCCGTCTCACGCACGATTGAACGTAGGGTCATGATGTCTGTGTAAACATCGGTCAACATGTATTGGATTGCTTGCCGGTCAGCGATGGGTCGACCGTAGGTTACTCGTTCCTTGGCCCAGTCAACGGCCATTTCAAGTGCTCGACTCAGGATTCCGGTGGCCATGGATCCACGGAGCATCCGGTCATGGTGCACCAGCCACTTTTGACCTAGTGTGAATCCTTGCCCCACCTCTCCGAGAACCTTTGTCTGGGGCACCCTCACATTGTCTAAGTTCACTGTGTATTGCTGGGGTTTGCCTGGGTTGACCCATAGTCGAATCGGATCAAAACTAAGACCGGGAGATGGGTTGTCGATGATGAACATGGTGATTCCGCCGCGTTGACGTTTATCAGGGTCCGTTACGGCCTGGAGCAGGATGTAATCAGATGAAGCGGCACCGGATATAAATGTTTTGGTGCCGTTGATAACCCAGTCGTCACCGTCCAATATGGCTCTGGTCTGCATCATTCCCCCGGGGTCAGAGCCTGCGTTTGGCTCAGTCTGGCCAAAGGCGTAGTGCAATTTACCCTCGACAGATGGAAGAAGATATTGTTTCTCCTGATCTGGGGTGGCTGCGCCAACCATCATCAAAGGTACCGGTGAGGTCGGGAGTTGGACTATGCTCTTATGTACTTCTTCGTCAAGGATTACATGCCCCAAGGCCCCCATTCCGCCGCCTCCGTACTCCTCTGGGACAAAGGATGTGTAAATTCCTGTGTCTTTAGAGATCTTGTTCAGTCGATTCCAGGAGGCTTCCGGTAAAACCCCAAGGAGGCCTGACAGAGCTTCAGCGATTCCTCTGGGAGCGCCAGGTTCGTTCACCCCCTCTTGGGACGGATTAGCAAGGAATTCTGATTCTAAGGGATAGCATTCGTCTTGGACTATCTGGCGAATCGTGTTTTTCAGTGCGTCTAGCTCTGGGGGAAGGCCTGCGTGCATGGTTGCATTCTCCATTAGCCGGGTATTGGTGGATGGTATCGGTTTTCCGAAATAATCAGACAACAAGAACATTAGGCGCAGAGTGACCAGAGGTCAACGGGTAGGCGATATATCAGGGTCTGGCGGCTGGTGGACTGGTCAGTGGAAGGGACAGATGAACTTGAAAGCGCCTTTAGCGCTACTTTCGCCATCAGCGCTACCAATCTGATTTGTGCTGGTCACCAAAGCAACGCTGGATGTACCAGGCTCTTCCGATACGGCTTGGCTGATGGCGGCCACCGCCGTGCCTACGATGGACAAAGTCAGCAGGCTGATTACTAATATTGCGGCCAGTTTTGGTTTCATTGCTGCAACACTATTAACGGGCTTGAAACACCCGTTATTTTATACTAGAGATTCTGTGTACGCTAGGGTTGAGTCTGGTTTTGAATCCGACATGCTAGAATGAAACCTGCTCGCATGTATATATCTGCAACCCTTTGAATATCGGATTATCAGATGCAATTTAGTAATCTCCCTAGCGTTGATAGTGTTCTTTCCAAACAAGAAGTGGCCGCTGCTGCTAAATCATTCGATCGTAATTGGATCGTTGATTTGGTCAGAGATGAGTTGGCCTTGGCTCGGGAATACATAAGGAAGGGCGGAGTTTCGCCTAATGCCGACGATGTAGCCGAGCAGGTCTGTAATAGCATTCAAGCCGCCATTCAAACAGAGCCGCGTAGAGTGATCAATGCTACCGGAGTAGTGATTCACACTAATCTGGGTCGAGCTCCATTGAGCAGGGCTGCCGTAGAAGCCTCCAACCACGCTGCGCAGGGTTATTCCAATTTGGAGTTAGATCTGGCCACCGGGCGGCGTGGGTCGCGCCAGGCGAAGTTACAATCTTTGCTCTGTCAGATCACTGGGGCGGAATCGGCCTTGGTGGTTAATAATAACGCTTCAGCCCTTCTCTTAGGTCTGTCAGCCCTTGCCGCCGGTAAGGAAGTGGTAGTGTCCCGTTCTGAGGCTGTTGAGATTGGTGGCGGATTTCGGGTTCCCGATGTACTCCGGCAGAGCGGCAGCACCCTTATAGATGTCGGCACAACCAATCGAACCTATGTCCGTGATTATGATGATGCGGTAACGGAGAAGACGGCAGTCTTTTTAAAAGTGCATTCCAGCAACTTCCGTGTGGAAGGGTTCACTGCCGAGGTAGCTACGGCTGATTTGGTAGAGGTCGGAAGGAATAGTGGAGTAACGGTGCTTCACGATGTCGGTAGCGGCAGTCTATTGCTCACCGAGAATTACGGTATGACACACGAGCCAACTCCTCAGGAGAGCATCAAGGAAGGAGTAGGCCTGGTTTTCTTCTCTGGAGACAAACTTCTGGGAGGACCTCAGGCAGGAATTATAGTAGGCAAGAAAGGCCTTGTTGACCAGTTGGCCAGGCATCCTTTGGCCAGGGCAGTGCGTATCGATAAGATGAGTCTCGCTAGCTTGACCGCTACATTGGTCCATTATCTGAAAGGAGAAGCAGAGAAAGAGATACCGGTCTGGCGTATGATATCCGCTACGGCGTTGGCACTCAAAAAGCGAGCTAAGTCTTGGCAGAGTGCCTTGGAGTGGCCATCTACGGTCGATAAAAGTCGTTCTACAGTTGGAGGTGGCAGCCTGCCCGGCGAAACGCTTCCTTCTTGGGTTTTGTCAATGGATTGTGGTGAGACCGGCGTGGTGCAAGTGATGCGTCGGCTCCGGGAAAGCAGAACACCTGTCGTTGCCCGAGTTGAAGATGACCGGGTTTTGCTCGATCCGCGTACAGTACTCCCTGAAGAAGACGCAACGTTGCTGGAAGCCCTCCGTTATGCTTTAGCTGGATAAATTGGAAGCACGACTCGTTGCCGAGTAATTTTATTTGCAGGAAATCTGGATGACTGATTACTTATTGGTGCATGGTGTAGGGCAGGGTGCTTGGAGCTGGGGCCCGGTATGGGGATATTTGACCGCACCGGAAGATCACCCGCCCACATTGCATAAACCTAATCGAGCCAACCGCGTCCATCCCCTAGATCTACCAGGACATGGCGCCGATGCCGGTGGTGATACTTCAGCGGTTCGCTTTGAAGAGTGTGTCCAGGCAATAATGAGGGCAGCTGAGCGGGAGAACCTCAAGGATATTGTCTTGGTAGGGCATGGGTTTTCCGCGAGTCTGGTTGTTCAGGCAGCCATCGAGATGGAAGTCCCGCCCAAGCGGGTTGTTCTGGTGGCTGGGATTGTGCCTGCGCCGCAGCGTCCGTTGCTAAGCGCGTGCTCCTCATTGACACGGATGGCGTTCAGGATAATATCCATGCTCAGTTCTCTGTCCCGTCAGGACGTTCGGTTGCCGTCGTATGTCATCAACGAGTACCTGTGCAATGGAATCGATTCAATGGAAGTAGTCCAGATGATGGGATTCTTTGGCCCCATTCCGATCAGACTTCTTAAATCAAGACTGCCGGCGGAAACCACGGATCTGCCTTGTCCGGTGACTTACGTAGTGTTGACCCACGACAAGATGATTGCGCCAGATGCTCAGACTCGTATTGCAGAACGGTTTGATGGTGCAGAAACAGTCGAAATCGAGTCAGGCCACCAGGTGATGGCCGGACGTCCCAAGGAACTGGCAGATTTACTTCTCAGATACGCTTAGCAGCTCTCAGCACCTTTGAATATTATAATTAAGCGGTAGTCGGCAGAAATGATTTCTCCTCGTGGTAACCAACGCCGTATTACCCTCGGAGTTACGCGCCTATCCTTTACCTGGAGATATGGCCTTGGTTAGTCCTTCGAACGAGTTAAGGAACAACATTAGCCAGGTGCGACCTATATATTTACTACGTCTTTCATGCAGTCAGACAGGCTGATTGTCAAGTCAGCTACTGCAGCGGAAATAAATGTATTCCGGCTAGCACTTGGAATGAGGTGTAGTGTGAAAGAAGTGACTGAAGGATGGAGTGTTGGCGGCGTTTTTTAAAATTTCAGGCTGCCGAATCTAAAAAGGGTCCGCCACTGGCGGACCCTTTTTAGATTAAGTTTGATGTGAATTGCCTAGTGGTGATGTCCGTGGTCGTCTTCTTCTTCATGGTGTTCTTCGGATATTAGGGCCTGGGAGGTCAGGATCATAGAACCAACACTGGCGGAATTCTCCAGGGCGGCTCGTGAGACCTTTGTTGGGTCGATGATGCCTCTGGATATCAGGTCGCAGTATTCATTTGCAGAAGCGTCGTACCCGAAATTGGTATCACTGTTGCTCCGGACCTCGTCCAGCACTACTCCAGCCTCGTTTCCTGAGTTGTCAGCGATAATACGGATGGGCATTTCGAGCGCTTTCTGCAGGATAGTCTTACCCACATTTTCGTTATCCGGGAGGGTCAGGCCATCTAGAGCCGTCATGGCTCGGATATATGCGACCCCACCACCAGGAACGATTCCTTCCTCGATGGCAGCCCTAGTAGCAGATAATGCGTCTTCCACTCTGGCTTTACGTTCTTTCAATTCAGGTTCAGTAGGAGCACCAACCTTAACAACTGCTACACCTCCCGATAGCTTCGCTAGCCGTTCTTGCAGTTTTTCTTTATCGTACTCAGATGTGGTTTCTTCAATTTGGACCTTAATCTGTTCGGTGCGGCCCTTGATATTATCCGCTGTTCCGCTGCCATCGATGATAGTCGTGCGGTCTTTGGTCGATTCAACTCGTCTGGCTTGCCCCAGATCAGAAACTGTGGTCTGGTCTAGACGTCGGCCGGTTTCTTCGGAGATAACCTGACCGCCGGTTAAGACCGCGATGTCTTCCAGCATGGCCTTACGTCGGTCTCCGAATCCAGGGGCCTTCAGAGCTAGACAGTTCAATGTACCCCGCAGACGGTTGACCACAAGGACAGCCAGTGCTTCGCTGTCGATGTCTTCGGCAATGATGACTAGATTTTTGGTTACTTGGAGCACCTGTTCAAGGAGCGGTACCAACTCTTGGGCTGCCGATATTTTCTTATCTGTAATCAGAATATATGGACTTTCAACGACCGCGTCCATTCGTTCTGGGTTTGTGACGAAGTAGGGGCTGATGTAGCCTCGATCGAAGTTCATACCTTCAACGAACTCGGTCTCTGACTCGACCCCCTTGCTCTCTTCCACCGTAACCACGCCTTGGGAACCGACCTTGTCCAGTACGTCGGCCAGCATGTCACCAATCTCCTTGTTGTTGGCGGAAACCGACGCTACCTGGGCCATCTGGTCACGACCGGTGATGGGGTTGGAGTTTTTGTTCAGTTGGGCGACCACTGCGGCGACACTTTTGTCGATGCCACGTTTGATCGCCATCGGATCTGCTCCCGCTACCACGTTCTTAATCCCTTCCTGGACTATAACCTGGGCTAAGATCGTGGCAGTCGTGGTGCCGTCGCCTGCGACCTCGTTGGTCTTGGCTGCGGCTTCTTTCATCAACTGCGCGCCCATGTTCTCAAAGGACTCGGGTAGGTCGATTTCTTTGGCAATGGTTACGCCGTCGTTGGTGATAACGGGTGCGCCCCATTTCTTTTCAAGAACTACGTTCCGGCCTTTAGGACCCAGTGTCAATTTCACTGCGTCGGCGACTGTGTCTATGCCGTGAAGCAGTGCTTGCTGGGCCGCCTCGTCTCTGATTATCTCTTTGGCAGGCATTACTAACTCCTTAAGTTGAGCGGGGAATCCTACTCGCTATCGTAGGTGGTTGGCTTCCAGATATTGGCTCGATATTAATATCGTGTAGATGCTATGTTTTCTGTTGAACCTCTATGAGAGGATGGCTAGGATGTCGTTGGCACCCATAACCAGAAGCTCTTCTGTTTCTACTTGTATTTCCGTACCGCCGTATTTGGAATAAATCACGATGTCGCCGGGTTTGACTTCCATATCGATACGTTTGCCATTACTGAGGACCCTACCTGGGCCGGCGGCTACTACTTCGCCTTTTTGTGGCCGTTCCTGGGCGGTATCGGGCAGAAATATTCCTCCGGACGTGACGCTTTCTAGTTCACTGGGGCGGATGACTACCCTGTCACCCATGGGACTTAGGCCAGTTGCAGATCTTGCACTTGAGGTCATAGGGTCTCCTCTGGATATAACCGGACTAGTTTCTAGGCTCCCGCTAGAGAACTACAATCCTTATTCAATGTAAAGGATAGAACTGCGACTGCCAACGGTCAAGTTATTAGAGTCTTTAGATGCTATCTGCCTGCTTTACCGTCCCTCCGCCATGCTAGACTGCTGCAATGTCGTTTATAGCCGATTTGCATTTGCATTCACGCTTTGCGTATGCCTGCAGTAAGAGCCTCAACCTTACTAATATGGCCGCATGGGCTAAAGTCAAAGGTATTAATCTTTTGTCCGGCGCAGATTTCACTCACCCCGCCTGGTTGGCTGAACTTGAAGATAACCTGACTCCGGTGGCTGACGGTTATTTTCAATTTGATGATATGAAATTTGTACTTGGTACCGAGGTTAGTTGTGTGTTCTCACAGGGGAGTCATTCTCGTCGGGTTCATATGCTCTTGTTTGTTCCCACATTTGATGTGGTGCATAGAATACGGGCTATGCTTGAGGGTCTCGGTTCTAAGCTGAGTGGTGATGGTCGACCCATTGTTGGTATTCCTGCAAGAGAATTAGCCGCACGGCTTTTTGATATAGACGAATCTTGTATGCTTGTTCCTGCGCATATCTGGACCCCTTGGTATGGCCTTTTAGGGTCGAAATCGGGCTTCAACTCATTAGAAGAATGCTTTGGAGATATGGCTGTACATATTCCTGCTGTGGAAACGGGGTTGTCTAGTGACCCTGAGATGAATTGGAGGGTGTCTGGGCTGAAAGGCAAGACCATAGTGTCTTTTTCCGACGCCCATTCTTTGCCGAACATGGGTCGAGAATTGACTGTGTTTGAAGGCAATGCCAGTTACCATGATCTGGTAGCTGGACTGAACGGCAACTTGGTAGAAAGGACCCTGGAATTCTTTCCAGAGGCAGGTAAATACCATTTTTCGGGACACCGCAAATGTTCGGTGAGTCAGAGTGCGGATGAAACGGCCAGATTTGGCAACATATGCCCTGAATGTGGGAGACCGCTGACATTGGGTGTGGTCCACCGAGTGCAGGAATTATCAAGTGAAACCGACTGGTCGGAAGAAGGATTCAATCGACCATACACTAAGTTGGTTCCGTTGATTGAATTGGTGGCCTATTCTATGGGCAAGGGGCGCACTGCAAAACCGGTCAGTTCGGCCTACCAACGGATTTGCGCAGAACTAGGTGGGGAAGTGAAAGTTCTGACACAGGTAGGATATGACGATTTGTATCAAGTCGGCGGTGAGGATTTGGCTGAGACCGTTACCAAAGTTCGACAAGGTAGCGTTCAGATCACTGCTGGATTTGATGGGCAGTACGGGGTTGTACAGCCAGAATAGAGGTTGTATCAGCCATTATCGAACCAGCGGAATTATTGGCGGAACCATGACTGATGGGCCCGCTGATTATGTTAAAATTGAAACCGTTCGTTAGCTCATTTGGTTAAGCTGGCAAACAAATTACCTCAGACCTCGCACGGTTTACTTTGCAAGAAACTCTACCCATATTCATCCGCCGACTCCGTGTTGATGATATCGGACAAGTCGTAGCCATTGAAAAAGAAGCGTTTTCTCCCCTTTGGGTCAGCGCGTCTTTCAAGCGTGACCTGAATAATAAACGGACTAATTATCTGGTGGCGTGTTTCGACGAGGATGTGTCATCAGAACTAATATGGGCCGAGAACCATTCAGAATCAACACCACCTGAAAAAGAGATTGAGCCTCAATCGCTTTGGTCTAGGGTTTTTGGCCGGTTCGGTTTTTCTTCGGTTAGTGATGAAACTATTGATATAACTGAAGTGTTCAACATCGCGGGTTACGTCAGCGTCTGGTACCAGGGTGAAGAGGCCCATATCACTGAAATTGCCGTGAAAGAATCTTTACGTGGCCGTGGCGTGGGTGAACTCCTACTGATAGGCTCACTGAAAGCAGCCATAGATCACGGTTCCAAGGTGATGACACTGGAGGCTCGGGTGTCAAACTTTATCGCTCATCGCCTTTATCAGAAATACAGTTTCAAATCTGTTGGTGTTCGTAAGGCATATTACTCAGACAATCGTGAGGATGCGGTTATCATGACCACCAGCCCAATTGACACTGTTGAATATAGAAATTTATTCGACGGTTTACAGTCGTCTTACCAGGCCCGCTGGGGGCGCATGACCATAGAAGAGTTTTAGATAAAATATTAGTAAGAGTCGATTTAAAAGATTACATCTGCGATATCATTGACATAACAAATTTGACTCCAGGCAACGGAGATACAGACCCTGCAGGACTGGACAGTAGCGGCACTGTTAATAGCCTGGCCTTTTTATTAGGCAGCCCGCTTAAATCAAGTTGACCAGTCGCAGTCACGTTGTTAGAATGGCTCGGCGTCATCCAGGCCTATGGGAGTCGGTCCCAACGGTATCTTGAAGAGGTACTCAAAATTATGTCCGGAATCAGTGAGCTGGGCCAGATTAAAGATTAATGTTGGTAATTGGATTAACGGGTGGCATCGGTACTGGCAAGAGCGAAGCTGCCCGTCAACTGGAAGAACTGGGAGCATTGATAATCAGTGCCGACCAAGTGGGCCACGAGGCTTATACCGTTAACACCGAAGCGTGGGAGCAGGTCGTTGCCACCTTCGGCAACGGTATCCTACAGGATGATAAAGAGATTGACCGGCGCAAACTGGGAGGCATAGTGTTCTCAGACCCGAGTCAATTAAAAAAACTGAATCAGATAATGCATCCGCGAATGGCTAGGATAGTTTCGGATAAAATTGAGGCCTTTCGCGGTCAGGGCGTTGATACCGTGGTTGTAGAGGCCGCACTTCTGTTTGAAGCTGGTTGGGACTCCCTTGTTGAAGAAGTGTGGGTGACCGACGCTTCGGAAGAAATTATTATCGGCAGACTCCGAGAACGTAACGGTTTGTCTGAAGAAGAAGCTAAAAAGAGAATAAACTCTCAAATGGATCGGATGGAGCGTATAGGGCGATCCGACTTTGTTATTAACAACTCCGGTGATATGGCGGAACTTGGAACCACCATCAAAGAGTTGTGGGACCGCCGAGTCGTAAATTAACGACAGCGGTACAAAAAAGGTATACCTGAGTTATAAAAGGACCGGGAAAAAACATGGTTGAAGCATCTCCGGAGACAGAAGCGCATTTTACAGAGTATGCGATCGAGGAGTTCCTAGTTAGGGACGAGCCTTACTACCGACCTATCGGCGACGAAATTGAGTTATTTACCGCCGCCTACCGTCAGCATATCCCAGTCCTGTTGAAGGGACCTACCGGCTGCGGCAAGACTAGGTTTGTGGAATATATGGCTTGGCAATTGGGCCGACCGTTGGCCGTGGTGAAGGAACAGGGTAACGAACTGAAAGAAGGCGAAATTCGTGTGCCTCTGGTCACAATCGCCTGCCACGAAGACCTCACCGCTAGCGACTTAGTAGGCAGGTACTTGCTGGATGCTAACGGTACTCGCTGGATTGACGGACCCATGACCCGTGCAGTCAAGGCAGGAGCCATACTCTACTTGGATGAGGTAGTGGAAGCACGGAAAGATACCACGGTGTTGATACACCCTTTGACCGACCACCGCCGCATCCTGCCGATTGAGAAAACAGGTTCGATCATTGAAGCCGATGACCGGTTCCTGCTGTGTGTTTCATACAACCCTGGATACCAAAGTGCACTGAAGGATTTGAAACATAGTACACGTCAGCGGTTCATCTCTATCGAGTTCAACTATCCTCCGCCTGATATTGAAACTGAGATTATCCAGCGGGAGAGCGGATGCACTAAAGAGCACGCGGACGCACTAGCGAAGTTGGGGGACAAGATTCGCAATTTGGAGGAGCATGGCCTCCAAGAAGGAGCTAGCACTCGCCTACTCATTTACGCAGGGCGTCTGATGTCTGAAGGAATACCGCCTCGCCGCGCGTCCCAGGTAGCCATCGTATGGACCTTGACTGACGACCCTGAACTGCAACGCAGTATCGAGGAAGTGTCGTCTTCCATTTTCGAGTAGAGGGTTAGATGGGTCTAACTCCACCGGAGATTATAAGACAGGCCTTGGCGCAGCGCGTTGTAGAACGGGTCGATGGCACAGGAATGATTCCTGCGGCCGTAATGATTCTTCTTTATCGCAAAGAAGGTGAATACTGTATCCTACTGAACAAGCGCTCTGAAGAGGTTGAACACCACAAAGGGGAGATGTCGTTCCCTGGCGGAGCTAGAGACCCGGAAGATTTTGATTTACTGGAAACAGCTCTCCGAGAGACTGAAGAGGAGATGGGAATCAAGCGAGAAGACATCACCGTCCTAGGCGAGATGGACGAGATTGTGACTCGAAGTAATTTTCAGGTTTCAGTGTTCACTGGTACCATAGAATACCCCTATAAATTCACCCCAAGCGCTATCGAAATTGCTGAGGTGGTGGAATTTCCCGTTGCAGCACTGATAGACCCTGCCAACCGACGGGTGGAAACGCGCTGGATCGATGGGATGCCCCTAACCTCTTATTCCTACGTCCATGAAGAACATGTCGTCTTTGGGGCGACAGCCAGAATCCTCCAGAGTTGCATCGAAATTCTAGATGACAGACTGGAAAGCGAGGGACACCAACTTGACTAGTGGTCCTATTTCTGAGATCGAAACTGAACTGGCCAAACTGCCACCGGCAGTACTCGAGGCATATCATGATGCCAATGCCACAGTAAAAGAGTCCTTTGGCGAAGAAGAGATTGGCCTTTGGGCAAAAGAGGGACTGACCATCGGCACCCAGACTGTGCGTTCTTGGGAGTCGGCTATCGAATATTACAACGTTAGCCCTGAGGTCAGTAAATTCCTGTCTTTCCCCTCGTTTATGCAGTGGGCTCGGTGCGGCACCTACCTGGCCCAAGATTCGCCAACCTTGGCGGTCTCGTTTTTCAAGTCAAGTGTATCGATTGTTCCTAACCTGCGCCCGCAGTACATCCCGCGTTGGGCCGGTCTCGGTCGTAGTCTTTATAAGGGGACATGGAAATCTAGTACCTTGGCTGCTAAGTTCTTCGAGGTAAGTCCTGACCTTGTCCGAAATCTGCCGTTCTGGGACGTGGAGGTGTTTGCTTCTCTGATTGAGGCTTTGTCCTACAAGTCCTATGACGTCGCCGGAGAATGCTTGGTCCTGGGCCGGGATGTGTTACCCGCGATGGGAAGGGAACGAGAGCCTTTCTTAGCTATGTCTCGTGCCCTTATTGACACAAGTTGGCGCGAGGTAAAGACTTGCTTGGAATTGGTGCCAAGAGCTCTGCAGCAGGTGGATGAAGCCCAGACGGGTCGGTTCCTGAAATTAGGCGAGCGTTTGGCCAAGGTTGGACTGCGGGACACATCCCGGTTTCTGTCCGACGGCACCCAAGCCCTCAGCAAGGTCCCCCAGGGTTCCCAAGGCTACATACTGGACCTGTGCGATGCTTTGGTAGTGATTACACCTGATGCCGTTCCGCCATTCCTGCGAAGCTTGGATGATGTTCTCAACCGTATCACTGTCAGCCAGTTGGATTCTTGGTTTCAGCATGGGGCAAAGCTGCTACAAGACAATCCTGAAAGCGGTATCGCATTCTTCAAGATAGAGTCTAATACCTCAGAGGCTATGCTGGAAACCTTGTCATCGAGCCTGGAATTGGATAGGGTGAAGAGTATTCTTCGTCTATATTGCCGTGCTCTTTCCGGCGCTGGATTGGAGATATACGATACCCAAGAACTGGTGCAAAGGAACATCGGATGGATCGATGAAGATATGGCCTCCACCGACGGCACCAAGGTTTTCCTACCTCCAGTGGTAGACCACTACCCGAACAAACAGGACAACTTCTCTTGGTTCAAAGTAGTCTCGACCCATCAAGTCGCTCATTTGGAATTTGGCAGCTTTGAATACGATTTTGAAAAGGCGGCCACGCAGTTTGAGGACCGCCGTCACGCAGCTGAAGAACAGATGCTGGAACGTAAATCGGCTGAACGCGCTGCAGCAAAAGCCGCATACGAACTGGGAGCTCAACAATTGGCCTCTGCCAATGAGGTCGACGCTGATATGTCCGCTGGCTTCGAAGATCCCAATGATTTGAGTAGGGTCCGGACATTTACTGACATCGGTAGGTTTTTGGAGATTTTTGAAAACACCCGATTAGGATTTGATATATTCACCGTCTTAGAAGATTGCCGATTGGATTATCGGATAAAAGTAGAATACCCGGGTATCAAGGCGGCATCAGGCAGGGTGCAAACCGAGACTCTGGCCAATAGGCCTCGTATAGAGGACATGCCACTACAGCAAGGACTAGTTGAGCTTTTGATCCACATGAGCTTGGACCAGTTCCAAGATTTACCAGTGGCAAAGGACTACAAAGAAGCTGCTGAGATGTTGTCCAGTATCCTCCATGAACTCCGAAATTCGGAGGCCAACGTTGAAGATACCGCAGAAGCCACACTCAGGGCTTACGAGGTTATATCTCGGGTTCCCAACGAACAAGAAGAAGAGGACGATTTCGAGGAACAAGACCTTGAGGAACCTGGAGATTTCTCAGAAGAAGAATACGAATCTTTGGTTGACCAGTTACAGGCTGGGATGGATGCCTCTGCGGACGGAGGTGACGGAGAATCGTACGAGTCCCCTGACCCTGTCGACTACCGCGGCGATTTCAAGCCTGAAATGGTTCAGTTGATGACCAAACTGCAAGCTGATGACGGCGAACAAGGTGAAGCACAACCCATGACCCAGGAGATGCTGGAGCAGCTTCTCCAGGAAAGCCCGGAGATGGAGCTTGATGCCGAACAGGGTGATGTCGATAGTGACATGGCTCAGTTTGCTCAGAACATCATGAAAGAAGCTGGCACTCCGCCACCGAATTCCGAGCCAGGAGAAGGTTATGGACCGTTACTCAATGATGACGAGGCGGGTGGTGAACTTGAAGCCAGAGAGCCGGAGACCTACGTTTATGATGAATGGGATTTCAGGGCCAATGATTATAAACCCCGCTGGTGCATCGTAAAAGAGAAAACAGTGGAGGAAGGTGATCCCGCCTTCTACCAGGAATCGTTGAAGACTTATTCTGCTTTGGCCAACCACATCCGCCGTCAGTTCGAATTAATCATGCCAGAGACGATGCGCAAGACTTATCGGTTGGTTGATGGTGAGGATATTGATCTGAATGCTGCCATCGAAGCGTGGGCAGATCTTCATATGGGTGTTCCGCCGGACGAGAAGATTTACTGGCATCGTAACCGAAATGAACGGGAAGTTGCTGTGGTCTTCCTTCTGGATATGAGCGCTTCGACGGCCGAGGCGATTGATGAAGGCCGGCAGACTGTCGACGACCGTGATGCTCCAGATGATCCAGTGGAATATATGGTTTGGCTGCGCCGCCGACGCGAGGGTCTGGTGCGTCGCAATTACAAACGGATCATAGACCTGGAGAAAGAGGGCACAACCCTTTTGATTAATGCTTTGGAGTCCATCGGTGACACTTACGGAATCTATGGTTTCTCAGGCTACGGCAGGGAGAACGTGGAGTTCTACGTCATCAAGGACATTGAAGAAGGGTTCAGTGACAAAGTGAAAAAGCGGATAGATAAGATCACTCCGCTCCACGCGACGCGTATGGGCGCTGCCATCCGGCATGCCGCAACCAAGCTGGAGAATCAAACCGCCAAGACCAAGATAATGTTCTTGATCAGTGACGGGCGCCCTCAGGACCGTGGTTATAGCCGCGAGGGCGTGGAGAAGGAATACGCAGTCCATGACACACATATGGCATTGGTCGAAGCTAGACGTAAGGAAATCATTCCTTTCTGTCTCACTGTGGATAAAGCAGGGCATGATTACCTAAAGAGTATGTGTGGGGATATGGGCTACGAGGTCTTAGCGGACATCTGGTCTTTGCCTGAACGACTGCCGATGCTGTACCGGCAGCTTACTGCCAACAACAGAGGGTAGGAGCCTAAATATAACATCAATGGGGGGCGCTTATAAAAAAAGCGCCCCCCATTGATGTTTATGGATATCGTCGAAGCTACCGGTAGCATCATTACTGTTGGTCGTTTGCTCCCCCACCATTTGTTTCACAGACAATTTGTAGTAACCCGTCTACTTGGTGTAGCGAATCGTGTACCTTTTCACGAGGTTTACGGCCGGCGCATTCCGCCGAGCCATGCTCGTATAAGTTTAGTGGAAGAGAAGTCAAGGCAAGTTATCGTGGAGAGAAGCCAGTTTATTCTTAACGCGGAGCAGAGGATTCTAACTGGTTTCTTCAATCAACCGACGGAGTTCTATCAATGCCTGATTGGGTACTCGGCGCTTGATTGTTACCTGCCGTGGCGGCAGTCGCATTTCTAGCTCTCGGGTTTGGTGACCGTTGGTTACTGATATATAGGCGAGGCCCAACGGTTTACCCTCAAATTCGCCCGGGCCGGGTACACCGGTCACGGCCACACCAAGGTCGGCATTGAGGTTACGACGCACTGTGTCTGCCATTGTGTTGGCGGTGTGCTGGCTAACCACGCCGTATCGTTCCATTTCTGCTTTCGGCACTCCCGTTGCGCTCAGGGTTGTGTCCTCGTGCGCAATAATGCCTCCCTTGAAGTAGCTTATGCTGTTGGGAACGTTGGTGATGGCGTTTGTCAGCGCTCCCCCGGTGCACATCTCCATGACAGCCAGTGTCAGGCCCCTCTCTGTGAGCGATTTCCCAACGGATTGTTCAGGAGTTTCATCGTCGTATCCCCAGATATACGGGCCTAATCGTTCGTGGATAGCCCGTTCCACAGGTTGGATCATGGCCAGTGCTGAGACGCCGTCTTTAGCTCGGGCAATCACCCTGAGATGGATGCCGTCGGCCTTGGAATAGATACCCAGGTACGGGTTCTCAATGCCAAAGAACTCTGATATCACCTCATCCACGGCTCCTTCAGACATTCCCATGGTCTTGATATTACGTGTGATGGTCACTTCATCTTCGATCAGATTTGCTAATTCTGGTTCCACCTGCTCTTCCCACATGGCGCGGTTTTCACCTGGTGGGCCCGGCATGCAGATAATAATCTTGCCGTCGCGTTCGGTCCACCAGCCGGGCGCGGTACCGTTCTTGTTGATAATCCATTTGGCAGAAGGAATCAAGTTGGCCTGTTTGATGTTGTGTTGGGGCATTGATGTGCCGCGGGCGGCGAAGTATCGTTCTAGGTCATCAACCACTTCTTGTTGGATGACCGGGGTTTCCTCCAAGGCGGATGCAATGGCTTCCCTGGTGAGGTCGTCTTGGGTGGGGCCAAGGCCGCCTGTGGTAAATATGATATCGGAGCGTTCCATACCACGTTTAAACGCCTCGGTCAGTTTGGGTAGGTCGTCACCGGTAATCGAAACCCACTGTAGTTCTATACCTAGAGCCGGCAGACGGCTGGCAATCCATGAAGAGTTAGTATCGGTTAACTCGCCCATCAGTAGTTCTGTGCCGATTCCCATTATCTCTGCCTTCAATTCCCCTCCTTGCAGCTGCGTCCACCTAATATTTTGCTGTTATCAGTCTATTAAGTTTCTGATTGTCTACTCCGCCAGCACCGGATCGGTCGCCAGAGCAAGAATAGGATCGATTCGAGAGTTTAGCACCGCATACAGATTGGGGTCTTCGCTGAGAAGACTACCCTGGGCAACACTCACGTAACGGGATTTACCGTCAGGAGTTTGGTCGCCTATATGAAATTCTATTGCGTGCTCTCCGTCCCGCCGGACAATCACAACCACGGTAACATCTGGCTCAGTCAGTCCGTATTTGGTTGGGTCATCTATATTATGGGCAAGAATCTGATCCAACCTCGGACTGCTAATCATCATTAGAGACTCAGCCCATGCGGAAGCGTCCAGGAGTTGAGGAGTTTCTCCGTCAAGGAACCACCTACCAGTGCCGTCTTCAATTACGTACCTGGTTTGTTCTTCACCGTGGAAAAATTGGACGATCAATGCAGATCGAGGGTCAATTCGGAAGAGTCGACCGAATGGAGGGTCAATAGCCAGGTTATTCACCACCTGAGCCCATTCTATTGGTACAGTGAATAATGTGTCGTCGCCGACCAAACGGGCATATTGATTTTCTTTATCCGGCGTTGGAATACCCATATGGAATTTGATCTTGTTGCCGTAACGGTCGTGTACAGTCACTTCGGTCTCAGGCGGCTCAAGTCCGAATTCCGCGGGAGTTTCGATAATGTCGGCGAGGGGTCTAGTAACTCTAGGGCCGCTTAACAGGAGTGGAGTCCCACCCCACCGCTCTTGAAAAACCGGGGTATCTGCAGTGCCTTCGGAGAGGCCTGCGATGTACCAATCCAAACTTGCAGGGCTGCGGTAGTAGGTTACCGAATTTCCTTGGTATACCAATTCCAAGCCAATGATATCGCCTTCGTCTATTCGGTACAGCCAAGGGCTTGTTGATTTGGGTTCGTTACTATCGGTGAATCTTAGTACCAGGAAGGTTCCGCCGAAGATTACTAGAACTACTACCAGTAGGATTGAGAGTCGTAGATTCATTGGTTAGACCTATGATGAGTCAGATAAATAGTTGAATTGATTAGCCGACTCCCTATTTCGGGAGTCGGGCGAGTATTAGCGTCGGATCCACCATACTATTGCCGCCATCATTCCCATTAGTCCAGGCAGGAATAACCAAGATGCCCAATTGACTAATTTAAGCTCATTTTTATCTAGGTTGAACTCTCGGAATGCGTTCACCTTGGGGCGAATGGACACCAAAGAGAAGTCGCCAACTAAGAAGTTGGCCGAGTTTAGGAACAGGTCACTGCCGCCACCCTGGCTATATGAATTGTTTGACAAGAAGTCAGAGTCGCCAAAGACCACTATGTCAGATATCTCAGACGGGTCTGGTTCGGAAGTCGGTACTTCTGATCCGATTTGACCTACTGAACGAACTAGAACCGCAGGTACAAACGGCCCTACGGGATCCGAATCTGAACCCGCATTTATGATAGGCTCAGTCCGGTCCGGGTCGTCAATCAGGAAGCTGTTGGCAGATGTTGCTGCCAGGGGCAGTCCGCTTCGGAGATCGTCTTGCAACAATGAGACGGCGGTGGCACCGGGCATGGATACGGCTTGTAGCCTCTCTCCTTTAGGCAGCGTGATGTCTAATGGGGCTTCGGGATTGAAATTCTCTAGGCTTAGTGTTTGAGGTAATCCTGGCACCGAACTTCCAACGTCACGAATATATCCGGATGCTACCAAAATACCCCAATCGGCAAAGAGTTTCTTAAAAGACGCAGGTGAGTCGGGTTCTGCTAGGAAGATCAGACGGCCGTGTTCCCTTCTTGGAGACCCATCGGGCGTAATGCCCTCTAGATACTGGTCAATGGCATTTTCGTGAGCTTCGGGCAGGCTGGAAGTTGGACCCGCTACTACCAGAAGGGCGGCGTCAAGCGGCACCATTACGTCAATATCATTTGGTCGCCATAGCAGTTCTTCAACTCGATAGTTATCACCTTCCAGGCCGGTGCGAACGTTCATATAACCGTCTGAGGTAATACTGTTGATGTCCCTTTCACCATGTCCTGCTAAGAAATATATAGGCTTTTTTTCGCTTCCGGTTGCTACCAGTGTGCTTGTTACTAAATCCTGCTCTAATTGTGTGTAGTTAGCATCGGTGGGTCGTAACACGTCAAAGACTTCGTTGTCCATGCCCTCGACGACAACGATCTCCGTAACAAAACTGGTGGGTCTGGCACCAAAGTACTTGCTCACTATTTCAGGTTTCAAGTCTGGGTCTACCACCCTGTAGGTGAACTTGCTACTCCGAGAGTCAAACTCCTCTAGTGTGTTCAGGACCTTGCTGCGGCGTATGGCCAGTTCAGGCGAGTCAGTGTCTTCTTCATCCTTGTAGAATGCCGTTGCTCGCACATCTTCATTTAGGTTGCTGAGAACGTCTTTGGTTCGGTTGCCTAAGCTGAATTGGTTGGTAGCGGTAACATCAATTCGTTTGGAATTTTCAAACGATATCACGTTGACTACTATGATAATGCCGGTGAACGCGCTGACAAGTATTATCGTGTTTACACCGTATCGCCCGGTACGACTGATAAATGCAGTTAAAACGCTGCTGAATAATACCGCTCCAACTACGCCAAGTAGTAACAATCCGATAACAATGTCGATGATCCCGTATAAACGCATTGAAGTGACGAATGTAACGACGACGATGCCGGTGATGATACCGACTACCCCCGCGAGAATCAGCGGCCCACTAAAGGCCACTATTAAATTTAATACTGGTTCAAAGAAAGCGATTAGTGGTTGAGACAGCTCTTCTTCGGAGGCGTCAGGTCTGGTTTTGAGTGTTTCCGGTTGATCTACTTGGTCTCCTGGGGCTGGACGTTCTGACCTTCGGCGGCGGCGCCAGTCACGAGGCCGTTGGTTGCCACTATTTTGATTATTATCTTCTTCGTCCCGGTTGGATGGTGAGGACATTTAACGCCACCTTCGGGATTCGAGAGTACGAATTGACAAGAACAAGAAGAAGGCGATGACGCTGACAAAGTAGACGATGTTCGTGGTGTCTATGACGCCTCGGGCAAAATCATCATAATGGCCGCGTAGTCCCATCTCACCTACAATCTCTCCGGCTTTGCCGCTTATAGAACCGAAGGCACGGTCAGCGAAGAATAGGGCCAGGAGTATACCCATGGCGACCACCGCAGACACTATCTGGTTATTTGTCATGGTAGACGTTAGCAGACCAATGGCAAGCGCCGCTGAGCCGTAAAGAATCAGTCCCAGGTAGCCTGCATAAATCGGGCCCGGGTCGGGGCTGGCATAGACGAACAACAATATGGCGTATAGGAATGACAACCCCACTAGCACCAGGAAGAATACTATGCTTGCCACGTATTTGCCGACGATGATCTCCCAGTCGCGTACAGGAGAGGTCAGCAGTAGTTCTATAGTGCCGAGCTTACTCTCTTCGGCCAGTAGTCTCATGGTGAGAGCCGGCGCTAGCAGTATGAACACTATGATTGCGCCGTCAAAGAACGGGGTTAAAGTGGCTTCAGGAAATGGGTCACCCAGATCCTGAGTAAAGAAAAATCCAGTCAATGCCAGAAATATCAGGCCAACGATGTAAGCCGTGGGGCTGCTGAAATATATCTGAATCTCTTTCCAAGCTACTGCCTGGGCTGTTCGCATCCCTACAACTCCTCATGGGTCGTGAGACGGAGGAAAATTTCTTCGAGGCTCATCCCGACCATCTGCAGGCCGCGTAAACTCCAACCATTGCCGATGACTACTTGGGAGATGGCATCTCTAAGGTCCTGTCCGGCATCCGCTTGAATCATGTATGTATGACGTCCGTCTCGGTTTGTATGGGATACATCATGTACACCCCGAATCGCCTTAAGCACAGGGAGCACTTCGGCAGCAGGGCCGCCAATTTCGACTTCGAGCCGTTCCACTCCCTGTAGACCGTCCGCTAGGTTTTTGGGTGTATCTTCAGCCACTATGTGGCCTTCATTGATGATTAATACACGGTCGCAGATCATGCTCACTTCAGGGAGGATGTGACTGCTCAGTACTACGGTTTGATCTCTGCCCAGTTCTTGGATTAGCTTCCGGGTCTCTACCACTTGGATTGGGTCTATGCCTATAGTAGGTTCGTCTAGTACTAGAAGCTGAGGTTGGTGGAGGATGGCTTGGGCTATGCCTACCCGCTGCCTAAATCCCTTTGAGAGTTTGCCTATGTGGGTCTTCCTGTAGTCTCCAAGTCGGCAAACATCAATCACGTCGCTTAACCGTGGTTTGATGGCGCTTGGAGCCATACCTCTTAGGGTGCCCATGTACTTTAGATAGTTATTAACTGACATGTCGGTGTAAAGAGGCACCGTTTCCGGAAGGTATCCTACCCGGCGGCGGGCCTCCAGTGACTGTTCCACCACATCATATCCGTCTAGTGTTACCGTTCCTCTGGTTGGAGGAAGGAAACCTGTGATGATGCGCATGGTTGTTGTCTTGCCAGCGCCGTTGGGCCCCAGAAACCCCAGAATTTCACCGCGGCGAACGCCAAAGTTGACGTCTTGTATTGCCGGGTATGGTCCGTAATAGTGGGTTAGGCTTTCGGCCTTAATCATGTCGGGCTGCAAACTATTTCACCAAATAATTCCGATGGATTATCTCATCTGGAATAGGTTAAACACTGTGCTTGAGTGGTCGTGTTTAGCCTGATTGTGCTTGGCCACAAGTGATGATATTCTATACAACTGAATTTGCCAAGGAGCGCGGATTCTTCATTTTGGCTATATATAAAGCAATTTAGCGGAGGCTGGATGCACCTGGTTATAGACGGTTACGGTGGAAATACGGACAAGATGTGGGATACTGACCTCATCCGGTCATTCTTGTACGATTACCCTGATGCACTGGATATGACCCGGATCACTGAACCCAATGTTCTGAAATATGAGGCTCCCAAGAGTGAAGACGCAGGAGTATCCGGGTTCGTGATTATAGCGGAGAGCCACATCAGCATTCATACCTTTCCTCGCAAAGATTATATCAACATTGACCTTTTTTCCTGTCAGCCATTCAACTATGAGCGCGCTTTGGAAGATGTCAAAGAGATGTTCGACCTGAAAGAGGTCAAAACTTGGCTTCTAGACCGGGGGCTTGAATGGTTGGACGAGCGTCACGGTTTGGCTGAAGCCCAAGACCAACGAGCTGTATTGGAAGCCGGTGGATCAGGTCAGTATCTTGCCTGAAGCTGGCCCTAATCCTGCCTTTCCACTGATACCCCACAATTTTCTCGCCCTGCCTCAAGAACACTCTTCGAAGGAAGCATCCCAGGCAGTCTTAATCCCTGTTCCCTACGACAGTACTACTTCGTTCAGAAGTGGCTCCAGGGAAGGGCCGGAAGCCATGATTACGGCTTCCTATGGCTTAGAAGATTATGATTTTGAACTGGAATTGGATGTGTCTGAGATCGGCATTCACACAACAGGTGCTATAGAACCCCATATGGCCGGACCAGGCCCTATGACTGAGAGGATTAGAGGCGTGCTGGCAGAGTATATAGCAGAGGGTAAGATCGTTGGCCTCCTGGGTGGCGAGCATTCGATAACCATTGGATCTGTGCAGGCCCATAAAAAAGCGCATCCCAATCTCTCCGTTTTATATCTGGACGCTCATGCCGACATGCGCGACGAATACATGGGCACCCAATTCGGACACGCATCTGCTGCTCGTCGTGCTTACGAGTCTTGTCCAATAGCACTTGCCGGAGTTCGTAGCATGTGCAAGGAAGAACACGACTTCATTCGAGAGAATAATATTCCTGTGTGGTATTGGAATCCCAACTCATATGAAAGTTCGCCTGAGTCGATTATTGGTAGTCTTAGCGACGCGGTTTATGTGAGCGTTGATTTAGATGTCTTGGATCCGGCTCTGATGTCCGCCGTTGGCACCCCAGAGCCAGGAGGCATGGACTGGCATCAGCTGGTCTCCTTGTTGGCTAAGGTTGCTGAATCGCGCCGCATCGTCGGGTTCGACGTGTGTGAACTTGCCCCAGCAGATGGCCCACCCGCTTGCTCATACACCGCAGCCAAGCTCGTCTACAAATTGGTGGCTTACGCTTGTAGCAATGGGAAACCGACTTCTTAGCCTTTAATTTATCCAATACGAAAGACCGGTTTGGTAATCCCATTCAGTGACCTCTTTCTCTGGCTGTGCGTTTGTATGAGATGTTAGTCCCATGGTACCTAACAAATCTCAGGCGAACATTTCAGAAACCTGATAGATCTGTCTAGGTGAGGTATTCATGGTTTCGTCACTGAAATTGGGACGCGTCCTTTCCGTTCCGGTAGAGGTAAATATCAGCTGGATTCTTGTATTCGTGCTGTTGACATACCTGTTAGCCGGAGAATTTGAAGACCATAGATTGCCTTGGACAATGATCCAACGCTGGTCTGTTGCTCTGATTACAGTGCTCTTATCTTTCCTTTCTGTGTTGATTCATGAACTGAGTCACAGCTTCATGGCGCTTAACAAGGGAATTCCAGTGCGTGGCATCACCCTGTTCATATTTGGGGGAGTGTCACAGTTGGGCAGAGAACCACAGCGCCCCATCACCGAATTTATGATTGCCCTAGTTGGTCCTTTGGTAAGTATTTTGCTGGCGGCGATATCGGGCGTAGTATGGTTTCTGTTAGGCCGAGGGAATTCATCGGTAGAGGTGATAGTGATACTTTTGGCTTGGACCAACCTGAGTCTGGGTGTATTTAACCTAATCCCAGGGTATCCCTTGGATGGAGGGCGCCTTCTGCGGGCAAGCATTTGGGGGCTCACTGGAAATTACCGAATAGCCTCTCTGATAGCTTCTGCCATGGGCCTAATAGTTGGTGGATGCATGGTCTTAAGTGGCGCTGCCTTGGCGATGATTTTGGGGTCGATAGATGGNGTGTGGTTCGCGGTTGTCGGAGCATTCCTGTTTTTCATGGCCAGAAATAGTCATCCGAAGTAGGTTCTGCTGGTTAGTATACGAGGCCCTTTAAAATTTATAGTATCGGATCGGTACAAGTCGTTCAATTCCAGCTATGCTAAAATGGCTTCGGGAACGGGACGTGGCTACAACGCCCTCCTACTAAACATAGAGAATTTAGCTACGGGTAATAATGACAGTTGAAGGCACGGTTTATCTAGATCACGCAGGTACCACATCACTGGACCCAAAGGTGCTCGAGGCGATGATTCCATTTTTCACTGAGCACTTTGGCAACCCTTCCAGTATCCATACAGTGGGTCAAGAAGCCCGGTACGCTTTGGACGAATCCCGAGAGCGGGTCTCCAAAGTGTTGAATTGTCGTCCCAGGGAGGTGGTTTTTACCGGCAGTGGCACTGAGTCGGACAACTCTGCTATCCATGGTGTGGCCACGGCCCTGCGGGAGACGGGTAACCACATCATCACCTCTAGTGTGGAGCACCATGCTGTTCTCCACGCTTGTCAGTATCTGGAACCCATGGGGTTTGAGATTACCTACGTCCCCGTGGATGCCAACGGAATGGTCCAACCAGAAGCGGTGTACGATGCGATCAATGAGCGGACTACTCTGGTTACGATCATGTATGGAAATAATGAGATCGGGACTATCAATCCTATATCGGATATAGCCAAGTCGATTAAGAAAAGGTCAAAAGAATTAGGCCGAACCATCGTTTTTCATACGGATGCGGTGCAGGCTGCCGGTTATCTCTCACTGGACGTATCTGAACTAGGAGTCGACTTGCTCAGTTTATCGGGCCACAAGTTCCATGGCCCTAAGGGGACTGGCGTACTCTACATCAAGAGAGGGACGCCCTACCTCCCCCTGATTCATGGCGGGGGTCAGGAGAGAGAACGCCGTTCGGGCACAGAAAACATACCAGGTATCATCGGTCTTTCCTTGGCGCTGGAAACAGCCAACAATGTTAGAGAAGAGACTAGCGTTCGGTGTGCTGATCTCAGAGATTTGATCGTGGGGTCGGTGATAGAGCGGATACCAGGTACTAGACTGAACGGACATCCGACCCAACGACTTCCCAACAATGCTAATTTTTCCTTCAGCGGAATAGAGGGTGAACCGATATTGCTGGGACTCGACATGGCTGGGATTGCCGCTTCAAGCGGTAGCGCCTGCAGCTCGGGGTCTTTGGAACCGTCCCATGTTTTGTTGGCGTTAGGACAGTCGGCTGAGACTGCCCGCGGTAGCTTGAGGCTAACTTTGGGACGTGAAAACACAGAAGAAGAAGTGGAGTACCTGTTGGGAGTGCTGGTTGAGCTGGTGGAACGGTTGCGCCAATTGCCTAGCCTGACTACCGCTGCTTCATAAACGTAACTCCCCGTTGGCAACGCTTACCAATCAATGTCTGACCAAACATGAAAAATACTCGCATCCCGGACCAATGGTTCTGTTTGCCTGGAGAATTGGCTTGACTTCAAAACGCTCACTTTTCCTGCTATTTCTAATATTAGTTACAACTTCGGTTGTTGCTTGCAGCAACACGTCTTCGTCACTGGGGCAATATCATGAGGGTCGGATCCTTCTTTTGAACGTGCTGGAGATGGATACGGTTGACGAGCTGCGTTACTCGACCATTGACCCTACCGATGTGATTCGCAATTGGCGTATTAAGCCCGCCTCTGATAAAAACGAGTTGCTTTTGATGCGTCTTAAGGTGGAGAATCATGTGGCGGTGAACGCTGTATTTGTGGCCGATGAACAAGCCGCTGTCATAGGCGATTTTTTCCAGAATGACTATCGTCCATTGAGCGTTACCGATTCAGTCTACTTGGATGCCCGTGGGCAGGGTAATCCTACAGTTAACATGGTGGCTGGCGAGTGTTTTGATCACCAGCGTACGATCGTGAACGCAGGTTCTACTGTTCGTTGGGCTAATGCCGGCGATGTTGACTCTGCGATCCAATTTGGTCCTGGCGTGATACCAGGGTTTGCTGTAGAGCCATTGACCCTAGTTCCTGGAGCGTCTATCTCCCACATGTTTGGCCAACCCGGTATTTTCAACTATCAATGCAGTGGACCAGATGCGACTTCCCAAGCAGCTCAGATACTTGTGGAACCTGCAAATTCAGTTCGGGAAAGCCAGGAGAGAAACATCCTTTTCCTTGAAGGACCCTTTGAGCTTAAAATCGATACCGCAGTCGACGGATGGATGGTTTTTGAAATTCCGAAAGACACTAAAATACGGGATCTCCGTTGGCGGGCCGGAGATAGTATAACGATTCGTTTTTAGTCCAATCGGGTTGGCCGATTACTTTATTTGGCTAAAAGTGGCAGTCAGCCATTTTGTTATCTGAATATCCAGTATCAGGTTGGCTGTGTTTGGGTGGTTCTGGTCTGTGCCGGGTGAAAATATAGGTTGCAAATGACCTTGGCGGAGTTTTAATGCACCGGTTCCTGGACATGTTGGTTTTCGGTGGGGAAAGAAGAGCTGAGGTTACTTACTCACCCTCTCATTGGCGCCGGTTGTTTCACATTTTAGGCGGGTCGTCAATTCCATTGGCCGGCATATTTTTCAGTGAGACCGTCATAATTTCAGTGTTGGCTTTTTTGGCGGGCGGCGGGTTGGCCTTGGATTTAGTGCGGTTTCAAGTCGGCTGGCTGAATTCTCTGTTTCTTCGTTGCTTGTCACCTCTTTTGAAGGAGGATGAAGGAGCGCATATAACAGGCGCCACATATATGGTCGTTGCGGCTCTGTTGGCGTTCGTGCTCTATGGCCGCGAAGTGGCTATCCCTGTTATGTTCTTCTTGTCGCTTGGCGACCCTGCCGCTGCGATAGTTGGCAAACGTATGCCGGGACCCAGGTTTCAGAATAAATCCCCTTTTGGTGCCGCGGCATTTATTGTGGTTGGGGCTGGAGCATCGGTGGTTTTGGTGGCGGCAAATGGCATTGAACATTATTGGGCGATTTGGGTTGGTGTTGCTGTGGCTGGGACGGTGGAATTTGCTTCTATTCCGCCAGACGACAATCTGTCAATCCCTCTATTGGCCGGATGTGTCATGTTTGTATTGGGGGCCTGAAGTTCGAGTCAGATGATCAGGACGCTCCGTCGAATACGATAGTTTCCGCCCGTTCCCTTTGGAATTTCACGTACGACTGTTTGTTCAGTAGTGGTCGGTGATTGGCCTTGACTGCCTTGGCCTGTTTGGCGCCGTCAGCTAATAGGTCGATAGTCACCATGGCCATGATTTTGGCTGGATTAATCACCGCAGATTCGTAATCTGTAATCAGGTATTCGCTGCTGTGCCCGGGGCCTACTGCTCCGGCAGTGTATGGATGACAGGATGGCATGATGTGGCTGAGATCCCCCATGTCTGTGGATCCACCTCTATTCCGACGGGCCGGCATTACCAGTGTTGCGTGTTCGCCTATCAAATCGATTGCCGTGCGCCTGAAAATGTCCTGTAGTTTGGTATCGTGGCGCATAGGTAGGTAACCTGGGATGGTGGTGATTTCTACTTTGGCGCCCACTGCCAATGCGCCGGCCCTGAAGCATCGGTCAACGGCTGTCGAGTTCTCCACCACTGCAGAGGGCGTGGCTGACCTGACGCGCCATTCCAGTCTGACATCGGAGGGAACTGCGCTGACTGCGGCGCCGCCTCGAGTCATTATGCCGTGGATCCTGACTGTATCGTCAGATTTGTGGGTTTCTCTAAGCGAGTTTATGGCTTGGATAGCGAACGATGCGGCGTTCAGGGCGTTGACGCCGCGGTGGGGCAGGCTCCCTGCATGGGCACCAATCCCGGTATACCGCACAAATTTTACTACGTGTCCATTGCTGGTGCCGCCCATGGCAAACTTACGCTCGCCCATGTCGCTCGCAGTGTGGCACATCATGGCGATGTCCACGTCGTCGAATTCCCCCAAACGGATTAGTTCTTGCTTGCCGCCTAAGAATTCAACTTGACCGTTTTCCCGCATCTCCAGCCGTTGTTCAACCTCTATGAATTCCTCAGCTGGTACCGCAAACGGTACGATTTGGCCTGAGAGTTGTGAGAGCACGTCTGGTGTCATAAGGCCCATGGTTGCCCCGAGCATCATGCCAATCTGACAGTGATGACCACAGGCGTGGGCTGCTCCGCTGTTAGGGTCGGCGTGTGGGTGTTCGGTCACAACTAACGAGTCTAATTCTCCGATGACCGCCACTGCAGGGCCAGGGCCAGCTCCTCCAGGAATACGGCCTTTAAGTCCGGTGAGAGCAAGTCCGCCTTGGTATGGGATGCCCAGGTCCTCAAAATTCTGGGCTACCAATTGAGCGGTTTTGACCTCGCGAAAGCCAGCCTCGGGGTTGGCTAGAATCTGTTGCGCAACACCTATTATATGCTTCTTGTTCTTCTCGATTGTCTCGCAGGCCAGTTTTTTAATCTCTTCGATCGTCGATGTTGATTTACTCATGGTCTATCCTCCTTTGTAAGTCTCTTCAGAGGCTAGATTACGCATGAATTTTAAATACTCAGAGATGGACATATCCGGTCGCTGCCCGCCGACGATGCTATTGCCATGGGCAGCATTATCACCCAGAAGGTCAATGACTGTGTAAGCCAATGCTTTAGCACCCTTGATTACGGCCAATGAATAATCTTCAATTACGTAGGTTGCACCGTGTCCCAGGCCGACGGCTCCGCCGATGTAAGGGTGAATCACTGGCATCAGGCGGCTGATGTCTCCCATGTCGGTGGAGCCACCCCGGTGATTTACATAACTGACGTTATCCTCACCCACTAGGTTTACCGCATTGGCTCGGAAAATCTCGGCCATGCCTTTATGTTGTTGCAGTGGCATATAACCTGGGATTGTCTGAATCTTGACGTCAGCCCCTACTGCCATCGCCCCTGCTCTTAATGCTCGGTCGACCTTTGTGTTGGCGTCCATCAGAGCTTCTAAATTACGACCTCGGACAAAGGTTTCCATCCGTACATCTGCAGGCACGGCGCTGACTGCCTCACCGCCTTTTGTGATTATGGGGTGGACTCTGATGCTGTCTTCGTCTCTGAATGTCTCTCGATTGAAGTTGATGGCGGTCATTGCCATCATAGCTGCGTTTAGGGCGTTGACGCCCAGATGGGGAGCACCGCCGGCATGAGAGGCGCGGCCAATGAATTGGATACGCTTGGCCACCGAACCGTTGTTGGTGTTACTGATGCATATCTGCTGTTCGGCAGGGTTGCTGGTTGTGTGGAGCATCATAGCTAGATGTACGTCGTCAAATTCTCCAAGGCGCACCATCTCCGGCTTGCCGCCTAGGAACTCTATCTTTCCGTCCTTACGTAGACCGTCGCGGTATTCTATTTCGATATATTCCTCTGCCGGCACTGCCATGAAGGCGATACGACCGGCTAAAGATTCCAGGATGTCAGAGCTGGTCAGAGCAGACGCGGCGCCTAGCATCATGGCGATCTGACAATGGTGGCCGCAGGCGTGGGCCGCGTTGGTATTCGGGTCCGCATGAGGGTGTTCTCCAACGATAAGGGAGTCTAGTTCCCCCAACACTGCCATGGTGGGCCCGGGTGTACTGCCCGAAGCATCAGCGCGGACTCCGGTTATGGCTAATCCGCTCCTCGGCTGAAGACCTAAGGATCCGAATTGTTCTGCGACCAGCTTGGCGGTCTTGACCTCTCGGAATCCCGGCTCAGGATTACTAAGTATCGTTTTAGCAATGGAGATAAGATCATCGGCTTTAGCATCAATAATCTCATCCGCACGGCGTTTCAAGTCCTCTTTCGAGGGCATTGGACATCCTCCGGTTGAACCGCCCTCGAATGGTTAGGATACCAATATCAAGAGTCGGTTATTTTAACGAATGAAATTGTAACAAAGGCCGCTTGGGAAGGGTATACCGAAGTGTATAATGGCGAGGATATACCTCCGCCCCGTGACAGGCATGATTCTCTGCTTGGATAGACTTTCAATTACATCATTATGAAGATAATTATTGCACCCCAGGGATTCAAAGGCGGAATCTCGGGCCTGGAAGCTGCCTTTGCCATAGAACGAGGGGTTTTGTCCGCTGCACCGGATGCTGAGACGGTGTTGCTACCCGTGGCTGACGGCGGTGATGGAACACTACACTCTCTGGTGGATGCGACTGGCGGCGAAATATTCACCAGCACAGTGACTGGTCCAATTAATACCCTGGCGGAAGCTGAGTGGGGCGTTATGGGCGACGGTCGGACTGCCGTAATTGAGATGGCAAGGGCTTCTGGATTGGCGATGGTGCCAATCCGAAGGCGCAATCCTAAAACCACCACGACTTTGGGAACAGGACAGATTTTGCGGGAAGCGATTGAGCGAGGATTTGATCGCGTGATCGTAGGTTTAGGGGGGAGCGCTACCAATGACGCTGGCGTTGGTATGGCCACGGCATTGGGAGCAAAATTTTTGGATTCTTCCGGTAATGTTCTCCCATCCGGTGGCGCTGCGTTGGCTCGCCTGCATCATATTGATATCACGGCGATGATGGAAACTACTTCTGGCGTAGAGATAGTAGGTGCAACTGACGTAACTAACCCTCTTTGTGGACCAACCGGGGCGTCGGAGATTTTTGGTCCGCAGAAGGGAGCTACGAAAGAGGTCGTTGCTGAGCTGGATGCTGCGTTAGGTAATTTTGCAGAGGTGGTCAAACGCGATTTGGGCGTGGATGTCATGGACGTCCCTGGTGCAGGCGCAGCAGGCGGGCTTGGCGCTGGGCTGATAGCCTTTGCTGGAGGCAAATTAAGATCAGGGATCGACATGGTATGTGAGGTATTGGAATTTGACCGTCACCTTGAAGGAGCTGACTTAGTCTTTACAGGAGAAGGGCGGGCAGATAAGTCGACAGTGTTCGACAAAGCACCGGTCGGTGTCGCTCGTCACGCGAAGGCCCACGGCGTACCTAGCATCCTATTAGCCGGCAGTTTGGGAGAAGGGCATGAAGAGCTATATGACCATGATATAGCATCGATACTGTGCATCTCTGATGGCGTTATGACTTTCCAGCAGGCGTTGGGACGAACAGGTGAAATGCTTGAGGGGACGGCCGAGCGGGCTGTGCGGATATTTTTGCTTGATCCCTAGGGAAGGGTTCGTGTTCAGATGATTCCTCGTTCGCGGAGGCTCTCTAGCTCAGCGCTTTCGAGTCCTAGGAAATGCCTGTATATTGCCTCGTTGTCATGTCCGAGGGGTGCTGAGCCACGCCAGATTTTCCCTGGTGTTTCAGAAAATTTGGGAATCACTCCGATCCCTTTGATCTTACGACCGAGCTGTAAGTCATCCCATTCTGTGTGAACCTCCCTGGCCTTGTAATGGGGGTCCTCAGCAATGTCTTTAGGCGTCATCACTGGGCTGCACCCAACCTGGGCTGCGTTCATTATCTTCACAACTTCCTCTACTGTGTGCTCTTCAACCCATCCTCTCAGTATGGCATCAAATTCAATCCCTGGTATGGATTCTAGGTTGAGGCGGGCCTCTTCCCAATAGCCATCATCGGTGTCTAGATTTAGTACTTCACAGACTTTATCGAATACAGTCCCTAGCGCGGCAATAACCAACCATCCGTCTTGAGCCTGGTAGCTACCAAATGGCTGACTTCGGCCGCTTTTATTGCCTCGACGCTCTGGATTTACACCAGAGGAAAAGTATTCGACCATCGTTCCTGATAGGACTTTGTGGACAGCCTCGTATTGGGCGAGGTCAATCACCTGACCTTGGCCAGTGCGGAGTGCGTATATATAGGCGGCTAGCGTGGACCATAGGCACATCTGCGACGTGGTGTAATCCGCAGCGAGAGGTCTGGATGTCATCGGTGGTTCAGGGTCGGGTGATCCGGTTATTCCCATCGTGCCGCCAAAAGCTTGGCCTATGGGATCATAAGAAGCTCGGTTCAGATAGTCCGGGTGGCCGGTCTGCCCGTAACCGGAAACGTGTGTGATAATCAGCGCCGGGTTTACCGCAAGGACCGTTTCGTCGTCGAGACCCCAATTGGAATACGTACCGGCTTTGGAGCTCTCCATCCAGATGTCGACACCCTCTATAAGGCGTAAGAATATGTCTTTTCCCTCGGGCGTCGCGAAGTCTAGGGTCGTATAAAATGTGTTGCGGCGATCCTGGGCCCAAAGGTGATTGATGGTAGGGCCTTCACCATTTTCTCCATTAGCAAGGCTTCTCGTTACGTCACCGACGTTTGGACGTTCTATCTGAATGACCTCTGCTCCCATCTCCGCTGCTAAGGCGGCGGCAAAGGGTTGGGCAACAATTGTACCAGTGGAGAGTATGCGGACCCCTTGGAGCGGACCGAATTGCTCCGGAAGGAGGGGCTCGGGTCTGGGTGACATTGTGTTTGGTCCTTTTCGTCCGACTTGAAACGAATCAGGATCTAGACGATACGTTCTTTGGCGAAGTCAACCACCTGACTAGAAAGTTCTATGGAACGTTCGGAATCTATTTCATCAAAGGCCTCGAAACAGGTGCCACTCGGTATGAACTCTGGATAACGGGTGATGTAGTGGTATTTATCTAATTGCCTGGCTTCAGATTTAACGGTATCAAACATCATGTCAAAAAGCTTGGCGTCTTCGCATAGGTCCAACAGGGAGTGGCCCCAAACGTCTTCAACTCGTTTGTGGTATAGATAGGCCTTTAACGCTTTCTCAGCCGCTTGCTGCCCCATGAAACAGGCCAGGTTGTGTCGACCGCTCTCTTTTAAGAATTTGGCGTCGTCAAGGTCCTGCTCCGCCTGGCGGAGCCATCTTGCTCCCTCGGCTAAATAATCAGGCATTGTATATCTCCCGTCCCTCACGGCAGGCCTTAGCCAATGCCGGTAGTTTTTCCTTCATATCCTCGAATTCTGCTGGAGTGTAGACAAGTGTATCTATATCCACTGAGCTTGGCAGGTGATATGAGAAAAAATCAGCCCGTCGACCGAATGAGTAGTCGGTGTCGTGGACTATAATCAGCTCAATCTTGGTGTCAGGCTTGTAGTCTCCTGCGGCCATATCACCTGTCAGTATGACTTTCTCAACACCCAATATTGGAATCATTTCTTCTATCTGTACCAGGTCTCTTTCCAACATCTGTCTGCGGAATTCTCCAAATCCAACGCGCATTGGCATCTATGTTCACCTTCCGTGAGGTTGCAGATTTATCATTTTGGGTGTGTTAGTAGATTCCCCGTATATGAGTAGGTCGAGAGTATTGATTTAGTTGGAGCTAACTTTTCGACTACAACAAGAAGTTCTTATACTTAGCCTGGCCAGCTAACCCAGGATTATCATGTGTACTTCTTTGGGGCCGTGGACACCTTCAACGATGGTCATTTCAATGTCTGCAGTTCGGCTGGGACCGGTGATTATATTTAGGTAACTTCCCATGTCGCTGCCCTGCTGATGATACTCTAGGCGACGCAGCAAGAACAGGTCATCAAGAGTCTCAATCAGGTCTTCGGCGCGTACCAGCGCGATGTGTACAGGCGGTACCACGGAAATCAGGCGAGCCAGACCTCGTCGGGGCAAAACCACGATTGATCCTGTTTCGGCCAGTGCATAATCTGCTCCGGTGATCCCGATACCCGACTGCCTGATCTCTTCCTTGAGGTATTCCTCGGTAGTATCGTTGTTCCGCTCCACCGTTGTCACGGTCAACCCTATGTTGTTGAGCACGTCGTCCACAGGGATCTGCGCGAAAACATCCTGAGTAGATCGGACTACTTTTAATGTTCCAGAATCTTTGGCCACTGACTGTATATAGTCTAGAGCTTCTTCCGCCCCCGCCGCACGGTGTACCTTCCAGCCGCCCTTCGCAGCCATATCAGCCAACTTGTCGAGAAGTGTCGGTAGGTTTTCTGCGAGCCGTCGACGGATTTGAGTTGACTGGTATTCGAGCTCAGTTTCGGTATCAGTCAAACGTGGGTAGAGTTGGGCTGGCGGTACATTACCGCGACCAAGGGCATCACGTACTGACTGAAGGAAGTCCGATTTTGGAGTCCCAGGCATGTTATCTGACTTAGGAGTCGTCACGGGACAACTCCTTTTCCCAGATATCGTGGAATGTTTTGTCGGGCAGCGTGGGCAAATCTCGTGATTTGGTCCACCGCGAAAGGATGGGCAGATAGGCGTTTTTGATCCATTTGCCGTCTTTGGTAAAGGGGGAGAAGAAGGGTGTGGCACCTCCGACTTTCTGGGCGAAACGGCCGAATTTCACGGCCGTCTTGAGCAACAATGGGCTGCTCATCAGTCTTGCGTATAGCCTGGCGAGCACCCGCTCAATCTCAGGTGCCGAACGTAGGCTGGTATCGGGGCTTTCAGCCGTTTTCTTTCGTAGGTCTAAAAGCATCTTGGGAATGTCTATATTGATGGGACACACTTCCCTGCATGCGCCGCATAGACTTGATGCCTGGGGCAGTTCTTTGGCCTGCGGCAATCCAACAAGCATTGGTGAGACCACTGCGCCTATGGGGCCAGGGTAGACCCAGCCGTAGGCATGTCCGCCGATACGGGCGTAGACAGGGCAGATATTAAGACAAGCGCCGCATCGAATGCAGTAGAGGGCCTCACGTAAGGCAGGATCGGCCAGTATCTTGGACCGGCCGTTGTCTACTAATATCAGGTGGAATTCTTCAGGTCCGTCCTCATCTTCCAAACGGCGAGGGCCAGTGGCCATACTCACGTAGCTGGTGATTCGCTGGCCAGTGGCGGATCGGGGCAGCAGGCGAAGGAACGTGGACAAATCCTGCATGGAAGGGATCACTTTTTCCATGCCTGTGATACCGATGTGGACCCTAGGAGCAGAGGTGCAGAGCCGTCCGTTACCTTCGTTGCTGATTATGACCAATGTGCCGGTTTCAGCTACAACAAAATTGGCCCCGCTGATACCTAGGTCAGCTTCCATGAACTTATCTCGTAAAATGGTCCGAGCGGTTGCGGCCATGTGGTAGATGTCTTCGTCATAGGGGATGCCTAGCTTCTCTGTGAACAGCGCTGCTACGTCTTCCTTGGACTTGTGGAGTGCCGGAGCGACCAGATGTGAAGGAGTCTCCTCTGCCAACTGTATGATGTACTCTCCAAGGTCAGTCTCCCAGACCTCAACTCCCATAGCTTCCAGGACAGGATTTAGTCCTAACTCCTCGGACACCATACTCTTGCTCTTGGTGGCAATTTTGATGTTACGGGTCCGGACGATGTGGGCTACGATCTCGTTAGCTTCGTCGGAGTCCTTGGCGAAGTGGAGATGTCCACCGGCGGCCGTGACATTCTTGTCCAGTAGGTCCAGGTAATAGTCTAAGTGCTCGATTGTGTGGACTTTGATGTTCCTAGCTTGGTCTTTCCAGCTATCCCACGTCTGTTGGGTCACCTCTTCTATCCTATCTAAGCGGGCAACGTGGAATCCTTCAGCAACCCGGTCAAGGGCTCGACGCAGTTTGGGGTCAAGGATCGCATTAGAGGACGCAGCAGTAAATTCTTGTGTCTTTATCTCAGGCAAGTAGGATCCTTCCTATTTTGATTCGGCGTCTAGAATCTGGGCCAGATGCCGGACTTTAATGTCGGATTCTTGACGGTTTAATGCCCCGCTGATGTTCATAAGGCAGCTCATATCGCATGAGACCACCGTATCGGCGCCGCTTGCTTGGATGCTGGCAATCTTATCGCCTACCATACCCTCAGAGATATGAGGAAATTTCACCGAGAAAGTACCACCGAAACCGCAGCATATCTCAGCTCCTTTCAATTCCTTTTGGGCGAGTCCGGGGACTGAATCAAGCAGCTTCTGGGGTTCAGACCGAACGCCCAGCTCCCTCAGCAGGTGGCAACTTGGATGATAGGCTATTGTTTCCTGGCTCATTGCACCAAAGTCAGATGCGTTTTCTACCTTGAGCACATTGACCAGAAATTCGGAGAACTCGTAGGTTTTGGCTCCAATGGCCTTGGCCTCTAATAATAACTCCTCGTCTTCCGCGAAGAGTTCTTGGTAGAAGACACGGATGGTAGCAGCACACGACCCGGACGGAACAACTATGTATTCGCTATCGCGAAACTGCTCCAAGAATCGTTTCGCGAGGGATCTGGCCTCGTCGCTGAACCCTGTGTTGTAGACTGGCTGGCCGCAGCAAGTCTGATCTTTAGGGAACCCTACCGTAACACCGAGTTTCCGCAGGATTTTTACAACGCTAACCCCAACGTTCGGGTACAACTGATCCACGATGCAGGTGACGAAGAGGTCGGCCGTTATTTTGGTTTCTTGGCTCAAAGAGAGCGAACTCCTAATTCAGCTTCAGGAAGACTACCAGAGGCATAGTCTGCTAGCAACCTAAAATGCGCGATCGGGAGATATGCGGCGATAGACACCCGGAGAGCCCGTTGCATGTCCGTAACTGCCGCCGATATATTCGTGCATCTTGTCTTCGCCTCGACTTGCGTTCCAAGCCATGGATTCAGGGACTTTTTCGTGTTCGAACTCGTATACCGTGGTGTATTTAGGGCTGCCTTCCACCACGTGATAGCGCCTCACAGCCAGGCACCCGGGAACAGTCATGTTGCGGGGTGTCCGTTGGTTGTCGTAGTAATCGTTGTATTTATCTTCGATTTCTTCCGGGACAATCATACGGCCGACCTGCAGTGCCGGAGCCATACTTCTGCCCATAAAGTCTGAGTCGCTTTCTTTGGGGGATATCTGGTCGCAGATATTCCGGACGACTCCGCGTCCCGCACTCGACGGGCCAATCCGTTGGGTCCATTGCGTGGGATTCTCGCTCATGTGGAGATACTCAGGAGTACGCATTGCAGCTACCGATTCCAGCTCGTAGACAGCGAGATAACGTGGGCTACCTTTGGTTGCCTGATATAGTGCGGCATCCAGGAATCCAGGGGCACGGAGACGTTCCGGCAGGTGTTCTTCCACGTACCACTGATTAAATTCAAAATCATGCTCTGAGTCTATATTTGTGAAGACCATCAACAAGGCAGAGCCTTTCTTTTTAACCATGATTCCATCCCCTCATGAGCGCTAAGTCAAACGCACGATCTAACTTCGCGAAGCCTAACAGAGGAGTGGTTTAACAGCAACTTGGTCAACTTAGCGTGACCTTGGTTCAGTAAGTAGTAAAATGGCTGGGCGATTTGTCTTTAGTTGTCCTGGGAGAGATTTATGTACCTTCCAAAGTATTATGAAGTGACTAATAGATTAAAGTTGTTCGACTTCATGAAGTCGAACAACTTCGGAATTCTGTTTTCCCATACGGGTGAAGAGCCGATGGCTAATCATTTGCCTTTTATTATTGACGATGCCGGTGGAGATAATGGCCTTATTTTAGGTCACATGGCCAAGGCCAACCGCCAATGGCGTTTCGCGGACGGACAACAGGTCATGGTGGTTTTCCACGGTCCTCACGCTTATGTTTCGCCAACTTGGTACCAGGGAGGCGAGGCTGTTCCCACTTGGAACTATACTGCGGTACATGCAAATGGGATATTTACGGCTTCTGATGACCCTGTAGTGATGCGAGAGATGGTGGAGCGGTTGACTGTGCAACATGAAGAATCCCAACCTCAACCGTGGAAGATGGATTTCAGCACTAGATACGCGGAACAAATGATGAAGCGAGTAGTCACCTTTAAGATTGAGATTACATCTTTGCAGGGTAAGTGGAAACTGAGTCAAAACCAGTCAGACGTCCGCCGAGAGCGTGTTACTGCCAAGTTAGGCAGTTCAGAACACGAAGGTGATCAGCAGGTTGCCAGGCTTATGGAAGAGGATATGTCAGAGTAGTGATTTTTGTCTGGTCGGAAATGGATTTTAAAAAGACAGGGGCAGGTTTAAGTACCACGCCCTGTTTGTGTCAGACAGCCTTCGTATTAGTTTCTCCGTAATTTTATGGATTCCTGAGAAATCTGGAATTATGGTTAAGGAGTTAATCGATTGGTTTACCCTGAAAGTGCCACGTCTAATATAGCGACTCTCCCTTCTGCTATTGCAGCTAGGCCGTCTTTTATGGCTCCCGAGAGGCGTTTGGGATCTTCCACCCGTTCACCGTGACCGCCGAAAGGATCGGCCAGCCCTTGGTAATCGGGCCCCGGTATGTCCACTCCATGGAAGATTCCAGTTTTAGCGGCATCTCCCTCCGGATAGAAGGACAGGTGGAGTCTTTTCATGGCCGCGTAGCTGGTGTTGTTGAACACCACAATCATGATTGGGAGGTTGCTTTCCCTAGCAACTCCAAAGGCTTGGGTGATGGGATTGTACAGAAATGCGCCGTCGCCCATCAGTGCGACCACAGGGCGTTCTGGTGTGGCTAATTTCACACCTAGGGCAGTGCCGAGCCCTTGACCTAAACCGCCGATGGGCCTGAGGTAGCTTTGCGGGTTGTCCCTGTTGATGCGACGAAGTATATGTGGGCGGTGGACGATGGTCTCATCAATATATATAGAATCTGAGGGCATATTATCGCTCAGGGCGTTGCAGAGGACGCCGACGTCGATTGGACTAGCGTTTGCTGCATCTTCGCTGATTGCCCGGTACCTTTCCCAAACTCCAGTGTTACTGGCCACTGCTTTGGGTTGGCCTCCTTTGGACTTGATTGCTTCAGACAGCAACTCCAAGCTGGCTGCCAGGTCTCCCTCCAGATAGTGGTCTGCTCCAAGGTCTTGGTAGACCATGAACTCTTTGATCGGATTTTCGTCAATCACGATCACAGTAGAATCGACAGGGCTGTTGCTGGCTGGATACCAGGGCGCACGGGTTCCCACCACCAAAAAAACATCAAACTCTGTATAGCGTTGTTTCAGATCGTAACCGTTATGTAGTGGGTGGTTGTGAGGGAAGTTGGAATAACCAGGACCTTCGGATTCGAATACTGGGATATTTATGCTTTCTGCTAGGGTAATCATGGCCTGGAAACCCTCTGCGGTCTTTCCTGCTGAGTCGGCAAGGATGACTGGGTTTTTAGCTTTGATAACCAGGTCTGCAATTGCCTCTACGTCCGATGACTCTGGTCGCGTTTTAGGGGCTGCAGGCTTGTTCCGTAAGTTGGTTGGTGGGATCCATTCTTCTAGCATGGTCTCCATGGGCACGTTTAAGAAAGTGGGGCCTTTAGGAGTGCGCTGAGCCATCTCACCAGCTCGGCTGAAAGTCTCGTAGAGCACTTCGGCGCTGGTAACCCGGCTACTCCACTTAGTGATGGAGTCGACTAGGCGGTTAGGTCCACCCACGATGCTCAAGTTACGCAGCCACTGAGGGCCTGGGTCAAAATCGTCTTGTTCGCCATAGGTGGCAGTTTCACCCGACGCTACAATCATCGGAATTTCACCCTGGAACGCACCATGGATTCCCATCGAACCTTGTAGCACACCAACGCCGGCGTGGAGCAATACAGCCTGCATCCGACCGGTCATCCGTGTATAGCCTTGGGCCATGGCCACTGCTAGTGTTTCATGCCATGTGTTGATGTATTTGGGGCCTGGTTCTTCATTGACTTCTTGCCTAGCCAGTGCTTCCCACACTGAAGGCCACTCTGAGCCAGGTGAGGAAATGATGTAGTCTACGTCTAGTTTGCGTAGGGCCTCAAGAATGGCGTCGCCACCGTCTTTTCGTTGGGGCATCAGAGCGTCCTCCCAAATATGTAGTATCAAGCATGTTGATTAAATTACGCTCATTATACAGATATTGGCGTACCTTGACTCAAATGATGTGTGAATATATCCTCAGCCGCACAAAACCTGTCCAAATCTAGTGCCAAACCAACCAAAGAGTTGGTCCAGATGAGATAAATCATGCCCGTTCATAGCATTCCCGACGGATTCATAGATGTTCATGCTCATATAGCTCCGACGAGCTTTCTGAAAGAAGTGCACAAATTCGGCAAATCGTTTGGTGTTGACATAGATGAGACTGAATCTGGTCACGCTCTGACATTCCCAAGTTTGCCGACTCTTCGGGCAGCAGGTGGCAGCCTATCCGATACTGTTACTCGGTCTGAATGGATGGAAGAGCAGGGAATCGGATCGCAATATATGGCCGCCTGGTTGGATATTCAGGGGTATACCTTGCCCCAGGATAAAGAGGCCGACTGGGTGAGGCTGCTTAATGAACACATGGCGCAGACGGCTGACGAAAGTGGTGAAGCGTTTCGGTCTATAGCAGCTGTTCCATTGCGGGACGGGGACCGGGCTGCTCGGGAATTAGAGTATGCTGTGAAGACCCTGGGCATGTTGGGTGTGATGTTACCGAGTGATCCGGCTGATGTAGACGTGGCTGACCCTGTTTTGGAGCCCTTTTGGGCCGCAGCCGAAGCACTGGATGTGCCAGTGATGCTTCACGGCGCATCTCATAGTAAGTGGCCTCAGGTTGGACCTAGTTTTTTGGCCTTCAGCATGGGAAGGACACTGGACACGACCATCTTGGCGGCCAAATTGATTCATTCTGGATTGATGGATCGGCATCCTAACTTGAAGCTGATACTTTGTCATGGAGGCGGATCGTTGCCATTTCTAATAGGCAGATTAGATGTTGCCTACCGACTGGGGATGGAGAAAATGGCTGATCTGAATCGGGGTGGCCCTGAAGAATACATGCCTATGCTTTACTACGATACGGTGACCGTTAACCGTCGTTCCCTAAAACTTCTGTTGGATCTGGCCGGACCAGAGCACGTGCTGTTGGGAACAGACTGGGTCTGGGCGGCAATGAGCGGCGGCCTGATGGACGCGGTGGGGACAATAGGCCTGTCACAATCAGATCAGGACCTGATTACTCGTCAGAACGCCCTAACCCTTTTTAAGGGTTAGTTGCATGCGTCTGACCTGTGAATTCTTGACCAACAACACTTTTAGGGCTGGGTCTTTAAGCCATTTTCTCCGGGAGGTGTTATCCCCCTCCCCTTAATTGGAGATTATGCTGTGGGCGCCAAGGTAGGAGACCCTGGATACCCGGGCTTTGCACGTACAGTTATGCCTGGTGCTATTTGCGGTTGTTGCGTATATCACATCTCAGCTACTGCAGTGGATTGATTTGTTGCTTGGCGTAGTGATTGGCCTAAGATGACCGAGCCTCTGAAACCAAATGCTCCAACCGTCCATTCCGGGCGGTAGTCTGTGTATAACCTCCGTGGATTAGGTCAGTATTTCGACAACATCTTCGGCGAAAAACATATCTTCTGAACCTACCAAAGATGGGTCTCCTGGAGATAAGAGGTATTTCCCGAAGATCCAAACTCCATCTTTAGGGTTATCAACCACTTCTATAGTTGCTCCGGCAGTGGTGGAGACTTTAGTGCCTTCAGCTAAAGTCATTAGGTCTATAGCTTTGGACATGTTGGAATCTCCCTAAATCTTTCAATCGGATGGAGTTTGGGGTATGGGTTCTTCCGGTTTAGTATTATTTCTTCGGTACTTACCAAGTAATGATCACTTATTATTACCGCTGTCGGGCTTCGCGTTTTTTCGAGGTGTGCCAGTTCGTGTAGCCTAGTAAATTCAAGCCTGCATTTCGGTTGGTGTCCGAAGTCGGTAGTCAATTGGATTATTAAGCTCATTTTACACTGCATAAGAAGAGATTTGACCAATCCGTATGAATCTAAAAAAGACGGCCTCAATTTCGTAATTGAGGCCGTCTTTTAGCTTGTGAAGTGCTCTAGGATATCTGGTGTAGGCTATAGTTCGATCCGGTAAACTCTTGTGGCGACGTCATGGAACATGTCGGCCTTTTCTGATGCTGAGTAGTCCTTAGCGATGCGCTTAAATGCGTTGTACATGACGTGGTAAGAGTAGGAGACCTTGTCCACTGGGAAATTGCTTTCAAACATGGAGCGACTGGGTCCGAACTTTTCAATACAATAATTGATGGTTGGAGCCATCGCTGCTGCAAGTTCTTCTGATCCGATAGGCTTCTCTCGCAAATGCCAATCATTGCCTACGCTTGGCATGCCGATGCCTCCAAGTTTGATGACTATATTAGGCTGCTCGGCAGCAGCGGATATACCTTTACGCCAAGCTTCCATTACCTCGTCTCGTTTGCCGGCGTAGATACCAGTGCCCAATATGCCGCCAACGTGGCAGAGGATGATGTTAAGGTCCGGAACTGCCTTAGCAAACCTGGCCAGTTCTTCCATCTGAGAGAAGAACATCCAGCCTTCGAGTGTGTGCCCCATGCTGGCCAGTATCTTGGCCCCAGTTTGGAAGTTGGAGCTGGACATCTGTTCTTTGGCTTTGTGGGCGGCGGTATTAGCTACGGACGGATTATCGTCCCAGGTCACTGAGTGTCGAATCCCGCGGAAGCGGTTTGGGCTGGCGGCTTGAAGGGCCTCCAGAACTGGTTTCACTCCGTCGCCCAAGTTCAAGTTGGCGTGACCAACTATGGCGGCGGCAGCTCTACCTGGTCCATATAGACCAGAGGCGCTCGCTGCGGCCAGGCCTTGGACGAATTCAACTTCGCCCACGGGTTTCATCTCCTCTGGCCCGCTTGAACGGTACATGGACCTTGCTTCAACAAATACCGTTGAACGTACGTTGTGACCGCTATTAATGTCGTCGGACAACTCGTGCAGCAGATACCTTTGATAGGGGATCCTTTCGGTCCGGTAATCCCAGAAATGATGGTGGGGATCGCAAATGGGTAGATCAGGCTCTATGGTTTCCTCTTGGGTTAGCTCGTGCCAGTCATTGCCTCCGAATGGCATGAAGTCGCCTCCATGTAATCGATTTTGATGCCCAAATAATAACACGCTGGCCAGTCGCTTTCGATTCAATCGGGCTTGTTGACAAAGTACTCATGTGAACACATGGGATCTAACGCTTGTACACTTGGGTTAGGCGGGTATAATTGCGAACGGTAAACTGTAACAGCAGGCCCTACCAATAATTAGTGGCTTAGGAGATACCATGGCTCGCAAAGGACGGTCGATACATGTTGATGGCGTAAAGCATGGAGCGCCGATTCCCTTTGGCGCGCGGGTTGGAAATATGATTTTTTCAAGTGGCATCATGGGTGCTGACCCTGCGACAGGTAGTGTTCCCGAGGATCTTGAAAGTCAGTGTGAGTTTGCATTCGCTAATATGAAGGCCATGGTTGAAAACGCGGGCGGTGATATATCGGGAATCGGGAAGGTCACGGTATACATGAAGGACCGGGCTCAACGGGACGCTGTTAACAAACCATGGCTTGCTATGTTCCCAGATGAAGACGACCGCCCGGCCCGCCACGCGATAGAGTACAACGCATTTCCACCTGGTGTTTTGGTACAGTTAGAAATAATAGCTGTGGTCGATTGATAACTCAGATCACATATTCGTAGGTACTACAGGAGTATTAGTTGCAACCGGTAAGTAAATTTGTCGAGACCAACGGTGTCAATCACCATTATCTTGAGTGGGGTAACACAGATAATCCGAAGGTTCTGATGTTTCATGCTGTGGGTATGTGTTCCCAGATATGGAACTTCGCCGCTAAGGACTTGGCAAATGACTACCACGTTTACTCCTTCGATTTAAGAGGTCACGGCGACACTGAACACCCAGAGGGTGGGATTACCTTTAAGCAGATAGGAGCTGATACCGCTTCTGTGATACAGGCGTTGGAATTAGAAGGGTCCAACTGTATCGGCCATTCCGCTGGCGGCATGTCTATGTTGATTGCTGATTCCATGTTCCCTGGTATTGTCGGAAAGGGGGTTTTAATCGACACCCGTGTGGGTGATAGCCCCATGGCCCTGCTGACTCCTGAGGAGCAAGAACTTCGGATGAAGAGGACTCTCCAGAAGAGAATGATATGGGAGAGTCGGGAAGTCATGTATGAGGCTTATCGCAACCGACCGGTGTTTAAACCTTGGACCGAAGAGGTTTTTGCCGATTATATCGAGGGTAACACCCGTATTTTGGACGATGGCACCGCGCAATTGAAGTGCAAGCCGGCCGTTGAAGAGGAGTTCTACGCGAACCGAAGGCATCTTGATACTCAAAAAGTGCTTAGAGGACTGGGAGGCGACTACGTTTTGCTCGTGGGGGCCTATGATGGAGCTCAAACATCAGCTGACGCCGCAGTAGAACACCTGAAGCGGGAGGCTAAAGGATTTCAATTAAAGGAGTTGGGAGCCGGATCCCACTTCGTCCCGATGGAACATCCTGACTTGGTATTGAGAGCAATCCGGAACTTTATAGACTAGCCTCAAATGGCTGGTTGAAACCATTTGTTTGACGAGGTATGAAAATTGGCCGAAGAAGAAGGCGGATTTAGTCCACAAACTGTAATCAATTATCTGAAAGCAAATAACGTCACCCACGTTGTTTGGCTACCAGACAGCGAAACCAATTTTTTGTACACTCTTATGACCCAAGAACCCTCCCTTGAATTGGTAACCATCAGTAGAGAAGGGCAGGCATTTTCCACGGCTGCCGGACTATCGGTTGGCGGAGCAAAACCGGTAATTCTGATACAGAACACCGGATTAATGGAGTCTGGCGACTCCATGCGCGGCTGGGCCATGGGTATGAATATACCTGTGGTGATGATGGTCGGGTATCGTGGTTGGACACGCCACGGTGTTGACACTGATACCGCCGCGACTTATACCGAGCATTTTATCCACGCTTTCAACGTCAAATATTACCTGGTTGAAAGCGATGCCGATGCCGACCGTATCCAGGTGGCGTTTGACTTAGCAGAAAAGACCAATCAGCCGGTGGCTGTTTTGATAGGCGACGAATTCCATGGCTTCGTCCAACGTTAATCCGTATTCCAATCAACTCTAAACTCGATATGAACTTGTAGAGGACCGATGTTCCAAACAGCAGATATGTTTAAGGCCTTCGCACCTTTTCGAGGTAAAGCCATTGTGATTCCCGGACGGGGCGGCCGACACTGGATTAACCTTAGTGATCAGCCGGATCGAGACGTTCCACTGGGTGATCCGGCCATGGGCGGACATGCTTCTTTTTCCTTCGGTTTAGCGATGGCTAGGCCAGACGAAAAAGTGATATTGTTCGACTCCGAAGGCGACATATTGATGAATATGGGAGCCTTGACCACTATAGCGGAGAAAAGCCCCAAAAATTTCTACCACTTCGTTTTGGATAACGGGGTTTACGCCACAACTGGTGGACAACCGGTTCCGAACGCTGAAAATATTCAATACGACATCATCGCAAAGGGTTGCGGCTACCAGTCGACATACTCTTTTGACAACCTAGAAGATTTTACCAACAACATTGAAAATATCCTCAACCAGCCTGGGCCCGTCTTCGTCACCATGAAGGTTGCTCCTGAGGTTGAGAACACCCCGATCAATCAGCGGGTGCGCTGGCAGAAGAAGACCAGAGACCAGACTATCGCCGACCTGCAGAAGGAACTTGGTCCCCGGAGGTCTTAAGTTGCCAGACCCTAGTTCGGAAGGAGCCCAACCACTTACTGGGATCAGGGTGATAGACCTGTCCGGGGATTTGGGCGTCTATTGCGGCAAGTTACTGGCCGACGTCGGAGCTGATGTTATCAAGGTTGAGGTCCCAGGCGGTGATCCTATGCGGCGCATCGGTCCTTTTGTTTCAGGTGCTGAACCTCTGGAAAACAGCCTTTATTGGCGTCATTACAACACTAACAAACGCAGTATCACACTTAATATTGAAACCTCTCAAGGGACTTCCATCCTCCGGCGATTAGCCTCCACTGCAGATGTTGTGTTGGAGTCTTTTGCGCCGGGTTATTTGGCAACTAAAGGTCTAGGGTATGGCGACTTGGAAATCGTGAATCCAGGTTTGGTCTACGCCTCCCTGACACCTTTTGGACAAACCGGACCATACCGGGACTACAAAGCTAGTGACCTTGTTGGATTCGCCATGGGCGGTTACATGTACGTTACTGGCTGGCCGGATACCCCACCTAATAAACTCTGGGGGCTTCAGGCATATCAGACCACCTCTAATCGGGCGTTTATTGGCATACTGATTGCCTTGTACCACAGGCAGTCCACCGAACAAGGCCAGTACGTGGATGTGTCAATGCAGGAAGCCGTGGCCACAACCACAGAGCACGTAAATACCGCGTACAACTACACGGGAGAGAACGCTGTACGTTGCGGGTTTCGACATGGCGGTCAGTTTATCGCCACTTGGCGGTGCAAAGATGGATACGTCAGCATCACTACTAATACGGCAAAGGCATGGGATGATTTGCGGGCCTGGATGGATAGGGAAGGCATGGCGGGAGATCTGATGGATGAGCAATACAATGACCGCTTCATTCTTCGCGGCGATAGCGGTGCCCACATCGAGAAGCTTATTGAGGCCTGGACTCTGACTCATACTAAAGCCGAGATTACTGAATGGGGTCAGGCTAACCATCATCCCTGGGGGCCGGTCAGCACAGCAGACGAACTACTCGGCTTTGAACAGCACTGGGAGCGTGGTTTCTATTCGACGCCTGCTGGAGCAGAGGGATTGGTTTACTCTGGGGCTCCTTTCAAGATGTCGGAGAATGGTTGGCGTATCAATAAATTGGCGCCTCAGATTGGACAGCATAATAATCAAATTTTCTGTGATGAATTGGGTTTGTCTGGAAGTGAACTGCAAGCTTTGATCGCTGAAGGTGTTGTCTAGCATGTCTGAAAGTGCTGGATCGGCNTTGGAAGGTATCAGGGTCCTGGANTTTACTTGGATTCACGCGGGCCCTTCTGCAACTCGAATACTCTCCGACCAGGGTGCTCAGGTGATCAAGGTCGAGTCCAACCAGGCTCTCGCAGTGGTTGGTGGTCCGGCTTCCAATACCTCCAGAGGTCTTGGCCAGCGCCACAATTGGAATGCCGGCAAGCTATCAATATCCTTGAACATGAAGACCGATGCTGGGAAAGATTTGGCCCGGCGTCTGGTAGCGGTCTCTGATGTGGTTGCTGAGAATTTCTCAGGACGCGTAATGCCTAGTTGGGGATTGGACTATGAAGGCGTCAGGAAGATAAAGCCGGATATCATCATGTTAAGCATGTCTGGTTTCGGGCGCACTGGCCCTTGGAAAGACTGGGTCAGTTATGGCCAGACGCTACAGGCATGGTCCGGATTTACTGATCTGACCGGGTTCCCCAATACCGATCCAAGTGGTCCAGCTAGTGCTTATAGTGACGCAGTCGGTGGCATGACTGGCGCTCAGGCGGTTTTGTTGGCGTTGATCCAGCGGGCAAACACGGGTAAGGGCCAGTGGATCGATGTTTCCCAGATGGAGGCAATGTCATCTCTGCTGGGGCCATTGTCTTTAGAGTTGAGTGCTAATAATACCGAAGTCCAGCGTACTGGAAATCGCTTGTCCCACGGAGGCGGTGCACCCCACGGAGCATACCGTTGTCGCGGCGATGACCGCTGGTTGGCTATCACTGTGTTTACTGATGAAGAGTGGTCATCTTTTGTATCCGTCATCGGCGCACCAGATTGGGCGTTTGAACCACGCTTCGCTAACGCTCAATCTCGGGAACAGCATTCTGATGAGCTGGATCAGCTGGTCGAATCCTGGACGCGAGGTCAAATCGCTGAAGCAGCCATGCATCTGTTGCAGGCATCTGGGATTGCTGCAGGAGTTGTGCAGACTGGTGAGGATATGGCTAACAATGACCCTCAGTTGCGAGAACGGGGCACATTTCAGCCTGTGCCTGATGGTTTAGGTGTATTTCGGACTATTGAAAAAGCTCCATACAAGTTGTCCCGTACACCAGGCCAAGTGACTAGGGGCGCCCCCGAGTTCGGGGCTGATCAGGATTTTGTCTTGAGCGAGATTATTGGCCTGAGTGATGAAGAACTGGCCGAGGCTGCCATCGCAGGCGCTTTCGATTAATCACTGGCCGCATCCGCCGGCTCGATGTTTATTTAGGTGATACTACGGCTCGCTTCCCAGGCTTAATTGACGACTGGGAACGCTAAAAAGGAGAAACCATGGAGACCAGTTTAGTAGGCAAATATGCCATCGTCGGAGTCGGCGAGACTGAATATAGTAGATCCTCGGGTCGTACTACCAGAGCTATGGGAGCAATGGCCATCCAGCGGGCGATGGCAGACGCGGGACTGGATTCTACCCAGGTGGACGGTATGCTCAGCTATCATAGCGGTGATTCCACTCCTTCCACGTCCATCATGTATGACCTCGGTCTCAGGCCTAATTTCTATATGGATTGTTCTGGCGGTGGGTCAAGCTCCGAGGCTCTCATAGGTCTTGCCATGGGTGCCATCGAGGCTGGTATGTGTGATACCGTTGCCATTTTCCGTTCAATGAATGGATATTCTAATTTCCGAATCGGAGGCACGGGTGCTAGAGCGGCTTCGGGTATCTCAGGTCTGGACCTCATGAAGCGACCGTACGGCTTGATCAGCGCAGTTCAGCAATTCGCTTTCAACTTCACAAAGCACATGGCTACCTACGGTGTGAAGAGCGAGGACCTGGCTCACATCAAGGTCGCCCATAGCCACCACGCCAGCAATAACCCCAAGGCAATGATGAAACAAAGGGTCACAGTGCAAGATGTGATGGACTCTCGGTGGATTATCCGGCCAGTGGCCCATCTCCTGGACTGCTGTCTAGAGACCGATAATGCCACATGCGTGATAGTCACGTCTGCAGAGCGGGCCAAGAATCTGAAACAGACTCCTGCACACATAATCGGAGTCCAGGGCCGCGGTACCAAACCCGGCGGTGATTTCCACTTTCAACATGGAAATATGGGACGGGTTGCTGGACACTACGTCGGTCCCAGAATCTTCGACATGGCGGGAATCAAGCACGACGACGTAGATGTTACCGGATGCTATGACGCCTTTACCTACACCGTAATGCTACAGCTTGAGGACTACGGTTGGTGCAAAAAAGGAGAAGGTAAGGACTACGTCAAGAGTGGCGCAATCAACCTAGGTGGGAAACATCCGAATAACACCAGTGGCGGTCATCTTTGTGAGGCATATACCCACGGGATGAACATGGTTATTGAGAACGTACGGCAACTCAGAGGCACAGTTGATGATTATTGTCCGAAAGCCGCTGACGGCGTGCACACGTATGATTATTCTGAGGGAGGCTGTCGTCAGGTGAAGGATGCTGAAGTCAGTATGAATATGGGATGGGGGACTCCCGCTGTGGGCAGCGCTCTCATCATGAGGAAGTAATTTTATGGCTAATTATGAATACCGTGGACAGTTACTGACCATTCCTGAAAACGATAGTGAATACCGCGGTTACTTTGAAGCCGCAGGCGAACATAAACTGGTGGTCAAGAAATGCGGTAACTGCGGCCTAATGCGAGGCGAGCCCGGACCAGGTTGCCCTTGGTGTACCTCGCTGGATTGGGAGTGGGTTGAGGTGAGTGGTAAGGGCACTATATATAGCTACCAAATTGTGGCTCACACAGTGGTCCCGGCTCTGAAAGACTTAGCACCCTTCGCCATTGTGCTGGTTGAACTGGATGAACAAAGCGGTCAGCCGACCTCAGAGGACGGCCTTCGTATTGTCGCCAACCTACTGGATGCCGACCTTAAACCGGAGAAAGAGGAAAAAGTGTCAATTGGAGCCCGAGTTGAGGTGATCTTTGACGATGAACCGGGCGGTATAAGCATCCCCCATTTCAAGTTATCCGGTGAGGAACCAAGAGGCGATACCTGGCAGCATATTATTTAAGTGGGTTGGATATGGGT
>JAKUNL010000050.1 GCA_022451925.1 Dehalococcoidia bacterium
TTATAACTATTTGGAGCGAGCCTCCTCCGAATCGCAGGGCCAGATTATTCGAGATGATCTATGGTGAGGAGCAGAAAATACTTCCGGGATATCAAGAACTTCTAGCTGTAATGTGGGATATGGGCATACTTCCAGATGTTCGCGTGATGCCAGAACTGCCTTGGTGGGAGAACCAACGCCCTTCGACCAGAGACGGGGCTGTGCAGTTAATCTTGGACGACTCTGTGGTGAGACCCGATATTCGGGATCGTGCCAGATGGTTGATCGAGTCCAATTTTGATGACCTGTTCGCTCCTAGTGACGTTGGATTTGTTCCGCTCTGGCGCTCCGACATGCGTGAACTTCTGATTACTTGGGATCTTGAGGACTAGTAGAATACAACCTTAAGCTTCAGGTCTGCATAGGCTAGCGGCGTTGGTTGGATATTTCACGACTGAGGGTAGTACTGTGGTTGATAAGAAGATTTCTTGTGCGTTTGGCGTTGACCTGGATGCTGTTTGCGGTTGGTTGGGGTCATACGGAGGTGAGGATTCGCCAGATGATGTATCACGTGGAATGTTCGCCGGTGAGGTGGGAACACCTCGTCTGCTGAAATTGTTTGATCGTTTGGAAATCAAGACGACCTGGTTCGTGCCAGGTCATTCTATTGAGACCTTTCCAGCTGAGTGCCAAATGATTGTCCAAGGTGGTCATGAGATTGGCATGCACGGATATTCACACGAGAACCCAATCGCCATGTCTCCAGAGCAAGAAGAGGCTGTTTTGGTGAAATGTATTGACCTGATCACTACGGTGGCCGGCAAGCGCCCCACAGGGTATGTGGCACCATGGTGGGAGTTCAGCCATATTACTAACGAGCTGTTACAAAAGCACGGTATTAAGTACGATCACAGCCTGATGCACCGAGATTTTGAATGTTATTACGTACGGAAGGGTGACCGATGGACAAAGATAGATTACTCACAGCCAGCCGAGCACTGGATGCACGCTTTGGTTCGGGGTGAAGAGACAGATTTGGTTGAGATACCAGCCAACTGGTACTTGGATGACCTGCCTCCTATGATGTTTATCAAGAACTCCGCTAATAGCCACGGATTCGTTAATCCTAGAGATATTGAGCAGATGTGGCGCGATCAATTTGACTTCGTTTATCGGGAGTATGACGAGGCGGTTTTCCCTATCACGATTCACCCGGATGTGAGCGGTCGTCCTCAGGTCTTATTGATGCTTGAGCGGTTGGTGGCGTATATCCTTTCTCATGATGGAGTTCGATTTAAGACGTTCAATGAGATAGCAGACGATCATTTAGCAAATCATCCCCGAAAGTAATCTTTCTAATAGGATTTTCTACGGGAATAAAACCAAGCTCTGTTTAGCCAAAAAGCCCTTGAATATTCAGGGGCTTTTTGTTGGTTTACTGGCCTCTGGGTTTACTGCCATACATTGGTTTGAAGAAACTGTGGAGGAAGTTACGTCCGTGGGCCCATGAGTGGCATCTACGGAGAATCTGGTCAGGAATGGTTTGTCCCGCTTTGTAAGTGATTCGGAAAGCTTCGTAGTTCTTCAGTTCCGGAGGGATATCCGTGGTGAAAAATAACTCGCATTCTGACGCAGCTAAAAATGCCTTTAGAGATTCAAACCCTTTAGGTTTCTTATTAGGCGTTTGATAGATAACAAGCTCGGTAGACCCAATGAGTTCATCTAAGTGGTCATTACCGTTGCCCCGCCCTCCGCCCTGGCGCAGTTGCGATCTGGTAAACCCGGCATTTGTGAGGTTGCCTCTTCCTCTTAATGTCATGGTTATTAACTCTTTTTAGTGAATAAGGCTAGGATAGATTTATTTAGGTATCACCAATTAGTCTCTCACATATTGGGTGAATAGCGCACAATATGAAAATCCATCTATCTTGATGGTTACGGGAATAGAGCCCATCCGGTCATATCGGTCTCGGCTTTAAATAGGTGTCCCTCGGCACTAGTCACGTAAAGGATGTTACGGCCCGGCCCGCCTAACACGCAGTTGGTTGGACGCATACAGGGAACAGGGTGGGTCTCGATGACTCGGCCCTTGGGATCAAAAACATAGATTAGCGGACCAGGTCCGGACGACGGCCAACCGGCAGTGGCGATGATATTACCCTCAGTGTCAAGACACATTCCGTCAATACCGCGTTGGGCTGCTCGTTTGTTGGTGCCAAACGCGTGAAGGGTGTCATATTGGCCCAGGGAGCCGTCATTGTTGATGGGGTACGCTCGTAGTTCACGATCGATACTGGCATCTTCGCTGTTACTCTCGGCGACATAGAGAGTGTTTCCATCGATAGACACTAGGATACCGTTGGGCATGGTACTGTCGGTCTCTACTCTGGCCACAGAGTAGCTGCCGTTTTCCTGGGGAGTGGCACACAGCACGGCCCTATGACCCGGTTCTTCGATCTCGGTGTCATCGATGTTGGTAGCGTTCCAAGGGTTAGTGAACCAGATACGGCCTTGGCGGTCGATGGCCAGGTCGTTCGGAGTGTTGAGTCGATGGCCATCGAAGCTGTCTGCGATAACCACATTGGCGCCATCGGGGTCGAACCGTAAGATGGCGCGGCCGCCCGAGCAGCAACCATAAAGTTGACCTTGTTCATCGTGGGCAAGGCCGTTGGTCCGGTTGGTGCCTTCACGCCAGACGGTGATCTCATCGGTGTTGTGGTCCACGCGGTAAATACGGCTCGCGGCTATGTGGGTAAATAGGAGGTTCTCTCCGTCCCAGACTGGGCCTTCGGTAACACTGCCATAGGGTTTATTTAGAAGTTCAAAACGCCAACTCATGGCCTGATTCCTCCATAATCTGTGGGCAACTTAGGAGTTGCGACAAGACCGGTCGGTCTTGTCGCAGATTGTAGCAGACGGCTAACCTAGGCACAAACGGCTGTAATTCAACCTCGGGTAGGGTGCTATACTTTTCAGATATTATTTGTATAGATCGTCTTTGTGGAGACTAGTATTATTGGCGCGCGCTGGTAGAGAGATAATAGAAGCAGTGCTGTTGGCAGTCGTGGTTTTCATGCTTCTGCAGGCCACTGTTCGCAACTTTAAAGTAGACGGATCCAGCATGGATCCGACGTTAGAGAATGGCCAGTTCTTGTTGGTTAATCGCCTGGTCTACACCAGGATTGATATGGGCCGATTATCAAATATCATCCCATTTTGGCAGACCGATGAAGATTCAGTCCGTTACGCTATCCATCCTCCAGAACGAGGTGAAGTGGTTGTATTCCAGTTCCCCGACCCAGTTAAGGACAATCCCAAGAAGGACTTTGTTAAGCGAGTGATTGGTTTGCCCGGTGAAACGGTGGAAGTTAAGGACGGTGTCCCGTATGTGAACGGTGTTGTCCTAGATGAGCCGTACCTGTTGCACAAAGATATGTCCAACCGAGATGAGGTAGGTCTTGGGGACGGCGAGTATTATGTTATGGGGGACAACCGAAATCACAGTAACGATTCACGTGCTTGGGGTGCGGTGCCTGCGGAAAATATACGCGGCAAAGTATGGATGGTCTATTGGCCTGCGCCGGGTATCCAGATATTAGACGTTCTGAATCAAATACCCGGCTTCGACTAGATGTCTTTATTGCTAGTCTGCGGATAAGATCTAGCTGTTCGGAGGGGCGATGAATATGTCATCACCCTCTATTTGGACCTGGAAAATGCGTAGCGTTTCGCTGGCAGGTGGGTTCATTGGGACCCCGGTGATTGCATTGAATGAACCGCCATGGAGAGGGCATTCGACCTCTTTTCCGTTGAGGTCTCCGTCTGACAAACAGGCATAGGCATGTGAGCAGACATCGTCAATGGCGTGGAATTCTCCATCGATGTTGGTCAATAACACCTGGTCGTCTTCCAAGGTCACTGCCATCATCTCGCCGGGTTTTAGCTCGTTTACCTGTGCAACTTTAACAAAGCCTGAATCGGCCATGGTTCTACGTACTCCTAATCAGTTTTGGGGCGAAACATGATTTCAGAAAACATTATAGGGGAGTACCCGGTCATATTTGAAGGGGAGCGGATAAGAATTGATGACTGTGTCTGTGGACAGCCAGGTGAGCCGTTCCCTATAATAACTGGATCCTAGGGTTCCCGGTGGCGCGTCGTTTCCGGGTCCTGTGGGCGGGAAAACCCGCCATGCTGGAGAGGTGCCGGAGCGGCCGAACGGGCACGACTGGAAATCGTGTAGGGGCGCAAGCTTCTCGCGGGTTCGAATCCCGCCCTCTCCGCCAGCAATCTTTCCCTCTCTCTTTTCGATCCGGTTCCTTCACAAATTTTCAGCTGCGGTTCCAACTGGCGGATGCAGCATTTGCCGGATACTGGCGCAACATTTCATGTCGATAACTTGATTCTGGTGATTGTTAGTTGTCGCTTAGGTACCGAGATAACCATACGCGCGCCTCCGGAAACACCAACTCAAACGAAACACGACTTTGACACTCGACCCATGATTAATTTGTGGCTCTTTTAGAATTACTTTAATAACTGTTAAGACTAGGCACACACTTGAGTCGACTCTGAAATTGTAGCCTGTCTAGGTTGAATATATTATGACAGGCCATGTGGTTGAGGTTGTAACTTGGAATACTCTTCAGATAAATACTCTAGGAGATAGACATCTGAGGTCTAGTGTGTGAGTTCACTATGGAAGAGATTAATGTGATCCACCCGCCGGTGCACTGGGATATCGGAGTCCAGGTTCAGATGGTCTATCCGGAGAAACGCTACCGCTTTGGCGCCCTTTAGATCCACTATTTTCTGAGCTAGGGACTTTTCCTAAATAGAGGCTCTATCGAAAAACTAGGAGGGCGATGTGTATGCGGTTTGCCTGTCAAAACTTGGCAACGGGTAATGGTTTCCTGGTTTTGCAGCGCGTTATACGCTAGATACCTAGGGAGTCGTACACCGTTGGGTTGGCGCACTCCTCCATTCGATTGCCTTGTAGTCCCGCCACTAAGTTTCGGGCGGCTAGAAGGTGCATTTCACGGCGAGACTGGTTGGAAGCACTCCCTATATGGGGTAAGACTACCACATTGTCTAATCCGAGGATCGGATGCTCTGGGGGCACGGGTTCTGGATCGAATACATCCAAGCCAGCCCCTGCGATTTGACCTTTGAGCAGGGCTTCATAAAGGGCTTCTGTATCTACTACAGCGCCGCGAGCCAAGTTCACGAGTATTGCAGAGGGTTTCATCATCTTGAGTTGTTTTGCGCCTATGAAGTGGTGAGTCTCGGAAGTAAGAGGCACGTGGATTGAGATGAAATCAGATTCGGTGAGTACTCTTTTCAGTGATGCATATTTGAACCCGTGCTTCTTCTCCATATCCGGTTTTCTAGTTCTGGAGTGGTAGATGACCTTCATGTCAAATCCCATACCACGCTTGGCTGTCTCTAGGCCAATCCCGCCTAAGCCCAGGATGCCTAGTGTGCTCCCATTCACCTCTGACCCGAGCCAGAACATGGGGTGGTGGGATATCTTCCAGTTGCCCTCCCTTACCCATTTGTCGCTCTCCACCACACGCCGAGCTACGGCCAGAAGCAGGGCAAAGGCCAGGTCAGCCGTCGACTTGGCTAAGACTCCTGGCGTGTAACCGACAAGGATATCTCTCTTAGTTGCTTCTTGTATGTCAATGTTGTCTAAGCCCACTGCCACTTGGCTGATTACTTTCAGGTTGGGTGCGGCGTCAAGTACTGAATGGTCGATTCGGTCCATTACGTTTATGATTGCGCCGTCCACCTCGGCTAACGCCGCCTTTAATTGCTCTGGTGAAGGCGGTTCTTCATCTGGCCACAGCTCTAATTCCGCATGGTTTTCAATTAGGTCTAACGCGTCCGGGAATATCTGTCGCGTGACGTAAACGCGGGGTTTATACATCGTCGGAATTCTTCCTCATTAATTGGTGACCAGTCACCTGTTAATTGTAGCAAAACAGGCATCGGATATGATTCCTATTCGATAGGAATACACGGTGCTATACTGGGCTGTCGTCTGTGCCTGAGTACGAACGTTGAGAATAATATCTAGGAGCTTTAGAGAAGAATATGGCCCTGTATTTGAATGACAAAGAAGTTGCGGATTTGCTGCCTATGAATGAGTGTGTAGAAGTACTCGATAAGGCATTTGCCGACGCTGGTGCCGGTAAAGTGGACAACCAGCCGAGAAACCGGATCCGCATGCCGGGCGGCTTCTTCCATTTTATGGTTGCTTCCAACCAGGGCCAGGGAGTCTTTGGTTATAAGGCGTACCCATCCTTTGCCGGGGGAACCAAGATGGTCGTGATGCTGTACGACTACGAAACCGGAGAACTGTTGTCTTGCATGGAAGGTGGCAGGCTTGGCCAGATTCGAACAGGCGCCGCTAGCGGATTAGCCACTAAATATATGGCGAAGAAGGATGCGGCCACAGTTGCTGTGATTGGTTCAGGATTTCAAGCAAGGACCCAACTTGAGGCGGTCTGTGCGGTTCGCGACATCAAAGGTGTAAAAGTGTTTAGTCGCCGTGAGGAGCGCCGGACGGCGTTTGCCGAACGGAGTAGCGAAAGGCTAATGGTCGATGTAAAGGCAGTCGATAACGCACAAGAATGCGTGGAAGGCGCAGATGTGGTGATTGTTATCACTTCTGCAAGGGAGCCTGCGCTGTTAGGTGAGTGGCTTGCCCCTGGAACCCATGTTAATGCTGCTGGCGGGAACCACTGGATGCGACGAGAAGTCGACGAAGAGACAGTCCTTCGCTCTGAAGTTATAGTGGTAGATGATTTGGACCAGGCCAAAATAGAGTGCGGTGATCTGATTTGGTTGGAGCCGAGGGGAACTTTCCGATGGGATATGGCGAAGGAGCTCCAGGATGTGGTGGCAGGTCGAGTCGACGGACGCCCTTCTACTGATTCGATTACCCTGTTTGAGTCTATGGGTCTGGCTTTGGAAGACATTGCTGCTGCCCAACTTGTTTACACTAAGGCAAAAGCACAGGGTATCGGTCAGGAATTGCCATTTTAGTGATTCGCCGTTCAAATGATATACGAATGTACTCGGTTGGAGGGTTGAAATAAAGGCGGCAGCAAATTTTTGCTGCCGCCTTGGTTATGGTTATAGAGCAATTTTGGTTACAGTTGCCGGGGTGATGGGCGGGATTTTTAGGCAGAGGCTGTTATCAGGATTGCGAGTTAAAACTTTTTACCGGATAAACCGGCGCTTGGGTATATATTTTAGAATCCCAGCGGGCCTATACGGCGTATGAGTTCTGTATCTGCCAGCTTGTGCTCCATTCGTTCTTTCTCGCTCATTGACGGCCATGCGAGCCAGTCGTAGGCGTGCACAACACCATCTTCAATATGGTGCAGCATTTCG
>JAKUNL010000051.1 GCA_022451925.1 Dehalococcoidia bacterium
TACCACTATGGACCTAGAAATCAAGACGTCCGCATTTATTGGGATACAACGACTTCTGGGGAAACTTTGAGGTGGACTATCGACCAGTTTAAGGCCGGAAATATCCGGAAAATGATTGACCGAGCCGGGTACCCGACAGTAGCTAACGATGTGGATGAAAACCTTCTTCAGTCGATGATGCCCGAGATTGAACGACGTGCGTTTGAGCTCGTTGCTGAAAACAAAGGTACGCAGAACACTCCTAATGATCAGAAGAAGACAAAGGCGCAATTGATCGAAGAGCTGGAATCGTTACGGGAACAAGTAGCAGCTCTTTAACGATCGTATTTATTCCTAGAGGTTTGAAGAAGTGGTCCGAGATAGAATCCCGGGCCACTTCTTTTTTTGATGGTGATCCTCTTTCTTTGATTAAAGCAATTCCATTTACATCATCGTGTATCCACCGCTGACGCTTAGAGTTTGTCCGGTTATGAAGCTGGCGGCGTCTGACGATAGGAATACCACAGCATTGGCTACTTCTGATGCTTTGCCCATGCGGCGGAACAAATAGTTGCGCTCCACTCGCTCTTTTACTTCCTCGGTGAATATAGAACGCATCTCGGTCCACATGCTCTCGTTGCTGATCTCTTCGTCGTCAGGTGGTACCACCAGTCCTGGACAAACCACGTTTAGGCGTAGACCGTACCGGCCAGTCTCTCGAGCCACTGATTTGCTAAGGGCAATTACACCGGCCTTGCAAGCGGAGTAGACTGCCTCCCTGTATTCGCCCATACGTCCTGCATCTGAGCTAATGCAGACAATGGAACCTGACTGGCGCTCAATCATCCCTGGCAGGACCGCGTGGATGCAGTTGACGGCGCCCCAGAGGTTTACCTGGACCTCTCGTTCCCATTCGCTACGCGGTTTATCGATGAACAACCGGTCTACGGTCCAACCCACGTTGTTGACTAGAATATCTACCGGACCAAATTCGGAGATTGCTGTCATGACCATGGAGTCGACCTTCTCGGGGTCAGTGACATCGGTAGGTATGACATTTACCACGGCTCCGGAGTCCATGGCGGCAACCTCTAATGCGACCTTCTCTCCTTGGGCAGGAACCAATTCGGCAATGGATATTCGCGACCCTTCAGCTGCGAAGGCATGGACGATGGCGCGGCCTATGTTGGTGCCGCCGCCTGTTACTATCACGTGTTTATCTCGCAGTCCCAGTTCCATTGGGTTCTCTCCTTAAGTTAAGCAGGTCGGTTTGGGTCTATGACTATAGGTCAAGTGAAAGAGGCTCTGGAGGCTGAGCGTGTGGAACACCGCCAAATCGAAGCCGTAGCAGGCCTTTGATGTCTTCTTTCGCAGTATTTATTACATTCACGGTGCTGGTGGGATCGTCATCCCATTTGACGGGTATTGAGGCAATTTTAAATCCCCGTTTGGCACCTATGACCAGTAACTCGGTATCAAAGAACCAGTTGTCATTTTTAATGTGGGGTATGATGATGTCAGCCGTTGTCTTGGTCATGGCCTTGAAGCCGCATTGTGCATCAGGTAATCCAGTACGGAACATGATGTTTATCAGACGGTTATAGGATCTGGAGATGAACTCCCGCTTGAGCCCTCGGCTAACACGTGACTCTTTGCTCAGTCGGCTGCCAACAGCTATGTGGTTACCTGTCTCCAGAGCTTGGATGAGCTGGGGGAAATGGGACAGGTCTGTCGACAGGTCAGCGTCCATGTAGCTGACTATATCTGCGTTGCTGTCGAGCCATGCGAGCTTCAAGGCCTTCCCCCTGCCTTTTTGGGGAATGTGCAGATAATTAACGCCGGCATGATTCTCGCACAAAGCCTTAGAGACTTCTTGAGTGCCATCGGTGGAGGCGTTATCGGCGATGGTCACCTTCCAAGGGTTAGGCAGATTGGCGGCCAAGAAATCGGTGAGTGATGCTATCGTACGGGGTAGTACGTCTTCCTCGTTATAAACGGGAATTGTTATGTCTACCGTTGCATTCAATGAGTTACTAGCAGTCGGCTTAATGCCGGAAATGGCGGACACCAGTAAATACCATGGCCAATCCGGCCTTATCGGCAGCGGCAATTACTTCGTCGTCGCGTATCGACCCGCCTGGCTGAACTATGGCGGTGATTCCAGCCTCAGCTGCAAGCTCGATGTTGTCGGCGAACGGAAAGAATGCGTCCGAAGATAGGACGCAGCCTTTGGCCTTGTCTCCAGCGGCACGCTGGGATAGGTGAACACTGACTACTCGGTTGGGTTGCCCTGCCCCCATACCCACGAGGGCCAGGTCTTTGACAAACACTATGGCGTTGGATTTGATATGTTTAGCTGCCTTCCAGGCAAAGGCCAGATCCTGCATCTCAGAGCCGGTTGGTACGCGTTTAGTTGCTACAGTCCAGGTACTTGAGTCTTCTAATATGGTATCTGCTGTCTGTACTAATATGCCGCCAGTAATCGGCCGAAGATCATAAGCTGGCGTCTCTGGCTTTTTATCGATTGCCAGGACCCGTAAGTTCCGCTTCTTTTGTAATATCTTCAAAGCCGCTGGTTCATAGTCCGGGGCTATTACAACCTCGTAAAAAACGGGGTCCATCGCCTCGGCCGCGGCAGCGGTGACAGTACGGTTAAAGGCTACGATGCCGCCAAACGCGCTTACAGTGTCACCTTCATATGCCTGTAGATAAGCTTCCGCTATATCTTCCCTGCTGGCCAGCCCGCAAGAATTAGCGTGCTTTACAACTGACACGGTGGCATCAGTGAAATCTGAAGCTGTGCGCCAGGCGGCGTCAGCGTCCATAAGGTTGTTATAGGAGAGCTCTCTGCCATGTAGTTGGCGTGCGCCAGCAATCCCCACTGGATTGTTATCCGGAGCGTAAAGAGCACCGTTTTGATGAGGGTTTTCGCCGTACCTCAATCCGGAGACTTTTTTTAGCGAGATGGTCAAGGAGTCTGGTAGTCCTTCTTCACTATCTCCGTTATTCAGGAGGTAATCGGTCACTGCTGCATCGTAAGTGGATACGTGGTCAAAAGCCTTGGCGGCGAGGCCACGGCGATCTTCGACAGTGAGACCCTCGTTGGCCAACTTTGTACCAACCCATTCGTAGTCGTTCGGGTCCACGACCACAGCCACAGAAGTGAAGTTCTTGGACGCGGCCCGTAGCATTGTCGGGCCTCCGATGTCGATGTTTTCTAAAGCGTCGGCGAGGGTCACGCCGGGTTTTCTTATGGTTTCGACAAACGGATAAAGGTTGACTACAACTAGATCGATGGTATCCAGGCTCTGGGCTTTGAGTTCTGCCATATGCTCTGGAGCATCTCGTCTGGCCAACAGGCCCGCGTATATAGAAGGATGGAGGGTTTTTACCCTGCCCTCTAGTATCTCTGGCGACCCGGTGTAATCGGCCACTTGTCCAACCGTTAGTCTGCCCTCCTCGGTTAAGGTGCGGTGGGTTCCACCGGTGCTGATCAATTCGTATCCGGCTGCTGCCACCTTACTGGAAAATTCTACAATTCCAGTTTTGTCGTAGACGCTGAGCAGTGCTTTCAACATCCTCTCCGTCGTAAATCAAGATTTTGTATTCGTTAGATATTTACGTAGATTACGCGATTTGCTACGGCCATTTAATGTCGGTTAGCTTTTGAAGACGACCTGTTCACCGTTTGCTCTGGCAACTACCCTGCCTATGACAGCGGCGTCAGGTACTTGGTCAAGAATTTTGGCGACGTTTCCCTCTGGGCAAACTGCAACCATTCCCAATCCCATATTGAATACTCGGTACATCTCTTCGTCACCGACCGCGCCCTCTCTCTGTATCACCTTGAAGATGGGAAGAATGTGCCAAGACCCAAGGTTAATCTCAGCGGACAGGTTATTTGGTAGTATGCTGGCCAGCTTACCTGGCAGGCCGCCTCCGGTGATATGGGCCAGGCCGTGGACTAGACTGAACACTGGCTCCAGAAGGGGGTAATAACTGCGGTGCGGCACTAACAATTCTTCGCCCAGTTGATGGTTCAGTTCATCAAATCGGTGATACAGCACATTAGGGTTGCCGTCTGTGTTGAATATCTGTCGCACTAGGGAGAAACCGTTGGTATGAAGACCACTAGATGGAACCCCCACCAGGATGTCGCCCTCTGTCACGTTCTTCGATTCTACAATCTGGTCTCGTTCCACTACTCCAACCACGAATCCCGCCAGATCCATCTCGTCACCATTATAAACCTGGGGCATTTGAGCCGTTTCTCCACTGATGAGTGAGCATCTAACCTCTCGACAACCCCAAGCAATACCGCGCATGAGGGTATCAAGACGTTGGATGTCCAGGTTGCTGAAGGCTACGTAGTCAAGGAAGAACAGAGGTTTAGCGCCCTTGGTGATGATGTCATTGACGTTGAGTGTGACCAGGTCTTGGCCTACCGACTCAAAATGACTTAGTTGGGCTGCAATTTTAATCTTTGTGCCTACGCCGTCGGTGCTGGCGACCAGTACCGGTTCTCGATATCCCGATAGTTGGTAGAGCCCTGCAAAGCTTCCGGAGCTGTCCAATACCTCGGGTCCATGAGTAGTGGCGGCGAATCCTTTGATTCGATCTTTTAGGCCGTCCATCCGGTCCAGGTCTACACCTGAGTCCCGGTATGCGTCACTTGCCAAAATTAGGCTCCTCCCATTCCCATCCGCGCGGTAAAAGTCAGGGTGAATCACCGCTGTAAAAGGTTAATTCACAAGAGGCGCTATGGCAAGGGGTAATTAGAAGTTTTGAACTTCGGGAACGCCGGTCAGTCGAAAAGCTATGTAAACAGAAATCATGAGTAAGATGCCTAATTGGAGTTGGATGGTTCAATCAGTGCTTGGACCGCCTTGTTCTAGTGCAAATTTGGACAACTCCAGTTGTACAGGTACTGGGTATTTCCCAGTGAAACAGGCGTCGCAGAAACCGCCCTTGGTGCCGCCCACCACTTTTAATAGACCTTCAACGCTGAGGTAGCCTAATGTGTCGGCCCCGACTTTTTCTTGTATCTGTGCCAAAGTGTTGTTGGCGGCTAGTAGTTCATCTCGTGATGCCATGTCCACGCCCATAAAACATGGGTGCTTAATTGGAGGGGCACAGACCCGCATGTGTACCTCTGTGGCACCACCTTTTCTTAGTAGGTTCACAACATGGGGGGTCGTAGTTCCTCTGACGATGCTGTCATCAACGACAACCAATCGTTTGCCTTGTATGACTTCCACCAGCGTGTTGAATTTTTGACGAACTCCCAAGTCCCGGAGCCTTTGTTCAGGTTCGATGAATGTCCGGCCGACATAGCGATTCTTAACTAGTCCTTCGCTAAAAGGGATACCCGATTCCTGAGCATATCCCACTGCAGCGGCAGTGGAAGAATCAGGGATCCCGATTACGAGGTCTGCTTCCACTGGGTGCTCGCGCGCTAGCTGTGCACCCAGCTCCTGGCGGGCCGAGTGTACCAATTGACTGGCCATGACACTGTCAGGCCGGGCGAAATAGATCAGTTCAAATACGCAGAGCGCGCTACGGCCAGTACCTCCAGACCAAATTGACGTGTTCAGGCCGCTGTCATCAACGATTATGACCTCTCCAGGTTCAAGTTCGCGGAGAAATTCTGCTCCTAGGTGATCTAAGGCGCAGGATTCGGACGCCACAATCCAGCCTCCATTGAGTTTGCCCAAACACATGGGCCGTATGCCCAATGGGTCTCTTGCGGCAATCATGGTGTCTTTGGTCTGGATGACAATCGAGTAAGCCCCTTCCAATTGACGCATGCATTGAAAAACACGTTCTTCCCAGGTTGCGCCAGTGGAGTGGGCCAGTAGTTGAGCCACAACCTCGGTATCTGTAGTGGAATTGAAGGTGCAGCTCCATTCGTCTTGGAGTTGATTCTTCAACTGAAGGGCATTGATGATGTTGCCATTGTTAGCCACGGCCAATTGGCCGTATTGACTTTCAACCAAGAGCGGTTGTGCGTTGCAGAGTTCGCTGCTGCCACTGGTAGAGTATCGTGTATGGCCGATGGCCATGTCACCCACCAGCGGATAGAAATCTCGCTCTCTGAAGATCTGAGTAACAAGACCCATTTCGGAATGGACTACAACGTTCTCTCCGTTCGCAGCTGCAATTCCAGCACTCTCTTGTCCTCGGTGCTGAAGGGCAAAAAGCCCAAAGAATGCTAAACGACTAGCCTCCCCTCCAGAAGTGGATATACCAATTACTCCACATTCTTCGTTGGGGGTATCGAAGGGGAAGTACCCAGAGGGAAACTCTAGTTCGCTACTCACGGTGATATTTTATGTAATCCACAACGCGATGGTCAAGAACAGAATTCCCTTAATTAAAAGACTTTCTCCTAGTGGTGTTTTCTTGAAAATTAGTTTTGGTGTTTTGAAACAGTATTTCGAAATTTCGTGCAATACATTGACAGGATTTATCTACTAAAGGACGTATTTATTTTTCGCCCATTGGCGCGTCAGTTACGCTTTGGAAGGATCGTTACTTTCCGACTGTCGCCCTCTCCAGTGCTTTCAGTGCTCACGCTGGGGTGATTCGTGAGGCTGGTGTGGATGATTCGACGATCCGCAGGAGGCATGGGTTCCAGGGTAATGCTCCGGTTGGTCTGGGTTACTCTCTCCGCAATCTTGGAGGCCATTTCTCTCAGAGATGCTTCCCGACGCTGCCTATAATTCTCAACGTCCAAGACGACACGGACGCCGTCAAATTGCCTGCGAACAATCAGGTTGACCAAGAACTGAAGCGCCTGCAATGTCTGACCCCGGCGGCCAATTAGTAGGCCTGAGTCTTCTCCGGTGAGGTC
>JAKUNL010000052.1 GCA_022451925.1 Dehalococcoidia bacterium
CTTTACAGAGGGCAAGAAATGGAGCGAATCGGAGTCGGTTTCTCTGGGGGAATGTCTCCTCAGGACATAGTTGAGTGCGTGAAAGTGGCCGAGGAACTCGGCTACGAATCTGCCTGGGTCGCTGAGGGTCACGGTGGCGACCAGTTCTCTTTATTGACTGCCTGTGCTGTGGCGACAGAGAAGATAAAATTGGGTACCAGTATCACCAGTGTATTCGTACGGACTGCGCCGACCATCGCCATGGCGGCCGCCTCGGTTGACTACTTTTCTGATGGTCGGTTCATCTTGGGCATGGGTACGAGTCATAAAGTTCAGGTTGAGCCAGAACACGGGCTGGAATTCACCCGCCCTGTCCAGCGGTTGCGTGAGTGCGTTGACGTTGTTAGGGGAATCCTTAGGGATTCAGACGTCAACTACACCGGTGAAATTTACAACATAGATCATTTCGACTTGTGGTTTGAACCTTTGCGTAAGGAGATCCCGATCTATGTGGCTGCTGTTTTTCCCAAGATGCTAGAGGTCTGTGGTGAGATCAGCCAAGGCGCTATTCTCACTTGGTGCACTCTGGATCACGCAGCAACAGCGGCCCGGCATGTGGCCATCGGCGCCCATAACGCGGGTCGCTCCCCTGATGACGTTGAGGTCACGAGCCTGCTTCCATGCGCCGTATCAGATAATAGAGAAGAGGCCAGGGATCTGATGAGACAGCCAATTGCGTCTTATGCCGGTCGGTTCCCTCGCTACCGTAGGTTGATGGTAGACGCTGGCTTTCCAGACGAGCTTGAGCAGGTCAAAATCGCGTGGCAGTCGGGCAACACTCAAGAGGCACTCAACTTGGTGCCAGGCGCTCTCATAGATAAGATTGGGCTCGTAGGCACCGTCGACGAAGTACGCGAGAATCTGTCTGAATACCGTAAAGCGGGGATAACGCTGCCGATAGTGTCGCCTCGGTTCATTGGAGACGGCGCGAAAGAACAGGCGTTGAAGATCATTCGAGCTTGTGCCCCGTCCCAGTAGAGATATGAATTTCGATCTCACTTCTGATCAATCTACTTTTAGAGAAGCGCTTGGGCAATTTCTTAGTGTTGAAGTCCCGATAGAGAGGCAGCAGATCTTTGGAGGGCGTTCCGAAGTTCAATATCAGTTTTCTAGGGAGATAAACCGCAAACTTGCTGCCAGAAACTGGTTGGCTGTCGGATTGCCCGAAGAATATGGTGGCGGCGGTAAAGGACCCATCGAGCAGGGTATTCTGGATCAAGAGCTAGGCTATCACCTAATATTGGAGAGTGGGGCTTGCGGGTTAACTATGGTGGCTCCGGCTATCATGGCTTTCGGAAATAAGGTCCAAAAAGATCTTTATTTGGAACTCATTGCGAAGGGAGAGATCGAATTTTGCCATGGGCTTGATACCGTTGAAGAATCTAATGGCTTACCATCCGCAGAGCGTGACGGCGCCGGATACATTTTAAACGGCTGTAGTATATCCAACAGTTATACAGATCACGCGGATTATATGTATTTGCTGGTTCGGACCGGGGATGGTTTCCAAGATGTCAGCCACGTCATCGTTGATATGAAAACCTCCGGGATCAGATTAGAAATTTTCCCATCAATAAATGGCCAAACAGCGGCGAAAATTCACTTCGAGAATGTCAGTGTATCGGATTCTTGCCTTATCGGAGAAGAACACCAGGGGTTGCATCAGACTATATATTCGCCGAATTATGAAAGGACTGGATTACGCCGATATGGTTCCATCCAACGTGTGTTCGACGACTTCACGGATTTCTGCTACGGTTCTGCGCCGGACGGTGGTCAACCCTTAGCCGAGCACCCACTGGTCCGTCACCAACTGGCCCAACGGCGTTTAGGCATGATGACAATGAAGCTGCTTTGTTGGAATGTGGCTTGGCTGCAGAGTGTTGGGGCTGTTGCTATCGCCGAGTCTTCTGCAGCATTGCTGTTTGCTTCTGAAGAGCGGCTCCGATTTGCGGAGATGGCTATGGAGGTTCTCGGCCCATATGCTACCTTGCGTAACGGCTCTCCGATGGTACCGTTATTGGGCAACATAGAGGGGATTTACCGGGAATCTCTGAACTTGAGCGAATCAGGCACCTCAGATATGCACCGTAATATCATCGCTCAGCAGGCACTCGGAATGCCTCTAAATGATATGTGACCTATGGACTTTAGATTGACATCAGAACAAAAAATATTACGGAACTCAGCCAGAGAGTTCCTTGATCGGGAGTGCCCAGCATCATTGGTGAGAGAGGCTGAGAATTCCGGGACCGGCCACATACCAGGCCTGTGGGAGAAGATGGCAGAATTGGGATGGCTTGGTATTTGCCTTCCCCAGCATTATGGCGGTTTAGATCGTCCATTCACAGACCAGGCAATCTTATTCGAGGAACTTGGCCGAGCATTGGCTCCCGGGCCGTTGCTCACGTCTTCGGTATTGGCAGCTTATGTCATTCTCTATGGCGGCAATGACCGGCAAAAAAAAGACCTGCTTCCTGGCATGATAAAAGGCGAAATCGTTTTGACTGTAGCCAGAGGTGACGGGTTGGAGACCTTCTCCCAGAGCAGTGGATTGGTACTCAGCGGTGAGAGCTCATTCGTCCGACACGCCAGATTGGCTGACCACATCATCTGCGCCACTCGACCTGCAATCGGAGCTTGGCCAGATACGACGCTGGTGCTCGCAGATACTGGTGCAGAAGGTGTAATCATGACCGGTATGGAATCCATCGCCAATTATCCTCAATGCATGGTTGAGTTCCACGATGTATCACTGTCAGACGACGCAATATTAGGAGAGATTGCCGAAGGGCGTGTCGCTTTAGAATTGGCAGTCCAACGTGCCACGGTGATTCAATGTGCGGAGACCCTGGGCCGTTCTCACAAAGTGCTGGAGATGGTAGTGGCATATGCCAAAGATCAGATGGAAATAGGCCGTTCGCAGTCAGTCCAACACCGTTGCGCTGACCTGAAAATTGCCCTGGATACTAATCGACTTTTGACCTACCAAGCTGCATGGAAGTTGGATCAAAGCCTACCTGCTAGAGATGAAATCTCTATGGCAAAAGCCCAATCTGGAACACTAAGCCGCCTATCTACCATGACAGGGCATTCCATATTGGGGGAGATCGCTTTCACCTCTGGACATGATATGCAGCTGTACTCCAATCGGGCCAAATTGGCCGAGGCGAACTTGGGAGATACCGAGTACCATTTGGATCAATTAATAGCGGATTAACTTGGTCTTAAATATCGATGAATAAGGTGTGCAAACATGCCCGACACTAAACTAATCTCCAGTGAAACGCTGGAGGTCCTACGGACGATTCCAACTCAGACATTGATAGACGGTCTTTGGGTAATGGGCTGGCCTATGAGCTTTATCCATGGCGCTAAGCCGTTGCAGCAAGGCCAGCACATGTCTGGAAGGGCTGTTACTTTGCGGTTTGTGCCCCATAGGCCTGACTTGGCGGCCGATAAACCCAAGGGGTCTGATTCTGCAGAATACGTGGCCATAGAGCTTTGCGGTCCAGAGGAAGTATTGGTCATAGATGCACTGGGTTGGGAATACAGTTCTATTGGCGGCGATATCAAATTCATGCGTATGATGCAGCTGAAGGCCGGAGGTTTGGTGACCGACGGTGCAGCTCGGGACAGTAAGACTCTCAAGGGTTATGGTTTTCCGGTTTACGCTGCGAATACAACTGCGAAGCAGGGACCAGCAGAATTTTGGCCTTGGCAGGTCAACGATGCTATCCAATGTGGTGGTGTGCTGGTACGACCGGGTGATGCTGTAGTGGGTGATGATGACGGGGTTGTGGTGGTTCCAGCCGCAGCGGTTGACGAAGTCATTCGCATTGCCCACGAGCGTGAAGAGGTGGAAGAGGTCATCAAAGCCCAATTGGAGATCGAGCAATGCTCTCCAGGCAAATACTATCCGTTCAATGAGACTACTTGGGAACTGTTCGAAAAGAAGACTGGCAAGAAACGCACAGGATAGCCATAAAAACAGCTTTAAAATCCAAGATAGGTTAAAAGACGTATTTTACGTGTATGGAAGATTAGATATCTCTGTCATGGAGTTAAGAATTCGGACAAGAATGGATCAATCGCATAAGGGGCGTTTCAATATATTGTGTTGGAGAAGTAACCTGAAAAACTGGTTGCGGCATGTTGCGTTGGCACTGATATTACTTCTTATTGCCGCTTGCAGCAGTGATAATTCGGTTGTACCCACATCGACATGGGGTCCTACGACAGAACCTCCCCATGGCCAGATAATAGCCATCGACGAAATCGAGGCCAGCAAATTAGTGGCCGCCCAAGAATCGGTCATGATTCAAATCTATCAGAAGGCACTTCCTTCAGTAGTGAATATCAAGGTTCTCCAAGGCCTTGAGGAAACCGAAACTCTCCCGAACTTCCCTGGTGTACCAGACAATTTTTTGGAACGCGGTGAGGGATCTGGATTCGTCTGGGACGGCGAAGGTCGTATCGTCACGAATCAACACGTTGTGGCCGGCGCGACTAACGTGACTGTAATATTTGCCGACCGTACCCAAGTATTGGCCAAAGTGTTGGGTGGTGACGTCGATTCAGACCTGGCAGTGCTGGAACTGCTTGAACCATTGGAGAACCTGTTTCCAATCGAATTGGGTGACAGCGGTGAGGTACAAGTGGGACAAACGGCTATTGCTATCGGCGCTCCGTTTGGACAAGAATTCACCATGACTACTGGTATCGTGAGCGCGGTGGGTCGTACCATTCGAAGCGGGTCTAGCCAGTTCACGGTTCCTGAGGTTATTCAAACCGATGCCCCTATCAATCCGGGAAATTCAGGAGGGCCTCTTTTGGACCGCAGGGGGCGAGTCGTGGGGATTAACACCCAGATAATCAGCCGTTCCGGTAGTAATGCTGGCGTTGGCCTGGCAGTTCCAATCAACATCGCCAAAAAGGTGATTCCAGCACTAATTGAAGATGGGAAATATGAGTATTCTTGGCTAGGTATCTCTGGTGGACCACTCGTTCCTGACTTGGTTAAGTTGATGGAATTGCCCGAGGGCACTCAAGGTGCACTGGTGATTACAGTCCGCGAAGGCGGTCCGGCCGCTAAGGGAGGTTTGGTTGGGAGTGACCGGACCCAAGAGATAAACGGTATACAATATTCTCTGGGTGGTGACACAATCACCGGTATCGACGGAAACACGATCAAAGACATGACTGATCTGATCGTATATCTAACGAACGACACTAGGCCTGGGGACGAGATCATTCTGGATGTGATTCACGAAGACGGTTCTTTCGATGAGATACCAATAGTCTTGGGAACCCGCCCTGGGTAGCAGGGTCTTCGGATAGTCGAGACGAAACGTGCGCACGATAGCAGTAATCTTCACATCACCCGTTAAATCCTTGTCACTGCTTCAGCCGGAAGCTGTAACCGTTGGCTATTCCGGTATTGTCGAGGACCGCCGCTTCCATCTGGTGGACGAGGGTGGTCGATTGCTTACGCAGCGTCAACACGGCCACTTGGCTCTGGTACAAGCAGGATATTCCGCAGATACTGAAGTCCTGACGTTACGCTTCCCTGACAGTACTCATTTGGAAGGTGTAACTGAGTTGGGGGAGGTGGTCTCCACTTCCATTTGGGGACGACAAGTCCGCGGCCGGGAGGTTACAGGACACTGGAACGATGTTTTTTCTTCGTACTGTGATTCTCCAGTCCGCTTGGTGAAAACCGACATGCCGGGAGATAGCTACGACGAATATCCAGTTTCTCTTCTGTCGCAAGCGTCCGTTGATAAGCTAGGTGATTACCTCAATCATAATCTGGTGACTCCAGACGATAACACTAGCGTACCGGTATTAGAGGGCCGACGTTTCCGTCCCAATTTTTTACTCGACGGCTGTTCGCCCCATGAGGAAGACTTTTGGATTGGCGGTCTGTTGCAGATAGGGCCGGACCTCAGGGTGAGATTGGTCGCCCCAGATCCCAGATGTGCCATTACCACGCTTGATCCGGACACCGGAGATCGGGACTTCAATGTGCCGAAATTGCTCCAGCGGTACCGTCCAACTACCCGTGCACCTTATTTCGGTGTTTACGGCACTGTCGAAGCCCCCGGAGTGGTGTCACTGGGCGATCAGGTGGATCTGATTCACGAGCGTTCTCATTAATAACCTTCACCCGATATCTGCCAGCCATTATTTTCTTTCAACGTATGGTGATATTACGGTGTTTGACACTCCTTTCGGGCGTGTTTACACTCGCTTGGGATTCAGTTAATGATGGTCGTGTCAATCGGTGACAGCAAGCAAACTTGCGTACAGAGACGGAGTGAATTATGAAGCCAAACAGAATCAAAAAGGTGATGCGTGAGGGCGGATTAGCCCTTGTCAGCCACATCGGGTTCGCCGATCCCGCCGTTGTAGAGATAATTGCCAAAGCCGGTTTCGACGGTGCTTTCATAGACATGGAGCAT
>JAKUNL010000053.1 GCA_022451925.1 Dehalococcoidia bacterium
AGCAATTTTTCCATAGGCAGACTCATAGCGTAGTTTAGTTTGCTGCCTGAGTGCGGTTCTGTTCCGGAGTCTATACCTTCGAACAATACATCCGTGGCCGAAGGCTTGACTCCGGCTTGTTCTAGAACGGTTTTTACCGAAACACCCCTCCAACGTGAGACGCTGACGGCCCCGTTATCCCATTGAATGCCCTCTGCAGGCGGCTGCATGGTCGATCGGCTATTGCCGGCGCATTCCATAAGACTGACTACCTCATGATCGGGCATTTTTAACAGGTCGTTGTAGGAGAGCTTAAGTTCGTTGTTTATTTCGCCGGTGATATGTAGGGACCAATCTGAGGAATTAACCTGGGGAGCTGAAAAGTGACTTCGAATGAAGTGGCCTTCATTGGGGGAGATAGGTACGTCTAAATTTGGGAGGAATACACCCGCGCAAAGGGGGTCTTCAGATAGAACATTTAGGTCTGCGTTGGATTCTTGATCCGGCATGACTGCCTCCTTGTTTTGATACGTCAGCGTGATGAAATTCGCGGGGGACGAAGATCATTAATCAGTGAGATGAAGCACCAAGGTTGGTTGATTCTGAAGCACTGGAGTGATCAGGCAGAATAAACAGGGAAGTTAGAACTGGACAACGTTACCGCATGTCGTGAAGGACTGCAGGCACCTCAAGAAAGCTATATCAGTTTGGATTAAGAGCCGCTAACCGTACAACCGTGGCTGGCCGTCGTGGCCATCAAGATTATGCCAATCAGGAAAAGAACAACGAATGCCCGTTGAACTCGTAGTCTAGGAAACCGCATCCTTAATACCCACTCCGGAACTGGTTTTCGGATGGGGGAGCTCTAGGTTGGCCCCATCCTATGATGAATCGCTGTGGCAGTATATCCCAACTTATATGGGGCAGTACAGTACCCAATCACGGTCTTGAAAACCAATTGTCATAACATCTGGAATAACCGACGAATTCCTCGAAAGTGAATCAGCCGGCAGAGTGGCGGATATCAATTGATGTCAGACTGACTCGCAGGGGATTCAGGCGTGGGACTGCACTTTGGATTGTGATAATATATGCCAAGGCTTAAAGAGGCTCATAGACAACTACTACCAGCCAGACAATCTTGGCCCTCACGTTACTTAATCCAAATCGGAATCAATTAAGACTGAATAACTAGGAGCGAGAGAATGCTTGACTACAAGCCCAATACGGTCCTTTCCAACGAAGAATTTGACACAGTAGGATCCAGTCCAATTCGTCATGACGGCGCTGACAAAGTAACTGGTCGTGCCAAGTATGGAGCAGACACTATTCTGCCTGGAATGCTACACGGAAAAATCCTTCGCAGCCCTCACGCCCATGCGATTATTAAATCAGTCGACACCAGCGCTGCGGAGTCTCACCCGGGCGTCTATGCGGTGGTCACCTCAGCAGACTGGCCAGAGACCTCCATGAAACTTGTTGACTTGGCCGAGGGCTCAATCCATAACCTGGGCTTCTTGAGCATGAACGTCCTAGCACGAGGAAAGGTCCTTTACAAGGGGCATGCGGTGGCTGCGGTGGCTGCTACTAGTGCTCATGTAGCCGAAGAAGCGTTGGACTTGATCAAGGTGGATTACGAAGTCCTCAAACCAGTTTTGACCGCTGCTGAAGGTATGGCACCGGACGCTCCAATATTGCATGAGCGACTGGCCTCAGTTTCCAATCCCGCTTTGAGACCCGGCGGACTACTGGATGATGATGCAGATAGCTTACGCACCAACATCGCTAACGAGTTTGAATTCAATCTCGGTGACGTTGAACAGGGTTTTAAAGATGCTGATGTGATCGTTGAAAAAACTACGACTACTCAGGCGGTCCACCAGGGGTACATCGAACCCCAAGCAGGTGTGGCCCAGTGGCAGGCAGACGGTAAACTGACCATTTTCTCTAGTAGCCAAGGGCAGTTTACCGTACGCGACCACACTGCACGTTTCTTAGGAATCCCAGTGGGTCAAGTGAAAGCTGTTCCTACGGAGATTGGCGGAGGCTTCGGTGCAAAGGGCATCACCTACGTTGAGCCTGTTGCCGCGCTTCTCTCCCAAAAATCCGGCAGGCCTGTGAAAGTTCAGCTGAACCGGCGTGAAGTCTTTGATGCTACTGGCCCAACTTCTGGTACTCAAATTAAAGTGAAGTTGGGTGCTACTAAGGAAGGCAAGTTGATTGCCGCTGAGGCCGAACTTGTATACGAAGCCGGGGCGTTTCCCGGCTCACCAGTTGGCGCTGGTATCCAGTGCATGATGGCCCAGTACGATATCCCTAATGGACATCTGAAGGCCATAGACGTGGTGGTGAATCGCCCGAAAGCTGCGGCCTATCGTGCTCCTGGAGCCCCGGCTTCCGCTTTCTGCATGGAAACAGCGATGGATGAACTAGCAGAGAAGTTGGGAATTGACCCATTGGATTTCCGGATGATGAACATCGCTTCTGAGGGTGTGCGTCGGTTAACTGGCCCTATGACTCCGTTCGTCGGTTATACAGAGACCTTGCAGGCAGTTAAAGACCATCAGCATTACAACAGCAAATTGGAAGGTAAGCGGAGAGGTCGTGGCATGGCTGCCGGGTGGTGGGCTAACAACTCGGGTCCCGCGTCGGCAGTCCTGGTAGTCAACTCGGACGGAACTGTGAGTTTGACTGAGGGGTCGCCGGACATCGGCGGAAGTCGTGCGGCCATGGCCATGCACGTAGCCGAAGTCTTGGGCCTGCCAGTCACTGACATCAAACCCCAGGTCGGAGACACTGACTCCATCGGATTTACCTCGAACACCGGCGGCAGCAGTGCAACTTTCAAATCGGGTTGGGCCTGCTACAACGCCGCTCAGAGCGTGAAACAGCAGATGATTGAACGTGCGGCTAAGATCTGGGAGATTCCTGACACAGATGTAGAGTATAAAGAAGCTGTGTTGCAGCACATATCAGACCCTGAGCTCAAGCTGAACTTCAAACAGATCGCCGCAAGGATGATTCCAACTGGCGGTCCTATCGTTGGATCTGCGGGCGTCAATCCTCCGGGCCCTGGACCATCCATCGGTGTTCATGTGGTAGATGTAGAGGTTGATACGGAAACTGGAAAGGTGGAGATTCTCCGCTACACGGCCGCCCAGGATGCTGGCAAAGCGATCCACCCCGCCTACGTGGAAGGTCAGATTCAGGGTGGAGCAGTGCAGGGTATTGGTTGGGCGCTGAATGAAGCCTATATCTATAATGACGATGGTGCTCTAGAGAACAGTAGTTTCTTGGATTACCGGATGCCCACAGCGTTGGATTTGCCAATGATCGACACGATCATTGTCGAGATCGCCAACCCCAGTCACCCTTACGGTGTTCGAGGAGTTGGTGAGGTGCCGATAGTACCTCCAATGGCCGCCATATCTAACGCGATCTACGACGCCATAGGCGTTCGGATGAATGACCTGCCTATGTCTCCAGATAAAGTTCTGGAGGCTTTATGGGCCAAAGAGGGTAAATAACAGAATATGGCGGAGGTATGGATACCGCCAAAGCTGCAGCAATTGACTGACGGCAAGCAGCAGGTCCAAGTGGAAGGCACCACCGTTCGACGGTTGATCAATAACCTGGAGGAGCTCCATCCAGGTATCAGGGAATTCCTTTGTGACGAAATGCAGGAAGACTTGATTCCAGGCCTGGCTGTGATAATAGACGGGGAGGTGAGCTTGCTTGGTATGCTGGACAAGGTTCAGGAAACTAGCGAGGTTCACTTCCTTCCCGCCATTGGCGGAGGATGAGGGAGCCTTTCTCTAACGCACAATAAACAATGGCGGGGCCAGCGGAAACGTCGGCTCCGCCATTCTGTTTATATGGCAGCGATCTTAGAAACGAATGCCAAAGTAGGGTTCAAATATGGCCTTCAACTTGGAACCAATAAGGGTAAGACCAAAGTTCAGCTCCCAATCAAAACGTGAAGTTAAGCGAAATACCGCTTTGCGTCAGGCTAGAACCTGTTATGGACATTTGGCAGGAGTGGTTGGGGTGGCCTTGATTCAGGAAATTCTGAGGCTCCAATGGATAAAAGAAACTACAACTCCGGCCTCAGGAAACAGGGTTGCTTACGCTTTGACTCCTAAAGGCCTACTGGCTATGGAGGAGTTGGGTGTGCTTGTGCCAACAGCTTCCAGGTCAACGGCGGATTTAGCATTTGGGTGTCTGGATTGGACTGAGCCTGGACACCACTTGGGCGGAGTGTTGGGCCGTGCTATAACAACATTTCTAACAGGCCATGGCTTCGTAGTCCGCACTCCAGGTAATAGAGAAGTCACATTGAAAGGCAGTCCAAATACCTGGTTGAACCTAAGGGTATCCGGCGATTAATAGTTGGTAGACCGTATGGGTAGACCGAAATCTTTTGGAAGCGTGTCTGATTGTGTACGTGATTGGAATTGATGTTGGTGGTACGTTCACCGATTTTGTAGTTGCCCAAAAAGGCCAACCTCCTCGCTATTTCAAGACTGCCTCGACTCCCAATGATCCGTCTGAAGGCTTGATGGTTGGGCTAAGCGATGCTGCGTTGGCCTACGGGCTCTCTCTGGAAGAGTTTTTGGCATCGGCTGACATGATTATTCACGGCAGCACTGTCGCCACAAACACCTTGGTAGAACGGAAAGGAGCCAAGGTCGGCCTACTCACTACCGATGGGTTCAGGGATTTGTTGGAGATGCGAGAAGGCCTCAAAGAAGATCGATACAACTTGCGCATGACTCCTGTGGAACCGTTAGTGCCCAGGTACCTGAGAACTGACGTGCCAGAGCGCGTTCTGTCTGATGGCAGTGTCAAGGATTCCCTGGACGAAGATGCTTTGAACGCTGCATTGAACAAGCTTAGAGATGAGGGAGTGGAAGCGCTTGCCGTCTGTTTCTTATTCTCCTACCTAAACTCGAATCACGAGGATAGGGCTGGAGAGATCATTCGAACCAAGTTTCCAGAAATGTACACATCTCTATCTTCAGAAGTCATTCCTCAGATAAAAGAGTTTGATCGCCTCAGCACCACCGTTATCAACTCTTACGTAGGCCCGGTGTTGGGACGTTATCTAGAAAACCTACAAAGACGGTTGATGTCCTTTCAGCAGGCTGGTGATTTTCTGGTCATGCAATCTAATGGCGGAGTCGCTCCGATAGAGGACTCTCGTCGCCTGGCGGTGCGATCAATCCTTTCTGGACCAGCTGGCGGTGTAGCTGGTGCAGCTGCGTACGGAGATTTGGTAGGTGCGCGAGACATCATCGCCTTTGACATGGGCGGTACCAGTACAGATATTTCTTTGATTGAGAACGGTGAACCACATCTGAGTACTGAGAAGTTTGAAGCTGGTTGGAAAATATCCGTTCCAATGATTGATATTCATACCATGGGAGCCGGCGGGGGGAGTATTGCTTCGGTAGGCCCCGGCGGAATAATGCAAGTCGGGCCGGAGAGTGCGGGAGCCACACCTGGTCCGGCAGCCTACGACAAGGGCGGAGATCGGCCGACAGTCACTGACGCCAACTTAGTTCTGGGCTACCTGGACGCAGGCAATTTCCTTGGCGGCACGGCACAATTGAATGTCAGCCTGGCTGAGAAAGCCATTATCCGGAATGTTGCGGAGCCGGTAAACCTTTCCATGATCGAGGCTTCCGAGGGCATATCTGCATTGGTTTCCACATCTATTGCTGAGGGCATACGGTTGATGTCGGTACAACGTGGTGTTGATCCGCGTAGTTTTGCGATGATGGCTTTTGGCGGAGCGGCTGGGCTACATGCCGGGAAAGTGGCCAAGCAGTTGCAGATAGAAAAAGTCATCATTCCCGCTGCGGCTGCGGTGTTGTCTGCCCACGGCATGCTTGCCACCGATTTGAAATATGATTACTCGCGCTCGCATCCTGCAGCCTTATTCGGGATTGATCTAGGTTACGTAAGAAGTTTGATTACAGGGATGGAATCCGACGGAGTGGAGAAACTTTTGGCCCAGGGTGTGACTGAGTCTAATATAGAGGTGGTAGCCACAGCGGATATGCGCTACCTGGACCAGATATACGAGGTAAACGTAGCAATTCCAGATTGGAGTCAAAACGACCAGCAATTGGTTGACCAATGGGCTTCTAACTTCCACCGGCGTTATCAGGAACTGTATTCCTACAACCAGTCTGAGCAGGAGATCCGTTTGGTGACCCTCCGGGTCAGTGTGGTTGGCCGACTACCTAAGTTGGACCCACCGCCCCTAGAAGATGGTAATGGGGCACAACCCAAAGAAAAAGGGTGGCGTAGAATCTACTTTGGTGGCTGGGTTGAAGCGCCAGTTTATGAGATTACAGATCTTTCGCCAGGTAACAAGGTGAATGGGCCTGCGGTCCTGGAATCTAAGTTCACCACAGTCTTGGTCGAACCTGGAGACTCGGCAACC
>JAKUNL010000054.1 GCA_022451925.1 Dehalococcoidia bacterium
AAAATAAAGGCTAACAGTCGTCTAGAACACTGTCAATTAGCTGACCCACAGATAGGTAGGAGAATTATTCTTGTGCACTTGGTGCAAATCGGTAAAACCAAAGGTTCCCTGACAATAAATCTGAGGGCCTATCAGTGCCTAAAAGTGGCAGAGGGAGTGGCATGCGAACCGATGGTGGCGTTGCTGCCACGTCAGTTTTCAAGTCCGGTCAAGTTCATCTAAAACTGCTTTATTAAGAACCCAATCCTAGTATCTAGCAATGCGTCTAATAGGACACCGGGACCGATTAACCCTTTTGTCCATGAACTGACCTCTGTTTTTTTACGCCAATGCCACTCGAAACATTACAGACTATAACGAGGCAACAGCGTTTATCCACTAGTCAAGATATCCAATATATTGCCTGCCCTGCCACCGGCCCGCCGGTAGAATTCTGTGTAACCGCAGTTGGAACATGATACGGAAGCGAACTTCTGATTTTGAAGGTTAAAAAACCTCGACACACCTGAACCCGTAGTTCTAATCTCTCCACCGGTATATTCTGTTCCAGAACATTTCACGCAACTGAATGGACGCGGATCCATAACACTACCCCTTATTCTGATGATTTGGTTCATTATTGATGATATTACAATGTGGCTGCCGGGTTATTAATTGCCTTACTCTTTCTACTGTGATTATCCGCTCAACAAATGAACAATATGAAGGGGCTCTCGTAGCTACAGTAGACGACATAGTGAAGAAAGAGACTCAGGCAACCTAACCGAAACCACTGGCCACATCTTGGCCTCATTCACCAAAACCAAAGGCCCTCAGGTTTATCCTCTGAGGGCCTTTTCATGTCTAAAACGGTCGTGGTGAGCGGGATTTGATGATTAGCCTTTATTTTTGTAGCACACGATCATACCAACTCTAATTCGCCCAGTACGCAGATTTTCCTCCATGGATTCCGAAGCCCGGAGTCTCACTTGAGTGGCCTCCATCGAAATGCCTTGGTGGCCTTCTTCCTCATTGAGTACACGATTAAAGGCCGCGATCGCGCGGACGTGAAATTGCCGGCCATCTTCGCTCAAATCGAGAAAATCACCTACATCGAATCCCAAGTGCGTCAGTCTATCCAAACAATCCTCTAAAGACTCCAACGACGACATAGCCGGCTCTGTTGCCCAAGGTAATGGATATCGTGGTTCCTCTCCTTTCGCACCAAAAATCTCGTGCATAGCGAGATATCCGCCCGATCTAATGACTCTAGATAGTTCTCCAAACAGTTGGCTTTTTTCGCTAATTTGCATGGCGACATGCTGCATCACCACTCCATCGAATTCCAACCCCTCAAATGGCAAAGCAAGGGCGCTACCAAGTTTGAATTTAACACGTTCCTGCAAATCTACCAGTTCCGTAAGCCGTACTGCAGTTTGGTAGAGAGGCGCGCTCAACTCAACTCCCCACATTAAAGCTCCGTACTTGCTGGCTATGCGCCGAGCGGGACCGCCCACACCAGACCCCACATCTAAAACATTATGGTCTCGTCCGATCTGCGCGATCTGAGCCAGCGAGTCAGTAGCTGCCAATCCACCCATATGAATCATATCTAACTCATGTAGGTCTTCCGAAACCGCTTTACCCGGCTCAATACCTCTGGAACGCAACTCCGCAACAGCGCCTTCATAAGTGATGGCTAATCTAGCCCAATGCTCAGCTATCATATGTCCTTGTGCAGTCTGTCCTGGAATGTTATCTGCATCACTTTGCATACTGACTCCTTCAAAGGGCGTTAGAGTATCACCTAAACCGAGTCATTCTGGCCTGTTTTACGTGCATTGGTCAACGATTGGCTATTTGGCCAAAAAGAAGGCTCGCAGATTTCAATCTACGAACCTTTTACGTTCCTAAAACTGGCGGCGGGAGTGGAATGAAAGCCATGATGACGTTTCCGTCACAACGGCTTTAAAGACGGTCGCCGGACTTACCAGTACGTTCATCAAGACCATAGTAGGTATTCGGCACCCATATACTAAAGCCACATACTGGCCGGTGACCAACACTGGGATTATAATCCTGCCCTAAGGCCAAGCTTTAGTTGAGGAGAACAGGTCACCATGCGGTTTCAAGACAAAATAGCGGTAATCACCGGAGCCGCCGACGGCATAGGTAGAGCCACATCGCGGATCTTAGCCAGTGAAGGGGCTCATCTGGTAGCAGTAGACATCAATCCTGCTGCCTTGGCCGCGTTGGCAGAAGAGATCGAAACCATCGGCGGCAATGTAACGACGATGGAGGTCAATGTCCTGGATAGCCAACAGGCCGAGAGTATGGCTGATTCGGTCGTTAACAGGCTGGGTCGGATCGACATCTTGGTAAATGCAGTGGGTGGCAGCACCATCATCCCTAACAGTCGTGCCATCGTAGACGATCTCACCCTAGAGGAATGGGACAACGTCATTGAGTTCAACCTTAGGGGGACCTTTTTATGCACCAACGCTGTGATAAAGCGCATGAAGCAGAAAGGCGCAGGGAAAATAATAAACCTCTCTTCAGTTGCGGGCCACGGCACTAGCAACACCAGTAGCGCCTACGCGACGGCAAAGGCCGGCATCATGGCATTCACCAAAAAGGTTGCGGTAGAGGCTGGGCCCTTCGGTGTAACCTGTAATGCGATAGCTCCGGGGATGACCTTGAGCGACCGTATAGCACGAGGATGGGAGCAGCGGTCCGAAGAGGAAAAACGACGCAGCATCGAGTCCATACCCCTGGGTCGTCCAGCCGAGCCTGAAGACCAAGCTAAAGTGATCGCCTTTCTAGCGTCATCTGATGCCGACTATGTCACCGGAGTAACTATCGACGTTAATGGCGGGCAGTATTAGCCTGCCGGTTTTTATCTGGTGGTCTGAACAAGACTGACATCATCACTCTGGTATCGGACAATGGGATGATCTGGCCCGTTATGGCATACACCCATTCAGATCAGTCGTCCGATGACTGAACATGATTCAAGTTACATAAGAATTCTACGTTCAAAGCAGGACTAGTAACCCTCTAGATCATTTAACTGGCATGAGGATAACCCATGAAGATTGGCATTGGCCTTCCGGCTAACATCCCAGGTGTCTCACGCGACTCAGTCCTCGAGTGGGCCCGTAAGGCCGACACCGGCCCTTTTTCGAGTGTTGGCATCATAGACCGTGTGGTTTACCCGAACTGGGACCCGCTCATCGCCCTAGCGGCAGCAGCGGCAGTGACCGAAAGAGTCCGTTTGATGACCACCATACTCATCGCCCCTGTGAGGGACGCGACCTTACTTGCTAAACAGGCGGCAAGTCTCGATGTTCTATCAGGTGGCAGGCTCACGTTAGGCATGGGCGTAGGTCGAAGGGAGGACGATTACACAGCCGTTTCCGGACGGTTTAGCCGCAGGGGCAAGCGCTTCGAAGAGCAACTGGCATTGATGAGAAGAATCTGGTCCGGCGAAGACCCAGTAGAAGGAATTACTCCCGTAGGACCAGAACCACTCCAGTCCAAAGGCCCTGAGCTCCTGATAGGAGCGTTCGCCCCTGCGGCCGTTAAGCGTGCTGGCCGATGGGCTGATGGATACCTTGGAGGCGGGGGAGATCCACAGTCTGCCCTAGGGATGTACGACTCTGTCGTTGAGGAATGGAATAACTGCGGCAGGACCGGTAAACCGCGATTCGTCGCCACCAATGCTTTCGCGCTAGGCCCTGACGCTGCCGGTAGAGGAGCAGACCAATACCGACACTACAACCAATTCTTGGGATCTGAGGCAGCAGACCAAGCCGCCAAACGTGTCTTAACATCCACTGAAGATATCAAGAAAGTAATTCAAGATTTTGAGCAAGTAGGCCTTGATGAAATGGTCTTCCTTCCCCAGGTAACAGACCTTGACCAAGTAGACAGATTAGCACAGATAGTAGGTTAACCGGAGTCGATTTAGACATCCTTGCCGGCCTTGCTATCTCTAATCGGATGCTGTTATGAAGGGGGTTACATGCCGTTCAAAGAACAGTACCTGATAAAAAGATTCGGCCTTTTTCTGTGACATAACACCAACGCTTGTTCCTATCGAAACCGGCCTCATACTTCATCTTCTAAATCTCAGGTTTTTATATACACTAGATATCGTCTCCGTTGAATCAGCTATAATATCATTATTCAATATATAAATTTCAATATTGGAATATCATTAACGAAATATATGAGTCTAAAAACATGATTGTTGTATACATAAAATTATATGCTATAATATGATAAGATTGATATATTAAAAGGTTGGCGGACGGGATAGACTCACGTGCAAGACCTGAAGGAAACCCCATCATGGGTATAGCAGATAGAACAAAGCTGGAAGCGATCAAATCTTGGTGTAGCTGCGACTCGATGTTCGAAGACTACTACCACTTCCACGTTGGTCCACGAGAGTTTTGCACCATATGTAAGTCAGACAGTCTTAACAATGACCATTACCACTGCGGGTATTGCTTGAAACTATCGCAAGTCGGTTAAGGGGCTTCCAGATATGCCTAGCGTCTTCCTATCCTCAGACACGGTTGAATACCTGAAACGAAACAGCAACAACCAAAGTATGGATTCTACTGTTCGTAGGCTACTAAACCTGGATAAAAACAAAGGCAAACTTGTAAAACGGCAAGTTGGAAGAACCAAGCTAGCACCTATCGAGGCATATACCTGGACCATAATCTACCGGCTCTACATGGCTGAAGATGGCACCTTGTCCCGAAAAGCACTTCAGGGACAAGTTCATGATGTTCTGCGTGCTGGGGGACTATTTGAGACTTATACAGATGATGATGCTCCCACCAAGAACGGCCAACCCCGGTGGAAACAGCGGTACAACAGCGCCATCGCCCACCTCAGGAAGAACGGGTGCCTAGTCACTGAATCAAAAGCCGGGCCTGAACGATATAAAGGTGTCAACCTCCGTCACACAGAAGATGGCCTTGACGCCATAACTGACATTAACCTTCATCTAGATGGTCGAGAAGGCCACGTATATCTATGCCGCTACTCTGACCCCGCCTTAGACGGGATCGGGACTGATACGTGCCCAGTACCGTTGAATCCTACGGAAATCCCTTACCGGCTTTCTGGACGATTCAGGGGAAATAAGGCACCACAAGAGTTATAACGGATTTAAAGTACGTTGTTATGCCTAGCGTGAAATAGTCTCACGTGTTGGAACGTGCAGATTTTAAGGCTAAAACCATCACCAATTCAGTGCAACGTGTTGCTAGGTGTTAGAACGTGTGGCCACATTTTAGACCGCCTGTCGAACCATTCTAAGATGTGAAAACTTACCATCCTTCTTTGTGTATACAGCCATCACTCTACCTTCCCCTAAATCGCTGTTAGCACTATGGCAGACAACGGCCACCTCGTCGTTCTCATATAACACTTCCAGACGATCCATAAGCGTCTGAAATCCACCTGCAGCAGTCCAATCCAACGCTTCTTGTTTGCTAATATCGCGTGTTACTGACACGAATCGGAAATCATCGGTTAATAACTCTGCGAGGCGACTAGAATCCTTTTTGGCAAAGCCGTCGTTCCACGCTTCCCACAATTCAGTAGCTGAAGCCATTGATGTCCCTCCGATTAGCAAGATGGCGGGACTTTACTATACTGACGACTAATCATCAAACCCTAAAATGTGTAAACTGTGGCCCATGGATTTCATAGTAGGCCCAATGCTCCGTTACATATTCTTATCCATTGGTCGGACACCGGATACAATCTATTCCTGAACAGTCCCTAGTCCTAGTTGAATCCGGAGCAGTACCGACATATCCTAAAATGTCCGAATTGGAGGATCTTTATGGCTATCTACAGAGTTTTTGATGGTGGCGATGGCGAAAGCCATACCGAGGAAATGAAGCTGGAAGAGCATCCGGAATTAGGAGCTATGAAGAACCTGGCCGAACTCCAGGTTAAGGACTTTGATGGAACTCGAAACATGGACTTCCATCCACTGCCCGAACGTCGGTTGATCATTCATCTCACTGGTGAAGTTGAAATCACCTCCAGCGACGGAACAAAGACCGTACTGCGGCCTGGTGACATCCGACTCATGGAAGACACCACAGGTAAGGGGCATGCCCACCTCGACCTCAGCCCCAACTCCGCCGTCTACGTGATGTTGAAAGACTAATCATCAAACCCTGATATTCCAGAAATCACTGTCCAAAATTCCAAACTAAGTTCGGTGTTGCCAAATAGGAACCCAACAGCCCATTCCAAAGGTTTGTCTAGCGATACGGCCAATGCATCTGCCACCACGTTTCCACTGTCCAGCACCCATGAACCGACAGGGCGCACCCAGAAGGTGCGCCCGTCGATTTC
>JAKUNL010000055.1 GCA_022451925.1 Dehalococcoidia bacterium
GGTGGTCAACCTTTACGGAAAGCGACTCGACAAATTCCATGTCTATTCCTTCATCTTTGAAGAAGCCCTCGTCCTTGGCCACGAACCAAGGGAGGCTGAATACTGCGCCACTGGTCTCGCTTATGACTTTCTTCATATCAGACATCCTATATTTGTTTGCTGATTCGTTAGTCTTTAATACTTGATTATTGTTACGAAGTTTACCATAGGCAAATAGCTGTTGCTCAGGTCATTGTGTTTGTGCCTGTGATACGCCTGACTAGCTTGACAGCTAATGGGGCCTGGAATAGTATCAGCCATCGAATAAAACTGGCATATACGCTCATTACTGAGGGCTGCCAGCCGTCAATCAAAAGGAGCTCACATGGAATTTGGACTGTTCATGATGCCGTTGCATCCACCGCATCGTACTTACGCTGATTCATATGATCGAGACTTGGAATTGATCGTGAATGCCGACAAGCTCGGTTATACCGAAGCCTGGATTGGTGAACACATTACCGAACGCTGGGAGAATGCTCCTGCGCCTGAACTTTTGATCGCGAAGGCGTCAGGCATGACCGAGAATATAATCTTTGGCACCGGCGTGACTCTACTGGCCATCCATAATCCAGTGGACTTGGCCCACCGCTTGGCCATGCTGGACCATTTGTGTCGAGGCCGATTCTACTGGGGTATTGGTACCCGTGCGATTCCCACCGATCTGGAACTTTACGGGCTCGACGCTAGTGACCGTGTAGGCGTCGGGGAGCGCTCCCAGGAAGTTTTGGATGTTGTGCTCAAGATGTGGCAGAACGAAGGCAAATTCGAGTATCACGGCAAGCATTTCAATATTTCGGCCCCTGAATTAGACTCGGTGAAGGAAAGAGGACTGCACATGAAGCCTTTCCAAAATCCTCACCCTCCAATCAGTGCCGCTGCAACGACGATTCGTTCCGACTCAATCAGGAATGCAGGCGTAAAAGGGTGGATTCCCATGAGCAGCCCCACGCTATCGGTGCCAAACTTGGCTGGTCACTGGGAGGAATATGAGGCTGGAGCGGCCAGCGCAGGTCGTTCGGTGAATCGCAGCCAGTGGCATATCGCCCGTGACGTGTTAGTGGCTCCCACGGCTCAAGAGGCTAGAGAAAGGGCTGAGGCGATCTTGGTGCGAAATTACCAGGTTCACCAAGAACCCAATCGCCAAGCAGGGTTGCTGGCAGGTTCCAAGGTCTCTCCTGACATGTCCGATGACGATGTGAATGTGGAATACCTGATGGACAACGTGTGGATAGTCGGCGATCCTCAGGAATGCGCGGATAAGATACGCCATATATATGGGGAAGTTGGCGGGTTCGGAACCTTGCTAACAGTTACGCAGGATCCGGATAACCACCAATGGCAGCAAGAATGTCTGGAACTTCTTAAAAATGAAGTAGGCCCGAAAATATCCGATCTAGGTTAAGTAAAACAATATGAATTAGCTTCAATAGGCCCGGTATTCTATTTAATAAGGGCGGGCCTTTTGAGGCTTTTACGACGTCAGAAACAAGAAAATTCGAATGTGATGTAGCGTCTTATCACAAGCTCTGTTTAAGCCCATGAACTGGCAACCGGCAGATGTTTGCCTATCAGCTTAGTGGAGAGGGCAGTTTGGTTCTGGCAAGTCTTTGCTGTTCTTGCGGAACTCTGGGATAACGTATTGGCCGAACATCTCAATCGACTTCATGACAGCTTCGTGACCCACGGTCTCGGTGGCCATCAGGAACTGTAACTCGTCCACGCCAGTAGCCTCGTGGAGTTTGGCCCCCTTGATGCATGCGTCAGGGTCTCCTGCGACAATCACACCGCGCTCGGCCATGGTTTCTGAATCGAATTCCTCCCATATCTTTTGGGCTAGCGCACCACCAGACAGATCAAATGAGTGAGCTGAGTTGCCATTGGTGCCCGCAGTAGGTTTGTTCACATCGATGTATCGCGAAAAATTGGATATCAGATGTTCGGGGATGCCGCCCCACTGGTCGAGTAGCTTCTCGTAAACATCCTTCTGGTCTTGTACGTATGGCCTGCCTGGGCCGAAGAAAGTTTTCAACGACTGAGCCGATAACTCTTGGATTGTTTTGGTGTCGTCTCCGCAGAGGCCGAATATTGAACTTAACCACTGATTATTGGTAGTGATTCCGACTGGGGTAGCGTTCTTGACGGCAGCCTTATATTTCTTGATTTCCGGTTCCAACACGGCAGGTGCGTTCACTCCTAATGCCATTACGCCGATACCTTTCTGGGCTGCAATCTCGTAGGTTGCAGGCTGTAGGGCCGCAACCCATATGGGCGGGTGAGGCTGCTGGTAGGGCTTGGGCAGAACCTGGCGCGGTGGCACGTTCCAGAACTTCCCTTCATGCTCGAAATAGTCAGAGTTCCAAATCTTGGGAATCATGTCCAGGGATTCGGCCCACATCTCTCTGGTGTCCCGAGGGTCGATACCCATGCCGATCTGTTCGTAGGGAGCAGAGCGGCCAGTACCGAATTCCACACGTCCATGTGAGAGCTGGTCAATCATGGCAACACGCTCTGCGACACGTACAGGGTGGTGGTACGGGAGGACAGCAACACCGAATCCCAGCCGTATTCTCTTGGTGAGACGGCTTAGAGCCCCGAAGATAACCTCTGGACATGGCGAGCTTGAGAATGTGGTCAGAAAGTGGTGTTCCACGAACCAGACGGCGTCGAAGCCCATCTTGTCAGCGAAGACGCATTGTTCGATTGTTTCCTCTATAACTGCATGATCGTCCAGCATTGGCCGCTGCATTTCATAGGCTAAGGAGAATTTCATAACTACGCCTCGTGAACAGAATAAGCCTGGGAAAGTAAACCTTCAGGAGATTCGCGGCAATTTTACTGGCAAGGACAGACTAGGGCAACCGTGATCAATGTTGTGGGAAAACGGAGGGACGGAGAAATCGTTCGTGGCTAGCTTTTGATCAAAATCACTTTGCATTGAACTGGGGATCTGGTGTTGGGGCTGTCTGCAGGTCTAAATACGTCAACCTTGAATCGGACTTATAATTTTGGCGTGTAGATACCAGATCCCATTGGGAACCATACGCCGAAGATTTCCACTTGAATGAGGATTTCCTGAGTTATTCTGCAGATTTTTATTGTGCCATGAGCTATCTGATATGCGTCTAGGTAACGCTTTGGCGCATGCCGCCATCCAGAACCACACTGGTGCCAGTCAGGAAGGATGCTCTCTCCGAGGCTAGAAATGCGACAAGATCGCCCACTTCTTCGGGTTTGCCGAGCCGGCCCATGGGAACGGATGTAATCGTGTCCCGCATTAGGGTGTCAAAGTCCTTTCCGGATTCTTGGGCTTCTTTTTCCACAGAAGAGGTCAGGTGATCGGTTTCTACCGGTCCGGAGATAAGGTTGTTGACTGTGATATTGAATGGGGCCAATTCATTGGCCAGGCTCTTGGAGTAGGCCATCAAAGCCAGTTGCGAAGTGGCGGAAAGGGCTCTCCCTCCACCGGATAACCCGCTAATTGCGGGAAGCAGGTGGACTATACGACCCCAGTGCTGTTGTTTCATGTAGGGTATGACTTCCTTCGCAAATCTGATGGAACTGAGGAAGTTCTCTTCCAAGGCGTTTATGATCGTCTCGTCGTTGAACTCAGATGGGCGGCCGGGAGGGCCAAATCCCATGTGGGTAACCAAAATACCTATCTGGCCGAACCTGTTGAAAGTGTCTCGTACTACTCGGCGGATGTCTCTGGCGACGGAAAGGTCTCCTGGGATGGCCAAAACGTGTTGTTGCGATCCCACTCGCGCCAGCTCGATCTCCGTTCGCCTGAGATCGGCTTCAGTTCTGGCGCTGATTGCAACGTTGGCACCTTCCTGAGCGAACGCAAGGGCAATTGCCCTTCCCATGCCCCTGCTGGATCCTCCAACGATAGCAACCCTATCTTTAAGTCCTAAATCCACTAAAAAGTACCCCCTGTCGGGTTATTGGAAGTGATTTGGATTCTGATAATCAGGAGTAATGGACTTTGATACCATTAAACAACGGCCACATTAACATGTGGGTTTCTCTGGCACAATTCCCCAAACGAGCCTATTTTTAGAACTTGAAATAGGCTCGTTTGGGAGTGTATTGGAATTTGAAAGTACAATTACAAATGTATGATTCACCCGTAGAATACAGGCTAGGAATCCCTAAATTACCTCTGAGACTTTGAGTTCTTCGATTTCTGAGGAAGAAAAACCAATCTCTCGAAGCACTTCGTTATTGTGTTCACCCAGCAGTGGTGGTGGCCTGTCTAAGCCGCCTGGGGTTCTGGAGAACTTGATGGGTAGTCCAAGCTGTTTGACTGTTCCCAGGGTGGGATGTGGTATCTCCTGGAACATATCCCGTGAGAGTAGTTGAGGATCAGCAAACACATCAGCGAGGTCATTGATTGGACCACATGGTACGCTCACTGCCTGCAATTTCTCCACCCAATAGGCCACTGGTTGCTTGATGAATATGTCCTGCAAATGAGGCACGATCTTTGCTCGGTTTTGGGCCCGTTCTACATTGGTGGTGTAATCCGGGTTCTCGCGTAGTTCTGGCATCTCCATCCCGTCGCAGAACCGCTCCCAGATGCGTTCTGAACCCACCGCCAAGTTCAGGTATTTGTTGTCCTGGCACATGAACGCTTGATAGGGGACGAGGTTGGGATGTGCTGCACCTAAACGCTTGGGCGCTGTTCCTGTGGCAAAGAAATTAGCGGCTTGGTAGGTCAGCCAAGCTACCTGGGCGTCCATCATCGAGATATCGATGTACTGACCCTGATCATTACCCTTGTCTGTGCGCTCGTGGATGGCAGCCATCACAGCAAATGCTGCCCACATTCCGGCTCCGATATCAGCCACAGCTATGCCGACTTTTTGCGGATCACCGTCATGTTCACCGGTGATACTCATCAGTCCACTGATCCCCTGCATAATCTGGTCGTAGGCGGGGCGGGTTCGGTATGGACCAGTCTGACCGAATCCAGATATTGAGCAGACCACGATACCGGGATTGATTTCCTTTAGAGCGTCGTAGCCTAAACCGAACCGGTCCATTACTCCGGGTGTAAAATTTTCAACTACCACGTCAGCGTCTTTAACAAGCTTTAAAAAAATATCTCTGGCTTTTTCTTCTTTAAAGTTGAGGGTAAGGCTTCGCTTGTTTCGGTTAATGGATAAGAAATATGCACTTTCATCCCCGACGAAAGGAGGTCCCCATTTGCGAGTGTCGTCCCCGGAACCCGGAATTTCAATCTTGATTACATCGGCGCCGTAGTCTCCTAACATTAGAGTGCAGTATGGGCCCGCAAGGGCTCTGGTCAGATCCAGGACCCTTATACCTTCAAGTGCTTTCATATCTTCGTAAATCTCCTTATCCTAAGGTACGAGTAAATATTACGTGTCCAGCATACCGTCTGGTACTTAGCAGGCCAAATGTTAACACAGGCTCAAGATACGTATTATGAAGAACCTTTATCTAGCACGATACATATTGTTTAGGTCATGTCGTTTGATCCACTGGTTGGAACGCTTTTAAGATAACGTTGGCTATCTGTGAGGATTGAACCGAAGACTGTTTCTAACTAAATTTCTAGATTATATTAGCAGTCAAGATATTCTGAATATGTGGATGTATTCTAGATTAAATTTTTTACGTTTTATTCTCTATGTGATTTGCAGATATTAATGCAGTACAATCAAATACGTTTGAAGATAAACGCAATAGAATATTTAAATAATTCCTTTGACCTTGGAGATCTAACCTTGATTATGAGTTTTTCTAAAATATCGGGAGCTGTCAAATCCCTCTTAGCCGTCGTATCCATGTTTGTATTGATGTCATGTGGGGGTGAAAATGATGTTTCTCCCCCACCTTTGC
>JAKUNL010000056.1 GCA_022451925.1 Dehalococcoidia bacterium
AGGCCCTGGTTCCACCGATGTCCGTTGAACCCTCTACCAGGCTAATGGTGCCATCAGCGTTCACTGATATGGAGCAGCTGGATTGGAATCCAATGTTGAACCAGAAGCCAGAGGCGACGCCGCGCCCTCGGTACGGGCCTTTCAGTTCAGTTTTGTACTGAGTTGATTGCTTGGCTGCTTCCAGGCATTCCACGTTTCCGATGACCGGGAATATGGGGCCGTCAACGCGGCGCGTACCTTCTTTGGCGGCATTCATTAGCCGGAACTCTATCGGGTCTATGTTCAGTTTCTGGGCTAGCGCATCTACTACCTGTTCACCAGCGAATGCTACGTTCGGCGCTGCGGGAGCACGGTATGGGGCAACCTTAGGCTTGTTAACTAAAACGTCATAGCCGTCGGTCTGCATGTTTTCAATTTCATAAGGGGCGAAGATGCACTGGGCACCTGCGCTCACCATGGAACCAGGGAATCCGCCAGCTTCAAATGTCAGATCTGCTTGGGCTGCGGTGATAATGCCCTCTTGTGTAGCTCCCATCTTGACCTTCATCGAAGTTCCGGAGGTGGGGCCAGTGCTTTCGAATGTCTCCGCCCTCGTCATGGTCATTTTGACCGTGCGTCCCGTTTTCTTGGATAGAAGTGCGGCCAGTGGTTCCAGGTAGACCGGAATCTTTCCACCAAAGCCGCCGCCAATCTCCATAGGTACAACTTTTATCATGGATACCGGCAGATCCAGTAACGGGGCAATGGCGTCTCTGGACGTGAAAGCTCCTTGGGTGCTTGTCCAGATGGTGACTTCGCCGTTCTCGTTCCAGATAGCTGAGGCCGAATGAGGCTCGATGTACCCCTGGTGGACCGTCTTGTTGCTGAACTCCATCTCGATTACTACGTCAGCAGAAGCGAAACCCTTGTCGATGTCACCTTGGGTGTATTGGATGTGGGTGGCGACGTTGCTCTTTTTGTCCGTCCGCTCGCCCAATTCGGTGGTGGTCAGGTTTTCGTGGAGCAACGGTGCGTTGTCGGCCATGGCTTGATCGACTGTCATTACCGATTGTAGTACTTCGTAGTCGACCTTTATCTCAGCAAGAGCTGCCTCTGCTACGTGCTGGTTCACGGCTGCTACTGCGGCGACGGGATGACCCTTGTAGAGCACCTTGGTTCTGGCCATTAGATTGTCGCTAGCCATTTGAGTGCCTCGGGACGCCTCGACTTTATTCGCACCTGGCATGTCTTGGCCTGTGATTACGGCTTGGACTCCTGGCATGGCTAAGGCTTTCTTAGTGTCGATGGACTTGATTATAGCGTGGGCATGGGGGCTACGAAGCACTTTGCCGTAATACATGCTGGCTGTCTGGAAATCCGTGCCGTATTTGGCTCTGCCGGTTACTTTATCTGTGCCGTCATGGCGGATGGGTCTGGTGCCCACAACTTTATAATCTGAGTTGGACAGAACAATGTTCTCGGCCATCTAGGCCACCTCACGCGTAATTTAATGCCTGGCTGAAGTTGGAAAAATTGTACCACAGCGAGCTGATTCTATGAGAGAATTGCCAATAATTTGATCATGGCCATTGGTGAAATGAGGAAAAGATGGAACCGCTGAAAGATATTAAAGTTCTGGCAGTTACCGTTTATCTGGCAGGACCTTTCTGCTCCATGAACCTGGCTCGTATGGGTGCAGAGGTCATCAAGGTGGAGATACCTGGTAAGGGAGACCCCGTCCGTGGCAATGGCCCTTTTGCCGGTTCCAAAGGAACTAACACTCAACGTCAGACCGATGATGATATCTCGACTCGGTTCTTAAAGAGGACGCAGGGTGTGAAGAGTGTGACTGTTGACCTTAAAAACCCCAAAGGTAGACAAATGTTCCTGGATATGGCAAAGGAATGTGATGTTGTGCTGGAGAACCTCGCCCCTGGCTCCCTTCGTCGTATCGGTCTTGGCTATGACGAAGTTTCTAAAGTTAATCCAGGCATTGTCTATTGTTCCATATCCGGTTACGGGCAGACCGGCCCTTATAAGGACAAACCGGCCCACGATCCACAGATTCAGGGCATGGCCGGCTTAATGGATATCAATGGAGAAGAAGATCGACCACCGGTAAAAGTCGGGTTTTATATCGGGGATTTGGTCACACCCATGTTCGCTTGTTACTCCATTTTGGCAGCTCTGCGAGAGAAAGACCGGACAGGAAAGGGGCAGTACCTGGACGTTTCGATGATGGACACTCTAGTGTCGATGATGTTCATGGAGAACCTGGAGGAGGCCATATCCGAAGGCATCCCTCTGCGCACTGGTAACATCAGCCGGAGTGGACCCACGGGTCTCTATGAGACCAAGAACGGAGACCTATCTATCACCGTCACTAGCGACGACCAATGGAGTCGTCTTTCTAAGGCTTTAGATGCGCCAGAGTTGCTTGATAATCCCAAGTTCAGCGACTATGTGGCTCGGACTGTGAACGTGGAAGATGCCCGCCTGGAAGTGCAGCGCTTGATTGGTGGGTACACCCTAGAAGACGTCGTAAAGCGATTGGAGGAATTCGATGTACCGTGCGCCCCCGTTCGCACTGCCGAGCAGGTGATGAACGACCAGCATTTCTGGGACCGCGGTAGTCTTTTGCCAATGATGCATGCAGCCACGGGAAAACCAGTCGATGATGCGGTGGCCTCTGGGTTCCCGGTTAAATTTTCCGGAGGGGATTTGCCGACGATCGAAGGTGCCCCGACCTTAGGGATGCACAATGCTGAAATATTCGAAAAATTACTTGGCCTGAACGATCAAGACATTCAAAAGTTGCAAGAAGAGCAAGTAATCTAAAATCTAAAGGCTGCATGCTGATAGCTAACAATTAACAAGGAGCCTCACAATGGCAACTCCACGACCACTAAGGACGTCCATGTATGTCCCTGGCAATAAAGAAGATTGGATGCGCAAAGCGCCCAAATATGGGTCTGATGCGCTGATACTGGATTTGGAAGACTCGGTTCCTGTTCCTAACAAAGCAGAGGCTAGAGGATTGGTTCGCAAGATGCTGGAGGAACTTGGCGGCGAAAAGCCTACTCTGACTGTCAGGGTCAATCGGCTTGAGACCGGCCTCACTAGCGGCGACCTTGAAGCTGTAACATGTCCTCAGCTTTATTGTGTGCTGCTGCCAAAAGTTGAAAGCCCGGCGGATGTAGTGGAAGTGGATAACCTGCTGTCACACTTTGAACGAAAAGTTGGAATGGAAGTTGGTTCGATCTACATAGACCCCGGTATGGAGACAGCCACTAGTATCCGACTTAGTTTTGAGATTGCGTCCGCGTCTCCCCGTGTTGCCCACATGGGTGGCAGCGGTGGCAAGGGCGGGGATACCGCCCGTTCCATCGGCTTCGAATGGACACCGGAAGGACTCGAGACTTTGTATCTGAAATCTAAGGTTTTAATTGATGTACGTTCTGCCGGGGTGCCCTATCCAATGAGTGGCGGATGGATGGATATCCACAACCTGGACGGCCTGCGGAATCTGGCAATTCAACTAAAACAACTTGGCTATACCGGAATGCACCTGATACACCCATCCCACGTTCCAGTGGTGAACGAGGTATTCTCTCCCTCGCCTGAGGACGTTAAACACTACAAAGGTCTTATCGCCGCGATGGAAGATATGCGTGCTACGGGCGCTGCCGCAGTAACATTCGATGGCGATATGGTAGACATCGCCCACGAGGAAACGGCGCGAAAGATGTTAGCAATAGCCAAAGAAATGGGGGTTGAAGGGGCCTAATCAACCCTGAATTATGACTCAGCAAATGGAACGTCGTATCGTCCTGGAAGGGGCGGTCAACTTCAGAGACCAAGGTGGGTATCCCACTGAGAATGGTCGGTTCGTTAAGTGGCGTCGTCTTTTTCGTAGCGATTCCTTACATGATTTGACCGAATCAGATGTTCAGACCATTACTGGCACCCTGGGACTTACAACCATCGTGGACCTTCGCAGCATCAATAGCGTGCTAGAGGATGGTCGAGGTCTGCTGGCTCTATCCGGGATTGCTTACCATAACTACCCGTTTCTGGAACGACGAGGAATCGAGCCCCCGACCTCCGGTTCCGACCCGGGAGAACGGTTGACTGCGATCTACCAGTGGATCCTTTTAAACGCCGGTACACTCATGGCCCAGGCATTCAACGCTTTAGCTCAGGATGTTAACCAACCAGCCTTGTTCCATTGCAACGCCGGCAAAGACCGTACTGGTGTTTTGGGAGCTACTTTACTGTCCGTGCTGGGCGTGAGTCGTGAAGACGTAGTTGCCGATTTTTTGATGACTAATGAAGTTATAGATGGGATCTTGGCCCGCATCAAAAAAATGCCAGGGTTTCAGGACTCAACTCGCGATGGAATTATGGCTCCGCAGTCTGCTATCGAGAAATTCCTGGACGTCATGCAGAGAGAGTTCGGAGGTCCGGAGTCTTATTTGCTGCGCCACGGGGTTCAACAAGAGACTATCAATGTCTTCAAGGAGTCCATGCTCGAATAACCATAAACCCGTTCCAATATCTACCCTGCTAAGGACAATGTTTAACTTCATGGAGGCATGATCATGGCATTTGGTGGTAATGATTGGCTGGCTCTAACCGTAGAATCCTCCCTGGAACCCGACCTTCCGATCTGTGATCCACATCATCATTTTTGGGATCTCCGTCCGGCCAGTACTCCATACCAGCGGTATCTGATCCACGAGTTGAATGCAGATATATACAGCGGCCACAACGTGCGTTCGACTGTATTCGTAGAGGCCGGGTCCATGTACCGTGCTGATGGGGCCGAAGAACTGCGTCCAGTGGGAGAGGTCGAATTTGTACAAGGTCTGGCCGCCGCCAGTGCAAGTGGTGTTTACGGCCCGGCCAGAGCTGCTGCCGCCATAGTAGGCCATGCCGATCTCAAATTGGCGGACAAAGTGGCTCCAATATTAGAAGCTCTTCAGGCCGCCAGTCCTAACCGCTTCCGTGGTATACGCCACAACGTTTCTTGGAATGCCGACCCCATATTCCAAAACCGGGAGGTGGAAGGGATAATGGCTGATAGTAGGTTCCGTGAAGGTGCAGCCATGCTATCTAGCAAGGGTCTGTCCTTAGACATAATGCTGTCCTTCCCTCAATTACCGGAATTGGCTGACTTCGCAAAAGCCGTACCCGATCTACCGATCATACTCAACCATGTCGGTGGAGTGAACCGAATCGGAATGTATGTGGGAAAAGAATCAGAAGT
>JAKUNL010000057.1 GCA_022451925.1 Dehalococcoidia bacterium
GAAAACATCATGTTCTTCCTCGTCCAGGCGGGGAGGGAAAACCAATTCGTTTGGATCATCCGCCAACCCATATACCAATTTTCCTCGCGACTTTAGCGCCCAAATCTCTCGAATACACGGGCGCCGCGGCTGATGGGTGGCTGGGAACTTCTTTTTCTCCTGACTATCCAGATGCGCACCTCACTCACCTTAAGAAGGGCGCGAGCGAGGCGGGGCGCTCTCTGGAGGATCTAGAAATTAGTGTGGCATGTCACGTCTCAATAGGCGATGACGTTGAGAGAATGATCGAAGAGAAGCGTTCTAGTGTGGCGTTCACTATGGGAGCAATGGGCTCTGCATCGACAAACTTTTACAACGATGCCTTTAAGCGAGCTGGATTTACTGATGATGCAAAGGCTATTCAAGAGTTGTGGTTGCAAGGCAAAAGGCCGGAGGCGGCTGCGCGCGTTCCGGATGAGATGGTAACCAACTTTGGGGCGCTTGGTACGCCGGGTATGGTGCTGGAGCGGTTTAAGAAATACAGGGCAGCTGGTGTAAATTCGCTATCTTTAAGATTTGACGAAGTGGGTTCAGCGGAGAGAATAGGTCTTCTGGAACAAGCCCTGGACTTAATTGGACAAGTTTAATTATATCTGAGCACATCACCCTGTGTTTGTCGGGTACTCTGTGTTTTGGAAACAATAGGCCATTGATATGCAAACACTAAATTTGGGTTTGGTTCCTGCCCACTACAGTCGTCTTTTAGGGGGTGATACGAATTGTTTGAGCTACCCCGATGGGGATCGCACGTGGGCCCAGCTGGAGAGCCGAGCCAATCAGATTGCAAGATTGTTGACAAAATATAGGGTTACACAAAATAGTTTCGTTACAGTGGCATTACCTAATAGCATCCTGTTCCATGAGGTATGCTTTGCTATTTGGAAGTTGGGGGCCACGCCACACGTGGTGTCTTACAGACTGCCTAGCGGCGAATTAAATGCCATTCTGCAAACTCTTCAACCGGCTCTTTTAGTCGGCTCCAGCTTGGAAGGGGTTGTTAGCTGCCAGGTTCTGGACATCGGTTCAGTTCAGAGCGATTATTCCGACGCGCCTCTCCAGCCCAAACTTGCAAAGCATTGGAAAGCTATGTCCAGTGGAGGTTCTACGGGACGACCAAAAATCATTGTGGATGCGCAGCCGTCCGAATTAGACGTTAGCGATACCTATTCCGTGTTTGATATCCCTTCCAAATCGTGCGTATTGAACCCAGGCCCACTATACCATAATGCTCCTTTTGCTTTTGCCCATCACGCTCTGTTCAGAGGAAATAGGGTGGTTGGAATGGAAAGGTTTGATGCCGAGACGGCTCTTGCGCTGATCGAACAACATGCTGTTACGTGGGTAATGATGGTTCCCACTATGATGCATAGGATATGGCGTCTGCCAGACGATGTCCGTAATAACTACGACCTATCCAGCTTAAAAATTGTTGGTCATGTGGCTTCACCCATGCCAATTTGGCTTAAGGAGAAATGGGTCGAATGGCTCGGCCCGGGAAGGGTCTACGAGCTATATGGGGGGACGGAAGGTACGGGCGCTACCTGGATGTCGGGTCACGAGTGGCTGGAGCATAAAGGTTCCGTGGGGAAGCTTATTAACGGATCTCGTGCTCGGATTTTGGATGAAAATGGGGAAGAGTGTGCTCCTGGAGTAGTTGGAGAGGTATATCTCATGCCTCAAGATGGTCCAGGCACTTCTTACCATTATGTGGGCGCAGAGCCGCGAGTTACGGCAAACGGGTGGGACAGCTTGGGAGATATGGGTTGGATGGATGAGGACGGTTATTTATATCTGGCCGATAGAAGAACTGACCTGATTATTTCCGGAGGGGCCAATATTTACCCGGCGGAGGTAGAAGCCAGTTTAGCTGAGCACTCTGGAGTAGATACGGCTGTAGTTATCGGACTCCCTGATGAAGATCTGGGCCAGGTGGTGCATGCAATTATCCAAAAAGATCCGGAATGGAAGGAAGATTTGGATGAGAGTGTCTTAGCTGCCTTTTTAGAGTCTCGCTTAGTCCGTTATAAAACCCCTAGAACCTATGAGTTTGTGGACTTTTCTCTCCGGGACGATGCAGGGAAGGTGCGACGTTCCCAATTACGGGCTGAGCGAACTAAATAATTTTAGTTCTGGGTGCTCGTCGGTTCCTTCCACGGGGCATAGGCCTCAATTGTGGAAGGATTTTGGCTTTCTCCACCGACGTGATATCATTACCCAGTAATTAATCATTTTGGTCCTGGCAATAATCTGGGGCCGTGAAAAGCTAGAGGGAAGGAAAGATCGTGCACGAGGACCTTCAGTTTAATATTGCGGGTGGGTTGGGGTTCGATTTGCCCCAAATGGCCCGGGTACGCCAGGCATTTGAGCATCATAAAATTGACGATGTTGCGGGAGCGGTGACAAATGAGATGGGTCGAGAAGATATCAAGGCAAAAGTTAAGCCCGGGGCAAAGATTGCGGTCGGCGTGGGCAGTCGCGGCGTAGCGAATATTGATGTCGCCGTAAAAGCTCTGATTGCTTCCCTGAAAGAGCTTGGTGCAGATCCGTTTATTTTTCCGGCCATGGGCAGTCATGCCGGTGGCACCTCAGAGGGCCAAGAAGCGTTACTCGCTGGCTATGGGGTAACCGAAGACAAGATGGGCGCGCCTGTGCGGGCGACCATGGATACAGTGGTCGTTGCCGAGTTGGAAGGCGGCACAAAAGTTCATATGGATAAATACGCTCATGATGCTGATGGGGTTGTATTGATTAACCGCGTTAAGCCTCACACCAGTTTTCGAGGGGAGATAGAGAGCGGAATTGTCAAAATGATGACCATAGGTATGGGAAAAATCAATGGGGCAACTTCCTTACATGGAAACCATCCAATCACTGAATTTGGAGATGCTCTTCCGCGTGCGGCTAAGGCCATAATGGAATGCCAACCATTCCTTTTTGGGATAGGCATGGTAGAGGATGCCTTTGATGACACAGCAATTATCCAGGCGCTGCCAGCGGAGACCCTTTTTGCGGAAGAAACCAAGTTACAAGCCAAGGCAAAAGAGCTCATGGCAAAGATCTATATTGAAGATATAGACGTCCTAGTTATTGATGAGATTGGCAAGGAAATAAGCGGTGCAGGTGCTGATCCCAATGTAATAGGTAATCCGGGTACCCCGGGATTTGAAGTTCCTCGGGTGAAGAAAATTGTAATTCTTGATCTTACCGAAAAGACTCATGGGAACGCAGCGGGCATCGGCTCCGCCCATGTCATTACCCATCGGCTGTTACGGCGCGTAGATTTTGCTTCAACCTATGCGAATATGGTGACGGCAACGGCTTTGGAAGGCGCACGGGTGCCCATTCCTATGAAAACGGCTGAGGACGCGGTGCGCTTGGCAGTTAAGACTCTGATAGGTGTTGAGCCTGAGGATGCACGGATTGTGCGAATTCGTAATACCCTAAGTCTTGGGGAGATTGAGGTCTCTGAGCCCATCTTGAAGGATTTGCAAGGAGATAGTCGCATGGAAGTTCTCTCTCAACCCGGGAAGATTAGTTTCGAGGACGCCGCGTAAGAGCGAACTATCTGAATGTTTTAGGAGGAAACAGGCCACGTCACTAGGTATCTTTGATGTGGCCTGATCCGTCTTACTAGCTGAAACTTTCACTATGTGGTCTAGATTGGATGCTTGCTGACAGCGACGCAGATGTCTTGTCCAAGGAAAATTTTCAATAGCGTGCAAGGGGAGGAATGCGACTCATGGACTCAGGCCGAGTTGTAGTGGTTACTGGTGGAGGTAGCGGAATTGGCCGGGCTACTGCGCTGCGGTTCGCCCAAGAGGGCGATTCTGTAGTTGTAGCGGATGTCAATGAGGCGGGAGGTATGGGTGTAGTGGATGAGATATCCCAGAATGGGGGAACATCTTTTTTTGAACACGTAGATGTTGCCAACGATGAATCCATTTCCGAGTTGGTGAGACGGGTGCGTGACCGGTGCGGTGCAGCATCAGTGCTCGTGAATTCTGCCGGAATACTTCAAAACCCAACTAGATTAGTGGATCTGGATATTGAGGAACATGACAGGATTTGGGCTGTCAACTACCGAGGTACCTTCATGTGTTGTCGTAAGTTTGTTCCAGATATGATTGAGTTAGGTGAAGGTGCGATTGTTAATATCTCGTCCACGTCTGCCGCGAGAGTTTTTCCCCTTCTTGCCTACTCTCCGAGTAAGACAGCAATTGATCAATTAACCAAAATACTTTCTGCAGATTTGGGCCCGGACGGCATTCGTGTTAATGCTGTGCTTCCAGGTTATGTTCGAAGTGAACAAATGCAATTGAGGATTGATCAAGGTTTTCGAGATGAGGCTAAAATGAAAGAGCAGAGTGCCTTGCAGAGAATGGTTGAGCCATCGGAAATTGCGCAAGGAATATGTTTTCTCTGCTCTTCGGCAGCCAAGGCTATTACGGGCAGCATCTTGCCCATTGATGCGGGCTATCTCTCTAGTACTAGTTATCAGCTGTATGCTGGCTGGACTAAAAGCTGAGCGGCATTTAGGTCACCCAGTCGAGTGGGGATTGCTTGTTAAATGGGTGGGGATGGGAGCACCCCTAGCCACCCCCAATCCGGGGCAAAAAATAGACCTCGCTGTCTGGAGCAACAGCTTCTAGGAGGGGGTCATGATAGATTTCCCCGTCTACGGCTACGGCCATTTCTATTTCTATTGCCTCCCCGATACCGGGGTATTGGGTTTCCAACTCTTTAATGACCGACCGGACAGTCGTTGCATCGATATCAAATTCGGCTTTCCCGCCGGTGTATTGTTTACTTAGACCGGCGGGAATTACCACTTTAGCCATATTTTTTAGTCGGCCTTTCCGTTCCCGTTCCTTAGTGTCTCCAACACTTTCGGTGGCGACATGGGGAGTTCCATCATACGGGTACCGCCTAGTGCTGAAGACACAGCATTTGCGACAGCTGCCATGGGAGGAATGATCGGAACCTCGCCGACCCCTCTCACCCCAAAGGGATGGTTAGGGTTGGGAACCTCCACCAATACTGTATCGATCATTGGCAGGTCAGACGCAACGGGAACCCGGTAGTCAAGAAACCCTGGATTGTCCAATCGTCCATCCTTATCATAGATATATTCCTCGTTTAGTGCCCAACCTA
>JAKUNL010000058.1 GCA_022451925.1 Dehalococcoidia bacterium
CCTTAGCTAACATGTACTCGATCTCCCATTCCCAGTATGAGATACCAACGCGTAGTGATTCCGATGTTTGTTCAATGGTGATAAATTCCAGGATGTAAGTGGTGTCCCATTTAGGATCCGATTAACGATCTGAGCCCTTCAGCCAGCCACTCGATTAAGATAGCAACCAGACAGAACGAACGGTGAAAAAATCCTCGCCGTTCGTTATTTTTTGCACCTATTGAGCTTTTCTGAGACCCTATCGACTACCATAATATGCCTCCGTCAGAAACTGATAGTTTGCAGGGCTATGTCGTCGCTTTAGTATCTTCCAAATGCACTAGAAGGCCATGCAATTTTAGTAGTAAAACAAATCCGCCCGGAGAGGGTTACCCGAGAGATCTAATTTGTAGGTACTGCATCCTTCATCTCTGTCCAAATCCGGCCTTTTCTCCCAAAATATCTCATTCGCCTCGAAACCTGATACTACACCAGGGGGTAAAACCGTTAACAAATTGTTTGAAAGGTCCAACCCGCCAATGGTCTTTGTAAATTTCTGTATGTTAACTAGTTCAGCGATCGTATGTGGGATACCTGTCAGACGATTACGATTGGCCCTTAATGTTGTCAGGCTTGTTAACCTCCCAACCTGAGGCGGTAAGGCCGTCAGCTGGTTGCCACCGAGATGCAGGCTGGTGAGGTTTGTCAGGTTCCCGATCTCCGGCGGTAAGGCCGTCAGCTGGTTGCCACCAAGATGCAGGCTGGTGAGGTTTGTCAGATCCCCGATCTCGGGCGGCAATACCTTCAACCCCGGGAATAATATCTTTTCCAGGCTACTAAGGCCGAGATTTAGGATTGTGAGGCTGGGCAAGTCTGTCGGGGATTGGCCGCCGAAACCGAGATGAGGGCTTAGGCGTTCGATTAACTTCTCCATACGGCGGTGTTGTCTGGAGCCCAACATACCTTTGTGGTCAACTATGGGCTCTGAAACGTCACCAGGAAGAGACCTCGATGCTGACGGAGAGTCACCTGATTCATCAAGTACTTTTGTCCAGAACGATTGTTCCTTATTAAGAAGTTCGTCTATATATCCCTCGTCACGGCTAACCGGTATTCGGATCCCATTAAAACCCGGTTCGTAGCACCAGAAATCCAACGATTCGAGGCCCGTTGTGGCCAGGATGTGCTGTGTCTGGGCAACATATTCCTTTGGAACTTTACCGTTAGACTTGACCGAGTTGTAAATCCTTTCTCCACATTTGATTTCAACTATTCTTTTCTCATCATTAGAGATTCCGTCGAGGCTCGCTCGCAGCCATGGGGTTTTGATATTTTCAACGCAGGCCGGTTTTACTGTTATCCCGACTTCTTTTATATAAGCAGCGCGCGCTTCAGGTTCAAGGTCTTTGCCCCGGACCATCGCAGCACTCTGGAAATCGCGTTCTTCTTCCTTCCCCGTTTTCTCTCGCAATAATCTCTTGGCACCCTTTCCTCCAGCTCTGACTGCTCGAGCCTCGGTTGCCCCGATGCCTTGTCGGCGCCAGTCATGCCATGCTCGAGTATCCTGTTGAATTTCTACCCTTCGGAAATTAGCGTTCATCTGTCACTCACCGTAACAACTCGGTCAGACTGGTCCACATGAATTTGCGTCTGAGAAAAAGGTCGACTTTACGGACTCTATTCCAAATCCACAGATGGCTTGGCTTAGTCTCAGGTACGTAATATTTTGATACTAAGTATCATTTATGGCAGGAGAATAAAGCGACTTGAACGCTGAACCAGGCCTTTTTATAACCGGATTTAGTCTCAGATACGCACTTTCATGATACCAAGTATCAGTATGGTCCGAACCGACCCTCCAACAGGCTATTTGGAGAAAATAAAGGCTAACAGTCGTCTAGAACACTGTCAATTAGCTGACCCACAGATAGGTAGGAGAATTATTCTTGTGCACTTGGTGCAAATCGGTAAAACCAAAGGTGTTACACGAGCGGAAGCGAGGTGAATATCGGTTCCAGGCTTACAGATAAAGGATCCAATGTGTAGACTGCCCTGAAGTTATAGAGGTCTTGCGGTTGTAATCGCCCCAGCATAGACATCCCAATGTTTGTCCAGTGGTGACTAAAACTTAGAAGTCGTCCCATTGAAAAGCAAAGATGACTGGATCAAAGCGGTTTTTAATACCTGAGGTGCAACTTTAAGCCGTCTCTTTGTTGCAGCGTATCCGGATTCGGTGATGCATCCGGGGCTGGCGCTCACTTCTAGGTCTAGGGCCATCGTCATGAATACAATGGCCCTTTTTTAATGCCAAGGATTTTTGGATGCTGGTATGCCTTGTTTTCTAGGCTTCGTTGGCTATGATAAAAGTTGGAGGAGCAGTAACACCCGCTTCGGCCATACCCGCCTTTAATTCTTCACGACCGAAGAACGCCTGAAACGCTTCGATTGAGTCCCAAGTGTTAATAATGGTTACAAAATTTGGGTCATCTGCATGCCGTAGCACCACGGAGCTCTGTTCGCCTGCTTCCTTTCTGAGTGGTTCGAACCGGTCGAAGACGGTTCTCCAAACGTCAAAATCTTTGACTGGGTGGCTGCCTATTGTATATACGGCCATGATTCCTCCGATATTCGTTGTATTAGTTAATCAGCTAGGGTTAGGCGCTTAAGCATTGGGGATTATACGAGGAATGTCAACGGTGGCCTCAGACGAACTTAAAGGGCCATCGGTCTCAAGCATCTAAAATAGTCATGCCAATTGCTGTCGGCTGAGCCAGTCGTTCTTATTATCTGAGAACAGACCTCATCTAACCGATTAATTAAGATGTTTGTAAATCGACCCGGCTTTCGTTCTTGATATAGTATTGCCGCTAGAGTAAGTTGCTGGGGAATTTTATAGAAAGGATTCATATATGAAGTACGACCATATAATCGTCGGAGGTGGAACCGCTGGATGCATTCTAGCCGCTAGATTATCTCAAGACCCGGAACGATCTGTTTTGTTGTTGGAAGCAGGGCCCGAATACCCTGATTTTAAACAATTGCCTGACTCGTTGAAATACGGTTGGGGGATGCTCAATTTGGAGGCTCGTAAGGCCGGCGGCCCTTTCAACTGGTCGTACAGCGGCAAGACTACGCCTCAGCAACCGGAACTGATGCCAGTCCCTAGAGGCAAGGCCATGGGGGGCTCTAGTTCGATCAACGGCCAGACATTCATCCGCGGCGCTCCCGAAGATTTCGACACCTGGGCTTCTTGGGGCAATGAAGGTTGGTCCTACCTCGATTGTCTCCCTTATTTTCGAAAGCTCGAGAACGACGCTGATTATGCCGGAGATTTCCACGGCTCTGACGGTCCTGTGCCTGTCCGCCGACATCACCGTGATACCTGGCCTCCGGCCCAAGAAGCTTTCTATTTAGCCTGCATTGCTTCTGGGTACCCGGATTTTCCTGATGTCCACGATCCTGAATCTACAGGCATAAGTCTCCGGGCCGAAAACAACATCGACGGGGTTCGGATGAGTATGGCGCTAGCATACCTCGACCCAATTCGACACCGCCTTAACCTGACAGTCAAGGCTAACGTACAGGTGATGAAGATTAACTTTACCGGTAAAAGAGCTACCGGCTTGGACGTCGAGAGCAACGACGAACGGTTCACCGTGGAAGGCGATCAAGTTATCTTGTGCGCCGGAGCAGTTGCCTCCCCGCACCTTCTGATGTTATCTGGAATAGGTCCAGCAGACCAATTGGACGCGCTCGGCATTCCAGTAATTAACGACCTTCCGGGAGTGGGTCAGAACATGCGTGATCACCCAAACGTAACTGTGAGGTTCTCAGTTAAAGAGGGGACTTACGACGACCCCAACGGGATGCGGGCACTTCGCCTTAGGTTCACCGCAACCGGATCCAAAACACCTAACGACATGATTCTATCTCCGGCTTCAATGAACACCGTTATCAAGGAAGGTGATGACCCAAGTCATACCATAAATTGCGGACTGTATTTGGCGGTAGGAAAGGGCGAACTGCGCCTAGTTTCTTCCGACCCACACACCCAACCCAGTATGGACTACCACTATCTCGAGGACAGCTGGGATAGAGAAAGGTTAAGAGAAGCTGTTCGAAAATGCGTCAACCTTTTGAAGGACCAATCGTATTCCGAGATTATCGAAGAACGGACTGCACCAACAGACGCTGACCTGGTCTCGGACGAGACATTGGACGATTGGCTTCTCCGGACGGTCAGCACCTCATACCACATCTCTGGTACCTGCAAAATGGGTACCGAAGATGATCAGCAATCCGTGGTGGATCAGCACCTCAAGGTTCGCGGCGTTGAAAATCTGCGGATTGTTGATGCGTCGGTGATGCCAGACGTGGTCCGCGCTAACACGAATGTCACCACAATGATGATTGCAGAGCGGGCGGCAGATTTCATCAAACAAGGTCTCTAACTTGGAGGTCTGGAGGCAGCATAGTAGCAGTCGATCTGCCAGCCTTACAAGAGTAAGACTTATCGTGTACAAGTTAACTCACGGGAGAGGATCGGTTCAAATCCGATCCTCTCCCGTGATAAAAAAGATTCCTCCTAAAGTGTGTCTTGAGCCCTTCTAATAATTCGATGTTAAAGCTCGGAATATTGATAATAAGTTTAATGTCATTGCTCTTCATTGGGCTTGGTTTGCTCTTACAGGGAACTAATTCCGACTATGACTCGACATCAGTCCAATCCACTCCAACCCAAGTGGAGATAATCCAGACAAACCAAGTTACTGATTCAAAGCTGCCCCCGTCAACTCGAGTATGGCGTGTATTGGAACCCGCACCTTCTGTTACTCCAATTTACCAACCCCCTGTTCTCCCTACATTTACTACCGAGCCGATCTATACTCCACTACCGTCGGCATCGCTCCCTGTATTTCCAGCGACACCAACTGCTAATCCAATCCCAACACCGACTCTTGCGCCGGTTCCTGCACCTACGCCGACACCTACACTCACACCAGTACCTCCGCCGCCTCCGACGGGTCAACAGCCGAATTTCTTCCCAGTTCA
>JAKUNL010000059.1 GCA_022451925.1 Dehalococcoidia bacterium
CTACCTCCGGTGTAAGTCAAGTTAGGAAACCCAATCGCGAATCCTCGAATTGTCGTTTGACAGATTTATGATTTGACGCTTGACACTTAGGAAAATCGACTAATATAATTAACGTTGGATTCTCCGCACCCAACTTCGTTTTTCATTTAGCGCATCTCGCACGGCCCCTTCCCCTCTGGTCTAATGGTTGTCCACCGGGGCGGCTGTTAAGCTAATTGAACATACAGTAAGTACCTCTCCTCAACACCTTTTTTTGCGTAGGTAGATGCCGACAAAATTTATTTTCGTCACCGGGGGAGTAGTCAGTTCGCTAGGCAAAGGGATTAGTGTGGCATCGATTGGCCGTATCCTTAAGAGCCGAGGACTGTCCGTCTCCGTAATTAAGTTGGACCCTTACCTCAACGTTGATCCTGGGACTATGTCCCCTTATCAGCACGGGGAAGTTTTCGTCACCCATGACGGTGGCGAAACTGATCTCGATTTGGGGCACTATGAAAGGTTCATAGACGTTGAGTTAACCAGAACTTCCAACCTTACTGCCGGTGAGGTTTATCTGAATCTGATTGCTAAAGAGCGTCGTGGAGACTTTCTGGGCGGCACCATCCAAACGGTCCCCCATGTCACTAATGCGATTAAGGATAGAGTCCTGGCGCTGGCAGCTGAATCAGCAGCAGATGTAATTATCACTGAGGTCGGTGGTACGGTGGGAGATATCGAAGGGCTTCCTTTTCTGGAAGCCATCCGACAGATGAGAAATGATGTGGGCCGGGACAACGTGTTTTATATCCATCTAACTCTTCTTCCCTACATCGCGGCAGCAACAGAGTTAAAAACAAAACCGACTCAGCACAGCGTAAAAGAACTCCGGTCGATTGGTATCCAACCGGATGCGATTCTCTGCCGAAGCGATTTTCCAGTATCGGAATCTATCTGTGAAAAAATATCCGCATTCTGTGACGTTCCTTTGAATGCAGTGATTCCAGTGGAAACGGTAGATAACGTATATGAAGTTCCTCTTCTACTGGAAGATGCGGGACTTGGTGACATTATCGTTGACATGCTTAACCTCGATAGCCAACCCAAGGATCTGTCTGAATGGTCGGCTATGGTTGGTCGTATGAATGAACCGAAAGAAACTTTATCCATTGCGCTGGTCGGTAAATATGTTGAATATCCCGACTCATACATATCAGTCCGGGAGGCATTACGGCACGCGGGATTAGATCATTCTAAAGATATTGACCTCCAATGGGTCCATTCCGAAGACATTGAGAAACAGGGAGCGGATGCGCTTCTGGCCACCGTTTGCGGAATAGTCGTACCTGGCGGATTTGGCCCTCGGGGTGTTGAGGGCATGATTGAAGCTGTCAAGTACGCCAGGGAGCATAACGTGCCCTATTTAGGGCTCTGCCTTGGCTTACAGGTAATGGTGATTGAATGGGCCAGGAACAAGTTAGGACTACAAAACGCTAATTCGGAAGAATTAGCTCCGGAGACTGCCGACCCTGTTATCCATATAATGCCGGATCAAGAAGGTGTCTCTAGTAAAGGTGGAACGATGCGTCTCGGGGATTTCCCCTGTCATCCGCAGTCAAACACTCGTACCAAAGATGCCTATGGCACCGATATGATCTTGGAGCGCCATCGGCACAGGTTTGAACTTAACAATTCGTATCGAGAAGCGTTGGAGAACTCGGGTCTAGTGATTGGCGGACTATCCCCAGACGGCAACTTGGTCGAGACTGGTGAGGTGACAGACCACACGTTCATGGTCGGCACTCAGTATCACCCTGAGTTTAAGTCCCGTCCAAATAGGCCTCATCCCTTATTTAGTCAGTTCATTGGGGCTGCCAAAGAGACCATTAGGGAAGGTGTGCAAAGGCCCCTTCCCCTTGATATAGATTCATAAATGAAGGCACTTTTGTTATCGATTCGCTTGCCATAGGAGGTTGGAGTTTTACTTCAACAAGAAACTCTCACTTCCTTGGTTTAGATAGTTCTTAGTGAACATAGATTAATTAAAAGGGATATCCCAAAGATTCAGGATAACAACTTACAAGGGCGGTGAAACCTTGAAGATTTTTTTGGACACGGCAAATATTCAAGAAATCAGAGACGGTGCCAGACTCGGCGTAATCAGCGGAGTTACCACTAACCCATCATTGGCGTCTGCCGAAGGGATTGGGAACCCTGAGAGTTACAAGGCGGCCGTTAGAGAGATAGCTGACATAGTTGATGGGCCTATATCCGTGGAAGTGATTTCTCTCGATGCCAAAGGGATGATTGATGAGGGCCGGGAGATCTCCAGCTGGATCGATAACCCCTGGGTGAAGATCCCCAGTACAAAAGATGGGTTTGAAGCCATATCTGTTTTGTCTAGCGAAGGTATCCAGATAAACCAGACTCTGTGCTTCTCAGTAAACCAGGCTATATTGGGATCGCAAGCCGGATCTACGGCTGTAAGCCCCTTCATCGGCCGCCTGGACGACATTGGGCTTGAGGGTATAGACCTCATCAAAGATATCGTGGCTGTGTATAAAGAACATAATATTGAGACCAAGGTTTTGGCGGCTAGTATCCGCCACACGCTCCATTGCACTCTTGCAGCACACGCGGGGGCACATATATCGACCATCCCGTACAAAGTATTGACCCAGATGATTGAACATCCCCTGACTGCCACCGGTGTTGAACGCTTCAAGGCAGACTGGGAGAAAATGGCAGGCAAATAGCCATCGACTGGACAACCTGGTTATAAACAATCCTAATTATTAGTTAATACGAAAAGCTGATAAATTAACCGAGATCGGTCGCACGATCATATTTGTCCGAATCGCTTAAGATTTCAAAAGACCAAATGGCCAGACGGAATCGAGCAATTACTAGGATAATATTTGTGCAAGATCAAAGACCCCAGTAAGAGGTAAACATGGCGACCACGCAAAATATGCTTGACGTGACCGAGATGGGGGCTAAGTCTAAGGAAGAGCTCCTGGGACTGGCCAACGATGTCGGCATGAACGACACGACTGCTCTGGCCAATTTGCATAAAGAAGACTTGCTTAGTCGACTGTTTCAAGTAATCTCAGCCCAACAGGCTTTAGTATCTACGGGCATCCTGGAGATCATGGATGAAGGCTACGGATTTCTTCGTCAGGTAGCTACCTACCGGGCCTCAGGCGATGTATATATCTCGCAGTCCCAAATTAGGCGATTCAACCTCCGCAACGGTGACACTGTTACTGGGCAAGTCAGGCCTCCCAAAGAAGGAGAGCGCTACTTTGGATTGGTACGTGTAGAGTTGATCAATGGCCGAGAGACCGATCAGGTTCAGAGCCGTTATCGACCAACTTTTGAACACATGACCCCGATTTTTCCGGAAAGGCAGGTTATTCTGGAAACCAGCAGTTCCGAACTCTCAACCAGGATGGTTGACCTATTCGCCCCGATTGGCCTCGGGCAACGCGGTTTGATCGTGTCGCCTCCAAAGGCTGGAAAGACCACAATGCTGAAGCAGATTGCCAATGGAGTTCAAGAGAATACCCCGGATGCCACATTGATGGTAGCGCTAATCGGCGAACGTCCTGAAGAGGTTACTGATATGCGCCGCGCAGTGGATGGAGACGTTTTCGCATCCACCTTTGATGAGTCTGTTGAGGAGCAGTGCCGCGTCGCAGAGCTCTGCTTGGAAAGAGCCAAACGTTTGGTGGAGATGGGGCAAGACGTAATAATTTTACTAGATAGCATCACCCGTCTGACACGCGCCTATAACCTGGCGGTACCCACCAGCGGACGGACACTCTCAGGTGGCATCGATCCGGCAGCTCTGTATCCACCCAAGAAATTCTTTGGAGGCGCGCGAAATATTGAAGAAGGTGGAAGCCTGACGATCATCGCAACTTGCTTGGTGGATACCGGTAGCCGTATGGACGAGGTCATATATGAGGAGTTCAAGGGTACTGGTAATATGGAACTTCATCTGGACCGTAGACTTGCAGAACGCCGATACTTCCCGGCCATAGACATCGCACGTAGTGGCACTAGAAGGGAAGAATTACTGTTTCCAGAAGGTACTCTTAAGCAGATAGTCTTGCTGAGGCGAATGATAAGCCTTATAGCTAACGACGGCGCCGTAAATGCCACGGAGAGGGTATTAGAACGTCTGGCTAAGTCTGATACCAACGAAGAATTCTTGACTAATCTCAATAAAGAGGCTTAAGGCCGGCCTCCTTTGATTATGAGGAAGACCTAAAAAGTAACTGATTCTTATATTGGATTGAAATTGCCCCGTTTTATGTCTTGCGCTTTAGGTTAATCCCTTTCACAATGGTCTACGTACGAGAAAGTGAGCGTAAAAAGGTTTTTTCAACGCACAGTTCGAAGACTAGG
>JAKUNL010000006.1 GCA_022451925.1 Dehalococcoidia bacterium
GGTGAACAGTTCTGATAACTGGCAGTTCGTGCCTAAAATAAGCATGATGGCCAAGATGGGCGCATTCTAACAGGGGGGTAATTGGAGGGTCAAATGAGGCCTGAGGCCAAAGCGAGGACTGCTTTCATCGATGAGATGTTTGAGAAGGTAGGTTCTATTCTCTACGCCGTATCCACATGAGGTCGACTGCCTAAAGCCATGCCGTCGTAATTCGAACGGACTATGATGTTGGTGCCGTTTCTGCGAATCTCCAGGCTGTCGGGATCCTATCGATCTCGGTGTTCTGGTAATCGGTCAAGTTATAGCTCTATCTGTGATCTGATTTAGACTTACCGGCTATAGAGGATTAACGTCGACTATGACCTTGCCTATAGTTCCAGCGGCTACCGCCACGTGAGCGTCCTTTAACTGTTTTAACGGGAAGTGAGGGCCGGCAAATGGAACCAGTTTGCTTTGCTCTAGCCATGAGGTGATGTCCCTTACAGCATCTGACTTGGCGGTCTCGGGCATGTCATAGACCAGCACCATCCGGACGGTTACATTTGTGGAATTGAATTGCAATGGTACTGTGGGTGCCGCAGAACTGCCAGCTGCATAGACAGCCAATACTCCAGACGATTGCAAAACTGTTTGACTGACTGGGAAGTTGGCGGCCATGTCGACCTCGACTATACGGTCAACTCCGCTGCCGTTGGTGAGATCGAGAATCTGTTCCACAGTGTTGCCATCGCGGTAATTTATCGTGTGGTCGGCTCCGGCTGCCGACGCTATTCGACTTTTCTCGTCTGAACTGACAGTGCTGATTACTGTCGCGCCACCCAGCTTGGCTAGTTGGATGGCGTAGTGACCGACTGCTCCAGCGCCGCCTGTAACCAAGATGGTCTTTCCTGTGACCGGCCCATCGGAAAAAACGCAGCGATGCGCTGTCATGGCGGGAACACCTATCCCTGCCCCCATGGCGAAGTCGGTTTTGTCGGGCAATAGCACGGCGTGGCCACTTGGAACGGTGGTATATTCTGCACCAGTACCGAATGGCCGCTGAAACTGGGATTCAAATAACCAGACCCGCTCTCCGATTCTGGATTCTGGAACGCCTGCACCCACAGCGTCAATCACCCCGGCGCCGTCCTGATTGGGTATGACCCTTGGGAATTCAATCAGGTTCGTTAAGCCCTGTCGTCGCTTCCAATCAGATGGATTCACGCCCGAAGTCGCTACACTGACTCGTACTTCACCATCCGCAGGCTCTGGGTCAGCCATTTCTCCGTACTGGAGAATGTCAGCATCACCGTTTTGTTCGTACCAAACCGCTTTCATGGCATCCTACTAGTAGAAATTAACTGAAACCAGAGTTTATCAACTCCTGGAGACATAATCTGATTTTGCGCGATCGATGGCCTGCGTCCGCCCAGCACTTAATACATCCCGGTGTTCAAATGCCCACTTGTTTGATGCTGCGGTGCTTAGGGCTGTGCCCTGAAATTGGGGCATGACATATCTGGCCAGAAGTTCGAAGCTGTGGAGGATGTCTTCTCGTTTCGCCCAGTCGACAGTCTGCACCATGAACCCGCCAAAGCCACCGCTACGTTCTTCCAACTTGCGGATACCGGCGATGCAGTCGTCAGGATCTCCGATTATCCAGGTTCCGTTCTCTACCATCGCGTCGATGATCGTGTCCTGGGGCCCATCGGTCACAGGGTCTCGTCCCATAGTGTTTTGGAAATATTCGCCTTGGTACCGTCCCGCCCCTAGCCTGGCTTGATCAAATGCTTCTTTTCGAGTCTCAGCGACATGTACTGGAATTACTAGGCGCCAGTCGTCTCGGTTTACCACTTGATTGTGCTCTGCAGCCGATTCTTCAGCGATGGCCCAAAGTCCAGCCAGGTCAGACTCCACGGCCGATGGATCCCGGGGCCGGGTTATGGTCAGGATAGAAGCACCATATTTCCCTGCCAAAGCAACTCCGGCTGGAGATTGAACTGATGCTACGGCTAGGGGCATATGAGGTTTGGTGTAGGGTCGAATCTGAAGCATGGCTTCACGGAGTTCAAACCATTCGCCCTTGTAGGTGATGGGTTCGGTATCGGTCATCAGTTGAAGAACGATTCCCAGTGCCTCATCCATGCGCTGGCGCTGAGTGGTAGGGTCGATGCCCAGCATGTAGGCATCACCTGGTAAAGCTCCTGGTCCAACGCCCAGCATGACTCGACCATGGGTCATATGGTCTAGCTGTACCATTCGGTTGGCGACCATGAATGGGTGATGATAAGGCAGACTGATTACTCCGCTACCGAGTTTTATATGCTTGGTGCGGTCGGCGGCTACTGCCATGAATAGTTCAGGGGAAGAGATTGTTTCCCATCCAGCGCTGTGATGTTCACCGATCCAGGCCTCGTCGTAGCCTAGGTGGTCCAGCCATTGCACTAATTCTAAATCGCGATCCATCGCTAGTGTGGGGTTTTCTCCGACACGATGAAATGGCCCCATGAAGATTCCAAATTTCATTCGCTCTGGCAGAGCCATATCGTTTTACCTTCCTACTTGATTGACCCACAGTGTCGATCTGTCTCTTTCGTACAGGTCGACATAAATTGGCATTGGTGGGCTAGATTGGGCGCATTATAGCCTCACAAACCGATCATTGCCAATCAAACTTACAGGTAAAGACCTCTTGAATTGGTATCCGGTGACGACAGACCGTTTGACGTGGCTTCTTGCCAGTAGTAGTCTAGCCGCCTGCACCTTGGCGCAACGCAGCGTTGAGTTTCAATCAACTATGGGGAATATCCCAAAGAAATCATCGAGATATTGAAATAAGGAAGGATCATTTATGCCGTACGAAGGATTATTAGCAGAAACCGTACTCATCAATGGACACGAGGGCACCCAGATTGATGCCTACTTGGCCCGCCCATTAGGCGCTGGCCCCGTTGGCTCGGTGGTGTTAATCCACCACATGCCCGGCTGGGACGCCGCCTCTAAGGAAATGGCACGCAAGTTGGCCTATAACGGATTTGCGACCATTTCACCCAATCTACATTTCCGTGAAGGTAAAGGCTCTCCCACGGAGAACAGTAACAGCATCCGTGAGGCGGGTGGTATGCCTGATGTTCGGACTATGGGCGATGTTTCGGCCGCCATGGATTATCTGAGGAGCTTGCCCTACACCAACGGAAAGGTCGGGTTGATCGGTTTCTGTTCAGGCGGACGCCAGACCTACTTGGGTGCTTGCACTCTGGATAACGTCAACGCAGCAGTTGACTGTTGGGGCGGTGGAGTCACCAAGGGTAATGATGAGCTCACTCCTGCAATGCCCGCTTGGCCCATCGACTTTACTGATGGCCTGAACTGTCCGCTTCTGGGTTTGTTTGGAGAAGAGGACGCTCGACCGTCACCTGCAGACGTCGCTGAGACGGAAGCTGAACTGAAACGCCTGGGCAAGGACTATGAATTCCATATGTACCCAGGTGCTGGTCACGGCTTCTTTGCGGTAGATCGTCCTAGCTATCATCAAGAAGCCGCCACCGATGGCTGGCAGAAGGTGATCTCCTTCTTTGGAAAACACCTCGGTTAATCTTTAACTCTGACGAAACTGAGAAATCGAAAAGGGCTGCCAGATGGCAGCCCTTTTCGATTTCTCACTAGCCTTTCTAATCTTCAGAGAAAACTGAACAAGAGTGGTGTGATGGATCCGACGGGATGTAAAGCTAGATGTTGTGGTTGGAGGAGAACTTTCATGCCTGATTAATTGTAACGAATGCGCGGATCAAGCCAACCGTATAGAAGATCCACCACCAGGTTGATTAGCAGTACACCGGTTCCAATAACTACTATCACAGCCTGGATCATGGGGAAATCCCTGTGGAAGATGGCTTCGATCAGGATACGGCCTACGCCGGGAATTAGAAAGATGGTCTCGATGATTACCGCGCCTTCGAACAAACGGGCAAATTGCCAGCCAGAAATTGTCAATATCGGCAGGAATGCATTTTTTAGTCCGTGCCTTACCAGTACCACTCTTTCCGCGAGACCTTTAGCCCTGGCTGTGCGCATGTAGTCTTCTCTGAGTACTTCCATCATGGATGAGCGCGTGACTCTGCCGATGAAAGCCATATCGTATATAGCCAATGCAATAGCTGGGAATATCATCTGCTGCAGGTTTCTGAGCGGGTTTTCCCACAGTTCCACATAGCCTAATGGCGGCAGCCAGTTGAATACAGCCAGCAGTAAGAGAATCATAAGGATTGCCATCAAGAAATTAGGTATGGCGATGCCAATGATTGTAAAAGTGCGTGCCCCCAGATCAAGCCAACTATCTGGTTTTATTGCAGATACGATTCCTAAAGGTACCGAGAAGAGGACCGACAAGGTGATGGCCAGGACTGCCAGTTCTAAGGTTCTTGGCATACGGTTGCCCAGTTCGGTCATTACCGAAGCCTTGAACCAATATGAATCGCCGAAGTCTCCTTGGATGATCCCACCCAGCCAGCTGACGTATTGAGCGGCTATGTTCCGGTCAGTACCAAGCTCTGCTCTGAGGTTTTCCAGGTCTTGTTGGGTGTAAGATCCACCTCCGTCTCCTTCTAGCAGGGCAATTGCTGGGTCTCCTGGGACAACACGCATGACGAAAAATACCAGAATCGTCATCAATAGTATTGTTGGTACAAAAAGGCCGATTCTCTTGAATGTATATTGTCGCATCTAGGTTGAATCTCTCGTGGTGATAAGTCCTGGTTGTTCTGGGGCAAGGCATGAAGCGGAATCAGCTAAGGTAAGATCATCAAGTTAATCCCCATGACGTTCTGGTGATACTGCAACTCTCCTACTATATCAGGATGATAGGGCATTGTGATTTGCCAATACAGATAAGTAAGGTTGCGAAATCTGCGGTTCCATCAGATTATGTATCCAGAATTATCTTTCCTTGTTGAGAAGACGGCAAATAGTAAAAGATTTGACCCTGAAGGAGGGAGCATGGCTGAGATTGTATTGGGCCTTGGCACTTCCCATAGTCCCATGTTGAGTCTTCCTGGAGACATGTGGGGTGAGTACGCAGCTCGAGATAAAGGAAACCCGATGTTGCTGTCACTGGAGGACGGCTCGACGAAGACCTATGACGAGCTTCTGGCGGTAGCTGACCCATCTATCGCTGCTCGAATTACGCCTGAGGTATTCCAAGCGCAATATGAGGCATGTCAAAAGGGGATTATTGCTTTGGAAGACGCTATGAATGAGGCTGATCCAGATGTGGTCGTAATTGTTGGCGACGATCAGGAAGAGCTGTTCTTCGAGGATAACATGCCTATGTTCTCCATATATTGGGGAGAGAGTATGCACCTGACACCCCGGGGTATGGGAGATGGAGCGTCGCCTGCGACTAAAGCTTCCATGTGGGGCTATGGTACCGAGGAGATGGATGTTCCGGTGGATTCTGCTCTCGGATTACACTTGATCGAAAGTCTGATCGACGATGATTTTGACATTGCTCACGCCCGTTACATGAACCAGGAGGCTGGCGGCGCCGTTGGCCCCATGGGCTATGTGAAAGATAGAATCGTGACCGAACCGAGGCACCAGGCTATGCCCCACGCATACTCGTATGTGGTCAAGCGCATCATGAACGACAACATTCGGCCTATTGTGCCAATATCCCAGAACACCTTCTATCCGCCTAACCAACCTACGCCCAGACGGTGTTACAACCTGGGTAGGTCCATCGCGAAGGCGATCAAGGCTTGGGATACTGACAAGAAGGTTGCCGTTGTTGGTTCAGGGGGGCTTAGTCACTTCTTAGTTGACGAAGAGATCGACCAACTGGCTCTCAAGGGTATGAAAGAGCGAGATAGTGAGGCTATAGCTGCCTTGCCTAGGTACCGTCTGAATTCTGGAAGCTCAGAGATTTTGAATTGGGTCACTGCTGCTGCTGCGTGCGAACATCTGGAGATGGACTTGGTAGAATACGTTCCAGTGTACCGCTCTCCTGCGGGGACTGGTGGCGGTTGGGGATTCGCTATTTGGCGTTAAACTGAACTGTCCGCGTAAAAGTTCAATGAGGCCCTGTCGACTTATCAATCGAGAATTCGGTAGGGCNAATCGGAGTCTGGGACATTTGATCTGTCCCATATTGATTCGAGGTTTTTATCGATGGCGCGAGCCCCTGAAGACAAGAGGGTGACGGTTGGCGGAATGAGCTTCCATTATCGGGACTGGGGCGGTATTGGGCCGCCTATTACCCTGTTCCACGGTCTGGCATCTACTTGTCATATCTGGGATATGGTCGCTCCTATACTGGCCCAGGATTATGCGGTGATNGCCGTGGANCAACGGGGGCATGGCCTGACCGAAAAACCTGATGATGGCTATGACATAGGGACGGTAACCAAAGATGCTCTCGGTGTCATCAGCGGGTTGAACATTGAAAACCCATTGGTTATCGGACACTCTTGGGGCGGCAGCGTGGCGTTAAATATGGCGGTGGAGGCTCCTGAGTTGATCAGGGGCCTTGTTTGGGTTGATGGTGGAATGATTAACGTCTCGAATCGCTATCCCAACGTTGAGCAAGCCAAAGTTGAGATGGCTCCGCCTGATTTCACTGGAGTGAAAGTTGAATCGTTTCTGGAACGGGTGAGAGGACGGCACCAGGAGACTGGTATGTCTTCGGAGGTGGCTGACATTGTGATGGCTAATTTCCAAGTCTTGGGGGATAACACGATAAAAGCCAATCTCAGCAGGGACAATCATCTAAGAATCATCGAAGGGCTCTGGGATCACAAACCCAGGGAGCTTTACGGTAAAGTGCGGTGTCCAGTGTTAATCATGCCCGCTAGACAGCAGAACAACCTTGCCACAGACGAGAGAGGCAAGCGGCGGTTGATGCTCGTTGAAGAAGCTGAAGAAGGGCTTTCCATAAGCAAGACCGTATGGCTTGAAGATAGCATCCATGATGTGCCAATCCAGAGGCCAGAATTGGTGGCTGATGTCATTAAGAGCCATCTAGCTGATGGGTTCTTTGGCTAATATCGGCGATTAAAACGTACTTTTGAACTAACGGAGAGGATGATGGTCCAAGTGGACTACTCGGCGCTGGACGACCCTAACATATCGTTTAATTCATTCTATCCCAGGAAAGGATGGACTACCCCACCTGAAGGCGTGCAGGACTATACAATCAATGTAGGCGATGATATTGGATTGTCCTGTAGGTTCTTCCCCTCAGGCAGCACTAATCCCACTATCTTGTTCTTTTACGGCAATGGAGAGATGGTCACAGACTATGATGCCATTGCCCCGCTGTATAACCAAATTGGGGTGAATTTCTTTGTTGTTGACTATCGCGGTTACGGCAAGAGCGGTGGGAATCCGTCATTTACAAACATGCTTTCCGACGCTAATACGGTGCTTGAATCCATGAATATCGTCCTTGGGGCTAGCGGTTTTCATGGACCAACCTACGTTATGGGTCGTTCAATGGGTAGGCATTCCGCTTTTGAGTTGGCCGCTCAAGGCAATCCTCGGGTTAAAGGCGTTATTATCGAAAGTGGTCGTCCCAGCCTGGGCCAATTCACCGGCGGTCTTCCCTCACAGCAAGCGGCAGAATTTGAGGATGCATACCGGGCTAAGGCTGCTTCCATCGCGATCCCTGTTTTGGTGATTCATGGCGAGGTAGACACTCTGGCGCCATTGGAACATGCTGAGGAGATGTTTCATAACTTCGCTTCCACTAACAAAAAAATGATCATGATACGGGGGGCTGGCCATAATGACTTACTTTTTAAGGGTATTGACGAGTACTTCACAGCCATCAGAGATTTCATATTTGCGTAATAGCCCATCGATTATCTTTGAAGGAGTTAGCATTAAATGATTGCCACATGTGTAACCCATGTTGGGGTATGCGTACGAGACATGGAAGAATCTTTGAAATTCTACCGGGATGCTTTGGGTATGACTGTGATTGGTGAAAAGATCACTGACATCACAGAGGGCGGCACCCAAACGGCACGCTTGGACAATTATGCTCTTGAACGTAATATACGACACTGGGTCAGTCTAGCCTACGGAGAGAACCTGACTCCAACTTTGACATTGACCAGTCATCCAGGAGAAAAATCAGACGGTCAACCCATACTTCTTGACCAGGTGGGCATCAGCCACATATCTTTTGGGGTTGCCGACGTGGCTAGCTTGGCTGACGAGCTCATCGCCAAAGGCTATGAGCTCGCAGGCTCAAGGGAGTCTTACACTGACCCTAATGGTGATATAAAAAGCATCTACGTTCGTGACCCGGACGGTATATTGGTTCAGTTCAACAGGCCCTGATAGACCTGTACAAAGGCGAAATCAAACAACAGATTAACTAGAAGAGAGGAAGTTTAAATCAATGGTTAAGATGACCGGAGGCCAGGCTCTGGCCAAGTCCCTATACCGCGAAGGAGTCAGAGTGATATTCGGACTTCCAGGCGTGCAGCTCTACCACATGATGGACGGTCTATATGATGAACCGGGCATACGGTTCATCACAGTCCGCCACGAGCAGGCCACCGCATATATGGCCGACGGCTACGCCCGGGCTAGTGGCGAAGTTGGAACAGCGTTGGTTGTACCAGGGCCTGGTTTATTGAATGCGTCTTCGGCATTGTCAACTGCATATTCTGCCTCATCGCCGGTTTTGATGGTTACGGGGCAAATAGAGAAGGACGAGATTGGTGGTGACCGTGGGATGCTCCACGAGGTCAATGATCAATTAGACGCCATCGGGCCGGTTACCAAGTGGGCCAAAAGGATGCTCGACCCCGCAGAAGTACCTGAGATCGTCCACGAGGCGTTCCACAACCTTAAGAATGGTCGTCCCAGACCGGTGGAGATTGAAATTCCGCCAGAGACTTTGGCTGAGGTTGGTGAAGTAGAACTTTTGGAGCCAGAAGCACCACGTCCCGTTTCAGCTCCCGCTGGCCAGGTAGAAGCCGCGGCCGAAGCTCTAATCGGCGCTGCCAAGCCGCTCATATGGGCCGGCGGTGGAGTGATATCTTCTGAGGGTTCCGAGGCTCTGACCAAACTTGCTGAGTTCTTACAGGCTCCGGTGGTGACCACCGCGGAAGGCAAGGGTGCTATCTCAGACCATCATCCTTTGAGTCTGGGAGCGCTCTGGCTGAGGAATGACACCATTGCCAGGAAAGAATTCGGTCACGATGTAATCTTGGCTGTCGGCACCAGGTTAGTCACTTCTCAGTGGCTGGACGGCCAGAAAGTGGTTCAGATTGACATTGACCCTGAGGAGATCGGTCGCGGCTATACGGATACTCTCCGAGTTGAGGGCGACGCTAAGCTGACCATGGAGAACCTGCTTACAGCACTTTCGACCAAGACCTCCGCCCGAGAGGACAATACAGCTGCGGTCGCTGCTCAGAAAACCCAGCGAAGCAATGACATTATCAAGGTCCAACCCCAGGGTGAACTATTGGAGGCAGTTCGGAGAGCGGTGCCTGAAGATGGTATTTTGATCTCCGGTATGACTCAGCTCGGCTACTATAGCCGAGCCCATTTCCCAGTTTACGAACCGCGTACCTTTATAACCTCGTCCTACTCGGGCAATCTAGGGTACGCTTATCCCACCGCACTGGGAGCCAAGGTAGCTCAACCAGACAAGGCGGTGGTTTGTCTGTCCGGTGATGGCGGCTTTATGTTTAATTCCCAGGAAATGTCCACCGCTGTTGCGCACAACATCAACGTAGTTGTGGTGGTTTTCAATGACAACGCGTACGGGAATGTGAAGCGGGACCAGATGAACCAGTTCAGCGGCCGCACTATCGGCGTTGAATTGCACAACCCGGACTTTGTGAAGTTGGCCGAGGCTTATGGAGCCAGAGGTTTTGTGGCAAACGGTCCTGCAGAGCTGGAAGCAACTTTGAAAGAAGCTTTGACCTTGGACGCTCCTGTGCTGATCGAAGTTCCGGTTGGACCTATGCCGTCCCCGTTCTTCAGGAATCCCTAAAGTAGATTAGACTTGGCCTGCTTGACATCAAATTCGGCAGGCCCTAGCCTTCTTGTAATTATTCAACCTTGATCAGGTCGTTTAAGGTGATATATGACCACTACTGAAAAGTCGAAACTGGTTGTTCTTAACCCAACAGCAGCGCCGAGGGAGATGGTGCAGACCATGGCCCCAGTGTTGGATGGTTTAGGCGGTCAGTCTGTTGGATTCCTTTGGAACAGCAAGCCTAACGGAGACCTGCTCTTTGAGCGGCTAGAGAAGCTTCTCAGGGAGAAATACGAGATAGCTAACGTGGTGTACAAGCGAAAGCCAACAGCATCGTTACCAGCCAAGGAAGAAGTAATTGATGAATTGGTTGGTTCGGTACAGGCGGCGATTGTTGGTCTTGCGGATTGAGGCTCCTGCACATCGTGGAGTATCCACGACGCAGTAGAACTGGAAAAACGGGGTATCCGTACAGTGGTTGTGGGCACTGACCGATTTAAACGACTGGGCGAGGTTGAACGTCGATCCCTCGGTATGCCGGAATTAACCATGGCAATTGCCGAACATCCTCTAGGTGGTCTGCAAGCGGAGAAATTGCTACAGAAGGCTGATGGCTTGCTTGAACAGGTTGTGCAAGGCCTGACTGACTCGAGATAGCCAGAGTAACTCTACGTTGGATGTCAAAGGGCGGCCCATATTAGGGCCGCCCTTATTTCTATAACCAGGTGGAGGCCCCATTGTCAGATTTTGTTTCTGAACAACTAGAAGTCGATGATAATTTTGAGGCAGTCCAAGGATTATATCTGGAACGTGGTTGGACTGACGGTTTACCTGTCGTTCCCCCAACGCTGGAGAGAGTGGCTGATATGTTGGCCGCTACGCCCATGCAACCGCAGGACATTATCGGTGAAATCCCACCTAATTGGGGCTCGGCGACCGTGGAGAAGTTGGCAGTGAACGCGGTGATGGCTGGCTGTAGGCCTGAGTATTTTCCTGTGATTATTGCCTCTGTGGAGGCGATATGCGACGAAGCATTCAACCTCTATGCGATACAGGCTACCACCCATCCTTGTGCTCCTTTGATAATTGTCAACGGACCGATCTGCGAGGAATTGGGGATGCACGGTGGTTCTGGAGCCTTCGGGCCTGGTTGGCAACCGAACGCCACCATCGGGAGGGCGCTGAGGCTGGTGCAGTTGAATGTTGGTGGCGCGAGCCCGGGTGTGGGTGATATGTCTACTCAGGGAGCCCCGTCCAAGTACACATATTGTGTTGCGGAGAATGAGGAGGCTAACCCCTGGGAATCTCTTAGCATCGAGCGCGGTTTCCGTTCCGACCAAAACACCGTCACAGTAATGGCCGGTGAGCCGCCCCATAACATCAACGACCACTCAGGCAGTTCAGCCGAGGATATCCTGACGATTATTGCCGGAGCCATATCCATCACTGGAGCCAACAACGCCTATACTGGCGGTGAGACTCTCCTGGCTCTGGGGCCTGAGCACGCTGCCACCATTGCTGGCGATGGTTTCGGCAAGAAAGAGATTAGGGATTGGCTGCATCGGAACGCGAGAATTCCCCTAGAGCGGTATACCGAAGAGACCATGATCGAACGGTTTTTGAAGATACCCGACGGCCCTGTTCCCATGGTTGTTGATCCCGGTCTACTCACTATCATAGTCCTGGGCGGACCTGGGAAACATTCTTCGTGGGTGCCCACTTTTGGAGGTTCTACCCACTCGGTCACAAGGGAAATTAGGCGGGCGTGACCTGTATAAAGCTCCTGAGCCTCAGGTTGTTTTGGGTTCTACAAAGGATGGGACGGTTTTGAAGGAACTCTTAAGAGATCGGCTCATTTTGATCTGTTTTGCAATAAAAGCCCCAGTTATACCTGATATAACTGGGGCTTTGAATCGCTCGTTTAAAGACTATAGGCCCATGGCGTAGCAGGCGCGGCGGGGGTCTGCTCCGGTGCTTAGGTTTCCGGTTTTGGTGTCTTTCACTGACACTGTGGCGCCTAAGCCACAGTTGGCGGAATGTGCCATCTTGTGACCTCTGGCCTCTAGAGCATCAATGGTGCTCTGTGGGAACCCGTCCTCCAGCTCCAATACCCCCGGTAGGTAAGTGTGAGGAAAGAATGAATTGGAGACGTTTGCGGTAGCGAATCGTGGTGCCTCAACCGCCAATTGTGGGTCCATGCCGAAGATTAGTGTGTTCAAGATCAACTGTACGTTGGCTTGCGCCTGGTTGTCGCCTCCGGGGCATCCTATGGTCATCTCGGCCTTTCCGTCTTTCTTGGCCATGTAGTTGATTAGGGTTGTACGAGGGCGTTTGCCAGGCTCCACAACGTTGGGATGTCCTTCTTCGCAGTTGAACATTTCGATGCGTGTGCTTAGGGCGCAGCCAAGTTCTGGAAAGAACACCGACTTTACGAACGCTCCTCCGCTAATGGTACCGCAGACCATATTGCCGTCATTATCTATGACGGACACGTGGGTGGTTCCTTCGTGATTGTTTGAGTCGTGCGTCACGTTGGCTGCTGCAGTGAGAACTGGTTCTTTCGGGACGGTGCCAACGCCCTGTGAGTATTTCCAAGGGTCACCCGGAGCAGCTTGCTCTGGGAGTGCGCGCTCCGGATCGATTAATTCAACGCGCTCAGCAGCGTATTCTTTAGAGAGGAGGCCGTCTATGGGAATCTCTGCGTAGTTCGGGTCTGCGTAGTAGGCTTCACGGTCTCCGAAGACAAGCTTGAGTGCTTCGCAGACCGTGTGGATATACTCTGGGCTGTTATGGCCCATGGCCTTGAGGTCAAAGTGCTCAAGTATGTTCAGGGTTTGTTGCACCATCGGTGCCTGGGTCCAAGTATCGTGGCCTAGGATCTCATATCCTTGGAACGTGCTAGAGACAGGTTTATCGAAGATACTCGTGTAGTTGGCGAGGTCATCCATGGTGAGAATTCCTCCAACACTTGTGGCGGAATTGACGATAGTCTCGGCGACAGAGCCCGTGTAAAACACTTCCTTGGCAGCCTTTAATCCGGCATCTCGGTCGCCCTCCACTGCTGCAGCCGACATGGCCTTCATAGTGTTGGCCAGTCCGGGCTGGATCAGGGTATCGCCTGGTGCAGGAACCTCACGGTTGTCATAAAACACATTCCAGCCGCCAGGAGGATAGTTATCAAATTGCTTTCCGGTATTCTCGTTGTCTAGGCGGTTTAACATGTATTCGTAGTGGGGTATCCCATTTTCAGCGTAATCGATTGCAGGAGCCAGGACTTGGTCTATGGTCATGGTGCCGTATCGTTCTAACATGGAGATGTAGGCATGTACGATTCCTGGTACTGTGAAGGAAAGATGAGCATCTTTTCCGGGACCGGTAGGGATGCGATCGAACCCCTTTGACTTGTAGAACTCGGCCGTGGCTTTGCCAGGGGCTGTACCTTGCCCGCTTAGGGACAGCATCTCGTCATTTTTCGCATCATAGAGCATGAAGACGCCCTCTGCAGCCAAGGAATAAGAGGCGATGGGCTCTATGACGGCAGCGGCAAACCCGGCGGCAGCCATAGCGTCGAAGGCATTTCCTCCGTTCAGAAGCATCCTCATTCCAGCCATGGAAGTGAGGTAGTGACCACTGGAAATGACCCCCTTAGTGGACCGCACAACTGGACGTCCTGTATCTGGGAGCCTGTAATCGCCTTGTTCCAATTCGTGGAGGGCTTCTGGCTGGGTCATGGTTGACTCCTGGTAAATTTCTGGATTGGCATTCAGCTTATCACTGAGCCGTTAGATGACCAAGTGTTTTGGATATATGAACGGAATTAGTCGGCTTTCACGGCAGGGAGTTTGTGGGCGGGGTACCCGACTTCCTTTGATTCATTTATGATTGCATTCTACTTTCAGACTATTAATCCGGTCGACATAAGGAGCATTCATGAAGTTCGCTAGGTTCGAGATTAACGGTTGGCAAAGTTATGGTGTGGTTGATGGTGACCATCTTAGGGTAATCCAGGGAGATATCTTTGGCACCCATCATTTTACCGACGCACGCTACCCAATCAGTTCTGTAAAAATCTTACCGCCCACCATGCCTAAGAGTTTCTGGGCCGTGGGTCTTAATTACGCGGATCACGTGGCGCACCAGGTAGAGAATCTAGATGCAGGGTTTGTCAGTGAGGCGCAGGAATTTAGACCGTGGCAGAAAGGGGTCAGTTGCATCATTGGACAGGGGGAGACGATAGTCCTGCCCAAAGAATCAGACTACGTCCACTACGAAGGTGAATTGGTCATTGTCATAGGTAAGCCAGCCAGAAGGGTCACGCCGGAAGAAGCTCCACATTTCATAATGGGATACACCTGCGCCAATGACGTAAGTAGTGAAGGTTCTTGGCACGATGATCCTTCGAATTGGCGTAAGAAGACCAGCGATACATTCGGGCCGGTAGGTCCTTGGATCGAAACCGACCTTGATCCCCAAGGAGTTGAGATCATCACTCGGGTCAATGGAAAGGAAACTGACCGTGGCAGTACGTCTGGCATGACATTCAATTGCTATGAGACCGTGAGCCGAATCAGTGAGTTCGTCACATTGCATCCTGGTGACCTGATATTAACTGGAGCACCAGGTGCGGTTGAGGGTATGAAAGATGGTGACGTGGTAGAAGTAGAGATCCCGGAGATTGGAATACTTCGAAATAATGTAATTGCCGAGAGTTCCGTCTAACAATATTTAATAGCCGAATTTTCGAATTAACGGAGGAGAGATTGTCGATCAAAGGCATTTCCCATATCCATATGTGTGTATCAGATGTGGAAAGATCGCTGGAGTTCTATCGCGATATTCTTGGTCTGACGGTGAAAACCCATGTTCAGCCTATGTTGGATAGACCTGGCGCAGAATCTTTGGGGATGTACTCGCGGTTGAGGACCACTAGGTCAGTAGCCGACATATATTTTGATAATGCTGACACGCCCCAGCCAGTCTTGGTTTTAACTTCTCATCCGGATGGGGTAGAAGGCGGCCCTAGAAAATTCGACGAGAAAGGCATCACCAACTTGGCCTTTCAGGTAGACGACATTGAATCCCACGCTCAAATGTTGGCTGAACGGGGAGTCAATGTAGCAGGGGATATTTCTGATTTCAGAGATGCCGCTGGGCAAATGAGAACGGTATTCGTCTATGATCCCGACGGAAATTTAGTCCAATTCCATGAAGGCTTTAATCGGGATAAATATAACGACTACGCAGAGCCTCGGGATTAGATTGTAGATATGAGGTCAAAAAGCGGCTTATTTTGAAAATATACACTGCTTTGTGTTTTGAATAAATCATATTAATCGTCGCTGGATCTATGATTTAATCAGTAACCTGTGCTCGTTCTTCGACCGTGGCGATTTTGAAGATGGTCCAATGGCGTAGTTGAACTAATTCTGAGCCTTGGCTATCAACTAAAAGGACATCATAATTGGCGAAATGATGGGCCTTTCGCTCGTAGACTTCTAGTAGGTGGGCGCCGCCGAACACTGTGGTGCCGACAGGTATCTTACTGTGATGCTGCACTCGGCTCCTGGTGTGCATTGAACTAGGGATGGCAAAATTGTGACGTAGAAGTTTCTCAGCCCATCCTGCAGACCAAGAGGGATGGGCGATGGCGTTACCACCTACGAACAGCGGATTGTTGGTATGCTGTTTGGTGGCGATGAACTCCCTTTGTTCGTGTTCAGAGAAATTAAGCTCCGCTGCTAACCAATCCTCTCCGGTCTTTGCGTTATCAAGGGTCAATGGACCCTTGTTGTCTGATTCAGCGGTTGGAACGATTGTGTTCGGGCGAATGAATTCTTGATTCCAGGCTGATTTCCCAAGTCCAACAGCGCCTGACACGCAGGTGATATCCTCTTGGTTGACCATTTCTACAGTCCAGGACGCGACTGGCGAGTCTTCATCCAACGTTGCCCTGACGGTTAGCTGGTCGCCGGGAAACGTGGGATGTCGGAATGAATACTCGGCCCATCCTTGTTCTAGCCAGTCTTCACCTAAAGCGGTCAGGATCGTCTCTGTGGCCCATCCCCACACTGTGACTCCACCGACAAGGGGGCCGTCGAACCCGTATGCCTTTGCGACTTCGGTTGAATGGATCGGGTTGGTAATATCGGGGCTGTCATCATTATCAAGATAGGCGACAACTGTATTCTCAATCTTGGTTCTATGCATCATGGACCCTCATTAATCTACATTCTGGAGCAATCGGGTTTGCTACCAATTGGGGAGCAAGCGGCCGTCTTTCAATGGCATACTAGTGGCCGTTCCGATCGGGTTCGTTTCTAGGAATCCGATTCATTTTAATGGTACTTTAGCTTGTTGAATCAGCCGCTCCGGTCAGTCCAAAGACTTTCAGGGCGAAGGCATATTCCAGGGCGACCTCTTTAAGCCGGTCGAACCGACCGGATGCTCCGCCGTGTCCAGAATCCATGTGAATCTTCAGCAGAAGTAGATTGTTGTCGGTCTTAGAGTCGCGCAAGCTGGCAGTCCATTTAGCTGGTTCCCAATAGGTCACTCTGGGGTCACTGATACCGCCGGTTATTAGCATGTGCGGGTATTCTTGTCGTTGAACATTGTCGTAGGGCGAATAGGTCTTGATGTAGTCGTAGAAGTCCTTCACTTGGGGATTTCCCCACTCATTGTATTCCATGGTAGTGAGAGGAAGGGTGTCGTCTAGCATTGTGTTAAGCACGTCCACAAAGGGGACGTCGGCAACAACGGCTTTGAACATATCTGGGCGTAGGTTAACCACGGCACCCATCAGCATACCGCCGGCGCTGCCGCCCGACGCGATGATCCTGCCTTTTTGGGTGTAATTCTGGTCGGCCAAATACTCGGCGCAGGCTATGAAATCTGTGAAGGTGTTTCGTTTGTTAAGCAGCTTGCCATTTTCATACCAGTCCCAACCCAGGTCCATTCCACCCCGAACGTGCGCTACGGCAAATATGAATCCCCGATCCACTAAACTCAGGCGAGCCGAGCCAAAATTAGAGTCTACGACTATCCCGTAGGACCCGTACCCGTACAGATAGAGAGGGGCAGAACCGTTTAGAGGAGTGTCCTTGGAGTAAACGATGGATATGGGAATCAGAGTTCCGTCACTGGCCGGAGCGAATATCCTTTTGGCTTCGTATTTATCCGGGGAGAAATCTCCAAGTACCTCGGTTTGCTTTTTTAACTCACGGTCTCTGGTTTTAATGTTGTAGTCATAAATAGTTGAGGGAGTGGTCAGTGAAGTGTAGGAATATCGTAATGTGCTGGAATCCCATTCCCTGCCTTCAATCAAGCTAACGAAGTAGTCTTCTTCGTCAAAAGTTAGGTCAAAGGAATCGCCAGTGGCGTGTTCAATAATTCTTAGTTGAGGCAATCCGTTATAGCGTAAGGAAAGGATCAGGTAATCTTGTACTACAGTAATGCCTTCAATGGGGCGGCCCAGTTCATGGTCTACCAAGACCTTCCAATTGGCTGATGAGGGCGCGGCTATCGGTGTTTCTGAAACCTTGAAGTCTTTGTTACCTTCCCCGTTATTTCGAATCAAAAATCGATCGCCATGGTCGGCCACGTCGTACTCAAAGTTGTCGCGCCGCGGTTCAATCAGTGTTAGCGTGCTCTTGGGAACGTCTGCGTCTTGGAACCGCCACTCGGACATGTTATTGCCCGAAGCCCCGATGTAAATGAAACGCTTGCTGGAAGATTTAAATACCCCGACGAAGAAACGTTCATCCATCTCCTCATAGACCAACTCATCTAGCGATGGGTCGTCCCCGAGACTGTGTCTAAACACCTTAACCGGCCGGTGGTTCTCGTCCAACACATCGTAGAATAGAGTCCGGTTGTCGTTTGCCCATTCCAAAGAGTAATAGGAGCCAGAGATGGCATCAGTCAGCAATTTGCCAGTCTCCAGGTCCTTGATGTAGATCGTGTATCTCTCTGACCCGTCGGAGTCCATGGAATAGGCCAGCAACTTGTGGTCAGGGCTGTTTTCCAAGCTACCAACGCGGCAATAATCCAAGTCCGCGGCTAGTTCATTTACGTTGAGAATCACCTCTTCTCTGGCATCCAGTGACAGGTGCTTTCGTACGAAGATTGGATATTGACTACCATCTTCGAATCGAGTGTAGTAATAATAATCGCCGTCCTTCTGAGGGACTGTGGAATCGTCCTCTTTTATCCGTCCACGCATCTCCTCGAATAGTTTCTCTCGTAGATCGTTCTCAGGTTCCATGATGGCTTCGGTATAGGCATTTTCAGACTCGAGATACTCCATGGTTTGGGGATCGTCGATATCGCGAAGCCAGAACCATGGATCGTTCCTGACATCACCGTGATTTGAGAATTCCTGCGGCCTCTTTGGAGCGGACGGCGTTTGATTATTCATTGACTTCACCAACTTCAGATAATTCATTCTCTTAGGAATCGTCTGCCGGTGCAACGACCAGGCATTGGGGAAGCTACCCGACTCTACCAGATTGCAGAACGACCCTTAAGATTAGTTATGAGGTAACAGGTTCTCGATTCAGTTATAAATATTGGGATATTTAGGACATTAATGGAGGGGATACACGAGGCTGAATCACTGTGTTTCTGCTGGAGATTGGGGAATATCACCCTGGGATGTAACATCTATTGGTTCAGGTAACAACCCGGACGCGACTGCCACCATACGGCTAGTTCGATCTTCTCCGTACTCCCACGGGTAGAACCGATCCGCGCGGCTTGTTTCCGAACTCGGATCCCACCACACCCAGGCCATTAGAGCTTGACTGAGTGGGTGTGATCGGTCTATCGGTTCTGTCTTACCGATATCGAGGTTGCATTGTTCATTTTGGGAGAATTGAAACGTGAAGAGGAGGAGAACGAGGACTTCGAAAGGGTTAGACAGGTTGAAAAACGATTGAAGTTTACACGCCCATTTTGCTTGTCTGTTGGTGAAACCTTCGAAACCATTGATTCCGTATCGGCTCATTACCTGGCCTGCTACCTGCGTTAAGACAGTCAGGGTCTCGAGTTGTTCATGGTCAAAAGATTCTCCATCCTGTTCTGATAGAGTATCTATCACGTCGTCTGCTTCTGACCCTAATGAATGGTAGTTGGGTTTAAATTCCTTCATGATTTCAATGCCAATTGCTTTTGTGGAAGGACATCCGAAACCGATAATCGGGTGAGTCTGGTATCTCTGGTGAATCTCTTAGGCCGAACATCTATGAATATGGTGCCAGACTTATTGAACCCGGCCTTGACTTCTTGAGTCACGTGTCGCGTTCGATTTTAACAACACACAGCTTCAAACCCTAGTGTAGGTTATAGGTGATTGTGATTCGTTGTTAACCAGTCTGCCATTACATTGAGCGGAAACCTTAGGCGAAGATCTTAAATCTATGGGCGATACCAAATTGGGTATTTGGGTTGATTGCTTCTGTAGATAGATGGTCGGGGTGAGAGGATTTGAACCTCCGGCCTCTGCGTCCCGAACGCAGCGCGCTACCCCTGCGCTACACCCCGACTTTCCCTGTTGTATTCCCTCTTCCCAGTCGGAATTGGGCATAGGACAGGGCCCGGACATTATACCGCAATATGACGGCTGTGGGATGGTGAATTTGTGAGTAAATGAAAAGCTATTGCCTAGATATTCATCGGCAGGATCTTTATTGATCTGTGATTACTTGAAGATCACCGCTCCAGCATCTTCGTCGTCTCGTCCGATAGGACGCTGCTGTTTAAGGCTCCGGTCCACTTATTTACGATCGTACCATCTGTGTTTATGAATATTGTTGTTGGCATGGCCAAGACCTTATAGTTCTTAACCAAATCTGAGTCCGCAGTGGAGCCGGCTGGGTAGGTGACTTCCAGTTCTTTAAGCAGGTTTTTGGCATCCTCCAGATTACCAAGTCCAAAGAACTGGCCCAGGTCGATACCAAGCAGTAATGCTTGATCTTTGTATTCTTGATTGAATTCCTGCAGGTCCGGCATCTCGGCACGGCAGGGTGGGCACAATCCTGCCCAAAAATTGAGCACTATAGGTTTTGACCCAATCAGGCTGTGGAGGTCCAACTCCTGTCCTCCGACCACATCTTCACCTTGGAACAAGGAGAATGAGAAATTGGGCGCCTTGTATCCGGCGCTGGAAGATTCATCTCCAATTATCGACGTAATGCCGATTTCTGATGCGCTATCACTGCCTGTTCCGCAAGCAATAGTAGCCGACGCCGAAACCAAAACCAAAACCAACGGTATTAAAAACCAAAGTTTGTTTATGTTTCTATTAGTCTCTAAGTCCGTTGGCCGGTTGGGTATTGAAAGTGGTCTCAAAGTATCCTCTGTTGCTCGATTTAGTACGAGCGGCAACCTTCCGTGGGCTAGCAGATATTTGGGTATGGCGACTCCAATGTTTATTCCGTAGTCGTTGTTAACACAAGTCCTGCAGCGTCATGTGGTTTCTTGATCGACTTAATCCGTAGGGGAAGATGCAGCCATCTGTCGCAGATTTTCCTGGAATGCCAAGAACCTTTCCAGGATTCTGGTGAGGCGTGATAGCCATTCATCGCCAAGCCGTCGTAAAGGCATTTGCATTTGGGTGTTGCCGACCTGTATCGATGGACCTAATGCCTTTTGCAGAGGGATTCGGGCTCCACCAACTGGTGTCTTCAGGGCAAGAACGATTGCATCGTTACCCTGGACGATGGATTCCACACCTACATCAGCCGCCAACGCCCGAAGAGCGGCAAGGGTTAGTAGGTTCTCGACTTCTTCCGGTAGCGGGCCGAAGCGATCTCTAAGTTCGTCTCGAATCTCCGGAATGTAATCAGAGTCGTCCATCTTTGCAAGCCTCTGGTAGACCGCGAGTCGGGTGGGTAGATGGTCGATGTAGTCCTCTGGAATACGGGCGTTCATTGGTAGCTCGACCCTAGGCATCTCGGCAGGTGGAGCATCTGGGTCTGAGTTGCCAACCTCCTCGTCTAACTCCCGCACAGCTTCGTTCAGGAGTTGGGTATAAAGGTCAAGACCAACTTCTTGAATGTGACCACTCTGTGACGCGCCTAGGATGTTTCCGGCACCCCTGATTTCCAAGTCTCGCATGGCGATGCGGAAACCTGCACCCAGTTCTGAAGCTTCTAAGATAGCCTGTAGACGGTGCTCGGCCGCTTCAGTGATGCGGCGTCCTCTGGGGGCCAGTAGGTAGGCGTAGGCCCGGTGCTCGCTCCGCCCGACGCGACCACGCAGCTGGTAGAGCTGCGCCAGGCCGAAACGGTCTGCTCGTTCCAAAATTAGTGTATTTACGTTCGGCATGTCCAGGCCCGACTCTATAATTGTGGTACAGACCAAGACGTCGGCATCACCGTTGCCGAAATTCATCATGACGTCTTCCAACTCAGACTCGGCCATCTGGCCGTGACCAACCATCACTCTGGCCTGGGGAACGATTTTCTTGATCTCCGCGGCTGCTTGGTGGATGGTACGGACTCGGTTGTGTAGATAGAAGACCTGCCCACCGCGTTCCATTTCCCGGAGAATGGCCTCTTTGATGACGTCTTCAGAGTATTCTGAGACAAATGTTTTCACTGGAAGCCTGGCTTCTGGTGGAGAGTCCATGGTACTAAGGTCACGGATTCCGGCTAATGCCATGTTGAGGGTTCTGGGAATGGGTGTGGCGCTCAGAGTGAGCACGTCAACTTGCTGACGCAATTGCTTTAGTCTTTCCTTATGACTAACACCGAAGCGTTGTTCTTCATCTACCACTGCTAGTCCAAGGTCTTTGAACTTCACATCTTTTTGCAATAGACGGTGTGTTCCGATCACGATATCTACACTGCCGTCTTCGAGACCCTCGATCACAGCCTGTTGCTCTTTTGGGGTCCGGAATCTGCTTAGAACTTCAACCTTGACCGGGAAGGGGCTAAGTCGCTCACTGAAAGTAGCATAGTGCTGCTGGGCCAAGACTGTCGTGGGAACCAACATTGCAACCTGCATTCCGTCGTTTACGGATTTGAAAGCTGCACGGAGGGCGATTTCTGTTTTGCCGTAACCAACGTCTCCGCAGATCAGACGGTCCATCGGGCGAGTGGTCTCCATGTCATTTTTGACGTCTACGATGGCACTGGCTTGGTCGGGGGTTTCCACGAAGGGGAAGGAATCTTCAAGCTCGCGTTGCCAGGCAGTGTCACTGCCGTGTTCGTGGCCCTCAGCTAGCGCGCGGGCGGCGTTGATACGCAGTAGCTCCTCTGCCATCTCTCTGGTTGCGCCTTTCACTCGACTCTTGACCCTGGCCCACTCTGCAGTACTAAGGCGGGTTAGTGAGGGTGGTTGGTCCTGGGCACCTACAAATGCGGTGACACGATCTAGATGATCGGTGGGCACGTATAGTTTATCGTTCTCTGCGTATTCTAGAATGAGGTATTCTTTTTCGTCCTCATCGTCTCCCAGTCTTGTAGTTCCGGCGAAACGTGCGACCCCATGGTCAATGTGCACCACGTGGGCACCTGGTACTAAGTCTGCCAGGACGACTTCTGGACCGTGCTCCGCTTTGCGTCTGCGAGTGTATCGTTGTTCTTTGACTGTGCCGAATAATTCTGAGTCGGTCAGCAAGACCAACGAGCTTGGGCCTTTGGAATCGTCAGGCAGATCAACTGTCCAGCCTTCGCGGAGTGAGCCTGGAATCAAGAAAACCTGACCGGGAGACGGCGGGCTGTCGAGTGTTTCCGCTTGGGTGACGCCTATGCCCTTTTGTTCAAGTATTTCAGCGACTCGACCTTGGTGCTGAGTGACCGCCACGACGGCTGTATTGGTTGCTTGGTATTGGTGCGTATCCGTGACAAGGTCTTCTAGCTTACCGTAGTACTGAGTGGACATCTTAAATATCTTGTCGTCGTCGCCCACCCAGGTTTGTAGTTGCATTTGGGGAACGCCGCTCAAATGGATGGAGAAATTCTCCCAATTCATATGGGGAGAGGGAAAATTAATAGGCAGTTCGCCTCGTTCCTCCCTGGCTTCTCGCATACGTGAAAAACGCTCTTCTAGTTCCAGTGCCTCTGCCTCAACCTGCCCTGAGCGTTCTAGTACCACTAGTCCGTTGGTTCCGACGTACTCTATCAGGATGGATTGGTTGACCAACCCATTGTAGAAAGACAGAGTCTCAGGGTTTGGAGCTGATTCCAATTGTTCGAGCTCTTGGAGCATCCGGTCTCGGACTTCTTCGCCACATCTGGTGTAATCCAGTGCGTCAATCTTTCTAGCGATCATTTCTTGACTGGCTAAACCTGGGAGTTGTTCCCTTGCCGGAGCAAGACGCACCTCGTCAGCAGGTCGTATTGATCGCTGTGACACCGGATCGAAGTAGCGAATGGTGTCAATCTCGTCGTCCCAAAGCTCTATCCGTAAAGGCCACTCGGATCCGGTGGGATAAATGTCCAAGATTCCACCGCGATGACTGAAACTTCCAGGAGCCTCTACCACCGCCTCATTGCGGTAACCCAGGTCCAGCCAGGTACTTAGGAGGGAGTTGATTCGGATCCGGTCTCCCTTCTTCCACAGGCTCAGTTCCCCTGTGACTGGAGATACCCCGGACATCAATTCTGGTGGCAAGGTATATAGCAAGGCAGAACCAATGGAGCTCACAATTAAGGGCCGGGTGCCCGGTTCACTGTCGGTGAATTTGCCAGCATTTGCTAAGGCTGCAAGAGCTGTCAGGCGCTGGTTGCTGGTGTTGGAGTCCACTGCGAGGCGTTCAAATGGCAACACCTCGGGCTCCGGTATCAGGTGGATGGGCTGTTCTTCACCCAGATAGGTGAGTAGCTGGTCGTGGAGGCGACGGGCGTCGTCAGGACGGGGGGTAATCACCAGAAGAGGTCCCCGTTGATGACACCACAATGATGCTAGGAAGGCAGACCGTGCTCCCTGGCGCACAGTAGCTGGGGTATCTCTACCAGGTTTGTCTCCTGTCTGGCCCGAGATTTCGATGCTTGCGCGGTGATCGGGATTGCGGTCCAGTAGCTCCAGTACTCCCTTTAGGGTCATTGTTGGTTAAAGACTCCGTCAAACGGATAAAATAACAAATCACACGCCGGAAAAGGGGCTGGTGACAAAGCCAGCCCCTTCTCTACTATTTTAGAACCTGTAGACGCCTGTTACAAGTTCAAATCGACTGTGGGTAACTCTCGGCGGCTATAGGTGTGCGTGCTATAATATCCATGGTTTCAATAGACCCTACTCTGACTTCATTTTCACCCAAATTCAATCCTAAATAACCCATAATATGGCCAGAGCAAGTCAAGACAATCAGCAGATTATCAACTCAGATTCCTCAGACACCGATCTTAGTTCCAGCAACCTCCGTTATCGCCGGATCGTGATCAAAGCCGGTACCGGTGCCCTGACTAACGAGGCCGGTTTGGACTCGGAGACTATGTCTGATTTGGTCCGTCAGCTCTGTCAGATTCGAGACGTCGACGGAGAAGTCCTGTTAGTAACGTCGGGCGCTATAGCAGCGGGACGGTCAGCTCTGGGTGTCGGAATCGGGGAAGCAGGGACCGATATTTCCTCTCGACAGGTTTTCGCTGCGGTGGGACAAACACGCTTGATGCACACTTATCAGGAGATATTTGCCACCCACGACGCTCAAACAGCCCAAATTCTGCTGACCATCTCTGACCTGTCTAACCGACAGTCGTATTTGAATGTGGGCAACACCCTGCAGCGGTTGTTGGAACTAAGAGTGGTTCCCGTGGTAAACGAGAATGACGTGGTGGCCGTCGATGAGATTGGCGAGGTCTTTGGTGACAATGACCGCCTATCGGCCTTAGTCGCTAACCTGGTGGACGCTGACCTGTTGTTGATCTTGACAGACACAGAGGGTCTTTACTCGGCTGATCCTCGTACTAACTCGGATGCCACACTGATTACGGAAGTTGAAAAGGTAGACGCTGGTATTGAAAGCCTGGCCGGAGGAGACATGCACCCTTGGGCCAGAGGGGGCATGTCCACAAAACTGGAGGCCGCCAAACTTGTTACCGCATCCGGTATTCCAATGGTCATGTGTCATGGGCGGGAGAAAAATGTAGTTTTACGTGTTGTCAGAGGTGAGTCTGTGGGCACCCTGTTTAAACCTGCCAGCGGGAAGATGGAAGCCCGCAAACGGTGGATGCTCAGTGGTATATCTCAGCGGGGCCGTATAATTGTTGACCAAGGAGCCGCAGGGGCGCTGGTCAAGGACCACCGGAGCCTGCTGCCTGCCGGAATCCGGGACGTCGAAGGTGATTTCAACCGCGGTGAGTCCATCTATGTGGTGGATTCCAATGGCGTCAAGATAGCTTGCGGTATAGCCAATTATGATGCCAAGGACATTGGCAGAATCCAAGGTATGAACTCAGAATTGATTGAAGCGACCCTGGGTTATCACTACGGCCAGGAAGTGGTGCATCGTAATAATCTGGTTCTTCTGTAGGGCGTTGATAAAAGGCATTAATCATGATGAACAAGACTGCTGAGGACATAAAAGCGCTAGGTAAATTGTCCCGACAAGCTTCACGGAAGCTGGCCCGGCTATCTACCGATGATAAGAACCATGTGCTGATTAACTTGTCCGGATTCCTTCGTACAGAACAGGAAGCCGTTCTGTTGGCTAACCAAGAGGATTATCAAGAAGCTAAGGCTGAGGGTTTGGACGAATCGCTCTTGGACCGGCTTCTTCTGACTAGTGACCGTCTTGAGGGTATGGCTGACGAGATTCAAAGGGTTTCTGAACTACCGGATCCCATTGGCGAAGTCATTGAGACATCGTCCCTGCCCAACGGGCTGGTCACTAGTCGCAGGCGAGTGCCTCTAGGTGTGGTCGGCAGTATCTACGAAGCTAGGCCAAACGTCACCGTCGACATATTTGGTCTGTGTCTCAAGGCGGGAAATGCATGCATATTGCGGGGCGGCAAAGAGACGATCCGCTCCAACACTGCTCTTGTGGCCCTGATTAGAAAGGCCTTAATTGATGCTGGAGTCACAGAGGATGCGGTCCAGTTTGTTGACAACCCTGACCGGAGTTTGGTGGACGCCATGCTCAAAATGGATGAATACATAGACCTGCTAGTCCCACGCGGGGGAGCCAGTCTGGTCAGATTTGTTGCTGAGAACGCTAATATGCCCGCCGTGACCGGGGGAATTGGAGTTTGCCATACCTATGTTGATAAGGCTGCAGACCTGGATATGGCGGTTGAGATTGTTCACAACGCCAAAGTTCGGCGCCCATCCATATGTAATGCCTTGGATACAGTGCTGGTACATGCGGATATAGCAGCGGCAGGCCTACCTTTGATGGCCAAAGAACTGACCGGGTCCGGAGTCGAATTGCATTGTGACAACAGAGCCCTCAGTATATTACGATTGGAAGCACTAGGTTCAGCGTTACCGGCCACCGAAGATGACTGGGGTAGGGAGTTTCTTTCTCTGATTGCAGCCGTGAAGGTTGTGGATTCCCTGGAAGAGGCCTTGGGACACATAGATACATACGGTTCCGGACATTCCGAGGCCATTATCACCGAAGATGACGCAGCCGCTACTAGGTTCCTGGATGAGGTCGACGCTGCGGCGGTCTACGTGAATGCTAGCACCCAGTTCACCGATGGCGGCCAATTTGGGCTAGGGGCTGAAGTCGGTATCAGTACCCAGAAGTTTCACGCTCGAGGCCCGATGGGGTTGAAGGAGCTAACTTCTTACAAATGGGTGATAGTCGGTAAGGGGCAGACCAGGCCCTAACAGCGGTCGGGTATTTTGGTAGGGTGAGGCCGATCTGGTATCGTCCAACCGATCAATGGCGATGCTATACTCGACACCCACTCGTTATTTTTTGATGATTGTACAGATTTAGTCTTGATAATAGACTCTCACTGCCATATCCTACCGCCGTCTTTTAAAGATCGCAGGGCGGAGATTGCCCAGCGCGATGCCACATTTTCCGAGCTGCTTTCAGACTCCACCGCTCGTATGGCGTCCGTTGAAGACTTGCTTGTCGCCATGGATAATGGCGGTATAGACCGAGCTGTGGTGATGGGCATGGGGTGGACCGACTTCGAGATTGCCCGTGAGGTCAACGACTACATCATCCAGGCGGTGTCAGACCACCCAGATAGGTTATCTGGTCTTTGCTCGGTGAATCCGGTCTGGGGTGAGGTTGCCTACTCGGAAGGAAAACGTTGCCTGTCTGCTGGATTAGTAGGGATAGGCGAGCTTCATGCTGATACTCAGGGGTTTGACATAACTGATGTGGAGGTCATGGCCCCGGTAATGGAGTTAGCCCGCTCCGAGCATATGCCTGTGTTGGTTCACTCGTCTGAACCTGTAGGACACAGGTACCCCGGCAAGGGAACTACGACTCCAGATAAGCTCTACCGCTTCATTCAGAACTACCCTGGAAATGCCATTATCTGTGCTCATTGGGGTGGCGGTCTTCCGTTCTACACCCTTATGCCTGAGGTCAAAGAGGCTCTTAAAAGCGTTTATTTTGACTCTGCTGCCTCTCCTTTTCTCTACCGTCCGGAAGTTTTTTCTGCGGTTTCAGACCTGGCTTGGGCTGGTAAGGTCATGTTTGCTAGCGACTTCCCGCTGATGGAAATCTCCCGTCCTTTGGAGCAGGTAAAGGGTGCGGGCCTTGCACCAGAAGCCGAAACCGCACTACTCTTCGGAAATGCTGCCAAGCTGTTCGGACTGTGAGTGATCACAATACCTTGGTCTGCGACTGGATAACCCTGCCGGACCACCTGAAGGAGGGGCTCGATTTGGTCTTTGTGGGATTGAATCCGTCCTTTTACTCAGCTGAAGTGGGTCATTATTTCGCGAACCCGCGGAATCGTTTCTGGCCAGCGTTTAATCTTTCAAAGTTGGTGGAGAGGCACGTCACCGCTGATGAAGATGCCACCCTGCTGGACGATGGTATCGGTTTTACCGACGTGGTCAAGCGGCCCACGCCAATGGGCTCAGGACTACGGGCTGCAGATTTCAGAAAGTGGGCACCGGTGCTCAAAGATAAAATATTGCAAAACGCTCCCAAACTAGTCTGTTTCCATGGGCTCATGGCATACAAGGCCTATCTCCAGTATGGGGAAGGAGTAAAAGAGAAACCGGAGTTGGGCCTGCAAGGACGCATGATTTGCTCCTCTTCAGTGTTCGTTGTGCCAAATCCTAGTCCGGCCAATGCCAAGTATTCTTTGAACGACCTGGCAGAGTGGTATGGAAGGCTTAGGGAGGCGAAAAAAAGTGATCCGGACTAGGCAAAAGCAGATTCGCTCCTTCGTTGCAATTCCGGTTCCACTAGATGGGATCCAGGCCCTTGAAGAAGCGGTTAGGCAATTTGATTCGGAGATTGGGCAAGATGTTCGCTGGGTTAGGCCTGAGGGTATTCATCTGACCCTGAAATTTATGGGCAATATCTCCGTTGATATGCTGGACAGGGTTCTTATGGCGTTGCCAGCAGTCACCGCAAGATTTAGTCCGTTAAAGCTCGAGATTGCCGGATTTGGAGCCTTTCCAAATCTCTGTAATCCCAGGGTGTTATTGACGGGCGTAGAAGGTGATCTCGAAGGCCTGTCTAAGTTACAGTCTGCAGTGGATGACACGGTAGTCGATTTGGGTCTTCCCGAAGAGAAACGTTCCTTTTCGCCCCATTTGACGCTTGGTCGGGTACGCCGTGGAGTGCCGAATGGCCGTCTCCAGAAAATAGCTGAGGTTTTTGCAAAGCGTGAATCGTTAGCATTTCCTGCTTGGACCGCAGATACGGTTAATCTGCTGCGGACAGAGCTTGATCCGGCCGGTTCACGTCATTATCTGGTGGGCACTGCCAAGATTGGAGGAGGGTGATGCCGACAGAGAGTTTGGCTACCTCCATTAATCCTGTTGCTCCATTTGACTTTGAACTGACTGCTGGATATCACACTTATTTTCAAAGTCGATATGGCTCCGATAACATGGAAGACGGAGTTTACAGTAGATTACTTAATCTGGGTGACAAACTGGTTTTGGCCAAAGTGCATTCTATAGGGACAGTTGATGCCCCGGAATTGACCATGGAATTGCAGGGAGCTGTATTGGAGCCCGAGGACGTCGCCCTGGCAAAGGTTAGAATTTCTTGGCTACTGGGGGCTGACCAGGACTTGGCGCCGTTCTATGGACTGACCCTTGGGGACAAGGCCATGAGCGGGTTAATCGAAAAACTTTACGGCCTGCATGTGCCACATACAGCCACCGTTTTCGAGGCGTTGGTGCTGGCGGTGTTGGGCCAGCAAATATCCACTGGTGTGGCCCGGATAATCCGTACACTCATGGTTGAGACATTTGGACACTGTGCCGAGTTTGGCGGAGAGACTTTTTATGCATTCCCTAAGCCAGAGGCAATCCGAGAGTCATCTCCTGCTGAACTCCACACCATGAAACTAACTCAACGCAAATCAGAGTACATCCACGGTCTTGCCGTGACGGCTTTGGACCCCGCAGTTTGTCTTGAGTATATGGACGACTTGACTGACCAAGAGATTGTCAACAAGTTGACTGCTCTTCGCGGTGTTGGGCTCTGGACCGCTCAGTGGGCGCTTATTCGAGGCGTTGGCCGCCCAGACGCTCTGCCACTGGGAGACCTTGCTCTTAGACGAATCGTGTCACGTATGTTCTTTGGCGGAGAAGATGTGAACGACAGTCAGGTGGAAGAGATAGCCAGCCGTTGGTCACCCTATCGAACCTTTGCCACTGCCTATCTGTTCGGTGCCCTACGCTTGGGCGCAGGCTAATCTATTAACCCCGCCTTTTGGAGCACGAAATGTCATTTCTAGGAATCAGACTTGGGAACGAGGCCCAATTAAGTGCCGCCGATATCGAATCCCTGGGAGTGCTCGCCGAAGAACACGGCTATCGCGAGCTTTGGATGACTGAAGGCTCAGGGAGAGATTCGTTGACCCAGCTCACTGCCATTGCAATAGCAACTACGCGCATATGCTTGGGAACCGGGATATTGCCCATGTTCTCAAGGTCTCCGTTGGTTACCGCCATGTCGTCTGCGGGGTTAGCGTCTGTTTCTAATGGTCGGTTCATACTTGGTCTCGGTGTGGGCAACCGTCCAGCAGTGGAAGACGGGCACGGATTGAGATTCGAGAAACCTATGGAACATCTTCGTGATTTGACCCGTATCGTGCGTGGTTTATTACAAGGTGAGAAAATATCCTACCAAGGCAAAGCTATTGCGGTAAGTGATGTTTCATTGGGCGATTCTGCCCCTAAAGATAGGTTGCCTATATATATTGCGGCTCTGGGCCCACGGATGCTGGAGATGGCGGGTGAGGTGGCCGATGGTGTCCTCCTCAGCTGGACCGCTGCTCATTATCTCAAAGAGGCGATAAAAATAGTTCAGGGTGGCGCAGTCAAAGTTGGGAGAGATCCTTCTGAGGTTGCTATATCGGGGTACCTCAGAGTCGCTGTGACTGACGATATTGCCGCTGGTCGAGCCAGCTTGCAGAGACAGATTGCCCGATACGCCAGCAGCACACACTACCAAGATTTCTTCCGCAGCACCGGGTTTCAGGTCGAGATGGAGCATGCTCAACGGGGGAGAGACCACTCAGATAACCTGGCTATGGCGTCAGCTATCGGAGAGTCGATGCAAGATGAAGTAGGTGTGGTTGGATCAGCTGAAGTTTGTCTGGCCAGAATTGAAGAATTGAGGGAGATGGGTCTGACAAAGCCCATCATAGCACCGGTGCCGGTTGGAGGACTCAAAGAGTCCTACGAACGGACTATTAAAGCCTTGTCGCCGATCCTGAATTAAAGAAAGCGAGATGCCATGTCCTCAGTATTGGTCTTTATATTCGATGGACTTCAACCTGCCCAGGTTAACCCTCGGTTGATGCCGAATCTAGCGGCATTTGCCTCTGAAGGAGTCACGTTTACCAATCATCATTCGGTGTTCCCTTCTGTGACCAGGGTCAATGCATCTAGCATGGTCACAGGCATGGCCTCTGGGGGGCATGGACTGTCGGGTAACCGGTTGATGATCAGAGAATTTGACTCCGATAAGGCTATGCCGGCTATGGAACCGGAATTGGCACAGGTTGCCAGGTCGGGTGTTCCAGTACTGTTGGCTCCCACGCTAGGTCAGATACTTGCTGAGCACGGAAAAGAATATGTGGCCATTGGAGTTGGAACTAGCGGCAACATGTATCTTCATAACCCCACAGCTGAAGACTCAGGCGGCGCAACGATACACCCTACATTTGCTCTTCCTGCGGACTTGCATGAATCCCTGATCGACCGGTTTGGGCCCTGGCCGGAAGAAACCAAGCCCAACACAATGAGGATGGCCCATGCAACCAGGATTATGACTGAGTATGTACTCCCTGAACGAGAACCCGCAGTTGCACTAATTTGGTCTTCCGAGCCGGATAAGTCCCAGCATGCTGCTGGAGTAGGTTCTCATCTCTCGGATACTTCTATCAGGGAGGCAGATGGTCAGTTCGGAGATATTTTGCAGTGGCTAAATGAATCGGGACGGGCCGAAGACACCGATATTATTGTGGCGTCTGATCACGGATACTCGACTATTTCTGAAATTGCAGGCGTGGAAGCCTTGGTCCATGAGGCCGGGTTCGCCCTGGGTGGAGACGAAGGAGGTGTGGTTGTTGCCCAGAACGGAGGTGCGGCTCTTTTCTACACTCAACCGGGTGATTTGGACACTACCAAGCGGCTGGCCGCGTGGCTGATGTCCCAGCCTTGGTGTGGCACTATCACAGCGTCGGATGCGGTTCCCGGGATACCGGGAACGCTTCCAGCCTCTTTGGTTGGTAATGAGGGACCACGGGTGCCTGAACTGACCATGTCGTTTAAATGGGACTCTCTTACCAACGAAGCTGGCTACGCAGGGACTGCTTACTCTACCTATGGGGAGCCAGGCACTGGCCAGCACGGTTCAATGAGTAAACATGAAATGAATAATATACTTTTCGCTCGGGGCCCACGTTTCAAGTCCAATGTTAAATTGGACGCTCCTTCCGGAAACTATGATGTCACCCCTACGATTTTGAGGATTTTGGGCTTGTCCGGTGGTGAGGGTATGTACGGTAGAGTGCTAGAAGAAGCCCTTGAAGGTGCTCCTAGTGAGGTGGCTTGGACCGTAGAGATACACGAAGCTGAATACGATATGGGCGTTAAAACTTACAAGCAGCAAATCAAGATATCCACGGTGGGTACAACTTCATACGTGGATGAAGGGAACAGCGTAGGTTAAGGACTTTTTAGAAGTAAATATCAGGACGAACCCTGATATATTGGCCACGTAATTTGATTTCGGATCATTTTTCAGACCATTTGAGGATGCAAATGTTGAATCGCGGTGAGATGCCTACACGATGGGATAAAGAAGCAGATGTGGTTGTAGTTGGGTTTGGTGGCGCGGGAGCATCAGCTGCCATCACGGCCCAAGACTCCGGTGCATCGGTGTTGATAGTAGAGAAGGCTCCCAAAGGAGAGGAAGGAGGAAATACTCGGGTTGCAGGCCAGGGTTATCTGAATGCCGAGCCTCGGCAAGATGCTATTGAGTATTTCAACGCTCTCTGTGGGCCTTTCACCGTCGCGGAAGATGTAGTTCAGGCTTGGGCCGACGAGATCGGTCAGAACAACGATTGGCTAACTAGCATCGGCGGTGACCCTCAAGAACACCAACACCCACCAGAAGGCATCGAATTTCCGCAGCTTCCAGGCAGCGGCAGTACCCATAAGTTCCATGAAGGGCCGATAGTCGGATATTCGAACACTTGGCAGTTATTTGAGCGGGTTGTGGGCGAGAGGGAGATTGAGGTCATGTACGAATCTCCAGCCCGAGAACTTATTCAACGCAACGGCAGCGGCGAGATTTTGGGAGTTAGGGTTGATCATGGAGGCGACCCGGTATACGTAAAAGCCAACCGAGCAGTGATTCTTACTTGTGGTGGATTTGAAAACAACCAGGAGATGATCAGGAATTACCTACCAGGGCTTCCGTATTGCTATACATCAGGTTCACCCTATAACGAGGGTGATGGGGTGACAATGGCCATGCAGGCTGGCGCGGACCTTTGGCACATGAACAACTATGCAGGCCCGTCCATGGCGTTGAAGGTGCCAGAGTACCGTACTACCTTCTCAATGGTTGCTCTCCATTTTTCTAAGGTGTTGGATGGCGGTATGATTGTGGTCGGTCCAGACGCTAATAGGTTTGCTGACGAGAAACGAAAGACCTCTCACGGTAAGGTTTACGAGTCCGGCCGATGGGGTCCCTTGCTCACACCCTGCCCTATGTACATGATATTCGACCACAAAATGTTTGTTTCCGGGCCTTTGTACGATAAGGATCCCAAGGCCGGTTGGAACCCGTTGATAGACCGATATGACTGGAGCGATGATAATACGGCGGAACTAGCAAGGGGTTGGATTAAGACGGGGAACACCATCTCAGAATTGGCCAAATTGATTGACTTGGATGCATCCACCTTGGAAAACACGGTTAGTAGATGGAACAAAGATTCTGCTGCCGGAACAGACACAGTTTTTGGGCGGACAATGATGCTTGATCCATTGGCAGAGGCACCATTTTTCGCGTTAGAACTATCTCCGTCTATGCTGAATACTCAGGGTGGTCCTAAGCGCAACGGAAAGGCGCAGGTAATCCGACCAGATGGAAGCCCACTGCCTAGGCTCTATAGCGCAGGGGAACTTGGTTCGATTTACAGTTTTCTCTACCAGGGCACCGGCAATATAGGAGAATGCCTGGCATTTGGTCGCATCTCTGGACGCAATGCCTCAGCTGAGAAGCCCTGGGATTAGGACACGTCGGTTTCCTTACCGTTTGTTCGAGACCATGTATGGGATAATCCGGTCTCCAATAAGGTCTATTGTCTTCATAATTTGGGTGTGGGACGGACCTCCTGAGTGGGCATGACGCAGGCGAAGCAGACAGGAGTCGGCTCCAGTGCCCTCACTCCAGCGCTGGAATTCGTCCAGGCACTCTTCTGGATCACCCATAATCAAGCGATCCTTGGCAATGCGGTCTAGTGTTAGTTCCGACTCATCTTTAATTGATTGGAATTCTCGTAAACCGTTCTTCCAGTAGTATCGATAAGCTGATAACACCTCCGGCCCGTAGATGTCTTCTGCTTCCTTCTTGGATTTCGCTATCCAGGCGTCGCGCATGATTATCGGAGTTGGTATCTTGCCTGCGGCCTCCGCTGCCACTTTGTATTCTTTGATTAGCTGGCTGGTGTTATCCAGGGTTGTGCTGGGTGTTGTGACAATAGCGTCCCCGATATTTGCTGCTCGACGAGCACTCACTCGGGCACTCGCTCCAATCCATATGGGCGGGTGTGGCTGCTGTATCGGGTCAGGCATCACCCGTAGGTTCTTAATCTCATGGTGTTGGCCGTTGAAGGAAAATTCCCTTCCAGACCAGCATCCTCGAATGATTTGGACCTTCTCTTCAAAAAGCTCCACCCGGTTTTCCATATCTACGCCGAACGCGTCGAAATCGGCATGTTGATAGCCCAAACCAACACCTAGAGTTACACGACCATTAGAGACGATATCCAAGGTTACTACGTCTTCAGCCAGGCGCACTGGATGGTGCAGTGGCAGCAAAATAACTGACGTGCCAACTCGTAGCTTACTGGTAGATGCTGAGACTGCTGCGCACACAATCAGCGGAGAAGGCAAGAAACCGTCTTTATCCTGGTGGTGTTCGCCAAAGAAGCATGAATCGAACCCAGCTTGCTCCGCTAACTGAGCTTCCTTAATGACCTCGTCTACGCATCTGGGGAGGTCTTCTCCTCGAGGCGGGTTGGCTATTGAGCTGTAAAGTCCGAATTTCATGCAATCACCTTGTGATCTGGTTAGGTTTAAGAAGAGAACTCGTCGTAAAGGGTATCACCCTATAGAATATCTATGTTCAATTGAGAATTCGTGACCTGTCAGGAGGACTTGCACAACATGCCTGAACTACCTGAGGTGGAAAACACGCGCCGGAATCTAATCCGGTTTGGGCTGCCAGGCTGTACCATTACCGGTTCCAACATCACCTGGGCTAACACGGTAAAAAAACCATCGGCTCTCGAGCTAGCTGAGGGATTGAAAAACCGGACAATCCAGGATGTACAACGCAAGGGGAAGTACTTGATGTTTCCACTCTCTGGAGCCTCTCCGGCGGTATTTATTATCCACCTAGGTATGACAGGTAGACTTCTTGTGCAACACAAGTGCCAAGAATCAGATCCACTCACGCGTCATTTCTTCCCACTAGATGACGGTCGGGAGATTCGATTCCAAGACGGACGAAAGTTCGGCAAACTGTGGCTGGTTGACTCCCCGGATGAGGTTCTGCCTGAGATGAGCCCCGAGCCTTTTGAGGACGGATTCACCGTAGAAACCCTGGCGGAATCGTTCTCAGGCAAGAAGGCTCCGGTAAAAGCGCTTCTGCTAGAGCAGTCCATCGCTTGCGGTCTTGGTAATCTTTATGCTGATGAGTCGCTTTTCCTAGCAGGGATTCACCCCGAGAAGCCTGGGTCAGAACTGTCCATATCTGAAGTGGCGCAACTGCATCTGTCAATTAAAGATGCGCTTTCTGCAGCCTACGGTGTTTACGATCGAGCCCGTGAAAAGGATTGGCCAAACCCACCGACTGCCATGATGACCTGGAGCCACCCGAGGGATATTAAGGCGTCCTGTCCCAATTGCGGCACTAAAATGACGACCATCAGAGTACGTGCTCGGGGCACCTATTTTTGCTCTAAGTGTCAGGTTTAGGCGTTTCTGTAACAGAAAGTTTGGGTATGAATGTACCTGGTTCTCCGCAATGAAGTCCGAGGTCGAATTAGATCTAAATATTCACCCCTTTTAGCCTATTCGATATGGCATCACTATGCTGGATGCAGTGGGAGCTTATCTTGAGCTGCTAGAACCACCTGAAAAAGTCAAATTACCTTGCTCGACCTTTGGGGTCTGCTAGGATTCGCAGCCGAACTTTATAATCGGTTGGTTCTGTGTAGGAGCCTTCGAAATCTTGAAACCGTGCAATCAGGTGATGTTAGGAGCTTGCCACTCTCCAAACACTTCACGTAATGTTTCTGAGATTTCCCCTACTGTGGCCCAGGATCGGATAGCCTCCAAGGTAGAAGGCATCAGGTTACCGCCTTCGCTGGCCACAGCTTTTACGTTGTCCAGAGTTCGGGCTAGCTTGACTGAATCCCGTTCTTTTCTGAGAGTCTCAACTTCAGTGATAACACCTTTGGCAACACTGGGATCTGGACGGTGTAACTCGATTGGTGGAATTTCGTCGGTTGTGAACCGGTTTAACCCAACCACCACTCTGTCGCCCTGCTCAACGTCCCGTTGAAACCGGTACGCTGATTCTGCAATCTCGTGAACAACCCAGCCGGACTCGATGGCTGCCACCATGCCGCCTCGTTCGTCTATAAGCTTCATGTAGACGTCAACTTGCTCCTCTATCTGGTCAGTTAGGTTTTCTATGTAGTAGGAGCCGCCAAGCGGGTCAATTACGTCAGCCAGTCCGCTCTCGTAGGCAACGATCTGCTGGGTACGGAGCGCCAGCGTGGCGGCCTCTTCCGATGGGAGAGCGTGGGCCTCGTCCATGGAAGCCGTATGCATCGACTGAACCCCCGCCATGGCAGCGATGATTGTATGAAGCGTCACACGGACCACGTTGTTCTCAGGCTGTTGGGCAACTAGGGTACTACCGCCGCTTCCTGCTCCAGTCCTGAAGGTAAGGGAACGGGGATTCTTGGCATTGTAGTGTTCTTTTAATAACCTGGCCCAGATTCGGCGAGCTGCCCTGAATTTGGCCACTTCTTCTAACACGTTGTTGAACACGCTGAAGTTGAAGGCTATGCGGGGTGCGAAGTCGTCAACGTTCATTCCCCGAGAGATGGCCTCGTCGAGGTAGGCGCGAGCGTTACCAAACGCGAAGGCTAATTCCTGCACCAGGCTGGAACCGGCTTCGCGCACATGGTAGCCGCAGATGTTTATGAAGTTCCATCGGGGAAGGTGTTCGGCACAGTACTCAAAGAGATCTACGCCCATCTTCAGTGACGGCCCGGGTGGAAATATGTAATTCCCTCTGGCTATGAACTCTTTCAGGATGTCGTTTTGTGTTGTGCCCCCGATCTGTTCCAATGGGATTCCCTGGTTCTGGGCTGTGACCACGTACATGGACAGTACCGACTGAGCCGATGCGTTTACTGTTAGAGACGGTGTGACTTGTTCTAAGGGTAAATCCTGAAATAGCGCCTCCATCTGCCGCACAGACGGGCAAGCGATGCCGGTTTTCCCGACCTCGCTGGTGGCCTGGGGGTCGTCCGGATCCATGCCCAGCTGGGTAGGCAGGTCAAAGGCTACGTTCATACCTCCAAGACCTTGGGTCAGTAGGTGCCGGAACCGCTGGTTGGTTTCTTCTACGGTGTCAAAGCCAGCGTATTGACGCATAGTCCAGAGACGCCCTCGGTACATGTCAGGTCGAATGCCGCGGGTGAAGGGGTAGTCACCGGGAAAACCCTGGTCGCGTAGGTAATTTTGGTCTGACCGGTCCTCTGGGGAATAGACTGAGTTTAAATCCATTCCGTAGCTGGTTTTCGGAGCAGGTTTGGGGTTTTTTTGACGGCTTAAAGCGTCTGCCAACCTCTGTTCGTAGTCCTGTTTTGCTTTGTGCAGTTCTTCCCGTCCCGTGTCGTCGACCATAGTGTCTCCTAGTGGTGTTGGTGCTCCGAACTCCAATTATCGATGGCAGAATCTTAGCATCTGAAGGTAGATGCCTAGATGGCTCGTGCCCAAGTTAATCTAGCCAGAATGATATGTAAATAATTGAAAACGATCGTTGCTGCAGACGTTGAGATAATGATAGGAAACCATGAAACCTTTGGAATTTCAGGCTTAAAGGTTCCACGGTGCCAGAATAATTTATATTGCAGTCCCATAGAAGTGATCTGGTATGACAATTACTGCCACTCGTTGGTCCTTGACCATGGCTTGGTCGTAATCGGTCCAGTTGGGATGGTCGCTGTTGGTGGCGGCTATGTAGACTTCACGCAGGGTGTCGCGAAGTTCGTTGGCGGGAGTGTTGTGTGAGGAGAGAATAGTGGCTCTACCTTCTAGTACAACATAGCCCCACCAGTCCTCCTGGGATATCATCAGTGAGCAGCGGAGGTCTCGCTGCAGGTTAATCAACTTGGCCCGGTCAGCCGTGGTAGAGAATGCCACCCCGTTTTTGTATGAACCGCAAGTAACGATACTCATCTGAGCCATACCGTTTTTTCGGAAGCAAGTCAGGACACCCCGATGATTCTTGGTGGCGAACTGTTTAATGCTTGATGGCAGCATGATATCTCTCCTAGCGTCTGGTTGTTGTTACCGGTCCGGACGGGTAGCGAATTCAATTTCATACATGTCGTAATGAGTGGGACTCATGTGAAGGCTGCTGTAGACGCGCTGGGCCACGGTATTGTCCTTGTCTACGTAGAGTCGCAGGCCGCCAACATTTTTGTGTCTATGGGCCTCCGTGGCCACGTATAGGTGCATAGACTTGTAGACACCCCGACGCCGAAACTTTGGAATCACGTACACGCTTTGGATCCACCAGAAAAACGCGTTACGCCAATCGCTCCACTCATAGGTAACCATTAATTGGCCAACGGGGAGTCCAGTACATTCCGCTATTAGATAGAAGCCCATCTCGTTCTGGGTGAGTATTGCCTCGACTCCGAGTTTGACCATCTCAATGTCCAGGTCTTTGTCCTCGGTTTCTTTGGCCATGGCGATGTTGAAGTCGACTATGGTGTCCAAGTGCTCTAGTGAAGCCTGGCGTACTTGGATATCGTTACTGGGCAACAAAGTCAAGACTTTCTCCTGAGAGTAGAATCAGTTGATCCAGAATGTGGATCCATTGACGTCTTTTAAGACTTCGATACTCACTGGGAAGGCCTCTTTCAGGTCGTCTAAGTGAGTGATCACCAGGACTTTTTCGAAGTCGTTTCCGATTGCGCTTATCACATCCAAGATACGTTCTCGACCAATAGCGTCCTGTGTCCCAAAGCCTTCATCTATGAACAGTGTTGGCAGCGGTGCTCCTGTGCGTTGAGCTAGGACTTTCGACAAGGCTATACGCATGGCCAGGTTAACCCGGAATGCTTCACCGCCACTGAACATTTCATAACCTCTGGGCCCTAGCTCGTCGCTCACGATGATGTCTAGGGTCTCCCGTGGATCTCCGTTCCCGGAGGCCCGATCCCGTTGAGTTTCCAACTTGACGTTCATTCGATTGTCGGTCATGCGCCCTAGCAGCAGGTTGGTCTCGTCCTCAAGTCTCGGCACCACTGTTTCTATGAGCATCGCCTGGACTCCCTGACGGCCGAAGGCGACGGCAAGTTCTTGATATATGGACTGCTCGTCTTGAAGGGCATTGAGCCGTGCGGTTTCTGACCTTAATTCATCTGCGAGTGATTCTTGACGCTCTACCTGCCCTCTTAGGTAACCTTGACGGTCGATGGACTGTTGGACTCTGACTCCAATTTCTCGTTCGAGCTGCTCCTCTTGAGTGAACTCTGCCTCTAAGGTAGTCAATCTTGCCAAGGCCCCCTTGGTCTTTGCCGCCTGGGTTTCCATCTCCGTCAGTTCTTCCCGGCGCCTTGCGGCCAAGGCTGAGTTTTGCTCTACCGCATCTTTAGCCCCAGGCAGTCCAGCCTCCGCCTGCTCCAATAATTGTTCTTGTTGGGCGAATGCTTCCAAATTTTGACTCTCTCGGAACATTTGTTGTCGGGTCGCTGGGTCGTAGTCTAGTTCCTTGATCTGCTCTTCTAGCCTTTTAAGTTGAGCCGAGTCTTCTGCCGCAAACGAGTTATCTGCCAAGGTTATTCGCATGGTTTTGAGCCTGGGTGTGGCTTCTTCCAGTTCGAGCCTTGCTTGTTGAGAGTCCTTTAGTTGTTGTTCTAGTTGCTGCAGTTCTACTTGCCAATTGGTCTGAGCCTGGTTCAGCGCAAGTTCCTGTTGAGGCAGCCGATTCTCCAGTTCTGAAGCCTCTCCTTGGAGAATCTTCACTCTAGCTGATATGGTTCGGTATTCCTCCCGTTTGGATTCAATATCAGTTTCAAAGGTCTCAACCAAGCGTACGCAGCCGTCCTCTCTCAGCGGGGTGCGGCACAACGGGCAAATGGGGTCTTGACCGTTGGCACCTTCCAGGAGCTCCTTCTTAGCAGCCAGGTCTTTACCTTCTGATACCGACCGTTCTAGAGCGCTTTGCAGCTGCCCAATTTGAATGGAAATACCTTGAAGGTTTTCGCGTTCTCGAGCTAAGACTGTTGCCCGTTCATCAAACTCTGGTCCCTGTTCCTGCAGTAGAATCTGATTGGTTTGAATTTGTTCCAGTTCCTGGATTTTGGGATTAAGGCGGGATTCGATATCGGTACTTATCTGCTGAATCTGGCCCTCCAACTGCGTTCGTTTTAGGTCGATCCTTGCGGCAGTAGAGACCCGTAGACGCTCCAATTCATCGAAGGTTTGACCTGCTTCTTCCAGTCGGGCAAAGGCGTTTCTGGCAGCGGTCAATTGGGCCGAACCTTCTCGGATAGTTGAAGCCTGGCTTATTAATTTCTCGAATGCTACCACCTGCTGTTGGGACACTTTATGGGCCGATTCGAATTGTTCCGCTTCTTTGGCCAACATCACCATACGTCCGGATGACTCTTCTAGACCAGCTTGCTGCCTTCGTAGTTCGGTCACCTGATCTCGAAGAGCGGAGGTCTTGACCTTCTGTTCCTCCAGGTCTTTATTGGCATTAAAGAGAGTGGTTTCGACCGTTTTAAGTTCTGCTGTTGGAGCCACCAACTGATCTAGTTCCCGGCGAAGGCGATCCACATTGCCTTCTGAGATTTTCACGGTGTTCTCAGCCCAACTGTTACCCTCTCGGGCACGGATTTGTAGCTTGTCGTAGGTCTCAAGGCCAAGAATCTTACTGAGCACGGCCTTGCGTTCTGTGGGGGTCTTGTTGGTGAATTCGTCAGCTCTTCCTTGCACCAAGAAGGCCGAGTTGATAAACGTATCGTAGTCCATACCGACGGTTTGGTCGATTCGGGCTTGGGTTTCGCGGATCATGTCGCCGGTTATCGGACGGGCCGCGTCTCCGTCAAGAATCATCAATTGTAGGTCGGATGCTCCACCTCGGCGACGTCTGCCGCCCCGACCGTGGCTGCGTATCACTCGGTAATTCTCGTCTCGTGACGAAAAATCCAACTCGACACGGCATTCATCGGCCCCATAGGAAATCATCTCGTCTTGGACTTTGCCTCTAGCCTTGCCCCAAAGTGCCCAGGTGATGCTGTCTAAGAGTGCGCTTTTCCCATGCCCATTGGAACCACAGATGCAGGCAACGTGGACACCGTTGAAATTCAACGGCGGGACGTTTTCCCGATAACATAAGAAATTACTAAGAGTAAGTTTGAGAGGTATCATAGGGAAGGCCTAATTCCGGGTCCGGGAACGGTTTTGATCGGAAAGACGCCAATATATATGACAGGAAATTGGGAGCGGAACCACCCACCTGGCACCGTCACTGCACCAAAAATTCTGCTCGCATGCTCTGGCTTGAGCACACTTAATTTTAGCACAACGCCTGGATTGAATCCGATATTGGAAAACTACCAAATCCTCTAAATGACTGCCCAACTAAACGCTAATAATACAAACATAATCCAGGTGAATGACCTACGTAAAAGCTACGGTTCCCTAAAGGCCGTGGACGGCGTGTCGTTCTCCGTTGGAGTTGGAGAGGTGTTCGGCATCTTGGGACCCAACGGCGCAGGCAAAACCACTACCGTGGAGATCCTAGAGGGCATGCGCGCACCAGACGGGGGCACAGCCACAGTGAACGGTATAGACGTTCATAAAGACCCACGGGGAGTTAAACAGGTTATCGGAATACAGCTTCAATCTTCGGCGTTTTTCGACCGGCTTAATCTATCGGAGATTTTGGATGTGATGGCCAGCATTTACAAGAAGCAGGTTGATTCACTGGCGTTATTAGCAAATGTGGAATTAGCTGACCGCTCGAAAGCTATGTTCAGAGATTTATCAGGCGGTCAAAAACAGCGTTTTTCAGTGGCCTCCACGCTCGTGAACGATCCGACTTTGCTGTTTCTCGATGAGCCAACCACTGGACTGGACCCGCAGGCTCGCAGGCACATGTGGGAGCTGATCAAGCAGTTCAAGACTGAAGGCCGTACCGTGCTGCTGACTACTCATTATATGGAGGAGGCAGCGGAACTTTGTGACCGGGTAGCTATCATGGACCACGGTAAGATTGTGGCCATGGACCGACCGGCAGAATTGGTCTCGGATCTTATAAATCGGGGTTTCCGGAAAGAACGTATAGAGACCCAAGCCAATCTCGAAGACGTTTTCTTGGATATTACCGGTCGGGCGCTCCAAAACTAACCTTGTTGGCTCGTTTGATACAGACCAATCCGACCCTGAGCCTTACCAAGGCGTCTATGCAAATTTGGTTCCGTGACCGTCAGGCCATATTCTGGACATTTTTCTTGCCGCTGGTCTTGATTTCTGTTTTTGGGCTGCTGGATTTCGGGTCCTTCCGCACCGTCGATATTGGAATCGTGGATAAGGCCGAAAACGAAGAGTCCCGACAACTGATCGCAGATATCCGTTTGATGGATGCATTCAATATTTCAGACCCTATATCCGAATCTAAAGAACGAGAAGCTCTGTCCGATGGCGAAAGGAGTCTGGTGCTGATCATTGAACCTGGATTTGGTGAGGTGGACTCTCCAACAAGACGTCGGGTTTCAGTTATTTACAACCAGGGGCAGCCTCAGGAATCTGCCACCGGACAGTCCATCATCCAGCGAATCCTGGACGATATAACATTTGCAGAAAACGATGTACCGGACCGTTATGTGATCGACGCCGAACCGGTGGATAGTCGAAACCTGCGTTTCATCGATTTTCTGATGCCGGGTGTGGTTGCTATGTCTATTATGCAGATGGGCTTGTTCAGTGTGGCGTTCTCGTTTGTCCAGTTGAAAAGCAAAGGCATATTGAGGCGACTGCAAGCCACTCCGGTGTTGCCGGCCAGCTTTATATTTGCCCAGGTATTTACACGTCTGGTCGTATCTATATTGCAAACTCTGGTTCTGGTTGGCCTGGCTGTGGTTGCTTTTGACGTCCGGCTGGAAGGCAACCTGGTCTCGATGCTCGTGCTGGCTTTAATCGGAGGCGGGGTGTTTGTGAGCATGGGGTTTGCCGTGTCCGGTTTCGCACGAACCGAGGACGTGGCGGCGCCAATAGCCAACGCCATTGCCTTGCCCTTGATGTTTCTTTCCGGAGTGTTCTTTCCTAGGGATGCTATGCCCGAACCACTGCGGGCTGTAGCGGATTATCTGCCTCTCAGCTTCTTGGCCGACGCTTTACGTAGTTTGGCCGTGGATGGCCAGACCATCTGGTCACAATGGGACAACGTATTGGGTTTGGTCGTTTGGCTGGCAGTTACATTTGTCATCGCTATTCGGCTGTTCCGGTGGGAGTAAAACAGGCAAAACGGCCTTGACCCTGAATCTACGGCCAGCCTACAATTTACTTCAAGGCCTACGCACATAAAGATCGAATAAAGGCAAACAGAGCTATATGTTTGAGAACCTAACTGACCGGTTGACTGGGATTCTAAATAAGTTGACCAGCAAGGGTCGCTTGACCGAAGCGGACGTAGACGAGGCTTTGAGCTTGGTTCGACGGTCATTGCTTGAAGCTGACGTTAATTTCCGGGTCGCTCGCGATTTTGTGGCCGCTGTCAAAGAACGGTCTATGGGCTCAGACATTCTAGAAAGCCTCTCACCTGGCCAGCAGGTGATAAAGATAGTACAAGAGGAGCTTACTGGACTCCTCAGCGGCGGCGACAATTCACTGACCTTATCTAGCCAGGCCGTAACCACTATCATGATGGTGGGCCTTCAGGGTTCAGGTAAAACTACCACCGCCGCCAAATTAGCTTTGCACCTGCGCCAAGAGGGCCATAAGACACTTCTGATTGCCGCAGACTTGCGCCGCCCCGCCGCCATCCAGCAACTCGAAACTCTTGGAAAGCAATTAGACATCCCGGTTTATTCGGAAGATCCCACATCCACAACCGTCGTTAAAGTCGCAAAGAACGGCCTGGAAAAGGCCAAGCAACTTGGGGTCAACTGGGCCATTGTAGACACAGGCGGTCGACTGCAGATCGATGAAGAGTTGATGCAGGAACTGGGCGATGTTAAGAAAGAAATTAATCCCCAGGAAGTGCTGTTGGTAGTGGATGCTATGACTGGACAGGAAGCTGTCAGCGCTGCCGAGGGTTTTCACTCCCAGGTTGATCTTACTGGTCTGATCATGTCTAAGATGGACGGCGATGCCCGTGGTGGTGCCGCTTTGTCTATCACCCGTGTCACCGGAGTCCCTATCAAATTCATGGGTGTGGGCGAACGACCCGATGGACTGGAGGCGTTCCATCCGGATCGTCTGGCCTCCCGGATTTTGGCCATGGGCGACATACTTACGCTTATTGAAAAAGCCCAGGGTGCAGTGGATGAAAAACAAGCGGCTGAGATGGAGAAGAAGTTTCGCCAAGCTTCCTTCGACCTTGAAGATTTCTTAACTCAACTTCAGAGTGTCAAGAAGATGGGCTCCCTCTCTTCCATCATGGATATGATTCCAGGCATGGGCCAATTAAGTAAAAAAATGCCCGCCGGAGACCTGGACGACGGCCGAATCGAGCGGATCGAGGCTATCATAAGGTCTATGACTCGTGAGGAACGGCAACGTCCGGAGATACTGAACGGCAGTCGCCGTCGCCGGATCTCCAAGGGCAGCGGGACCACACCAGCCGATGTCAACCAACTGTTGAATCAGTTCAAGCAGACCCAAAAGATGATGAAGCAGATGTCCAAGTCCCGTAATCCCATGGCTATGATGAAAATGTTCAAGTAGGGTGGGTAGTGCAGTCACTGTTCCGTCCTAACGCCATGTCTCGAGATCCGCTGGCTTTGTGACCTTTTAATCCCTTCACCGATAATCTAGGCGATTACCACTTCACAGTCCCCTTTAATCCTCATTTAACCCATATCCGTTTTATCGCTTCTAAGAACACTAGATATAGGCGTTGCCTATCACTATGACAGTAAATTGGTCTCTACTCCTACCACGTGAACTAAATATACTGGTGTGGTTGCAATATTGATTGACGATTATTATTTGAAATAATGATTCGGCAACTTTAGGCAGTACTGAGATTCAGGACATAAGGATGGAACGTAAAGGATGACTCTTGATGCCCAAGCCTCTGATATTTCGTCGTTACCAAGTTTGGTCTCAGACCTTCTTGATAGAGGTGATCCGTCAAACATTGCACTTATCTCACCCGAAGGGCCAGTCCTAACCTACCACTCTCTCAAATGTCAGGTGGAATCTCTAGCGGGGCAACTGAATTCCTTTGGGATTGGCCGTGGTGACCGAGTTGCCATCGTCCTTCCCAACGGAGTGGAGAACATTGTCTCGTTTCTTGCGGTAACTGCCTCGGGTGCAACAGCCGCACCTTTAAACCCTGCCTATACCAGAGAAGAATTCGTCTTCTGTTTGGAGGATGTGCATTCCAAAGCAGTCATCACTTCCAGTTCTGTCAGTGACGCAATAAAAGAGGCAATTCCAGAACAGACCATTGACGTTAGAGTCGGCATAAACTCTGCTGGGAAAATTCGTTTTTTGAATCGAAATAAGAACGGGTTCCCGGTAATGAAAGAGCAAATCGGTTCGGAAGATATTGCTTTGGTATTGCATACCTCCGGTACTACCTGTCGCCCCAAACTGGTGCCTATCAGTCATAGGAACCTGATGAACGGCGCAAAAAACGTCGCTGAAACCTATGACTTAGGGCATGAAGACGTTTCTTTATGCGTCATGCCTCTCTTCCACATTCATGGTTTGGTCGCATCCACTCTTGCTACCATATTCTCAGGAGGCGTGGTAGTGGTGCCGTCCAAATTTAACGCCTTGGATTTTTGGTCAACAGTGGAAGCCCACCATGTGACTTGGTACACGGCGGTCCCCACCATACACCAGGCTCTTTTACACAGAGCTCAGAGGAAGGCTGGCAGCAGAGCAATCTCTGTTGCGCGCAAAAACTTACGTTTCATCCGTTCCTGCAGCGCGCCGTTTTCTCCGGATGCCCTGATTGATATGGAAGAGACATTTGGAGTCCCTGTTTTGGAAGCCTACGGGATGACCGAAGCAGCACATCAGGTTGCTTCTACTCCGATGACAGGCAAACGTGTGCCAGGTTCCGTAGGCATCGGGACCGGCGTTTCGATTGCAATCATGGATAAATATGGTAATTTCGAATTGCCTGGAGTGACCGGCGAAGTTGTAATCAAAGGTGGAAACGTAACTCTGGGCTACGAAGACAACCCCGAAGCTAACGAGAGCTGCTTCACCAACGGATGGTTCCGAACCGGAGACCAGGGAGTGATGGACTCAGGTGGGTATCTGCGCTTGGTTGGCCGTTTGAAAGAGATTATCATCCGATCTGGCGAGAACATCTCACCCAGAGAGATCGATGAAACATTATTGGCCCACCCGGCAGTGACTGAAGCTGTGGCATTTGCAGTGCCCAACTCTACACACGGAGAAGAACCCAGTGCGGCAGTGGTGGTTAGTGTGCCAATCAAGGCCTCCGAGTTGGTGGCTTTCTGTCGAGAACACTTAGCCTCTTACAAGTGCCCTAAGATTATCCACATCGTGGATGAGATTCCTCGAACGGCCACTGGTAAGATCCAACGAAGGATGGTTTCGGCTTCCCTCGCCTAACGTAGTCTCATCCCGCCACGCTGCTGGCCCAGATACAGCCACTAAACTGGAGGCAAATTCTTGAAGATTGCTATTGTTGGAGCTGGCGCCATTGGAGCCTTCTTAGGCGCTAAACTGGCGCTCTCTGGAGAAGATGTTTATCTGATTGCGAGAGGGGCCCACTTGCAAGCAATGCAGGCGAACGGTGTCTCCGTAAAGAGTCCCGAAGGTGACTTTAAAGCCTACCCTACTGCCACAGACGACTATGATTTGGTTGGACCGGTGGATTTTGTATTTCTGACTGTGAAGGCACACAGCCTGACCGATATAGCCAGCAAACTTACGCCGTTACTCGGTCCCGACACGGCAGTGATCTCTGCTCAAAACGGCATCCCATGGTGGTATTTCCAAAAGCACGGCGGTCCACTGGATGGTACTTCAATCGAAAGTGTAGACCCGGGTGGATTTATTGCCAAAGCTGTCGATTCATCTCGCGTGATCGGATGTATCATCTACCCCTCGACTGTAATTTCCGAGCCAGGAAAGATTGAACACATTGAAGGCAACCGGTTTTCCATCGGTGAATTAGACGGCACGAGCAGCGATCGTTGTAAGCGTCTCGCTTCAATTCTGATCTCTGCCGGATTTAAATCACCGATACGCAGTCGGATTCGACATGACCTTTGGATCAAGCTCCTCGGCAATGTAGTATTCAATCCAATGAGCGCCCTTACCGGTGCAACCCTCGAGGAGATGGCGACCCACCCCGACTCCAGCGCCGTCGCCCGTGCTGTGATGGCCGAAGCGGATGAACTTGCCGAAGCCTTAGGGGTACGTCTTCCACTGACTATTGACCAGAGGATGGAAGGTGCCCGGAAGGTAGGTGCTCACAAAACCTCGATGCTTCAGGATCTGGAGTCTGGGCGGCCAATGGAATTGGAAAGCGTTGTGGGGGTGTTAATAGAACTGGGAGAAAAACTCGGACTGCCCATGCCCCACACTAGGACCCTTTACTCCTGTACTAAGCTCCTAAGCTATGTCCGCAACAACGAGAGTATATAGGCGCTCCCGTCGTTCCTGAATAGGCAGGAATCCGCTTTTAAATTGTGATGCTCCGAAGAACCAGTTCAAAATCTTCACAAGCCACTTTCAGTTGAGAAACTAATAAGCATCTTTCGGTGGACCCAAGAGCTAATGGATGTCTGTTGTTGCAGTATCTAAGAAATGTAACCTTCGCTTCAGTTGTGACCCTGAGCGTGGCAAAGGGACTCTTTTTCGGAGTTCCAGAATCCAGCAACAATGAGATTCTTAGGCTGAAGTCTTCTAATGTTCATCGGACGTCGGTTTGTATCAGTAATGTTAGGCTCCAGCTATAATCAACCAGGATTCATTGGCCCAGGCGTACGTGGCTAAATTACACCCGCTGAACACCCAGGGTTATTTCCATGCCTTCGACCTTGATGGTCTCGGTTGCGATGTTGGTGTCTGGGGATCCGGATACTAGTTCGGTGCTTAGTGTCTCATCACGGATGTAGTCCGAGAATGCGCCTCGCATAACATCTGAGAACTCCGGAGGGCCCTGATAATAAGTTACGATTCGGTCAATGACATCGAAATCAGCTGACCGGCGCATGCCCTGAATGCGGTGTACTACTTCCCTTGCGAGGCCTTCTTCGGCCAGCTTTGGCGTTAGGACCGTCTCAATGGCAACTACGTATGGTCCTTCCTGGACTCCGGCATAGCTGGACTCCTTGGCAGTTTTGACGATTTCTACATCTTCCTGGTCTATGTGCAGTATCTGTGACGAATCACGGGGGTTGGCCATTTCAACCCAGCCGTTCTCCAAGAACGACTTGAACATGTCCCGGGGGTCCATGGAGCTTAGCGCATCGGCCACCAGTTGGCCGTCAGCTCCGTGCTTTTTGCCAAGTGTGGCCTTGTTGGGAGATGAATCCCAGTTCCAAAATTCCAGGTCATCTGAACCAAGAGCGGTATTTATAGTTACAGATTTGACGTTCAGCTCATCAATCAGCTGTGGAATCATAGGCTCGAGCAAGTCTTTTTCGGAGTCGCTACGTACTAGCACCTTGACCGCATTCAGCGGTTGGCGGACTTTGATCTTCTCATTTGATCGGGCGGCCCGACCCATGCTTGAAACCTTCATGGCCAGCTGAGTTGCTTCCATAAGAGGAGGGTCGATCAATGACTTATCAGCTACCGGGAAATCCGACAGATGGATGCTGTCGGGTGCGGAGTCGTCGACAGAGCAGACTAGGTTCTGGTACATATCTTCCGCCACGAATGGCGCGAGAGGAGCCATCAGTTTGGAGACAGTCACCAAGCATGTGTGCAAGGTGATGTAGCCCGCTTCTTTGTCGGAGTCTCCTTCATTTTTCCAGAACCTGCGGCGGCTGCGGCGTACATACCAGTTGGATAGTTGGTCGATGAACTCCTGAATGCGGCGACCGGCGTTGGTAGGGTCGTACTCTTCCATATTCTTGTCGACTTGTGCGATTAGGGCGTTCAGTTCAGATAAGACCCAGCGGTCCAGCTCGTTCTCAGGCCTCCAGTCGTCAGGCTTCTTGGTAGGGTCGAACTTGTCAATCTCCGCGTACCCTATGAAGAAGGAATAGATGTTCCATAGAGTTAGCATCACCTTGCGCAAAGTTTCGCTGACTAGCTTCCCAGAGAATCGGCGTGGCTCGCCGGGATGAGATGCGGTAAAGAGATACCAGCGAAGTGAGTCAGCTCCGTGCTCTTCGAGCACGGAGATGGGTTCGACCACGTTACCCACTCGCTTGCTCATTTTACGGCCTTTCTCATCGAGAATTAGACCCAGGCATATGACATTTTTGTATGATGGCTGGCCCGTAATCAGTGTGGACAACGCATGCAGACTGTAGAACCAGCCACGGGTTTGGTCTACTGCCTCGCATATGTAATCAGCAGGGAGACGTCCATCAGTCTCTATGGAGTCGTTGTCAAAGGGGTAGTGCCACTGGGCAAAGGGCATAGCACCCGAATCGAACCAGGCGTCCATGACCTCAGGGACGCGACGCATCTCTCCTGAGCATGTTTCGACAGTGCAGTTTAGGATGATGTCGTCTACGTACGGTCGATGTAGGTCTAGGTCACTTAAGTCCGTGTTACCTCCCACTCTGGACATTTGTTGAAGTTCTTCTACTCCGCCGATGCAGGCTGAGTTGCTGCAATCTCCGCATTGCCAGATGGGGATGGGCGTTCCCCAGTATCGTTCCCGAGATATGGCCCAGTCCACGTTGTTGCGGAGCCATTCTCCGAAGCGCCCTTCTTTGATGTATTCTGGGTACCAGTTAATCTTTCCGTTTCCCTCAACCAGGCGATCTTTAAGGGCCGACGTTCGAATGTACCATGAGCTCTTGGCGTAATAGAGCAAGGGCGTGTCACAGCGCCAGCAGAATGGGTATGTATGGCGATAGATCTCGTGGTGGAACAGGAGTCCTCGCTCCGTGAGATTCCGTATGACCTCTTGGTCGGCGTCTTTCACGAACTTACCTGCAAATGGGTAGTTGCCTGTAATGATTCCCTGCAGGTCTACAGGCTGGACGAAGGCCAACTCTTTTTCACGGCCGACCCCCAAGTCTTCGTCGCCAAAAGCCGGTGCTATGTGGACGATACCCGTACCGTCATCCAAGGATACGAATTCGGCTGAGATGACCTTAGGCGCGAATTCATTACTTTCCACCAACTCTGTGATAGTGACGTCTCCGGGTCCAGGACGTTGTACGAACTGCCGAACTACAGATCCGTGTTTTATGGGATGGTAAAGGGGAATGTAACCTAGCCCGACGAGTTCGGAGCCTTTCACGGTACTTATGACTTTATATTCTTGTTTGATGTTGGCTGGGACAAGGGCTTGAGCTAAAACCAACCGGTGATTGCTGCCGTACTCGTCTTCCAGTTCAACTATGTCGTAGTTGGCATCTTCGGCTACCGCCAATCCCGTGTTGCCAGGCAGTGTCCAAGGTGTGGTCGTCCATGCCAGCAGGAATACATCGCCATTTCCAGCACCTAGCTTTTCCACCAATTTGGTTTTGTCACGAGACGCGCTAGGGTCAATCTTGAACTTTATGAACACCGATGGGTCGGGAGTGTTTTCACGGTATCCAAGAGCAACCTCATGAGAACTGAGGCTGGTCACGCACCTAGGGCAATGGGGAGTGCCACGCATGGTTTGGTAGAGTAGGTCTTTGTCCCAGAGAGTTTTGAGAATCCACCAGCCGGATTCGATGTAGTTGTTGTGTAGGGTAACGTAAGGGTCATCCATATCGACCCAATAACCGATGCGTGAGGTCATGGTCTCCCACTCTTTTACGTAGCGGAATACACTCTCTTTGCATTTTTCGTTGAATGCTTCTATCCCATAGTCCTCAATTTCTTTCTTACTCTTGAGACCAAGTTCTTTTTCGATTTCAAGTTCCACTGGTAGGCCGTGTGTGTCCCAGCCACCCTTACGCTGCACCCTGAACCCTTTCATGGTCTGGTAACGGCATATGACGTCCTTAAACACCCTGGACAATGCATGGTGAATGCCGGGGCTTCCGTTAGCTGTCGGCGGCCCCTCGTACATCATGAAAAGAGGTGCGTTAGGTCGTTCGGAGTCGGTCCGTCGGAAGACATCTTTGTCGTGCCATAGTCTTAGAATGTTGGCGTCCAATTCCGGAAAATTGACACGGCTGGATACGGGCTTAAACATGGAGAAAGGCGTTCCTTTTAACGTGGTTAATCGCAACGGGCATCAGCCGACCGGCTGTCTTAGAACCGTATTGTACTGAAATAACATTATAGCTTAGAGGGTCGGGTTTAGATTTTATTGGGGCCTCTTCGCAACTAGCAGTGATTAAAAGTGATACGTGTTCGGGTATCCGTACGGTTCGGTAAATCGGGCCTTGGGTGTCGTTTCGCAGACGTTAAGGCCTATAACTATTAATTGGTTTACTTTACATCGTTGGGCCTTCGGGATTTATTGTGTATTTTCCCCTAAACCGGTCTTAGGTGTAAGAATCTCTTAAAGTATGTGAAGGTCGTAATAGAAGTAACTTCGCGAAGCTACCATTATGATGGGGAATTATTCGTCACCTGGTCCGTCTTCGAGTGTGGAATCTGGTGTCAGGCCAACCGATTCAGCCTGGTCAGACGGGTCTGGTGTCATCCAGTCGCCCATGAAACCAACTGGTATTGCTGGCAAGGTCTCTAGGTGGAGCCCAGTGTGCATTCCAATCTCTAGAGACAACCGAGCCACCGCATCGTTGTCGTCGGCCTCGACCATCATTACGAAATCGTATCGTCCCAGTACAGCGTATCGACCCAAGATCTCGGCGCCAGGGACGGTCATATTACGGGTTCGATCGCCAATCAAGTTCGGGTTAGTGTGGAGCATTCGTTGGCCGTCATGGGTCAGCGAACCAAGCAGAAAATAGAGCGACATCTATCGTTATCTCCCAGTAATTACACCTGATATTCAGGCTGCTAAATTCACTGGAAGTATACCATCGAGCTGGTCTAGGCTAGCTCTACTCATCGCTATCAAGAAACCTGATTGACGGTGCATCCACGCATATGGAAACAGGTTGGTTGATTTCTGATGGTACTTCTCGAGACTCAAGCGGTGCGTGACAATACAACTCGCCTCCATTAATTTTAACTCGTAGTTCGTAGTGGTAGCCTCTAAAAACACGCTCAGTAATTACGCCTTGGAAAGAATTAATTTCATTTGCGGAATCATTAGATACGGATACAGCCTTCTCATCAATGAGAATGGTCTGGACGGATCCCCTTGGAGTGTTGATGCCGGGCCGTTTGTTGGCTGATATGACACCGATTGGACAATCAAGCTTGAGCATCGGGCCGTCTTCTAACACTACGCCAGCTAGAATGTTCTTGAATCCTAGAGTCCTTGCGACAAAACCGTCAGCCGGTGCTGATATCGTTTCTTCAGGAGAGCCTGTTTGGATAATTTGACCGTGATTCATAAAAATTAGACGGTCAGCCATGGTAAATGCCTCATCTCGGTCGTGGGTAACATAGATTGAGGTCAATCCCACCTCTTTTAAAATCTTATGTACCTGGCTCTGGAGCGACTCTCGGAGTGCTCGGTCTAGAGACCCAAGAGGCTCATCGAACATCAACAACTTGGGTGCAGGGGCAAGCGATCTGACTAAGGCGACACGTTGCCGTTCCCCACCAGAAAGTTCATGTACCTTGCGGTGGGAGTAATCACCTAATTCCACCAGGGCCAACAACTCTTCCACTCGCTTTTCAACTTGAGATGACGGTAGTTTTTGCATCCGCAATCCGAAAGCCACGTTGCTGAAAACGTCCATGTGGGGAAATAGCGCCAAGTCTTGGAACATTAGTCCAAAATCCCGTTGCTGAGGTGGTAGATGGTTGATTTCACGGCCGTCGAAGGTGATAGTGCCTGAGTCTGGTTCATCCAGTCCTGCTAGCACTCGTAGCATTGTGGTTTTGCCACAACCACTTGGACCAAGCAAGCATAGAAGCTCGCCTTCATCGGCTGAAAAGGAAACGCCATCAACTGCTGACACATCGCCATAGGCCTTGCGCAAGTCTGATACACATAGAAGAGGCATCAAAAGCCTCCGATTCCCTTGTAACGGAACCTCTCTATGGCTATGAATCCTAGAGATACTACAACCATCAGAAGACAGCTCATACCTAGGGCCATGCCTAGGTTCGCCGTACCAGGCAAACCTAGGAACCGGAATATCGCGACGGGCATTGTAGTGAATTCTACCCTGACCAGGATCAAAGATGCCCCAAATTCACCCATGGATACCGCGAATGCAAATGTTGCCCCAACTAATAAGGCTGGTGCGATTAACGGCAATTCAACCAATAAGAACACTCTCGCAGGGTTTGCCCCCAGTACTGCAGCGGCTTCTCTTAAGTTTGAGTTCATTCCTTTCAATACAGGTAGCAGGCTTCTAATTACGAACGGATAAGCAACGAGGCTATGGGCAATAACCAGAATCAACCATGACCCCCGTAAGTCAATAGGCGGTCGGCCTAGCGCAATTATATATCCGAATCCCAGGGTAACAGCTGATACTCCTAAAGGTAGCATGACTAGGGCATCGGACAGATTCCTCCAGCGTCGGTTAACATTGGTAATCGTGTAGGAGATTATCGTGCCGATTATCAATGATATCGCCACTGTGATTAGAGCGAATCTTAGGGAATTCCAGATAATTGTGACGGGCGATAGGTGGAAATAAGACCCTCGGTCATCCGAGAATAGATTGGCCATCTGATTAGTGGCAAACCCGCCGTCAAGGGTAATCCAACGCACCACCAACGCGACCAGTGGAGATAAGAGCGTTAGCAGCATTAGTATTATCGCTACGACAAAAATTTTTTCTTTCCATCGGGTTGGGTGGCGAGAGGTGGATTCCCTCGGCTTAAGGTCAACTCGTACTGCTGATTGTTCTTGAAACTTAGAGTAAAGCAGCAAAAAAAAGTATGTGAACCCAAGTTGGATTATTGCTAATGCACCGGCAAGTGGTAGACGGAAGAGCTTGGCGGTCAACTCGTAAATGGACACTTCAAGAGTGGAATACTCTGGGCCGCCAAGGACTAATACGACTCCAAAACTGGTGAATGAGAAAGCGAAAGACAACAGCGATGCTGAGATGATTGCCGGCAACAGTAAGGGTAACGTCACGTGATAGAACGTCTGTATCGATCCTGCGCCCAACATTTTGGCAGAACCCTCTAGATTGGGATCCAAGTTTGACCAGAGAGCTGATACGATCCGCACAATTATTGCGTAGTTGTAGAAAGCATGGGCCATGAAGATGATGGTCAGTGTGTTAGTAATTCGGACTGGAGGATTGTCCAGTCCGAACATTGTCATCAACGCCGAGTTGACCAATCCCTGCGCCCCAAACAAAGCTGTAAATCCCATAGCTACAACTATGGTAGGCATTACAAATGGCAGTGAGGAGATGGCTTTCAGCAGAGTTTTACCAGGGAATTCGTACCTTGCGAAGAGAAAAGCTGCGGGCAGCCCTATGGCAAGAGTTAATAGAGTTGAGACGACTGCCTGCCAGATAGTGAACCAAATACGACCCAGATAGTATGGATCGTTAAGTAATATGCTGAATGGTTCAAATCCAAAGTTGGACTCGTCCCCTAGGCTTCTAGCAAATATGGAGCCTAGGGGATAGATGAAGAAAATAGCTAAGTAGGCCAGCGGGACGATTAACAAAAGCCGGCCAGCAGTCACAATGGTATTCTCCAGTGTTGTCTGCTGGCCGTTTTGTTAGCTGGTTGAATCAGCGGAGTACGACCTTGGTCCAAGAATCGATCCATTCGTCACGGTTCTCATCGATTGTGTCAGCATCGATATCGGATGGCAGTGTAGGGACTTCTGCGTACTTGAAAAAGTCAGGAGTCACCGCCTTACTGTTCACCGGATATACAAACATCCTGCTGGGAATGTCTTCTTGGAATGGCGTGTCTAGTACAAAGTCTATGAACTTCCTGGCTAGTTTTTCGTTTTGAGTCCCCTTAAGAATTCCAATACCCTCTACCTGCAAGAAAGTGGCCTTATCGACAAGCATATTCCCTGTTGGTGGAGTGCTATATGCGCCTTCTGAGAAGTATAGTTCGGCTGCAGGGCTGGTGGCATAGCTCAATACCAGCGGTTGGTCACCGTCATACTGGCTGAAATTGGTGTAGTAGGCATCTGACCATCCGTCTTTTACGACTAGGTCGTTCTCTTTCAGGTCAGCCCAAAAGTCCAGATAATCGTAATCGTCATCTTCGCCAAAGTAAGAGACAGTGGCAATCAGGAAGGCCAGACCGGGAGACGATGTCGCAGGGTTTTGAACCACCAGGCGTCCTTTCCATTCCTCTCCAGTCAGTTCTTCTAGAGTCTTTGGGGGAGTTAGGCCGTGTTCTTCCAGGTACGCAATATCGTAATTGATATTGACGTAGCCATAGTCGACGGGTGAAACGTGGAAAGTGTCGTCCAAGACAAATTGGCTCGGCACGTCTTCCATTCGCGAGGATTCATATTTAATAAATATATCCTCTCTCAAAGCCTTTGTGAGGAAGGTGTTATCTACGCCGTAGAGTAGGTCTCCAGATGGGTTGCCCTTTTCCAAAATTGCCCGGTTTAAGGCCTCGCCTGAATCTCCGGATTTTTGGATTGTGACTGTGGCGTTATTGTCTTCTTCAAATTGAGCAATGATTTCTTCGCCAATATCGAAGCTATCGTGGGTCAAGACAATTAGGGATCCCGGCTCATCTGACCCGCATGCGGTAACCAACAAAGTGAACAAGGCAACGAGAAAAAGAATCCCAGTTGATTTAATCATTTCTTAGAGTCATCTCCATAAAATAGTTTAAAGTTGGTTGTACGATTTTCTATATTTTATTGTTGGGCAAAAAAATAGCCGTCAACGGTGAAGTTTGACGGCATATCGATAAGTTAATGTTCTAGTCCGTTTTCCCTCCGCTGGCATTACCCAGATCAGGTTCGCTGGGGTCGGTGGCATTGACGGCCGCCCTCTCAGCCCGGCTAAACCGAGCTCCCCTACGTGCCTAGACTATTCTGTTTTTAAGTGCAGAACCCATGTCTCNCAGGTTCTGANTGCGATTATAGAAGACTCAAATAATGAGTGTCAATGTNNATATATGGATCCATAATGGTTAGTTATCCGGAGTTTCGTGAGGCCACATCTTAAGTTGAGAATTCTTGACATGAATCGGCGGTCGCCATACAATCCGGCCAACTGGGAACGCACTTAATAGGCTTCCCAATCGATGCAGTTTTCACGGCTGACTGACACGAGATACTTAGATTGACGCGCGCACCCAACGCAATTGATTCGGAAATGTCCCGATAAGGAGACTTCAATGCCAGATTATCCTAAGGTGAAATACAAAGAAGAGGGCATGCGTGAAGGCATGCAGATCGAAGACGCTCAGATTTCTGTCGACGACAAGGTTGAACTGTTGGACATGCTGTCGGAAACGGGCCTGCAACAGATCGTGGTCGGTTCGTTCGTGAGTCCCAAATGGACTCCTCAGATGGAGAGGATTGATGAGATTGTAACCAGGTTTAAGCCCAAGCCTGGTGTTACCTACACCGCCTTGGCACTTAACTCGCGAGGGGTTGAAAGGGCTCGTGCCTACTCTCCCCCGTTAACGATTGAGCGAGACGCTTATCCTCGATTAAACGTCCACATGTGCGACGTATTCGTCCGCCGGAATACCAACCGCTCTCAGATGCAAGAGATGGAGCGCTGGCCCCAAGTTATTGCCCAGGCTCAAGAACTGAATATCAAAGAGTCTGGTATCGGCACCAACGCCAGCTGGGGATCTAACTTTATGGGTGAGTTCCCGGTGGATGACCTTATGACCATGCTAGAGCGTCAGCACAGCATGTGGGACGAAGTTGGCATCGACGTCCGCAGCGCCTCAATGGGGGATCCCATGAGCCATTGCACGCCGGCAAAAGTCGAAGAGAGCGTTTACCGAGTCAAAGAGAAGTGGCCAGAGATCAACCATATTCGACTGCACCTGCACAACGGTCGAAATATGGCCATAGCCTCCGCTTACGCCGCCATGAGAGTCCTCGGCCCAGACGATACTCTGGAATTAGACGGCACTATCGGCGGGTTTGGAGGCTGCCCTTATTGCGGTAACGGTCGCGCCACGGGTATGGCTCCCACCGAAGACATTCTCCATATGATGGAAGACATGGGCATACCTACCGGCGTCGACATCGACAAGCTGATCGATTGTGTATGGACCGCCGAGCGCATCATGGGTCGTGAGCTCTACGGTCACGTTTCTAAAGCTGGCCCCCGGCCCAAGTCAGTAGAGTCCCTCTATGACATAAACGCGCCATTCGTAGAAACGACAGAACAGGCCAAGCACTTCAAGAATGGTCCTGGAGCCTACGAAGGCGGTATATACCCGTACAGTGAGCCTATAACGAGTCCCTATAGGGATCGTGTGAACGCTGGCGGAACTGCCTACGACGATGCCAATGGCGACTTCCCATGGAAGCAAGATTGGTTCCCAGCTAAGAGCTAAGCAGTTCCTCTAGCCAAGTGTACCCAAAGCGACCACCCAACTTAGGGTGGTCGCTTTTTATTGAGGGTAGGTTTGCAGAGATATGTTGCTCTCACGGTCAACTCTCGTAGCATTTGACCAGTGGCCTGTAAACCTTGTTGAATGCTACCATGTCGCCACTCGAGTACGGACACGGAATCAATTAAACCTATAGTCATCTAAGGAGCTCCACTTATGGCCACGACCAACCCAACCGATCCGAATGAAATTCGCCTAACTGGTGAGAACTCTTTCATTCGACTTTCAGATCCCTCGAATCACGAGCAGACTACCCGGTCCAGCCATTGGCGCGTCCTCTGGTCACCCGGCGGTGCTGGGCACGTTTTGTACCTGGAAAGCGACCTCACCGACAATCAAGTAAGCATCTATTCGGACAATATTGCGTTGGCTCGCTGGCTTCAGGAGGAGATCGAGACCTTCCTATACCCGGACTTCGCAGATCAAAATATCCAGGTCGTTGATGCTGAGTTCAACAAGAAGGGGGATGGTACGAATTTCTGGACAGAAACCATCGAGAGTGACGAAGATGTCATTGCTATGACCTGGCACGACTTCATGGAGCCGTACATGCTAGTAGTTCCTGCCGGTAGCGCTAGTGGACGACCCCACGGAGTCTATAGCTGCTTTATCCCTGCTAGAAAGGCCCAGCTGACCATCAATGGCGACGTGGCTGGCGGTGTAGTTACTACGGATCGCAGGGGTGATAAGGACAGCAGTTCAGCCTGTCTGGCTTGGTCTGAAACCTGGGTTCGTCCCGCCTAACCCTCTGGATATCACCGACAGCTTCCGGCATGTTGGACTCCGTTGATATCCAGGCTGTGGAGCTGGTTTTGGAATAGCCTGATGTTACCTGCAGTGTAGCCTTCTTGTTTATTTGATATTGAAGAGGTAGACAGTGGCATACCTAGAAAGAGAAGTGGACAAGCTTTTCGACGGTTATTTTCGAGATTTTGGGAACTTGGACTTGGATGCCATAGTTGGTTATTTCCATCTGCCCTGCATGTTCACTACACCTTTCGGTGTGTTCGTGTTTGCGACTGCCGCTGAGGTTGGTGGATTTTGGAGACCTAGGTTTGATGACTTACGGAACCACGACTTTGGTCACACTGAGCGGTCTGAAGCTAGTATTAAAGTCTTAACTGATGACACAGCTATTGCCAGCAGCCTGGCAACCAGGTTTAACAAATACGGGAAACAGATGGAACGCCGTGGCGCAGCATTCACCGTACGAAAGACTGAGGCAGGCTGGAAGATAGTGGCCCTAATCCACCACTCTCCGGACAATGTAATGAAGATTAGCTAATCCAGTGGCCTTAATCTGGAAACAGCCTTTACTAACTAAATTAAGTCATCTAAAAACTCTACTGCGCCGATTTAGATGCCTGCCAACGCTGGAGACATTTTTTTACAACACCTGAACACAATCTCCTGACCAGATACCGTGAACAAAACGTGGGGATATATAGTTTCTTTTCCCCATAACTTCGTCGGGGAAGACAGGCAAGTGAAGTTTCTAGTTTCAGTATTGGTTGTTAACGCTGTTTTGCCACTTCATCAGTACATCACGATCCCTTGGGAAGGCTAATGTGGGTAGGGCGTCAATACTGAAGAATCCCACTTCTAAGGCCTCTGGTCCTGCTTCCAAAGTTCCTCCGGTTTCCTTGGCTGAGTAAACAGCAACCATTACTGGATCACCCGCTTCCGAGAACAAACCAACTAGGTTCCCGACCTCAACCACTAACCCGGTTTCTTCCCAAACCTCTCTGGCCGCTGCTACTTCCACAACCTCCCCACGGTCGACGTATCCACCCGGTAAACCCCAGAGTCCATAACCGAGGTCGGTTCCCCGGCGGATCATTAGTATACGGCCTTCGCGCGGGACGACACATATGACCGCCACTTTTGGGTCGTAGAAGATCACTCGGTCGCAATTAGGGCAGATAGGCCGCTCTTGGCCAAAGACCTCCTTGATCGTAAGTGCAGTGGCACAGGAAGGGCAGAATAGATCTTCACGGTTCAAATAACAACTCTCTTCAAACAGATAATATCCGGAGTTAAAAAACGCTTTTGAAGGGCTTATTTTTACAAGTTGGATGATTATAATACGCTCAGTCCCAGTTGTTACTAACGAATGAACGGTCGGATCAAGCCAGTGTGGCGACTGTGTCAGGATTGATTGAACCTAAGATTGAGCCAAATAAGCGGTGGTTTTATTACACCCAAGGCCTATGGCCTCGGGTTCTTGGCAATGTCAGTTTTGGCTGTGCTGATCGTCCTTGTAATTATCCTGGTTGGTGAGTACACCAAGACTAGGGGCCGGTTTCTGCTTACAGCCCTAACGTTTGAGGGGTATTTCTTCTGCAGTTTGGCTCCGGTCTGGGTGGCCGAGCGCCGCCCAGAATCCCTGGTTGCTCAACTTGGCATGGGTGCTGCGTTAACTGCTTTGTTATTGCTGCTAATCGGGTATTGGGGCACCCCCGATTCCGACGCCTTCTGGAAGAGCACAGCGATAGTGACGATAATAGCTTTCGTTTTGTCTTACTTGGCTGTGGTGGACGCGGACAATGGGAGATTATCACGAAGCTTGCATGCAAAGGCTATTGCGCTGCCTACCGTCGTTGGGTGTCTGGGTATCGCGGCTGGAATAAACTGGCCGCCTTATTGGTGGGCCTTCTCTCTGTCTGTGATCTCTTGGGTCGTAACCTTGGGAATTTCTGCTCTTAGCTATTGGATCAGACGGCTTCAGCGGCGCTGATTTTGCATGAGTCCTTCGACTAGGTTTCGCTCAGGCATGGAGTCTTGAGCTCCTGTTTTAGTAACGGATAAGGCTCCGGCCGCGGACGCAATGGTTACCGCTTGTTCTAGATTCTTTCCTTCGGCCAAAGATACTGCCAATGCGCCGTTGAAGGCATCTCCTGCTGCAACGGAGTCAACAGCAGTCACGTCGAATTGTTTGACCATGCCGCTAGTATACTGGTCGGCAAAGTAAGCGCCTTGGGCGCCGAGTTTGACCACTATTGAACCCACTCCCGACTGAAGCAGTTTGGTCGCCGCCTCAGATGCCGATTTCGGGCCTGTTACAGGGAAACCCACCAACCCTTGAGCTTCGGTCTCGTTGGGAGTAAGCACGTCACACAACTTAAGGAGTTCGCTAGGAACGGGTCTGACTGGACCGGGATCCAGCACGACCATCACGCCTTGGCTTCTGGCTTCAAGTGCTACCTCGAGAGATAAGTCTATTGAAACTTCCAGTTGGAGGAGAAGGGCAGAGGAATTTGTCAGGCGACTTCGGACAATTGCGGATTCTGGACCACCGCAGTTCGCATTTGCTCCTAGAATCTGGGTGATTCTATTCTGAGCCGTCTCGTCGACACCGATTACCGCTATTCCCGAACTTGCATTTGAATCTACGCTGACGCCTGATGTATCTACGCCCGCGCCGGTGAGTCCCTCCAGTAGTTGTGGGCCAAATAAATCTCCGCCCACTCTACCAACCATGGCCGATCTAGCTCCCATTCGAGCCACAGCTACTGCTTGGTTGGCCCCTTTGCCACCTGCGTAGGTGAGGAACTTGCTGCCCACCACGGTCTCACCTGGTTTGGGAAATCGGGTAGAGAAAGACACCAGGTCCATGTTTATACCGCCTAGGACGATAATGTTGATGGGCGTACTATTCGATGTGTTAACTGGTTGTTGTGACATTGGAGTTCACGCTAGCACTAGACGTCCGGAGGGTCAACATGCCGGAAGACCAGCCCCGCCGGGAGACCATGCTATAATCTCGCAAGTCGCTTTTGGGCGCTAGTTGTTGAAGCTGAACCAAAAACAAAACTGATAATACTGGAGTATTACTATGCCTGGTGCGTTGGACAAAATTAAAGTGGTTGACCTGACCCGTACTTTGGCTGGGCCCTTCTGCACCATGTTGATGGGTGACATGGGAGCTGAGGTTGTCAAAGTCGAAGAGCCGACCGGCGGTGACGAAACTCGTAAGTGGACACCTTTTTGGAACGGCGAGAGTACCCAATTCTTGACCTTCAACCGAAACAAGCGGAGCTTGGCAGTCAACCTGAAAGAGCCCGAAGGCCTCAAGATAGTGAAGGACATGGCTGCTGATGCCGATGTCATGATTGAAAGTTTCCGAGCCGGAACCCTTGATCGTATAGGACTTGGCTACGAAGAGATTAAGAAGATGAACCCGGGCGTTGTTTACTGTTCCATCTCGGGTTACGGTCGCACCGGTCCAATGGCTGATATGCCAGGATATGACCTTTTGATTCAGGCTTATAGTGGCCTGATGAACCTGACTGGCAACCCTGATGGATCTCCTCTGCGGATCGGGTTTTCTCTAGTGGACTTATTCACTGGAATGATGGCCTACGCGACTATATTGACCGCCCTACGGCAGAAGGACCAGACCGGAAAGGGACAATGGGTTGAAGCAGCTTTATTGGACGGACAGGTGGCTGCTCTCAGTTATCACGCGACCGGTTTCCTGGGTACTGGAGTTGAGCCGACTAGAATGGGTTCTGGTCACCCCAGCCTGGTTCCCTATCAGGCCTTTACGTCGAATAATGGCCAATTCATCATCGGTTGTGCCAACCAAGGACTGTGGGAGCGCATGTGCACTGCAATCGGCCAAGAAGGAATGCTGAAAGATCCACGCTATATTGATAACACAGAGCGAGTGGCGCATCGGACTGAATGCGTAGATGAACTCAATGCCGTGTTCGCTACCAATACCACCGACCACTGGGTAGATCGTATCGTGGAAGCCGGAGTTCCTTGTGGCCCCATCAATACGGTCTCAGACGTGGTAAATAACCCTCAGGTATTAGCCCGTAACATGATTGCGGAAGTTGACCATCCCAGTATTCCCAACCTGAAGTTCCCAGGATCTCCTTTGAAGCTGACCGATTCACCGGCGACCATCCGACGCGTTCCGCCGTCATTGGGACAGCATAATGAGGAAATATTGGTCGAAGCAGGCTATCCTGCTGAAATAATAGCCGACTTGAAGGAACGCGGAGTGCTTGGAAGCTAGAAAATTGTCGATTACCAGACTGCTAATATCTGATTCTAGATGGAGAATATGCCTGAAAAAAAGCTGCGCTTGATACATACATCGGACACTCACCTGGGAGACCCAGCTGGCCACCCCGAAGCTTCTGCTGCTCTGGTATCGGTGGTTGAGGCCGTGGCCCGCAACAAAGGAGATATGCTCCTGATAGCGGGTGACGTGTTCGATAATGAACGAGTATCCGATGACTTATTGGAGTGGTTTGTGACTCAGATGGGCCATCTGGATACACCGGCAATACTGCTGCCAGGGAACCATGATCTGATCCACGAGACATCGGTGTATCATCGCGATGCTTTTAGAAACGCGTCCGAAAATCTGTTCGTTTTTCGGGACACTGATGGTGAGGTGTTGTCTTTCCCTGATATGGGAATCGATCTCTGGGGGCGAGCCATGCCCATGCACACCCCGCAGTTCAAGCCTCTAGAGGGTATGCCTGCTCCGGTGGAGGACAATTGGTTAGTCGCACTGGCCCATGGCCATTTCCACTATGAAGAAGACCGGGATCAGCGGTCTTCGCCTATCTACCCCCAAGAAGTAGCCGATTCCGGATGTCATTATTTGGCGCTGGGACACTGGGACCGCCACGTTGATGTCTCTCAGGGAAATACCACGGCTGTCTACTCGGGCTGCCCCCTTGGCCCCATCGGCAGTCCTGGGGCGGGTGAGGTCACTGTGGTGGACCTAGACCCCTTGTCTGGAGTGTCCTATCGTCAGGTGACAATTAACTAGTATCATTCCTGGTTAGTTCTCTCCGTTAATCAAAGCTGACGCCCTCTCTCCNATCATAATAGTCGTGGCGTTGGTGTTTGCTGTAGTGATTTCTGGCATCACCGAAGCATCAATCACCATAAGACCTTTCACGCCGTAGACATTGCAATGTTGGTCTACGACTGCTTCCGTGTCAGACTCAGGGCCCATTTTGCAGGTGCGGCAGGTGTGACCAGCGATGGATAAGGTGCTGGCGATCCATCTGTCTAGCAGTTGATCCGATGCTAGCTGCTCATCTGTGGGCTCGATTCGGGCTTCGATTAAATCGTTGAACTCAGGGTCTTCAAACAACTGGGCGCACTCGCGCACCGCTTCCCGGAGCCTTTCCTTGTCCGATTGGTCGATCAGGAACTTGTAGTCCAGCTTGGGCTGGACGTTGGGGTCGTTAGCCGTGATAGTCAGTTCTCCGCACCCCAGAGGGAACTCTAGTCTGCAACCTACCCGTATCTCATCTGCTTCATGACCCGCAGGGCCTGAGGTAAGTGTCTGCACCTGTATGTCATTTTTGTGCTTGGATCCTTTAGCAGAGAACCGGAGACCCATCTGGTTCCTTGGCGAGTCTGGCCCCAAATAATAATTTTCCATTGGCTTAAAGCGGAGGGATACAGCTGGGTGGTTTTTCATGTTTTTGCCTACGCCAGGCAGTTCGTGGATTAATGGAATATTTAGGTAATCTAAAAGGTCTTTGGGGCCAATGCCAGAAAGCATGATCAGTTGGGGAGAGGCTATAGCTCCCGCGCTTAGGATTATGGTCGTACCGTTAACATTGAACATCTCTCCGCCACTGTTAACATAAACTCCGATAGCTCGTTTTCCATCGAAGATGACCTTGTGGGCGGTGACGTTGGCTTTGATTGTCAGGTTGAGGCGGTTCCGTACTGGAGTGAGGTAGCCGATTGCGGTGCTCATCCTAACTCCGTCCACATTGTTTAGTGGAATAGCACCGATCCCCCTGCCTTCGGGGTTGTTCATATCAGCATCTTCGGGATAACCCGCTGTTAGACAGGCCGTACGGAAAGCCCGCTGCAATGGCAGCAAGTTCTCCATTTTTTGGCGGTTTATTAGAATGGGGCCGTCGGTACCGTGGAAGTCGTCTTTGATATCCAGATCGGTCTCTAGCTTTCGGAAATAGGGTAGGACTTTTAGATATGACCATTCGTCGTTTCCTAATGCAGCCCAAAGGTCGAAATCTTCGGGCAATCCACGCAGGAAAATCTGATGGTTGATGGCGCTAGTACCGCCAAATACCTTGCCTCTGGCCACAGCCGCGGTCCTGGCTCCAGCGGGATCAGTTGTGCCAGTGAATGACCAATTGTGAGGTGCATCAGATTCGGACGCCCGCTGGTTCAGGTCATGCTTGATATCATCAGGCATGCGAGCCAGATCAGGGTAGTCCGGTCCAGCGTCCAGTAGTAGAACCGACCGATTGCGATCTTCAGATAGCCGGTTTGCCAGTACGCAGCCGGCGGAACCCGCGCCGACGATGATAACGTCGTATTTCATGGCTTCCTCGTGACTAACAGAGAATTTCGTCGCAATTATAGCCTGGACTTACACCTGAATCCTATTCAGGCTCAAGAATTTATATGAGCGGTGTCTGATCTGTGCGTTTGGTATTAGAATAGCTGAGCGGAAAATTTGTCGGGAGATAACTATGACAACGATAAATTCAGTATTGGGGCCCATTGAGACCGGAGACATGGGTTTTACTCTTAGCCACGAACATTTGGCCACCAACGCGGCTGGATTACTCAAGACATTTCCTGAGCTCATCGACCGGCCAGGGATCATCGAGCAGGCCAATGACACATTGAAAGAAGCATACGATGAAGGATTACGTACCATTATCGATGTCAGCACTATCGACCTTGGCCGAGACATTGAAATGATGAAAGAGGTTTCCCAAAATACAGGTGTGCAGATAATCGCAGCCACTGGTAATCACCTGGCTGTGCCACGCCCATTCATAGACCTTTCGCCCGAGGTGATTTCCGACCTATATGTAAGGGAAATTGAAGAAGGGATAGAAGGTACTGGCGTTAAGGCCGGTATCATTAAAGTCGCGAGCGATGCGGGTGGAATCACCGACGCTCAGGAGATCGTGTTGCGTGCAGCCGGTCAGGCTTCTGTACGTACCAACACCCCAATATCCACCCACACCTGGTCTCCGGAACGTATCGGCGAAGAACAGGTTCGCATTCTCAAAGAAGAGGGCGTGAACATGAACCGAGTCTATATCGGACATAGTAATGACGACACCGATATGAGTTATTTGCTTGGTTTGCTGGATCAAGGAGTCTGGCTCGGGCTGGATCGATTCCCCGGTGGACGCCGTCCAGGCACTCCGGCGTGGGAGCAGCGGACTGAACTGACCAAGCAGCTAATAGACGCCGGCCGTTCAGACCGTATAATGCTCTCTCACGACCACTCGGTGCCAAAGGCACGATATGGCGCAGCCGTTCAGGAAGAACGGTTCAAGTACAATCCGGACGGTTATAATTTCATCACCCGTAACGTCCTCCCACGTTTGAAGGAACTGGGCGTCACCGACGGGACTATTAACCAGATCATGGTTGAAAATCCGCGTCGGTTTTTTGAAGGGTAGTATGGCCCATTTCTTGAGGAACGAACAAATATGGCTGGATTCAGCGATGTGACCGAGTTTGTTTGCGATTATCCGAATTGCATTGGCAGGGACGGGTCACCCGCCCATTCGGACATTGACGCGTCGTACACTGCCACGTTCTCGTATCCCAGCAGGGTCAATATAAAAGCGTCGTTACTAGCGGCAATCCCGCCTCCGCAATAAGCAATCACCCTGGACCCCTTATCGGCGCCCGCGTTTGCGAACCGATCGGCTAGTTGATCAGGCGATCGGTAGACGTGTGTCTCAGGGTCTATTAGGTCTCCGGCAGGTACATTTACAGTATTGGAGATCCGTCCTGGTCTACCGTAATTAGCGCCTCCAATACCCATGTGCTGGTCTTTGCTTAGCGCGTTGATGACGCAGGTAGATCCGTCCTCGATTGCCGCTAGTACTTCTAATCTGTCAGCCATCAGGCCGGTCCTGGGTTTGGCATGGAAAATTGCTGGAGGATAGGTTGATGGGCTGGTACTTAAGGCCCTGTTCTCCAATTTCCATTTATGCAGCCCGCCATTTAGGACGTAGGCGGCGTCAAAGCCAAATGTCCGCAGCATCCACCATATCCTTGTAGCCCAAGAACCAGAGGTTGAGTCGTATAGAACTACGCGGGTATTCGCGCCTATGCCGTAACCAGACATTGCTTTGGCAAACTGTTCTACCGGTGGGAGCATGTAACGGAATGAAGCGTTCTGATCAGAAAGGTCATTTACCAGGTCAGCGTGGCCAGAGCCTGGTATGTGCTCGATTTCCCATGATGCACGACCGCTCTCAGCCCGGATACCGCCTTTTCCGTCGGGCATATTGAAGGCAGTGCAGTCCAAAACACGGATATCATCGTTGTTCAAGTGATCTGCAAGCCAGGCGGTTTCCACCAGGAATTGAGGGTGCTTAAAAGCCATTTTATCCTCCGCTAAGTCGCTGAATAACCGCCATCTACGGTCAAAGTGGAGCCCGTTACGTAGTTGGAGGCATTACTGGCCAGGAAAACCGCCGCACCGCCTAATTCTGACGGATTTCCCCAGCGTTCGCTTGGGATCCGACGGCTGATGTTGTCGTGTCGGGCAGGGTCGCGCTCTTTGATCCCGCGGGTCAAATCTGTGACGAACCATCCGGGCAGGATTGCGTTCACTTGGATGTTGTCTTTGGCCCAGGCTACCGCCAGGCTTTTTGTTAGTTGTATCAGCCCGCCCTTGCTGGCCGAGTAGGGTGAACCCCAATCGCTGCCAAATATTGAATACATGGAACCGATGTTGATCACCTTACCGCCACCGTTGGCAATCATGTGAGTGTAGGCCTCTTTAGAGGCCAGGAAAGCTGCTCGTAAGTTTACATCTATGACTGAGTCCCACTGTTCGCTGGTCAAATCTTGAGGTTGTGCACGCACGGCGATGCCAGAATTGTTGACCAGGATGTCCAGTCGGCCCATGTGGTCGATAGTATCAGTAAACATCCGATGCACTGCCGGTTCTTTGGTCACATCTACTGTAATGCCATGGGCGTTTACCCCTAGTGCCCGGATGTCTTCTAACGCTTGGGCTGTCTTTTCCACGCTGCGGGCGGCAACCACTATGTTGGCGCCCGCTCCAGCTAGACCCAGGGCGATGCCCAACCCCAAGCCGCCATTGCCACCAGTGACCACAGCGACCTTTCCTGTGAGGTCGAAAGGGTTCTCATTGGGCATGTTAATCGTCCTTTAATTTGGGCATCACGCTTTCTCCGAACATTTTAAGAGACTTCTCCACCTTCTCGGGAGCAATCTCGCCAACGTTGGGATTAAGTAAAACGTTTCGTACTCCAATGTCCCTTAATTCCTCTAACTTTCCGGCGACGGTGTTTGGTGTACCGGCCAGGAAAGCGTGCTCTACGACCTCGCTATCCGGTGGCGGAGTGCCAGGCGCAGGCGGTTGGGCTCCTCCGGGATTGAACTTCACCCTGGCATCAAACAGGTGTGACTTAAAATTAGAGAGTCCTGCTTCGGCGATTTCCAACCCCTCATCGTCACTGTCACATACAAATAAGGCCCTTTGAGCCCAGGTCTGGTCTAATATATCCTCAACCTGTTTTTCGTTTAGACCTGATGATTCTAGGCTCTTTTCATATTCCCCGAACCTGTGTCTCAGGGTGTCAATGGTTTGTACTCCGATTAGGACGGGTCTCCCAGCACGACCCATGGCAACCATGGATTCCTCGGATATGCATGCACGGACGATGGGTGGGTGGGGTTTCTGAACCGGGCGCGGTCGCAGCCCTGGAAATGAGAGATCCCAGAACTTCCCTTTGTGTACCACGTCGGTTCCAGTCCAAGCTTTGATGAGCAATTCTTCGGCTTCGTCTAGCATCTCACGGCCATTCTCCAGAGTTGTGCCGAAACCGATGTATTCGTATTCGTTGTAGGCTGAACCCCGACCTGTACCCATGATTAGGCGTCCATTGCTTAGGTTGTCTAACAGAGATGTCTGCACAGCCAGTCGAACTGGATGGTGCAATGCCATCTCAACCACCGCGAAGCCTATGAGCACACGCTTAGTCCGAGCAGCCACAGCGGCGCCAAAAACAACCGGATCAGCGTAGGCAACTGCGCCGTCGAAATGATGCTCCGTTAGCCAGATGGCGTCGAAACCGATCTTTTCGGCCAGTTCTATCTCGCCCAAGGTCTGGCTAATCATCCGATGGTCGGAGTTGGGGTCGGTGCTGATCGAAAAAACGAAGCTGCCGAATTTCATAGTTACTCCTCTGGTTCCCTAAGCTAAGAGTCATGCCACGACGGATGAATCGATGCGCCGTAGCATTCAGACTGAATTATCGCATACTAGACCGTCGGAGGTATTCTAATAAGTTGGCAGGTGTTAACCGGGAGATATCCCGCAGCTAATGCGAGATGTCGAAGGCGAACTTGAGGGTTGAAACATTTCGATTGAGGATGAAATTACTTGTGTTGATTTCCTGAATCATATGATTATCGACGGTCTGCGTGCAGGCCACGAAGGTCGATGGGAGTGTAGCTACAGCAATTTGCTACGTAGTGAGTTTTCTTGGTAATCGATTTTGGGTGCATATGTATAGATCTGCCTGACTTTTTCTGGTTGTGATCTTTAGAGGACGCTCATATATAGTTCGTTATAAAGGGTTCCTGGAGTGGAAATCACCTTTTTTACTGAAGACTAGCGGGTCTAAACTTATGATTCAATCTCGTGTTAGGATGTGTTTGGTTTGCGAGCTCATTTATTTGGGCAATTTCTCTAAGAAATACCAGCTATTACGACTGGAGGATGCTATGGACGTCCAAGTTTACACACAGCCTGGTTGATTCAGCTGTAGGACTTTGGAGGAATTCTTAAAGTCCAACGGTGTTCAGTATGAGCACCACAACGTTCTGGAAGATGAAAAGGCGAGAGAAGAACTGAGCAGCAGGGGCATCAAGGCTTTGCCCGTGACGATCATCGACGACAAGGAAGTCATCATCGGTTATTTTCCCAAGAAGCTGATTCCTGCTTTCAAGCTAGACGTAAAGGTGGACCTCTCTGGAAAGACTGAGTGGTTGGCCGATAAATACGAAAAAATCCTTAGAGCAGCTTGTCGCGCAAGTGTTCAATTCTCCCAGGAACAACTGGACACTGATGTCCCATGGCGTCCTTGGACCGCCCGAAGGACAGTGATGCATATCATGTCTTTCCCTGAGGTGGCCTATCTGAGTCATAAGGTAGGTAGTATGAGCCAAGACGACATGAGGGCATCAGACGAACGACTAAAGGATGTTTATACCGCAGAACAGATGGTCAAGTACGGTGACGGCGTTCGGAAAGATATCGTTGCCTTCTTAAAAAGTGGAAATGTAGAGGCTTTTGATCTGGAAGTTCCAGCTCACTACGGCGGTGAAGTCACAGTATTAGAGTTGTTAAATATCATCTTAAGCCATAGCGCTCACCACTTGAAGCAGACTTACCACTACATGCAGAACGATCTTGGCATAACCCCGGAGAATCCTGCATCAGATGAAGATTTTGAGGGGATACATACCCCTGAAGCATTGTTCTAATCACAAGTGAATATTTTTGTCCTGATAAAGAAAATAGTCCTTCAGACGCATGATGCGTCAGCGGGACTGTACTTTTACGAGAGGTAAAATGAAGTACGACTATATTGTTTTAGGTGCCGGTTCAGCCGGATCTATAATTGCTACTCGGTTATCTGAAGACCCTAGTAAGAGTGTTCTCCTCATAGAGGCAGGCCCTGATTATCCGGATTTCGAGAATTTACCAGAAGAGGTCAAATTCGGATACGCGACAGAAATCGATATTATGGTCAGCGACCATAACTGGCAGTTCGTCGGTAAAGCAACGGAAACAGCGCAAGAGATGCTGGTACCTCGAGGAAAAGTTACTGGTGGATCTAGTGCAATTAACGGACAGGTTTTTTTAAGAGGAGTCCCGGAAGACTACGACTCTTGGGCCGAGATGGGAAACAGTGAATGGAGATACCAGGATTGTTTGCCGTACTTTAGAAAGATAGAAACTGACACTGATTACAGTGATGATTTTCACGGTACAGAAGGTCCTATAGTGATGCACAGGTTTGCCAGAGACACCTGGCATCCAGCGACGGAAGCTTTTTATCAAGCCTGTAGATCTGCTGGATACCCAGACTCTCCTGATCACAATCACCCTGATTCAACCGGGGTAGGACCAACTCCGCTAAATAATCCGAATGGCATAAGAATGAGTACAGCGTTAGGATATCTTGATCAGGGACGCCACAGGTTGAACTTAACGATCCGTGCTAATTGCCAAGTCCGCCGCATCCTCTTCGACGGGAAAAGAGCCGTTGGAGTTGAAGTGGAAAGCGGAGAAGAAATCTTCCAGGCGCAAGGATCTGAGATAATCCTAAGTTCTGGTGCAATTGGGTCTCCTCATATTCTTATGTTGTCTGGTGTAGGGCCTGCTTCACATTTAGAGGAATTCGGTATTCCTGTAGTCCATGATGCACCAGGTGTCGGCCAGAACATGAGAGATCACCCTTCGGTATGGGTCACTTGGCGGACAAAACCGGGAGTGGATTTGGACGGGACGGCCCCGAGGATGCAAGCAACTCTACGTTATACCGCCGAAGGTTCCGATCTCCGAAACGATATGAAAGTGTCAATGCAATCGTTCGCAACTGAGCGAGTCAATCGGGGTGGAGATCGTATGGAGCCAGTGGGGATTCGTATGACATCCGGGATACAGCTAGCGGAAGGATCAGGGGAACTCAGGCTCCAATCTTCTGATCCGAACGAACAACCTTTCCTAGACTATCGTTACCTTCAACATGAATTTGATAGGCAACGTCTTAGGGAGACGCTTAGGATCTGTGTAGCTCTAGGTAATGATCCTGCGTTCAAGGATATCATCGAAGAGCGCATCGAACCCACTGATGAGGAATTGGCATCTGACGAATCCATAGACGAATATTTATATAGAGAAGTCACGACGCAGCAGCATATATCGTGTACTAATAAAATGGGACCTTCTACTGACCCAATGGCGGTTGTAGACCAGTATGGGAAAGTTCACGGGTTGGAAGGTTTGAGAGTAGCGGATGCCTCTATCATGCCGAATTGCGTAAGGGCCAATACTAACGTTACGACCATGATGATTGGAGAGAGAGTTGCCGACTGGATAAAGCAGGGGAAATGAGATGCTTGGACAGTAATATAATCAAAGTCCTTCCTAGTATTCAGGAAGGACTTTGATTGGTCTTCAGATCTCTTGGATATTTAGAATATAGCCAGAGGGTTGGTTGGGGATCCCGTTGCGTTTTTGAACCGTAGCGGAGCCACCACGAACATGAATTCATATCGGTTAAGTCGTTCGCAGACCTTCGCTAGCTCTTCGCAATTGCCGGCGTCGATAAGCCATAGTCCCATGCCAACTATTCCGACCCGATGTACGGGCAGGCCGATTCCTGGGTAGCCGCTGGGATCAGCGTCCTGTGATGCATCTCCGCCAATCACGGATATTCCTCGCTCTTTAAGCCAGGGTAGCGTCTCGGCGTGTAGCCCAGGCCGTCCTGATTCCGGTGCTCCCTTCTCTAGGCGGCGTTTGTACCAACCTAGTCGAAGTATTAGTGCATCGCCTTCTTCCAATCGTACACCTTGGGCTTTCTCGGCGGCTTCTAAGTCTTCCGTGAATACGCCGTCGCCAGCTTCAAGCCATTCCACGCCGCGCACCTTCGCGATATCTAGCATAACGCCTCGAGTGATAATCCCGTTCTGAGCGGTGTCTATATTAAGAACGGTGGCCTTGGATTCACTGCTAACATCTGCTGGATCAAAACCGTTGTAGAGCTTGCCGTTCCAGGTTTGGTGGCAGAGCGCGTCTAGGTGGGTGATAGTCAGTCCATGGTAGGAAAAACCAAGAAAATCGGATGTTCCACCTCCACCCTGAGCAGGGACTGTGTCTCCGGCACGTATCATATAGTGTAGGGGAGGGATTGTTGTCACATCAGCCGCGATTTCTGGGACTACTAGTCTGGAGCAGGTGACACTGATACCTTCTTTCACCAATCCCGCTGCCTGAGTGCGTTTGGCGTCGGTGATTAGGTTCAAAGTCCCCATTTGGTCGTCTTTGCCCCAGCGTCCCCAGTTGCTGAGTGAGTCCATCCATCCGATGACTTGTTCCTCTGTAGGTATTTGTTTGTCCATGATTCCCTCCAGTTGATTTAACTTTATTGGAATGTTCAGTTTGGGAATTTGGAGTGTCTACCCCATAATAACCTTCGTATGGTGGATGAAGAGATACTTATTCCGTTACCAGCCCGGATACTGTTCCGTCGACATAGAGTATCTCTATCGTGCGTGATACTGCTTCTTCGAGCTGAGCGTGGCCCGCTTGATCTAGGTGCTGACCCAATTCGTCGACTATGTCTGAGACTGACTTCCGGCCGTCTATATGGCCAATAACTGCAGCCACCAACGGGCTGCAAGGCGTGCCTTCGGGCTGAGAGACGGTGTTCAATACTATCCCAGGGACAAACTCTCCTGCATCAAGCACTGGTTTGTGCTGGATTTCCACTCCATCGGCGAGCCTGGGCACTGCGTTTAGTATCTGGTTCCGCTGGGTATCGGCGGCCAGAGCAGCCAACCACTGGGTGCGGGCTAGACGTTCAGACTCGACCGTCCTTACGCTTTCGACGAACTCGCCGGGTGCTTGCCCCCGGTCTAACACCACGCGTTCGTAGCCCCTCGACGGTTGTCCGGCCACTGCCTGGATAAAACTGTGACGTGGCGAATAATGGTCGGTGTTGGTGATGCGGCGGGCCTCCCAGAAATATGACTCAGCGCTTAGATTGCTTGAATAGAACAGTCGGGCCATCTCACGGAACTGGTTGTACTCTTTGAGGTATAGCTCTTGGTAAACCTGTCCGGCATCTCCCGCCATAGTAGGGTCATTTAGTGCAGTGGTTACGTAGGCGGCTGCCAACACTCCGGACATCAGGGCAAGATGTACTCCGGAAGAAAATAGTGGGTCAACGAAACAAGCTGCGTCACCAGCGATAATATACCCTGGGCCGTAGAGCTTATCGGCGGTGTAGGACCAGTCCATTACCACGTTTGGGTCGGAATCCATCTGGGCATCTTCTAGCATGCCCCGGGTGTGGCAGCTTAGGGCTAATTGGGATTCCAAGAACGCTTTAGCGCCGTGCTGCTGGATGCCTTCCTGGCCGACTTGAGAGTCAACCACTACTCCGATGCTGGTTCGGCCAGTGTGCAATGGGATGCTCCAGATCCAGCCGTAACGATAGGATTCTATGAATATATTATTTTGGTCTGGTTCTGGCAGTGATTTGGTTCCAGTGAAATAGGCGTAGACTGCTAGGTTTTGGAAGAAAGGATCCCATTGTTTGGTGTCCATGTGGCGGGATATTAGTGTGGATTGCCCGCTGGCATCGACTATAAAGCGGCACTGGGCTTCTCCGGAGCCTCCTTCAGCGTCGGTGAAGGTAACCCCAATTGCGTCATCGCCGTCAAAGATCACTTCGGTTACATGGTATCCTTCGAACACTGTAACCCCCTGGGATTGGGCGTTATCTAGCAGGATCTTGTCGAATTCGGGGCGCCAGACTTGATACGAATGGGGGTACCGTTGGCTGGTTTCCTTAAAATACCAACTCCAGGGGGCGTCGCCGCTACCCCAGACCATGGTTGCGCCGTATTTGGGAAGAAAACCTGCTTTCTCTACGTCAGGGAGTGCACCCAATTCCTCTAGGATTGGGATGGAAGCTGGTAGGAGGGATTCTCCTACGTGGTCCCTGGGGAATTTCTCCCTCTCCAGAATAATTACCTTCCATCCTTTTCGAGAGAGCATTGTAGCTGTGGCGCTTCCAGCGGGGCCTCCCCCTACCACGATAACGTCGGCGCTTAGGTCTAGATTGTCTTCAGAGTTTTGTTCGTAATTATTCATGCTTCTGTGGTACTAGCTTGCTTCTAATACGTTTATGGTTACAAATTAAAATCCCCCAGGCTGATTAGCTTCAGGCCGTGGGGGATCTTATTCCTTGGGAGTGCGTTCTGGTGGGCTAGTCGTCTTCTCCGTGACCGCCTTCAGTGTCAGCGGTGGCTAAGGTGTACGGTTTACCTGTTGCTGTGTCCACCTCAAATGAACTGGGCAGTTCTAGGTCTTTGGCAATCTCGCGCACTGCAGGTATAACCTCTTCGCCCATGAGCCTCAGGCTACGCATGGCATCGTCGTGGGTCATAGCGCCGTCGCCGTCCCAGAAGAACACGCTGCCGGGTCTTAAGTATTCAAGGACGTGGCGAATCTTGGGAATCACGGTCTTGGGTGTACCGGTGATAATCGTGTAGTCTTCGATTTGCTGTTCGTAAGGGCGGCCTAAGACATCGGCCCGGCCACCTCTATTGGCTGTGGCGGAGAGCTGAGTCGGTAATACTCTGGTTCGAGATGTTAGCCCAGGAAGCTTTAGTAGGGCGGGGTTGTTGGTGCCTTCGTTACCAGCCAGGAACGGGTTGCTAGGTCCTTGTATATATTTTCGGGCGGTTTTCTCTGCCAGCTCTTCGGTCTCGTCGACGTGGACCTTCCAAAGATAGCCAAGGTTTTGGGGACCTGATTCATACCCCTCCTCTTTGGCGGTGTCGTGGTAGACTTCGAACGCCTTTTTGGTCGGCTCTAGTTCTGTTGAAAGCATGACATATGGGATGCGTTGTTCTGCGGCCCATTTCAGGGAGTCACGGCTGATGACACCAGGTAGCCAAACTTGAGGGTGAGGTTTTTGGTATGGACTGACCCATGGGTTTACATGCCGATACTGATAATGTTTGCCCTCCCATCGAAAGGGCCCTGGAGTGGTCCAAGCCTTGATTATGAACTCATGAGCCTCTTTGAATCTTTCCCAGTTGTAGGGAGGTGGAGCGTTATGAGCAACGCTCTCACGACCAGTGCCCCGGACCCATCCGGAAACCAGGCGGCCGTGGGATATAAGGTCAATCATGGAGAGCTGCTCCACCAGCCAGAGTGGGTCGTCCCAGATCGGTAAGATATTCCCCATGAGCACTATTTTCGCTTTCTTAGTGATGCGGGCTAGGATGGATGCTTCAACGTTCATCGCACCGCCCATACAAAACGGGGTGCTGTGATGCTCGTTTAGCATGAGGCCGTCAAACCCCATTTCCTCTGCGTAGACCTTTTCGTCCAGATAACGGTTGTATAGGCTGGCGCCCAGTTCTGAGTTATAGACGCCGTTGGTCAAGGTAAGGTCCTTGATTGGCGTGCCTGTAGCGCCGAAAAATCCTGATTCGGGGTCTTGGTAGGGTCGTTCAGTGAAGTAGCCAATAAACATGCAGCTATTCCCTCATGGTTGGATTGCTGATCTGTGCTCGGAAGAAGGGCAGGTGAATCTAAAGACACCTGCATTAGTTTGAGTCGCATTATATCATTCGAGTTCTATATGTGGGCGATTGCAAATTTATCTTTCCCAACAGCTCTTCGATATGTTGTACGCAAAAGTTGCCACTGCGGGTCAAGTATTACATTTGTAAATCAATTGAATTTTGATCGATATAGAGATACATAATCACTAGACATAATCCTCCTATTGATGAGCATTTCTTATCAGCTTGCTCGCTGTCATCGCTGCTTGTTTGGCATGCCATGCCGAGACACGGTTGAAACTAGTATACTTGGCGTCGAAATCCGCTTGACACCCAAATACCCATATGATAAGTTTGCGCACGCCTAAAATCAGGCTGATTTACATTGGGTATTGGATAACCTTTCCCTTTAAGAGAGTCTCATCATGGAATCAATAATCGTTGCCCTCGCGGCCGGGGGATTCGCAGTTCTCTTCGCCGCTTTTACCGCTTTCCGCGTTCTGGGTGCTGACCCCGGGAATGAACGTATGCGGGTCATAGGCGATGCTATACGAGATGGTGCTGGAACGTTTCTGAGACGCGAATACACGGTTCTAGCGCCATTTGTGATCGTGGTAGCGGTCGGTCTATGGGCATTGATTGACTTATGGACATTGGACAATGCCGTGCCGGAAACTGCTATTGCCTACTTGGCGGGAACCATATGTTCGGCAACTGCTGGATTCGTCGGTATGAACGTTGCTGTTAGAGCTAACGTCCGGACTGCAGCATCAGCTATGCGCGGACTAAATCCTGCTTTGAGGGTCGCCTTCTCTAGTGGTTCGGTAATGGGTATCACAGTGGTGGGAATCGGATTGCTGGGTGTGACGGTTCTCTACGTCATATTCCAGGACGTTACGGTTATCGCAGGCTTTGGTTTCGGAGCTAGCTCCATTGCCCTGTTTGCAAGAGTTGGCGGTGGAATCTTCACCAAGGCTGCCGACGTTGGCAGTGATCTGGTCGGAAAGGTTGAAGCCGGTATCCCGGAAGATGACCCCAGAAATCCTGGCGTTATTGCCGACAACGTTGGTGATAACGTTGGTGACGTAGCGGGGATGGGTGCCGATCTGTTTGAGTCTTATTGTAGCTCTATCATCGCCGCCATGGCACTGGCATTCGCAGGCGCAGGGGCTGGACTTGCTTGGGACGCCGACAAGGCGGTGCTGCCTCTGATGTTGGCTGGCGCTGGAATTCTTGCCGCCATACTCGGCACATTTGTGGTTCAAAGCAAAGAGGACGCCAACTTTGATCAGCTGCTTTGGGCGTTACGGCGAGGCATATTCGCCGCAGCAATCTTGTTGATAATCTTCGCTTTGGTCATAGTTTTGGCTCTTGACTTGGAGATTAAGTGGTTCTGGGCAGTCATCACAGGTCTGATTGCGGGCATAATCATTGGTCTATCCACCGAGTACTACACGTCGTACAGCTATAAACCCACCCAGCAGGTGGCGGAAACTTCACAGACCGGCGCCGCTACGGTGATGATTAGCGGTATTGCGACTGGCATGATTAGTACAGTCATACCCCTACTGGCTGTGGGTATTACCATCATCGTTGCCTACGAACTGGCAGAATTCTATGGAGTTGCATTGGCCGGCGTGGGCTTGTTGTCTACTCTGGGTATCACTCTGGCAACAGATGCGTATGGCCCTGTGGCCGATAATGCCGGAGGTATTGCCGAACAGGCTCAGCTTGATCCTGAAGTGAGGGAGCGGACTGATGCATTAGACGCTCTTGGCAACACCACAGCAGCTACCGGCAAGGGCTTCGCCATAGGTTCAGCAGCTCTGACATCGCTGGCGCTGTTGGCAGCTTATTCTATTGAGGCCGAGATCGTTGCCGTAGACCTGCTAGACCATAAGGTAATCGTCGGAGTTCTGTTCGGCGCCATGCTGCCGTTCCTTTTCTCTGCTTTTACCATGAAGGCAGTTGGTCGGGCCGCGATGTCTATCGTGAATGAGGTTCGCCGGCAGTTTAGGGAGATTCCTGGTCTAATGGAAGGAACTTCAGATCCCGACTATACCGAGTGTGTGGACATCGCGACTAAGGGCGCTCTTAGAGAAATGATTATCCCTGGTGTGATGGCGGTGGCTGCTCCTCTTGCTACTGGATTCNTNCTNGGAGTAGAGTCCCTNGGAGGAATGCTCATCGGTGCTGTTGGTTCTGGATTTATGCTGGCTATCATGATGGCCACTGCCGGCGGCGCTTGGGACAATGCCAAGAAATATGTCGAACTTGGCCATTACGGCGGAAAAGGTACCGACGCTCATAAAGCCGCTGTTGAAGGCGATGTCGTTGGAGACCCTTTCAAAGACACCTCTGGTCCCTCACTCAACATTTTGTTGAAGTTGATGGCTATCGTTTCCCTGGTGTTTGCACCAGTGTTTCTAGAGGTCACACCGTTAATCGAGAAGATTACCTAAATTTTTGTAATTTAAAAAAAGGCCGCTCAACTGAGCGGCCTTTTTTATTTTTTGCAAGCCACTTATAGTGTCTTAAAGTTTTTCTAATCTCACGCTAACTATCCGTTACATTAGTAGAAGCTGATATAAAGGAAACACCCGATTCATAAACGAAGATAGAATCCCGCTTGATTAAGATGTCATCCTTGGTTATTGCGAGGCGTTTCATTTCTACAAACCTGGATCTGTTAATGATGAACAGGTTTTTTGTTCTGGTTTCAGAATAACAGCAGTCGGAAAGTAAGAGCTTTTCAAACGCTGCTACACAGGATTTCCAGTAATTTGGAGCCCGTTGAAGGACCTACGAAGGCCCCGCTAATGAGCTTCTAAGTTGATGATGTGGCCGGAGGATTCTTCACCGTTTATCTCGAGCAGGCCGATGGTGCCTAGCGCACCTCGTTTGTGGCGTTTCCCGGGGTATGTTGGGCTTCCAGGGTTCATGATCATCACGCCGTCCCAGTCCATGATTATTTCTTCATGGGTGTCTCCGAACAGAACGACGTCCACGGGCTCTTTAAACTTGCGGGCCATTACCTCTCGACCATTGTCATCCGGCAATATTAATCCAGATCCGTCGGGCGTGGTGGGAATCTTGGGGCCTGGCCACTGGATGTCGTGAATCATGCCGATGGATACACCTTCTATCTGAACCACTCTTGTGGTCAGTGCTAGGCGGTCGCCGTCCTCGAGAGGGTCCTCGTAACCGCGCACAGCCAGCAGAGGAGCCACCTCCTCTAGATAGTCTAATACTCCGATACATTCCAGGTCTCCGCAGTGGAGGATCAGATCTACGCCATGTAGCGCTTCGAGAATCTTCATCGGAAGATCCCTGCCGCTGCCTGCTGAGTGGGTATCTGAAATTACGCCTATCTTGGTGGTCACTGTTTGCTCATTTGCGGTGCTATGGATTTGATTGTCCGGTGGATTGTTTCTAAAGTAGCACCGTGGGGGAAGGTTACCACAGGCATATCGATTCCAGCTTGCCTGAATTTGGTAATCTGGTCACGACACTGATCTCGGTCACCCAGCACAACCACACTTTCCAGCATACGGTCAGTTACTGAATTCGCAGCCTGTTCTCGGTTTCGGGAACTCCAGGCGGCGCGCACGGCATTTGCCTCATCGGCGAACCCAGCTCGGCTGAAACTGTCGAAATAGTAACTGCCCATTCCTCCGATGTAATATGCCATGTGGGCGCGGAGGAGTTGAGCCCCGTGTGCGAGATCTTCGTCGTTTTCAGAGGTATAACACATTAAGTATGGAGCAACCGTCACTTCGTTTACGCTCCGGCCTGATTTGGCAGCTCCGACACTGAGTTGTTCTTTTAAATCGGGAAGTCTTTCCCTGTTAGCCCAAACAGGTAGCCACCCGTCAGCGAGCTCTCCGGTCAGCGCTAGATTTTTAGGTCCCAAGCTGGCTACATAGATTGGCAGGCTCTGCTGCACAGGTGGAGAAATCATGCGAAACCGATCCATTGTGTAGAACTTACCTGGGTGATGCACAGGTGATCCAGACAGAGCTTTGCGAATAATTTCGATGTATTCACGGGTGCGGGCCAAGGGAGAATCAAAATTCACTCCATGCCAGCCTTCAACGACGACCTTGCCACTGGTTCCCAATCCCAATATTGCCCTTCCTTTGGAAATAATATCAAGCGATGCGATGGTCTGCGCCAGGAGTGCCGGTGTTCTGCTGTATGTATTCACAATGCCGGTAGCGAGACGGATGTTCTCGGTATGACACGCGATCATGGTGAGGATCGTAAAAGCGTCGCGACCCCAAGATTCGGAGGTCCAGAATGAGTGATACCCTAGATCATCTGCCAGCTTGGCGATCGAGATAAGTTCTTCATCAGATGTCTCGCCACGGGAGTTAATCGACAGTCCTATATCGTTCATGAACCCTCCTGGAGTTGTACTTAAAGTGAAAAGCGCTACTGGATGAAACACGCAAGTAGTTTTTGGAATTATAGGCGGAGAGGGATCTTGTACGCCATGGGATTGGGACTAGTTGCGGCTCTCCCAAAGGGTGAAATAATCTAAGGAATCGCTACTTAAAGCATCGGACATATGCTGTTCGTTCAGTTTCTCTGTAATGGCGGTTTCTCTGTTTATGAGATCGGAGATGGTCTGTTCCCATCGGTCCGATTCCTGAAGGTCGAGGCCGTTCTTTATGAGGCCGATAAGTCCTTCTCGAATCTTTTCGGAGTGGGCGGTTAGCGCCCCACCGCTTACAACGTAAACGACAACGGATGGAATCTCGTCTTCATCGTCTACTTGTACTCCGAGTCGGTCAAGAATGAAGCTCATGGTAATGTCTCTGGCGGTTTCCTCGATGTTTATTGGAAGATTGATTAAGTGGGAAAAGAGAAACTCTTTAGAGGATCGAAGTGTCTCTGAAAACTCCGCTTCCATTGCTTGGTAGAAGTCCTCGTCAAAGACATCATCTGTGCTTAGAACAATGATTTCGGGGTTTCCTCGGCGCGAGTCTATTACCAGAAATTCAGGCAGGTGCGGAAATATGCATAGCTGAATCTCTGGACGGTCGCCGCTGGGCCATTGTGGGTTGAATAACTGTTCCATGTGGTTAGCTTTCTTAACTATGAAGAGGCTTAATTTAGCCTCAAGGAGCAGGGGATGATTTCCCAACTTGGCAGATTAAATTCACTCCAATACTTTAACCTCAGCCGCCGCAATAAGCCAGCGTAAACCTTTCGATAATGCCTGGTTACAAAAGTCCCGAAATATCATCCATCTGCTGTTTGAGCCAGTGGTTGATGTCCTCGCGGCAGACCGACTTATATAACCATTCTGCCCGATTCTTTCGGTCTTCAGCAGACATGGTAATCGCTTGGTGTAGAGCTTCCATTGTGCCTTCGACGTCCGTCGGCGACACGCTAACCGACCCGTCGGCCAGTTGGCGGTATACACCACTACTTTGTGAGAGTATTAGTACTCCGTTTCGTCTGTTGACCACGGGGCCTTCTTTGGCTACGAGGTTCATCCCTTCAACAATCGTGTTTACAAGCAGCGCGTCGTAGACCTTCATTCCGGCGATGGCCTGGGTATAATTGTTCTCCACAAACGGAACAATGGGTTGCCACGTGGGCGTGCTGTGATTATTGTTGATCTGCTGAATAACCTGTTGGATCTCGTCCATGTACCGTTGGTATTGCCGTATGTGCGTTCTGGATGGTACCAAGAAGGCTAGAAACTTAACCCTGTTCTTAAACTCTGGATAACGGTTTAGTAAAAGGTCGTAGGCACGAAATCCACGGATAACATTCTTGTTGGGTTCAGCTCTGTCTATACGGACGATGGTAAGCTCGCCAGTAGCTGCAGCTAGTTTGGATTCGTAATCCAATGCCCGAGGGGAGTTGGCTATCCTCTTTACCTCTTCCACGTTGATTGATATTGGGTAAACCTTGACTGAGGTGGTGTGACCGTCTTTGGTCACGGTGTGGTTGTTGCGATCAACTGTAACTTTTGGAACGAACTCTTCAACCGTGTCTAGGAAGCAACGCACATCCCTCAATGTCTGGAACCCTAACAGGTCGGTGGCGCATAGTGATTCGCAGATCCGGCGGATGATGTAGTCTGGAATCATGTGCCAGTATTGTGGAGTTGGCCAAGGTATGTGGACGAAGTGCTGGATCACAGCGTTTGGAACTGCTTGGCGCACAAATTCGGGCATGAGGTACAAGTGATAATCGTGTCCGATGACTATGGGTGCCTGTTCGTGGTTCTGGGATAAGGCTTTGGCCTCTTCAGCTACGGCGTTTGCAAAAGCTTGATTAACCGGGATGTAGCCTGTCTTCCAGGCGTCGTGTACGGTTGAGTCTACATTTGGATTATAGGGCGGGTTCCACATGTAATGCTGAAGGAACCAGAGTAGCGGGTTGCAGAGAATGTTGTAGTATTTGTGGTATACCCGTCTTGGAGTCACTACATACTTCAGGTTTATCTGGTGTTCGGGGATTGGGGATTGCACGTGGCGGCCATTGCAATTATCGGATACCAGGCGGTCGCCTTCGCCCATGGCGCTGGCTACCCAAGTGAACTCAAACCTCTGGGCGATTTGACTGAATGCAGTGACCACGCTACCGCTGCCACGCCGGGCTACAAGGCTGCCATCATCGGACATCTGGTGTTCAACCGGGCCACGGTTACTCACGAGGATTAAGGGACGTTTGGAGAAAACGTCCTCGCAAAGCGCATTGAGGTCGGCTGATTCAGCCATGCTACAGACCTGTCAGGATTCTGATAGTTTCCTGCCACCCATGTCAGAGACGATCCCAACTTTAGTTGGCTCGCCCTGCAAATCAATAATTCTAGAGGATAGTTTTAAACAATTCCCTCTGAATCACAGTTAATTATACGAGATTCGGAAGGTTGTTTCATTAGGAAATTTTAGAATTTATTATAAAGCCTATGTAATTGCCTCACGGAGGGATTTATTTGGATGGAACTACCCTAATCTATCAGACAGCTCGGCGATTGCTGGTAATACTGCAGATAATCCCGCTACGGTGATATCAGGCATAGATTCGAGGTCATTTGGGTCAACACGTTCGTAGAAACCGGATATCCAAATGGTCTTCATGCCGCAGCGTTTGGGACCTACAACATCGTTCAGCACATGATCCCCGACATGGATGGTTTGTTCTGGAGTTGCTCCCAAGGCATCCAGTGCAATAGTGAAGATGTCCTGTGATGGTTTGGCTAGTTTTACTTCATCGGAGAATATTAGGGTGTGGAAATATTCCAGCATTCCTCGGTCCTCCATGTACCGGCGGAATGTAAACCCCGGTGTCATCCCTGTATTAGAGATAAGGCCTATCCTCAAACCCAGGTCTTTTACACCTTGAAGGACCTCTATGGCGTCAACATGGGCTGGTGGAGGATGGGTCAAAAAAGAGTCTGCATAGGTATGGGCTATGTTATCCACCACAGCCTGGTCTAGGCTATTGGTAAGTCCAGGTTCGATGTGATTGATGAAGATGGAAACTTGTTCTATGAAATCCACATCGAGTCCACTGTCTCTGATATCCCGACACTGTACAAAGCATGAATTGTAGGCTTCTCTGATGTGTCTGATGCTGAAATCTTTGCCCCGAGTGGACAATGCAGATTGTGCGCCTTCCAGTCGGACTAGGGCGCGGGCTTCCCCAAGATTTCTTTCGTCCAACAAAAGGGTCTGCCAAAGGTCAAAGGTAACGGTGGTGATTTCCGCCAATCTCCTGACTCTCCACGCTCTCTGATTTTGATTTAGTTCTCTTAGTCGGCAGTCAATTTCTTGGAACGATTCTACACGAAATTTCGGATAGAATTAGCCGGGTATCATAGGGGACCTCTTGATGTCCAGCCTTTGGGATATGTCTGGTGGATGTGCCTATACTGGCGGTCGGCGGTTGTGCCAGGTTGTGGCCTGTTCGTATGCATGGGCTGCTCTCAAAACGGTTATCTCATCGAACGGCTTTCCGGCCAGCTGCAGGCCAATTGGCAGACCGGCATCCGAAAAACCGCAGGGCACTGAGATTGCTGGGAAACCGTTGATATTGTAAGGCCGAGTGTACTGGGTCAAAGCGCCGACAACACCCACCTCTTGCTCCCCGGCCATAACCCTAGCCGCAGTGATTTCGGGTGCGGTTACAGGCTCGGTGGGGCCGGCTAGGAGGTCAACATCGTCCAGCAAGCGTCTTCCCTGCTGGTCGAAGATAGTCCTAGCTTGCTGCGCACGTAGGTATTCTGCTGCGCTGATGAACAGACCAGCATGCAAACGTTGACGGACCGGCTCATAAAGTTGGTGGCCTTCGTTCTCCAACAAATCTCGGTGAAAGGCGCTGGCCTCGGACATCAGCACTGTACTGGATATAGCTTGTGATTCGTTGAACATTGGGTATGAGACTTCTTTGACCTCAGCGCCCATGCTTTCCAATAATCCCAACGCGTCCATTACAGTTTTTCTCACTTGAGGGTCTAATGGCGCTTCGAAGTATTCTTTCACCAGGCCTATTCGTAGTCCCTGGACGTCTCGGTTTAAGGCAGTGGTGTAATCTGGGATATCTACTTTTGCCGATGCGATATCCTTTGGATCATAACCGGCGATGGCGTTCATTGTAATTGCTGTATCTTCGACCGTACGGGTCATTGGGCCTGGGTGGTCCAATGACCAGGATAATGCCGTGAGACCGTAACGGCTAACTAGACCGTAGGTGGGTTTTAGACCGACTATTCCGCAAAGGGCTGCTGGTATTCGGATGGACCCTCCGGTGTCGCTGCCTGTAGTGATGGTGCATTGACCAGCTGCAGCCGCAGAGCCCGAACCACCGCTGGAACCCCCAGTGACCATGTCGGGGTTCCATGGGTTGTGCATATGGCCGTAATCCGGGTTCTCACCGGTTGGGCCGTAGGCGAATTGGTGCATGTTCAATTTCCCTAGCAGGATAGCTCCGGCCTGCTGAAACTTGGATGCCACCGTGCAATCTTCTGTGGGCACGAATGTATCAAATATTTTGGAGCCGGAGGTGGTGCGGACCCCACCAGTGTTGTACAAATCTTTCAATGCTACAGGAATACCGTGCAAGGGGCCTTTGTATCTCCCGGCCTGAATGTCTTTTTCGGCTTGGCGGGCGGCGGTGCGTGCCTCATTGGCCAGAAGAGTGATGAACGAGTTCAGAACCGGTTCGGTCTCGTCGATTCTGGATAGATGGGCTTCTATAATTTCAACCGGGGAAATCTCTTTACTTTGAACCAACTTGGAGAGGTCTCCTGCGCTTGTGTAGCAGATCTCTAGCTTATCCATGGTGGACTTGCCTCCCTGTGCTTAATGCATGGCAATATATTTAGGATTCAGGTGTTTGTGGTTAGCGTTTATGTTGATGGCGGAATGAAAGCCATGTCTGGTTCTGCCCCAGAAACGTCAATTGACCTGATACTTTCTCCCATCATAAAAACTCCCCGTACCTGGTCGTAGAGATCGTTCATGTAGTCTGGTTCACCCTGGATTTTTAGTAGCTCTGCTAGGCGATTGAACTCTTCCCGTGGCGGTTGTTGTTGTGAAGTCATATCGTTATCTCCAGCTAGCATGCCTAATGGTACGGCGTGAACAGCCGCCGATTGGCGTGATTTAGGGCCGCGGATATTATGGCTGACCGGACATTTTCTGGCAATCAATTGTGACAAGAACACTATTGAAATCTTCCGTTTCTTACTTCGCAACATCCAAGTACTAATCGGAGTAAATTGGCTTGTTGGTATACTTGAACCTAACCCAATATTATTACCAAATTCAATAGGTGGACCAAATTTGCAGTCCGACACTAGCGATTCATACAATCAGCTAATCTCGAAGGTCTTTTGGGTTCTAAAGAGACCAAATTGGAGACATGAGTGAGTGAGACCGCCAAGCAGCCGAACGAGCCTTCCTACTGCTCTAACTGCGGGTGTGTCTGGTTGGTTAGACAAAACTTTTGCTCCAACTGTGGCGATCAATTGGTTAAAGCATTTGAAACGGTAACCGCATTGGACGAAACAATAGATTTTCAGGATCTAGACGTTGGCTTTACTAATGAACCAGGTTTTCCTGATTCTCTCGGAAAGATGCCTAAGAGTATGGGCGGAGTAACTTGGAGCGGTGGCCAGATTGTCCTTGGGATAATCATCGTGATTCTGGCTCTCTTCTCTGTGGCTATTGTCTCGTCTCTTCTGGCATCCCTTTATCCAGCGGAAGAAGACGCACTAGCCACCTGGATCAGTGTCCATCTAATGCTATTGGTCATCATTGCCACGGTTTGGCATTTTGGGTTAAGGCATGCAATGTACCCCTTGGCAGTGCTGGGACTGGATAGAGTTCAACGGCCTCTAAAGCGGACAGTCCTGATGACGCTAGGAGTCTTGGCCACCAGCTTGGTCGCAACGTCGTTTTACGCTGGGATCGTTGATTCTCTTGGTTGGGAGATACTGGTTCCTCCTGATGTGGATTCGGACATCATCTTTGATGGTCCGGCGATATTGTTGACCTTCCAAGCCTTGGCGTTTGTCACACCGCTCGGTGAAGAGATATTCTTTCGTGGTTTCATCTTCAGAGGACTGATGTCAAAGAGGAGCCCATGGATAGCTATCGCAGTTAGCGCGCTTGTGTTCAGTGTCTTTCACCTCAACTTTGGTGTAATGATTCCTATTTTTATCACTGGTTCTCTACTGGCGTGGCTTTATTGGCGCACCGGTTCTCTGTGGGCGCCAATTGGAGCCCACGCTGCTCAGAACGCATTGGCCGTCGGTCTACACGCGCTCAGTGGCTGATGCCAAAGCACTACATTTTCCTTGGGAATGATTTTTGCAAACCCTCAGGGGTAGACACCGGTGGGGTTGTACGTTAAATTTGCCTAAGGTGGAAGGTCCTTTTTAAGTCAAGGTCGGGAGGACTGTAGGTCCCAGGTATGGGTGAATTACGAATTAGGCGTATGTTTGAGAAGGTCCGGGAGCAGAAGCGTCCCGGACTAATTGTTTTTGTGACAGCTGGTTTTCCGGATATGGATGCTACTATGGAGTTGGTTCCAGCGCTTGTGGCTGCAGGAGCTGATGCCGTCGAACTCGGCGTGCCATTCAGCGATCCACTTGCTGAGGGCCCTGTGATCCAGGAGTCAAGCTTCAAAGCTCTTCAAAACGGCACGAGCTTGGAAGATTGTCTAGATATAACAGAGGCATTACGGGGCCAAATTCCTGACACACCGTTGATTTTGATGGGATATTACAATCCGATCTATAACTACGGATTGATTCCTTTTGCCCAAGGTTGCCATCAGGCGGGCGTAGATGGATTGATTACTGTCGATCTACCAGGATTTGAATCCGATCACTTGGTTGCAGAATGCCAGTCCCATGAGATTTCCACGATTCCTTTGTTGGCTCCTACGAGCACGGACGAAAGCATCAAGGCGTCTTGTGCAGAAGCAAGCGGTTTCATCTATTGTATTAGTGTAACCGGTGTAACAGGAGCTCGAGAGCAGGTATCCGGTCGCAGTATTGAGTTGCTTGATAGAGTCAAATCCAACACAGATCTTCCCTTGGCGGTCGGGTTTGGGATATCCAATCGTACCCATGTGGAAGAAGTGGGAAATACGGCCGACGCCGCAGTGGTAGGTAGTGCCCTGATTAGGGTGATGTTGGAATCTCCCAGAAAAGAACTGGTTGAGCGGACCAGCCGGTTTGTTAGAGAACTGGCTGGAGTCACTCTTCCTAATCAAGGAGTCGTCTAGTAAATGACAGTATGCCGGGGAATACGGGGCGCAACGACCGCTGACGCCAACACCGAAGAAGCCATTCATACAGCCACCACCGAATTGGTCCAAGCTCTCATAGATGCCAATGACTTGGAAGAGGACTCGTTAGCTGCGGTTTTCTTTACAATCACGCCTGATTTAGACGCTGCTTTTCCGGCCACTGCAGCCCGTAGATTGGCGTGGTCCAACGCGCCTCTTATGGATATGACTCAGGTTGTTGTTGAGGGTAGCTTGCCCCGTTGTATCAGGATACTTATACTGGTGAATACTGAAAAGGAACCAAAGGACCTGGTATACAAATATCTTAAAGGGGCTGCATCGTTGCGCGCGTAGGTTCGAGTGCGCTTGTTACGCTGTAGTTTGTCCCTTGAGTCTCCTGGGATGATAGTGAAAGAGACCTGTTGTTTTCGCGACAACGGCTTTCTGTAGTGGTGGGGTATTTCGTCTAGGGTCTGTCTTAGTTCCTCTTAACAGCAGATTGACAGATGGACGGGATACGAATAAATCCACGCACCAAAGGTGAGTTCTAAAATGATCGTCGTAATGGGAAGAGAAACCTCTAATGATGACCTGGAAGCCATCCGGGAACGGATAGAATCTAAAGGATTGACAGCCCAGATCAACCTAGGGGTTGAAAGGACAGTAGTCGGAGTCATGGGGTCTATACCCCCTGATTTCAAAGACGAGATGGAGTTGATGAATGGGGTTTTGGAAGTCGTTATGATTTCTAAGCCCTATAAACTGGCCAGCAAGGAATTTCATCCTGACGACACCATAATAAAGGTTGGGGATGCCGTGGTCGGGGGGCCAAGCCCAGTAATCATGGCCGGCCCTTGCTCGGTTGAAGATGAAGAGCAAATGGTCTCCACTGCCAGAGCTGTGAAAGCTGCGGGAGCCACAGTGATGCGGGGTGGAGCTTTTAAGCCTAGGACCTCCCCGTACAGCTTTCGAGGAATGGGAGAAGATGGCCTGAAGCTGCTCCAAACTGCAAAGCAGGAAACCGGCCTTCCGATTATCACCGAGGTCATGGCGGTGGAAGATGTAGACACAGTGGCCAAGTACGCGGATATCCTGCAGATTGGTGCACGGAACATGCAGAACTACAACCTTCTGGATGAGGTCGGCAAGCTCGGTAAGCCCGTCATGGTCAAGCGCGGTTTAGCCGCGTCTTACGAAGAGTGGCTGCTGGCAGCCGAATATGTGATGGCTGGCGGGAACCAAGAAGTGATTCTCTGTGAGCGTGGAATCAGAGGCTTTGAGACCTTCACCCGTTTCACACTTGACGTGGCTGCTGTTCCTGTGATCAAACGACTCAGCCATCTTCCAATCGTATGCGACCCCAGTCACAGCACTGGGAAGTGGTATTTGGTTACTCCAGTAGCCTTGGCTTCCGTTGCTGCTGGGGCGCATGGATTGATCATTGAGGTTCACCCCAATCCCGATGTCGCTAAGTGTGACGGACCTCAGTCGCTCACATTTGAAAATTTTGATATGTTGATGGAGCAAGTCAAGGCGATCGCCTCTGTGAGGGAACAGTCAGTAACTACCGCCTAAGTGCTATCTCGAACCATGCTTCGAGATAGCACCATGTTGTGCTAACACCTTGTGTGATCCAGTTGCAGTTGCAGTATCGCCATGTTGATAGAACGACGGTATCTCTGTCCTTCTTAGATCAGTACTGGCTCAGTGTTCTTGCGGTAGATTTGGAAGCGGTGGCGAGTGGTGTCTGCGATTATTATTCGGTTGTTCTGACCAACCTTGACAGCGCAGGGAGCCCAGAGGACTCTTTCCGGAGTGAAATTTCGGATTCCGTTTCGCTGTCGGATCATGTCCGGATTGGACCTTAGCTTAGCGGCACCCATGTTCGATAGATGACCGTCTCCTGTGAATTCAGTTATGAACCGACCTTCTGGAGTTAGCACCTGCACCCTGTTGTTCAACCAGTCCGCGATGTAGATATCTCCGTCTTGGTCAACGCAGACACCCGTGGGGCGGTTAAAATGGCCCACGGGTGCATCGGAGTGGGTTATTCCACCCTTGATTACAGCATTAGTCGTGTCGCCGCCGGTGCCAATGGTACCAGCAGATCCAGGAGTTCCAAAGGTGGCAAGCCATTTGCCATCTGGTGTGAATGACTGAACGCGGTCGTTACGCCAGTCTGCCACGAAGACATTATCCTCAGCGTCTAGGCACATACCCCAGGGTAGGTTGAACTCGCCGTTTTCCAATCCTGCTGATCCAAACTGACCTAGGAATTTGCCGTCCAGACTGAACTTCTGAATCCGGTTGTTGCGGCTGTCCACGATGTACATCGTTTGTTCTTTGCTTATGGCTATACCCGCGGGACGGTTAAGTTCCCCATCGCCGGAGCCATGGTTGCCCCAGTGGGAGATGTATTCACCGTCTTTGTCGTACTTGGTGACCCGATGGAGCCATTCGTCGGTCACATAGACGTTGGTGTCTTTGTCTAGCGCGATTCCCATTGGCCAGATGAACTGACCTGGCTCTTCGCCGTAGGAGCCAAAGGTGGATATGTACTCTTCACCCTCTTCTGTGAGGCTAAATACGGTCAGGCGGGTTCCGTCAGGCCGGTCTTCCCTGCCACGGTTTACGATGTAAGCGATCTCGTCATCAGTAATGGCAAAGTCGATTGGATACCGTACACCAGCACCCATATGTTCAGCACGCGCTGCAGTGGACTCGTATGTATAAGTGCGGTCGTTTATGCCAAGAAATACGCTAGCCATAGACCCACCTTCTGCTTGTTTAGTTTTTTAAGTCTTTTGTATGTGAATGTGCCGTCTTGTAGGATATCAACCATTCGATTTATCGCAGGCCTGGTTTAACTTCATTCTCTGGGCATTGGAACCCAGTGTCAACCATTTGTTAGATTTTACTTAAAGGCCTGCCTTTGCGGCTTGTTCACGCATGAATTTCAAGTATTCATTTGTGGATGTTTGAAGTAAGGCCTGTACTGTGCCGTGGAAGTATTGCACTCCTAGATCTAGGAACTTTGGAACCAGATTTTCCGGGCAGCTGACTCCAGCGAATTTCCCTGCTTCACGGATTATCTTAACTCCGCGTTCCATGACCTCTTGTACTTCAGGATGAGTCTGCTGACCAATGTACCCCATGGACTGTGACAGGTCCCCGGATCCTATGAAATAAACGTCGACACCGTCAACTTCGACCATTTCTTCAAGGTTGTCGATGGCTTCCACTTCTTCCAACATCAGACACACCAAAGTGTTCTTGTTGGCCTCTATCGCGTAGTCTCCAGTGGAGCCTGTGAACCCGAAGTCGGCAGGACGACTGCGGCTGAAGATGCCCCTCTGCCCCTCTGGATAGTATTTGCAGGCTTCGACAGCGTTTTGTGCTTCCTCTGAAGTGTTTACGTGTGGGATTTGTACTCCCCAGGCTCCTCGGTCAAGGAACGGGCAAATGAACTCGAGTTCGTTGCCGATGGGTCTTACCAGGGGGGCCATGCCAGTTAACTCAGCGGCCCGGATCATATCCTCAACGTTTGTAACCGTGACGTCACCGTGCTCATTGTCCAGCAAAATCCAGTCGTAACCCAGGCTACCCAGCATCTCCACTATGGTGGCTGAGGGGAATG
>JAKUNL010000060.1 GCA_022451925.1 Dehalococcoidia bacterium
ATAATCGCAGCTGACGATTCATGGCTTACATGTACAAATTCAACGCCGGCCTTACGACCCGCCTCCATCGCATCCATAGGGAATCCAGATCCTGGAAGTCCGAAGACATACTTCAATCCGCGCTCGGCAGCGTTTTGCATTAGTAAGTCGGCAAATTTCATACGAGTTTCACTTTTTCATCAACAGGATCGCTGCTGTCTAGTTATTTTTTGGGCTACAGAACAAAACCGCAACGCGTCCGTCATAACTCAAAACCTGCATTGTGACGGATTATTCACGATTAGCCAGCCCAACAAGTAAATATCTGTGCTGGTTTCAACGTAAGAAACATAAATCGATACACCTGCTCAGATCAACAAGCGCGAATACGCCACCTCAAACGCGTAAGGTATAACGAGTGAATATGAGATATCCTGACCATGACAAGTTATAAAGGTGAGCACTCAACATATGAACTTCTTTACACGCCAAGCAACCCCTATGGTCAGCCCGGAAGATGCGCTTCCCGGTAGGTCAAGCGCACTCCAAATAAGCGGCATCCACTTCGTCAACGGGACATCGATCAAGCCACCATTTCCCGAACACATGCACCAGATCATTTTTGGCATGGGTTGTTTCTGGGGGGCTGAAAGACTTTTTTGGCAGGTACCCGGCGTATACACCACCGCTGCTGGTTACAGCGGCGGATACACACCCAACCCAACATATCCAGAAACATGCACTTCTAGGACCGGGCATACCGAAGCAGTTTTAGTAGTCTTCGACCCTTCAAAGGTTGACCTTGAAACGCTGTTCAAAGTGTTCTGGGAGAACCATGACCCCACGCAACATATGGGTCAAGGCAATGACATAGGCACACAGTACCGCACTGCAATTTACGGAACTAACGCAGACCAGGTAAATGCCGCCAATACAAGCCGAGACCGTTATCAATCAGAACTGAACGCCTCAGGTTTCGAAACAATTACAACTGAAATTGCAGCAGCCGGAAATTTTTACTACGCGGAAGAAGAGCATCAGCAATATCTGGCAAAAAACCCATTCGGATACTGTAACCACGGATTCTGTCAGGTCGCTTACAAGTAATTGAAAATCTCGGAGATCAAAACATTCCCCGTTGTGGTCGGCACCCGCAACCAGATGCTGGTCAAAATCGAGACCGAAGAAGGTATCTACGGATGGGGCGAATCGGGCCTGGTTGCCCGGGAGCTAGCAGTTCAGGGCGCCGTCCAACATTACCGGGAATTCCTCCTCGGGAAAAACCCCATGCAACGAGGCCGAATCTGGCAGGAGATGTACCGATCCCAGTACTTCGAAGGCGGACGGGTACTCACCGCCGCCATCTCCGCGATCGATATCGCACTCCACGATATTGTCGGCAAGAAGCTAGGCATACCCGTTTACGAACTGCTCGGTGGCAAACAACGCGAGTGGGTCCCAACCTTCGCAACCGGCAATGGCAATAATACAGATGAAGTCGTCGCTATGGGCCAACTGCTTTGGAACTCTGGATTCAAAGCCTTTCGCCTCCAATACCAGCACTTCACAGAAGACCTACTATTCGAGCCACGAGTAGCCCTCGCAGCGACCGCCACCGCCCTCAACGCAGCCCGCGAAGCCCTCGGACCGGAGCCAGTAATCGGCATCGACATCCACCACCGCTACTCCGTCGCTGAAGCAGCATCCTTCTGCAACAAACTCCGACCCGACACACTCGACTTCGTTGAAGAACCAATTCGAGACGAGACACCAGAGGCGTACGCCGAGCTCCGCAAGATGACCAACATCCCATTCGCCATCGGAGAAGAGTTCGCCAGCAAGTGGCAATTCCTGCCCTACATCGAACGCGGCCTAACCAACTTTGCAAGACTGGATATCTGCAACGTCGGCGGCTTCACAGAAGCCATGAAAGTAGCCGGCTGGGCAGAAGCCCACTATATAGACCTAATGCCCCACAACCCCCTCGGCCCAATCTGTGTTGCCGCAACATCCCACATGGCTATGGCCATCCCCAACTTCTCATGGCTGGAAATCAGCGAAGCACCCGGTAAATACGACCCCACAGTCTTTCCCTCCCAGCCAAAAATAGAACCCGGCAAGGTGACGGTCCTGGACCAACCCGGCCTCGGCATAGAAGTAGACGAATCCCTCCTCAACGAACCCTTTATATTCAGCGAACCTCCACACCTTCACCGAACAGATGGCTCCCACACAAACCGGTAACCGCACCGCGTCCCCGGACAACCACAGGGGGTTGCCACTACGCGATCCAAAGCACAACCTACAGAAAGCAGTACTTCTTGCCTAAAGCCACTACTCGCCAGATCTGTCAACATCCTCAGCATCGGCTTTAATACCGCTTCCTCCACGGAAAGCAGGGATCAATAGCACAGGGGCGATTATCGTCGTTACAACGGTCATCACAACCGCAACTCCAAAAATATCCTGACCAATAACACCTGCTGTCAGTCCAATTCCTGCAATAATTAGAGCGACCTCCCCACGCGGCAACATCCCCAGTGCCACTCTTGTCGCCCCACGTCGGTTAAATCCGACTAACAAAGCAGGCAATCCAGATCCGGCCAACTTACTGAACACAGCAAATAAGGTCAAAACGGTTACGAAACCAATAGCTACGGATAAAGAGGTATCCCCTGCCCCAAACGCAGTGAAATCAACCTGCATCCCAATAACTACAAAAAATATAGGCACGAGGAAATTGTTAACTGACCTCATCGACCCTTCGACCTGATGCTTCAACTCGGTGTTAGAAAGGGCAAGGCCCATAGTGTAGGCGCCAATTATCATGGCGAGACCAAAATAAATCTCGGCCACAGCAGAGGCGATAAACGCCAAAGCAAGCGCCAGTACCAGGGCTCCCCCCGCACTCTTAAACCAGAGCACAAATTTTGACAGGTGATTAGCCACCAAGGAGCCAATAATCATCAGGCCAAGCCAGAAACCGACCGCCTTGAGAAATATCACACCAATAGATCCAGCCGTCACAGCTCCTTCTTCCGAAATCCCCACAACAATCGCAAGGATGATTATGCCGAGCACATCATCCACCACTGCACCTGCAAGGATCGTTACCCCTTCGGGAGAATCAAGTCGCCTTATATCTGCTAATACACGAGCCGTGATTCCAACAGATGTCGCTGTCATAATCGCACCGACAAAAAGAGCAGGCACCATCCCTGAGATCGAGTCGATACTGGCGTACCCGAACATAACCGTGGCGGCAAATCCCATAACAAAGGGCAACAAGACGCCACCAGCAGCGACAGCCGTGGCGGGACGCACATATTTCATAAACTGCTTACGGTCTGTCTCGAGCCCAGCCTCAAACAACAAGACCACCGCAGCGAGTTGGGCAACAAAGAAAAGCTGCGGCTCTACTGGAAGGCCACCACTTTCTCCATGAGGCAACTCGAAGATCGCTCCTCCGCCAAACCAATGGATACCGCCGAGCAAGAATGGTGAAATAAGAATCCCAGCACCCAATTCGCCAAGAACGGGAGGAATTTTTAAATAACGCTCAGAAACCTCTCCTCCGATTTTGGCCGCTACCAAAATGATGGACAAAAGAAGAATTAACTCTGCTACTACAGCAAGTGGACTATCGTGCAATTTTCATACTCTTATTACTTGAATT
>JAKUNL010000061.1 GCA_022451925.1 Dehalococcoidia bacterium
TAGGTCATCAAAGTTGGGCAGGTCTTCGTCTCTATCGTCTTGTTCGTCCTCTACTTCATCCTCCGATAGTTCGACGTCATCAATGGTAAAAGATCCTAAGTCTTCGACGCTTAGGCTTTCGGCCACAGATTCTTCTTCTTCTTCTTCTTCTTCCTCCAGTATCAAGGCAGCTAGGATGGCATCCTCGGCTCTGTCGTCTGGGGTAACCGTTGCCTCAAAAGCCGATGCAGCTACGGGCTCTGATCGTTCATCGTCTTCCGTCACAGGTTCCGGCTCGGCGGCAGCAGCTTCTTCTATGATGATGGTTGCTTCTTCCACCGCCTTAAATGCTTCGACTTCAGGCTCTACAACGGAATCGTTTAAGGCTTGAGCGGCTTCCGTAATCTCTTCCCACTCGCTCATGCCCTTGATGTCCAGCCTCCAGCCGGTCAGTCGGGCTGCCAACCGGGTATTTTGGCCTTCTTTACCGATGGCTAGAGAGAGTTGTCTGTCCGGAACTACCACTATGGCGGTTTGATCTGATTCTAGCAGTTCAACGTGGACCGGTTCAGAAGGGCTTAGAGCATTTGTGATGAATGTCCCAGGCTCTTCGTCCCATGAAACGATGTCAATCTTCTCACCTTGGAGTTCGTTCACAATGCTTTGAATCCGGTTGCCGCGAATTCCGATACAGGAACCCACTGGGTCAATGCCTGGCTGCGTGGCACTGACGGCCACCTTACTCCGGAAACCTGCTTCACGGGCTATAGCTTTAATCTCGACAACACCGTTGTAGACCTCCGGAACTTCAATCTCAAACAATCGTTTGATCATGTTTTTGTGGCTCCTGGAGACAAGGATCTCTGGTCCTTTGGGTGTGCTGCGCACACTGACCAGATAAACCTTGGTGCGTTGTCCTTTCCGGTAGCGTTCATTGGGAGCCTGCTCTTCGTAAGGAAGCACTGCTTGGGCGCGGCCCAAGTCTAAGGTGATGGTACGACCCGGTTCGGCTTGTTCAATCACACCAGAGACAATGTCTCCCTCGTGCTGCTGAAATTCTTGATAGAGAAGGTCTCGCTCTGCTTCACGAAGGCGTTGTAGGACAACTTGCTTGGCTGTTTGGGCCGCGATACGGCTGGCGTTATGGGGAAGTGGCTCGGCGGCGGCGACTTCGTCACCCAACTCGGCACCTTTTTTGATGAACTGGGCATCGGATACGGTGACTTCTTTATCGGCGTCTTCCACCGACTCTACGACAGTTTTAAGAGCAAAAACGCTCACTTCCCCTGTATTTGGGTTGAGCGTGACTGATATATTTTGGCCCGAGGCTGGATTGTCTTTTTTAAAGGCAGACGCCAAGGCAACTTCAATCGCTCCCAGCACCTGCTCTCGTGGCAGATGGCGTTCGGCTGCCAGCTGTGTCAACGCTATTAGAAAATCGCTTTTCATTTATTAGTGTCCCTCCCAATCCCCGGACGGAAAAACTTTGTCTCCATCAGCAAGAAAGCGGGTTATTATCCCGCTCTCTAAGGAAGGTCTGATTGTGAGTTTATTATAGCATCGCCACGGCTGTTATTTCAAGGCTGACGGGGTGTTGTCAGCCTCAAACACTGAGATTTATTCGTATGCATTATGGCGGCGTAGAAATCGCTGAGGTGAGCCTTAGTCCTCCCCTTCTGTGTGTAGCACTTTGGGGAATACGATATAAGAACCTAATCACGTCTGAACCGGCTGGGTTTGGGCTACCACCAGACCTTACCTTTGGCATCCTTGGCCAGTTGCTCATAGTCCTTAGTCCATAAAGATGTGCTGAGGTATTTCCAACCTCCGTCGGCCAACAGGCAAACAATGTCTCCATGATCCATGCGCTCTGCTTGGCGTATAGCTCCGTATACAACGGATCCGGAGGAGACACCGGCGAAGATACCCTCTTCTTGTAGGAGCCGCTTGGCAGTTGAGAAGGCATCAAAGCTGCTGACCAGCATCCTAGAGTCCAGCAGGTTGATGTCCAAGATTGGCGGTATAAACCCCTCTTCCAGGCTCCTGAGTCCGGAAATGAAATCTTCTGGCTCTGGTGCTACGGCCACGAGCTTGGCGTCTGGGTTGTGCTCTTTGAGGCGTCGCCCCACTCCCATCAGAGTGCCACCGGTTCCGAGTCCAGCAACAAACATATTGACGTCTGGCAGGGCTTCTATTATCTCTGGACCAGTGGTGTCATAGTGCGCATCCGGGTTTCCGTTGTTGCCGTACTGGTACAGCATGAAGTAATCGCTGCCTTTTTTGTTCATCAATTCTTGGGCAACTTCAATAGACCCGTTAGTCCCTCTAGAGCCGTCCGATGGGATAATCTCGGCGCCATAGGCTTCAAGTAACTGAACTCGCTCTACGCTTACGTTTTCCGGCATGACCACGGCTACTTTGTAGCCTTTCATCCTGCCAATCATCGCCAGAGAGATACCAGTGTTGCCACTAGTAGGCTCCAAGATGGTACGGTTAGCAGAGATTTCTCCGTCTCTCTCTGCCTGCTCAATCATCTTGAGTGCTATGCGGTCTTTAACGCTGCCGGTTGGGTTCTGGGCTTCCAGCTTTGCGAATATCCGCACGCCTTCCTTGGGACTCATTCGTTGTAGTTCAACGAGTGGCGTGTTTCCGATGGTGTCGATGATGCCTTTGTAAGTGAGCCTAGTAACCATAAACTCTGTATCTAATCTTCGAATAGAATGATATCCCTGATCCCGTTGTTTTAACGAGGCAGGATTGGGGCCCCACCGCTGATTATATCCAATCTCGATCTAGTCAGACCCTACGGCTGCGGCCTCATGCGGCTCTGCAATACCGCAGAATACTTCGTAGTCGATCAACTCGGTTACTGTGGGATTTTCGCCGCACAGTGGGCAGTTTGGATTCTTCTTCAGCCTTACCTCACGGAAGGTCATACTGAGGGCATCCACTAGTAGCAGCCTTGAGCTGAGGGATTCTCCGATGCCAAGGAAGTACTTTAGGGCTTCGGTGGCTTGGATGCTTCCGACCAATCCGGTCAAGGCGCCCAGCACGCCGGCTTCGGCGCAGTTGGGAACCATTCCGGGAGGCGGTGGCGATGGGAACAAGCAGCGGTAACAGCCTTCACCAGGTAAAAATACCGTGGCCTGACCGTCGAAGATTAGTATGCTGCCGTCAACCAAAGGCTTATTCTGTAGGTAACAAGCGTCATTGACTAGGTATCGGGTGGCGAAATTGTCTGCGCCGTTGATCACAAGATCATATTGGTCGATAATCTCCATGGCGTTGTCGGACTCAAGGCGAGTCTCATGAACAACAACGTTCACGTCTGGGTTGTATGATTTGATGTTGTCGATGGCAGACTGGACTTTGGGACGGCCAACGTCTGCGGTGTGGTGGAGCACCTGGCGCTGCAGGTTGGAAAGTTCAACGACATCGAAATCTACGATCCCTACAGTGCCAACTCCTGCTAAAGCAAGGTATATGGCGGAAGGAGAACCCAATCCGCCAGCACCGATAATCAAGGCTTTGGAACCCATTAGGGTGCGCTGACCTTTGCTTCCAACGTCGCCCATAATGATGTGGCGACTGTACCTCTTTACTTGTTCCGGTGTAAGTGTAATCGGTTGCTCGGACATGGATTGGACCCTCCTAAATTCTCCGATACTTCTGAGGTGATCTAGTTAAGACGTGTCTGGACACGAATCGGTGCCCAGCGGATTTGTTTTTGTGATCTTCTTTCGCAATAAAAAACCCGCGCTTACCCTTTAGGGGGGTTCGTCAACGGGGGTGTGTGGGCTACAGATGTTCAGAGGTTGTCACCCACCCCTATGTGGGCGG
>JAKUNL010000062.1 GCA_022451925.1 Dehalococcoidia bacterium
AGCAGGACGAAAATGGGTTGTGCAAAGTCGAGGTGACGACCGAAGTATCTAAGGATTTATTCCCAGGTCTCTATCATCTGCATTTGGCTGCTTCGTCTAGCGAGCTTGCGCTTATTGCTGAACGACGCGTAGATGTAGAGGTTCTTCCGTAGCGTGACTCCTTCGCTGTTGCGCCCACTAGTGGTGCGAGCAGTAAGCTTGGTCGCGGTTCTCTTCGTAGTTCTCATCCTTCTTGTGGTGAGTCTTGGTGCGACTGGATTTAGCGAGCGAATGCTCGGTGCTGTTATTGGGGAGGAGTTACGTGCCCTGCGCCCGGCTCTAGCAGAGACAATCAAAGACCCAGAGGCCCTAGAAGTAGCGCTTGAAGCACGGCGTACTGAACTTAACTCTTCCTATGGCCTTGACCGAGCATGGTTTCAGCGTTTGCCCAGTATGGCTTTACAAGTATTTACCCTTGATTTGGGTGTAGCTCGTACCATGCGAGCTACTGACGGAAGCAACCGTATAGCTGATATTGTCCTTGAGCGGCTTCCCCCGACTATTCTTTTGCTCACCACAGCAATGATGATTACAGCTGTTATTGGTTTGACACTAGGGGTTTGGCTTTCCACTCGTGTTGGCAGCCTTATCGATCGTATCGTTTCATACATGGCATCAATTAGTTACGCTCTACCAGCTTGGTGGACAGGGATCTTGCTGATATTACTATTATCGTTTCAGCTTGGACTTTTGCCAGCAGGAGGAATGTACAGTACCCCTCCGCCAGAGGGTGGATTCGCACGCTTTATCGACTTAGCCTTTCACGCTATCCTACCAGTGTTAACTCTCGTACTTGTTGGTCTAGGGCCATATATATATGTGGTTCGGACCATCACGTTAGATGTGGCCCAGGAGGACTTCGTTATGCTGGCACGAGCTAAAGGTTTGCCTGGGCACTTGGTGGAGCGCCGGCACGTGTTACGTCCGGCAGCGGCCCCAATAGTTACTGGTCTGATTCTAGGGCTTGCTGGCTCGTTAGGGGGCTCGATCCTCGTGGAAACAGTATTTGATTGGCGAGGTATGGGGAGACTCTACTACGATGCTATTGTAGGCACGCCAGATGAAGGGCTCATTATTGGGCTGACCTTCATGTTTACATTACTTTATGTTTCAGCCCGCATGGTGTTGGAGGTGCTGTACGTGCTTCTCGATCCTCGTGTGCGTTATGAGCATGGGCAAACGCTCGGTTCTTAGACAACTTTTCGACTCAGCTCCTGGGCGCTTGGGCTTGAGTTTACTGGTGGGACTGACACTTACGTCCCTTTATGTGGTGTTCACCTATCCACTCGATTTTGGTCCCTCGCGTTGGAGTAACCCAGCTGTGTGGTCCGATAATCCGTCCGCTGCCCCCCCTAGGTGGACGAACTGGTTTTCACGCGAACCTGGACCAGTGCACCAAGTCACAGAAACTCGTGAGCCAACAGTAGTCGGGCCCCTAGGCCCAGGGGAATCTCGCGTTTTCGAACTACCGTTTAATCACGACTCAAATTTGGCACCTACCTTCCTTTCTCTTACATTGGGAGAGATTAACTACTTTGCGAGGCCTCCCCAATACTGGGTAACGCTGATAAGGCCCGACGGTTTGCGCATACCGTTAGCGCGCGAGGTAGTGTCAGGGCCAAGGTTAGGAGAGAGCGGACCTTTCATTCGCTACGCAGAGACACCTAAACGATTACTTCTTACCAGTGGTAGGGATGTAGTACCGATTATCGTCGACTCGCTCTATTCCGTATATGAATCAGCAGGCGAAGCCTCATTCCGTGATGAGATCGAATCAAGACCCTTGAGAGGGCTGTTCGGTGCACCAAATTCGGACGGAACGATCGATCCATTGACCGGCCGCTATGTTCTCGAAGTACGTTTTACACTTGCTGACTCGGGTGATGTGGTCTCAAGCGTGCGCGGTGTTGCTGGTGGTGCTGCATTTGGTTTATTTGGGACGGATACATTGGGTCGTGACCTTGCCGAGGGCCTCCTATTTGGTTTGCCCATTGCTCTTCTAATCGGTGTTTTGGCTTCCACCCTCAGCACTCTGATAGGTACTACCCTCGGATTAGTGAGTGGATTTGTTGGCGGGCGTACCGACCTAGTAATCCAACGAGTTGCCGACGTTATGAACAACGTACCAGCTCTACCACTACTGATCTTCCTAGTGTTTATTTTGGGATCACAGTTGTGGTTAATCCTAGCGATCTTAGTGGTATTTAGCTGGCCGGGTTTAACCATCTTAGTGCGGTCAATGGTGTTGCCCCTTCGCAACAGTCCTGAGGTAGAGGCAGCACGTACATTAGGAGCGTCGACAGCTCACATATTGCGTCATCATGTATTCCCCCATACTGCGCCCTTCGTGCTTGCGCAATTGATCTTCTTCGCTCCTGGAGCGATACTTGCCGAAGCAGGTCTTTCTTTTCTTGGGCTTGGAGATCCTAGTTTACCGACCTGGGGTCAGATACTAGAGCAGGGATTCCGAACGGGTGCAGTGTTTTTAGGTTATTGGTGGTGGATAGTACCGCCTGGACTCCTGATTGTACTTACAGCCGTTACCTTCATGCTACTGGCACTAGGGATGGAAACGGTCGTTAACCCGCGTCTTCGGGAACAACAATGAAACATCTTCTAATTGATAATTTGAATGTAAGTTATCGGCGTGGCGGAAACGAGGTAAAAGCGGTCGATAACGTGTCGTTAAACCTGGCCCTCGGTGGTGAGGCTTTAGGGATAATCGGGGAATCGGGCAGTGGTAAAAGTAGCCTCGCTAGGGCGCTAATGCGTCTACTACCAAAAGGTACTACTATCTCCGGTCGAATGCGCCTTGGGGACCTCAGCCTAGAGAGCATGAGCGATGAGCAATTCCGTACCGACATACGCTGGCGTTGCATATCAATGGTGCTTCAGAACGCAATGCATGCTCTTAACCCGGTGTTGCGGGTAGGGGAACAATTGGCAGAGTGTTGGCGACTTGATGCTTTGGGTCGACGTGAGAGCCGTAACCGAGCATCTGAATTGCTAGAACAGGTCGGCCTTGGGCCAGAGATTAGACTTCGGTACCCGCACGAGCTCTCAGGGGGTATGCGCCAGCGTGTCATGATTGCCATGGCCCTAGCGTTAAAACCCGATCTTCTAATTCTAGATGAGCCCACTAGTGCACTTGACGTATCGATCCAGGCACAAATCATGAATCTTCTGAAGAATTTGTGTTCGGAATATGGCGTGTCGATGCTTTTCATTACTCACGATCTTGCCCTCGCTAGTGACCTGTGCGATAGACTGGCAGTTCTCTATGCAGGACAAGTACGTGAAATTGGTCCAGCTGAAAAAGTC
>JAKUNL010000063.1 GCA_022451925.1 Dehalococcoidia bacterium
GCGATCCTATTCTGATTTGGGAAGAGGATGGTGTAGCAAAATTTTTGAACACGATTGTTGATATGATACTTGAGTTCCTATGATACTTGAACAGCCTTTCTGCTGGCCACAACAGTTGTGGGTACGTGGAGTTGAACTTGGTTTAATATGATAGGGGAGTCCTTATGGCTATTTACGTGATATTTGAGAATGAAATTCATGACCGCGCCAAATACGACGAGTATAAGGCGGCAGTTCCCGAATATGTTGCGCGCCATGGAGGGGAATACTTGGCTAGGGATGGAGCCATAGAGGTTCCCGTTGGCGATTGGAAACCGAATCGGATCGTAATTTTTAAGTGGCCTTCCCGGGCAGCGCTGGAGGCTTTTCAGGCGGATCCCGATTATCAACCATGGAAAAAACTGAGAGAATCTGTGACTACTACTAAGCAATTACTGGTCGTGGAGGGACTAGCTGAGAACGTATGAGAGGCCTCTGGCAATACTCCAGCTAGTAATGGCGGGGCACAAGGTTGGGAGAAAGTGCGTCAATTAATAGCGAATTGTGCTTATATAGTATGTGGTAATAACCACGACACTATATCTAGTAACTAGCGAGAGGGTGGCTTTTTCCTCTATGGAAGTGGTCCCACGTTGAAAAAATGCGGGGGGGTGACGCATCGACTTTTTTCCCGAATTTTAGGCTGTAGTTTTGCATTCGGGTTATTGACGCCTCCCTTGAAAATGGCCAAAATACGGCTGTTTGTTAGGTTTCCGTTACGCCTCACATCGCGCGAGTGTGATTATCACAATCTGTGTGGGGAGGGAGCGGAGTTAGGTGTCGCATCCGATTGACGTTTAATTGGTTGTGATTTTCTTAATAAGCACTCGCGTAACTAAAGGGAGATAAAACATATGACAATTACTCGAGTAGCTTCGAGTTCAGCAAAAGGTCTGTTGGCTGTTGCCGCAGGCGCCGCGATGTTGGCGTCCGCAGCACTTGCTGGCAATAGTGGTAGAGACGTTACCAATGACCGTTTGTTGAATAGTGAAGCCGAACCAGAGAATTGGATTCACCATCATGGTAACTATGAGACCCATCGGTATTCTCCGTTAAGTGAAGTTAACAGAGACACCATTGGTGATCTTGTCGTGAAGTGGACCTATGCAATGGGTGATCAACACGGCGGTGGTCAGGATCCAGTTAAGTTTAGGTCTTCTGGGCTAGAGGGAACTCCTCTTGCTGAAGATGGCTATGTATACATCACCACCGGTTGGGGTACTGTAAGTAAGCTCGACGCACGTGGTGGTAAAGGTCAACTGGTCTGGGAATATGATCCAGAAGCAGACAAAGACTGGGCTCCAAGCGTGCTCTGCTGCGGTATTAACAACCGTGGTGTTGCATTGGGCGGACACATGGTCTTCTCCAAGGTTATCGATGGCCGGGTTATCGCTTTGAACAAAGCTGATGGCTCGTTGATTTGGGAGGCGCAAGTTGCGGATCCTGGCATTGCCGAGACGATGACTGGCGCTCCTTTGGTCGTTAATGGTCTTGTTTTGACCGGAATGGCCGGCGCTGAGTTTGGTGTTCGCGGATGGGTTGCAGCTCTTGACATGAATACAGGTGAAGAGCAGTGGCGCAGGCATACTATTCCTGCTCCAGGCGAGCCAGGCAATGAGACTTGGAAAGATGATCACGGCGCATGGGCTACCGGTGGTGCTTCCACTTGGGTAACTGGTGCCTACGATCCTGAGTTGAACCTCATCTATTGGGGTACAGCGAATCCTGGTCCAGACTGGGACAACGAATATCGTCCTGGTGATAACCTCTGGTCGGATAGCACGATCGCGTTTGACGCGACTACGGGCGACTTCGTCTGGGGTTTCCAGCACACTCCAAATGATCCTTATGACTATGACTCCATTGCGGAGAAAACTTTAGTCGATGGTGTTATCAATGGTAAGTTCCGTCGCGCTGTCATTCATGCTGACCGTAATGGTTATGTATATGCAATGGACCGCGTTGATGGTTCCTACATCTGGGGCACCGTTTACACGGATTATGAGAACTGGAGTAACGGTCTTGACGAGAACGGTCGTCCGAACTCGTATGACCCGAACGTAGACGTCCAGCACTACAACCCTGGTACGGCCGCGCATCGCGGAACGACTACTGAGGTTGGCGCAAAAGGTACTGTAGAGGGCATCCTGTGTCCTTCACATGCTGGTGCTAAAAACTGGTCGCCTACTGCGTACAATCCAGGTACGAAAATGTACTACATTCCTGTGAATGAGTCCTGTAACCGTGCATTGACGATTGTTGCTGACCCAGATTGGGATCCAGCCGTTCGCCAGTGGTTCTTGGGTGGTTATCCATACCAGACATTCGGTGACAGTGATCCAGCTGTACAGTTTGCCAATGGCCGTTTTGGTCGTTGGGTTGGTAGTGTGACTGCCATCGACGTTACCTCTGGTAACATCGCATGGAAGACCCACACTGACTATCCACAGTACGGTGGTCTTCTCACAACCGGTGGTGGGTTGGTGTTCTCAACCTACGCTGAAGGCAAGCTCGTTGCTTTAGACGCGCTTTCCGGTGAGGAACTCTGGGAGTTCGACATGGGTGCAGGTGCTAATGCTCCTGCTATGACCTATGAAGTCGAAGGCAGACAAATGATCTCCGTTGAAGTTGGTTATGGCGGTGCCCACGAACAGTGGAGCAACGACATCCATCCGGAGTTGTGGTTAACCAATGTTGCAAACATGTTGTATACATTTGGTCTCCACAATTAGGAGATAAGGAGGATGGGTCGGCACTAAGTGTGCCGGCCCACCTTTTTTTTGCCTAGATTAGGGCACGCCCGTTTTGTGTAAGCTAGGGGTTGCGCATGTTAGTTGGGCCCCGGCTGATAGTTCGTTTTATTGTAGTTAAATTACTTGTTAGAGGTTTCCCCAGATGAGCATAAGAAAAATTATAAAGGTGCTGGGCTGCCTGGCACTGGTTTTGGGTTTGGTTTCCCATTGGAATAATGGCCCATTAGGTATTTATTCGGCTGAAGCTGGAGCTGGCCCCGAGGCCTCGGGTGGTGAGGCGGAGCCTAAGAAGAAAAAGAAGCTAAAGTTCCGGGAGATAGTGCAAAAAGAGTTTATAGATATATGTTGAACTTGCCATAAGCCTGACGGTAGGGGTGGACGGAGCTACGGTGGCTATGCGGCAAACCTTCATGAGACGGAGTTGGAATTAGAGGGGCTGGTCTATATTATAAAATATGGCCGGGAAGATATGGGTATGCCGGCCTTTGAGGGTGTTATCAAAGAGAGAACCATGTACGCAGTAG
>JAKUNL010000064.1 GCA_022451925.1 Dehalococcoidia bacterium
TTGGTCGGTTGCTCGCCCGGCTGCCTGTTCAAGCTCCTTAGCAATACCTAATATCTCCAGAGCAGGTAGATTGGTTTTAAGTGCCACTGCAGCGTTCAGGAATTCAGGCTGTTGCGTGTATCCCCAGGGCGGTGTTTCGTAGAGCGACGAACGGTGCTCAATAGTGCCGATCCGTTCCTGAATAGCAGTCAACGAGTTAGAAAGGATACTGACCCTGTCGCCTAAGTTACCCCCAATACCCAGATAGACATATCTTTCATTTTCCTTGCTCAAATCCAGCCCCAACCTTAGTTTTCTGATTCAATCGACTCTTCAGATATCTCACCATACTTTTTGATATGGAAGGCTCGGACGTCCGGCTTGTTATTCTCAAGTGACACTAGGACGTAATAGGTCTCTGGAAACATTGGCTCATTGTCAGTTTCTCCTGGAGGAAAAAATGCCATACGTACATCGGTCGGTGACGGATAGGCTGCGGAAGCAACATGAGAGTGGTAAATTGCAAAGAGGTCCAAATTTTCTGAATCTCTTTTCTGCTCCAATTTCATCATCTCCAGAGGTGACATTTCATATCGATAAGGGGATGCCGCTGTGTTTGTCACTCGATGAACGGTCATTTGGCGATCAGAGCGCCCAATAAGTATCATTCCACATGCCTCGTTTGGCAGATCGTCCTTAGCGTGGTCAACCATGGCTTGTAAAATTTCGTCAGGGATATGGGCCATATCTAGAGTTTCCTTCGGATCAAAATTCGGATTGGGTTACCACCATAGTTTTTCACCAACTGTTTCACGAATTTCGTCATAGTCTCGTGACCACAGGCCAGTGGATAAGTATTTCCAACCTCCGTCTGCCAGGAGGCAGACTATTTTTGTCTTAATGTTACCGGAGGCATCCTTGTCGGAACTGGCCGTTTTTTCCGCAGCCCTTTGGGCAGCACGTATGACAGCCCCAGCAGAGATTCCAGCAAAGATGCCGGTCTTCTGAGTTAACTCTCTTGTCGTTCTGAAAGAAGTTTCCGAGTCCACAACAATTCTTCCATCGAGTACTGACTCGTCAAAAACCGGTGGAATATACCCATCTTCCAAAGCCCTTAAGCCTTGGACCAGATCCCCAGGGTGAGGAGCGGCCGCGATCACTCTAATGTTGGGGTTGTGCTCTTTCAGGCTTCGGCCAACGCCAGTGAGCGTGCCGCCTGTGCCTAATCCCGACACGAACATACTTATATCCGGCATATCGCGGATGATTTCGGGCCCAGTAGTCTCGTAATGGGCTAATGGATTATTTTCGTTTTCATATTGAAAAGGCATGAACCACTGAGGATTATCTTGCGCCAACTGTTCAGCCATTTGCACGGCGCCGTTGGAGCCGAGGTCACCTGGCGAGAATATAATCTCGGCACCGAAAGCCTCGAGAAGTTGAATTCGCTCCTCGGAGACGGCATCAGGCATAATCACCTTGACGGGATATCCTCGCAGTGTGCCAATTAGCGCTATTGCAATTCCAGTGTTTCCCGAGCTGGGTTCTAGGATTGTTTGGCCAGGCTGCAGCGAGCCGTCTTTTTCTGCCCGGTTAATCATATACTTCGCGATTCGATCTTTTGCTGATCCAGTGGGATTCTCCCCCTCGAGTTTGGCCCAAATCTCGACGTTTTCATTAGGGGAAAGGGTAGATATATCTACAAGAGGTGTGTCACCGACGCGTTCTAGTATTCCACTGAATTTCATTTTTGAGAGGTCACTCCCCTCCGGCAAGGGCTGGTAGGATCGACACTGTGTCATCATCTGTCAACTCGGTATTAAGCCCATCGAGGTACCTAATATCTTCGTCGTTCAAATAGATATTTACGAAACGACGTAATTCGCCGTCCTCCTCCAAAATCTGGTCAGAGAACCCTGGATAAGCTTCATTGATATTCTCAATGAGACTCTTAACCGAGTCGCCAACACTTTCGAAGCTCCGTTGGCCACCAACTAGCTTTTCTATTACGGATGTTACATTCACCGTCACTGCCAAGGTTATGCGCCTTTCTTCTGCGTAATACTAAGTTAACTTTATTGGTAATTAGGCACTAGGCATTTCAAGTGGTGGAGAACCGCAGAACACGTCATAGTCGATTAATTCTGTCACGGTCGGATTGTCTCCACAGAGCGGACAGTTTGGATCACGCCTAAGTTTCATTGTTCTAAATTCCATAGTCAAGGCATCTACAAGAAGAAGTTTATTCGTGAGGGGCTCACCAATATCAAGGATCTGTTTGAAAACCTCTGTTGCTTGAATTGAACCTATGATTCCTGTTATTGCTCCCAAGACTCCTGCCTCGGCGCAGGAGGGCACCATCCCTGGAGGTGGTGGGTCTGGATATAAGCAGCGATAACAGCATTTGCCTGGTTCGTACACTGTGGCCTGGCCGTCAAACAAAAGTATCGCTCCGTCGACCAAGGTTTTGCCGCTCAGGTAGCAGGCATCATTTACGAGGTATCGGGTGGCGAAGTTGTCGGCACCATTCACGACGATGTCATAATCAGCAATTATTTCCATGGCGTTATCAGACGTTATCGGTGCATGATGCTCGATCACTGAAACATGGGGGTTATACGCCGAGAGAGTCTCTTTTGCTGATTGAATTTTGGGCCGATCGATATCCGCAGTTTGGTGCAGTACCTGTCGCTGAAGGTTAGAGAGATCAACAACGTCGAACTCTACAATTCCAATAGTGCCAACCCCTGCCAGAGCAAGATATATGGATACGGGTCCACCTAGGCCACCAGCTCCAACTACTAGAACTCGAGAGTTTTTCAGCTTTCTTTGTCCTGCCGGTCCCACCTGAGACATGATGATATGCCGAGAGTAACGAGTGACTTCTTCAGGTGACAGGTTGATATTTGGGGCGCTGGAACCGTTAGATATTACTGTCATTTTCAATCCATTTTCTACAAATAACCCAGTTCGGTCTTATAGAGTAACTGCTCAGTGCACTCGATGGAAATAGGGTTCTTCTTGGATTCCGCCTAAGATCACATCGATCCTCCCGCTAAAGCTGGGATAATTGCAAGCTGGTCACCTGGCCTAACTTTAGTTTGGAGACCTTCGAGTTCATGAATTTCCTGGTTATTGAGGTAGATATTTATGTGCCCCGGTAGCTTGTGCTGTTCATCAAAAACGAGATGAGAGAATCCTGGATACTGCTCCTCTATTGATTCAAGTATGTCTTCCACCGTGTTTCCGAACGCAGAAATGTAGTCTTTACTCCCAG
>JAKUNL010000065.1 GCA_022451925.1 Dehalococcoidia bacterium
TGAGTTGGTCACGAGTGTTACCTGACTCATGGGTAACAAAGGAAGTATATGGATCTAGAGCCTCCATCAAACCTGCGTAGACACGATATGGGTTGATAGGTTTCTCGGTGGACGACATTGCCTCGCGATACTTGGCCATTGCCTCGTCTCGTACTGATTTAACTTCAGCCACCACGTTACCTGCAGGCCTACCTCCCTTGCCCTTCGCATCTGCAACAAGGGCCTGTAGAGTGAATTTGGCGTCTCCGATCACTGCTTGGGCAGTGGGATAAACCTTGTTCACATGCAGTTCATCTATAGTGCAGTGGACAATGGTCTTCTTTAGCGCATTTGGAATGCCATGGCTGAACCGGCCCGGAGAAAGGCTTGATCCAACGGCGAACAACAAATCGCACTTCTCCAAGTAATGATTCACCTGATCACCGCGAACACCAACAAACAGGGGATTATCTTCCGGGAATGCTCCCTTGGCTTTCAGAGTGGATACAACCGGAGTGTTCACAGACTCTGCAAATTCTTTCAGCTCTGCGGATGCACCTGCATATATGACGCCCTCCCCCGCGTAAATCAAAGGATTTTCAGCCTTCAAAAGAAGGTCTATGGCACCAGAAACATCGGAGGGATCTGGAATGGATTTTGAACCCTTCACGGGGATGTATGGATCGACTGATTCATCATATTGCGCGTCCGAATCAGGGATGGCGATAACCACTGGGCCTGGACGACCTGACCGAAGCATGGTGAAGGCGCGACGCATGAACTCAGGTAAACGTTCTGGCTTATCCAGATGGCCGTACCACTTGGACACGGATTTCAAAGCAGAAGTTACGTCGAACTGGCTATTCTCAGTGTCACCTGTAGAGATTCCATCGGTGATACACAGGACTGGAGATCCATCTTCAAATGCCTGAGCCATTCCAGCGAATGCGACCTGAAGTCCAGCGGCGTTCACTCCGCCTTGGAAGGTGCAAACTCCTATTTTGGAGCCACCCATTATCCTGGAAAAAGCATCAGCTACAGCCACGGCATAACGGTCATCCCGCATCATCACCATGGGTATTCCCTCTCGGCCTAGAGCGTTATTTACCTTACAAACGGGGAATGTAGAGACCCAGTCCACCGCTTCTGCTTTTAGTATGCGTGCTATTCCTGTTCCTACATCAATAGACATATTTACCTACCTCCGGAAATTTACCGCCCAATCTCCACGAATCGAGCTAGGGCAATTTAGAATGCAACCAACGAGTTCACATAGTTGAAACAAACAGGTGATACTCTAGTGTAGAGGACTCAGGATTACAACTAATATCGTCCAGATACCTGCAATCTGGGAACCCGATTGAAAGTTGATGATAAACACATGCCGCGGTCTCTGGGATTTGACCCAAACTGCTAATTATCGATATAGTTCGCCAACAGGACTAATACTACTAGGCTACAGGGCAACATCAGGGTCCCAACTTGGTTGGGCCGACGACAATAGGATGGAGAGTTATGAGTTACAAGGCTGAATACATATGGGTAGACGGACAAAAACCCACCGCCAAACTACGTTCCAAAGGCAAGGTAATTGCCGACGGGGAGCAACCTCCCATTTGGGGTTTCGATGGTTCCAGCACTAACCAGGCTCCTGGAGAAAATTCCGACTGTGTCTTGAACCCGGTCTTCATTTGCCCCGACCCAATCCGGGGTGGGAATAACAAGCTGGTGTTGTGTGAGGTCCTGCTGACTGACATGACTCCGCACCCTTCCAATACTAGGGCTGCATGCGCGGCATCCGCTGAGAAATATAGCGATATGGACATGTGGTTCGGCATCGAGCAAGAATACACCTATTTCGATGGCATCAAGCCTCTTGGCTGGCCGGATAACGGATTCCCTGCCCCTCAGGGCGGCTACTACTGCGGAGTTGGATCCGATGAAGTATTCGGGCGCCCCATCGTCGAGGCACACCTTCAAGCCTGCATGGATGCTGGGTTGCAAATCGCCGGTATTAATGGTGAAGTGATGCCCGGACAATGGGAATTCCAGATTGGCCCCATCTCCGCACCAGCTGTGGCCGACCACTTGTGGGTAGCCCGATGGCTACTATACCGCATAGGCGAGCAGTTCAACGTCAGCGCCACTCTAGACCCAAAACCTGTCCGCGGCGATTGGAATGGAGCCGGAGCCCACACCAACTTCTCGACCGTTGCCATGCGAAACGGCTACGCCGCCTGCGAAGCTGCCGCAGACGCCTTGGGCACTAGGGCCGAGCTTCACATCGCCAACTACGGAGACAGGATCGAAGAACGCCTAACCGGTGAACACGAGACATGTTCTTACAAAGAGTTCCGATGGGGAGTATCTGACAGAGGAGCATCCATCCGAATTCCATGGCAGGTTGCCAGGGACCAGAAGGGGTACATTGAAGACCGTCGGCCCAACGCAAACTGCGATCCGTATCTGGTGACCCAACTCATCATAGACACGGTATGCGGAGCCGCAGCTGTCGCTTAATTACCAGGCACATTAGCCAAAACACAAAAAAGACCTGCTCACGAACATTAGGAGCAGGTCTTTTTTGATTCGTATCCTTAGATGTTTCTAGGTGCCTATTCGAAAAGGATCCACAGCATCTTGAACAGATCGGATAATGGAAAATGCAGTAAGTTTGCCGGTCTTTGGATTCTCGGAAGGTATATTTTCGATGTGAATCTTGAGAACTCCGAACTCTCCAAGAACTTCCACCTCGTGACAGTTACGCTCCAAACCCGGCACCACCAACATTTTTACTTGTGTACGATCAGGTCCGATCCCGGCCAGGCTAACGGCGGCTGATACGTTCAAATTAGAGGGAAATCCCTTCACCGCCTCCCTCGCGTTTCCGGAAAACACTTCAGTTTCACCAACTAGGCCTTCCAAGTTGATTCCATTTTCAACGATATAAGGCGCCCCTTGCAGGCCAATGGGCGGTTTTCGAGAGATCATAGTCACCTGGTCAACGCGGCCTGCACAGGCTGATTTAATGCCATCCAAACCAGCTATCGCTCCAGAAGGAGCCAACAGTCGACAACCGGTCCTGCGTGCTTCTTCTATTACCTCTGGATAATCCAACAATGCCCCGATACTGATGACCATCAAGTCTTTCCCAGCGGCAAAGGGTTCTTTGGCCAGAGTAGC
>JAKUNL010000066.1 GCA_022451925.1 Dehalococcoidia bacterium
ACAGCACGCTTGATAAACTATGCATCAATAGATTAATAAATCAACAGTAATTTTGAAAAAGTGATTTCATGGATATGGCTGAATCCGACCTAAACATAAAGCAGTCCGCTCTTCTGTTCAGGTTTTGCCCGTAATCCTATATTTGGTTTCTGGTTCGTCTGGTCTTACGGAGATAGTGGGTTTCCATGGTGGTGTTTTTACTACTCTAATGGTCCAAATCTCAAATAGTTTTGAGGTAGTTGACCTTATAACGGAATAGCATCCCGAGATAACGACGGTATATTATGCGGCAAACCGGAAAGTGATTAGCCTGTCTTCGATCGGTTCGGTAACGAAACAGCATTTTAACGCATTAAACTTTCTAAAGAAGGAATTTGCGCTTCTCACCATCAGTTGATATAATGTTAAGTATCCTAAATAATGATACTGTTACCCATTGTAAATCGAGTTAGCAGGTGGCTTAATTTTTCACTAATGATGGGGGTGCGATTATGTTTCCAGAGATAACGCTGGCAACACCCACGCGTGAAGATGTCCGGCGAATGGCTGAATGGCTCAACGATCCGGAAGTAAGTACCGTCTGGTACGGAGTTGGAGACGATGGGAGACCTCTCCATACCACCTATATTCCTGAGGCTATCTTGGCTGGTGGCCCAACAGAATGGGATCACGTATTTAGTGACGAAAACCGTACCATTTTTTCCGTCTATAATTCCGATGGTGAGCACATCGGAGAAGGACAACTGCTGATCGAATGGCCGCTATTAGAAGCACGAGCCGACCTGCTGATTGGCAGGAAAGACCTTTGGCATCACCACTTCGGGACTAGCGCGCTTATTGGGATGCTGGACCACGCCTTTGGACCCTTGGGACTACACCGGGTCTGGGTAGATGTCCCTGAGTATAACCACCCAGGACTACAAATGGTCCAACACGTTGGGTTCGTTGTGGAAGGCCACCTCAGAAAGACCCATCCCAAGAACAATGAGTGGTTCGACTCCACGGTTCTGGGTCTACTAGCTGAAGAATACCCAAGACGTCGCGCAAAATTAATGGAAGCAATAGTCATCTAACACCGCATGTAGATTCCACGGTCTGATATGACTGTGGGTTACTTCAGATGATTATGATTAACCCGATTTAGCATAAGACTAATTTTAAGAACTCGGAGGGACCAGTAATGCCAGTAATTACCATTAACGGCCCCATTGGATGCGGGTCGGTCACCATCGGTCAGATGGTTGCGGAGCAAATGGGACTTAATTTCGTTGATCGCATGATCTTCACGGAGGCTTCACGTATTGTCGGGACCCCAGTTGGCACACTAATAGCTAAAGAACAGCGGGTAGACCGGTTCCGAGACCGTCTTGGTCGTTTCGTTCAGACCATGCTGGAGCGTTCGGCCATGTCAGGAGTTAGCGGTGAACCGTATTTTGGTCGAGGTATAGAGAATCTCCCGCCTGAAACTTATATGGATCTTACTGGAGAGGGTGGTGGTGTGGCTCAAAAACTGGACGACAAGACTTTCATTGATGCCACAACCAAGGTGGTTAAAGATATCCACTCCCAGGGTAACGCGGTAATTATCGGCCGTGGCGCTAACCAGATCTTGGCTGATGCTCCTAACACATTCCATGTTGGCCTGATTGCTCCCATGAGCGTACGAGTAGAAACGCTGATCGGGCGAGAGCACTTTGAACGTGAGGAGGCTGAGATTCACGTGGTGGAATTGGAACGGGCTAGAGAAGACTTTGTACAAAAGTTCTGGAAAGTTCATCCAAATGAACCTAAGCACTACCACATGATGTTAAACATGGGGCGCATGACTCCTAAGGTTGCCGCGGAGGTAATCGCTCATGCGGCGGCCGACCTCGCCCCTTGACCTAGAATGTATCTAGCCTGACACTTTTGAATAGGGGGAACGGATACTGATCGTTCCCCCTATTTTTCTTCTATCGTTATTTCCACAGGTCATAGGATATAGATGTTTCCTTTTTCTGATGCCAGCGTCCACCACACTGCTTTTCCATACGTTAACTCCGCACTCATCGGCGTCAGCGTGGTGGTTTTTCTTTATGAGATGTACCTCGGCGGTTTTGGTACCTTAACTGGAAAAGGTCAGTTAGACTTAGATATTTTTTTCTTCAAATGGGGGTTTATAGCCCAGGAATTGACTTCAGGAACCCAGTTTCTGCATCGGGGAAATGCTTTTATTCAATACGACATAGAGACTCCGGTGCATACCGTTTTCACCTTCTTTACTTCGATGTTCATCCACGGTGGATTCATGCATATCGCCGGAAATATGATGTTTCTCTGGGTGTTTGGTGACAATATCGAAGACAAGTTTGGGCACGTTAGATATCTGATTTTTTATCTAGTGACCGGGATTGCTGCCACACTGGTGCAGTGGGCGATAAATACCGATTCACAAGTGCCATTGATTGGAGCCAGTGGTGCAATATCGGGGGTTCTAGGTGCCTATTTGGTTATCTACCCCCACAATAAGATAAAAGCCCTGATAGTTTTGTACATAATTACGGTGTTGGAGATGCGGGCCATGTGGTTACTGGGCGCGTGGTTTGCTTGGCAGTTGTTTCAGGGAACCATATCTCTGGGTATGGCCGACTCTGTTGGCGTGGCGTTCTTTGCTCATATTGGCGGTTTTGCGGCAGGGATAGTATTAGCGGTAGCCTACAAGCTTTCTAATCATGAATCGCTTCTACCCATCGATACTAGATCTTCCCAGCGATGGGACCGGTAATATCAAGTTTGAGGAGACATAGATTGAGATAACAGTTTTAAGAACGCATGTATTGGTAATTGAAAAGACCCGCTCTAAGCGGGTCTTTTCAATTTGCGCATTGTGGAGATAGTCTGATTTCTGGGTTACATACTAAGACTTACGTACGGTTATGGGGACTGAGTGGATTGAGTTAACCTGATAACCACGGAAGTTCCAAGTGGCAAACATGGGCTGTACGTTCCCGGCGCTGTCGGTGGCCCTACAGCGGAGTAGAGAATGTCCTAGGTTGTTGGCCTCCCAATCGATCTCAAAGTGCTGCCATGAATAATTGCCCTGAGGCGATTCCAACTTGGCCTCGCGCCATGACCGATCGTCGTCAGTACTAACTTCCACTTTGGTTATGTGGCC
>JAKUNL010000067.1 GCA_022451925.1 Dehalococcoidia bacterium
ATAAAAGTGTCTTAGAAATTCAATGTCGGCAAAATGTCGGCAAATCGTATGAAAGCAAAAGCCCCCAATTTTGCGTTGGGGGCTTTTTCGTGCCTAGAAAGGTGTGGTGCCGAAGGTCAGAGTCGAACTGACACGGGTTGCCCCACTGGTTTTTGAGACCAGCGCGTCTACCATTCCGCCACTTCGGCACAGTGTGATTTTATAGTTAATTCCATACCTTCGCTACCCCGTAGCCTCGTTTTTTTACGACATTACTTTTTGAATGCGATACAAAACGTGATCGCTTTACCAGTCCCTAGTTCTTCATCATTTAGGCGGCGTCGCATCAACCCGTTATTAGAATCTGCATTGAAGGTTTTCAAAGAAAACCACCAGTCAAATTGGCTATCTGCTAAATGTGCAAGGGAGCAGTGTTAGCCAAATATGACATGTAACACCATCAACGAATTTTAGACCGTAATTTTGCATCATAATCGCCACTCGAACCTAACATTTCTAGAAAGGCCGAGCCATTCCGGTCTACCAAGATTGCCTTACCAAGCCACATCAGTTGCTCCAGGCGATCAAAACGGGATTGGATGTGTTTGAAGGGCTTGTAGAACCAAATTATTCTTCTTAGTCTAGATGCAATATCACCGAAGCATGGTCGCAATGGACGATTCTCGGGCGCCCCACACGCCCCGCTCCTTGACGCAATATTTGGGCACGCCTATAATCCTTTGGAGTAAGGATGTGTTTTTGTGCCTAAACGAACCTATCAACCAAAGAAAAGACGCAGATTTCGCGTGCATGGTTTCCGCCACCGTTCCAGTACATCGGATGGAAGGGCGATTCTAAGGAGACGGCGATTCAAGGGACGTCATAAACTCACCGTATAACACTAGTGGCCCTAGACCAACCCTAAGTCGTTAGTAATCTAATTAGAAAAGTACTTTGCACACCCAACAAGGGTTTTATCCAGTAATGTATCGCGGGCAACGGCTAACGGGCAGCAAACGCTTCACCAAGATTCATTTGGAAGGCAAGAGTGCCGCTAACCGACTATTGGTAATTCGATACCTAGCCAACGGTTTAGACTCCAGTAGATTCGGCTTCTTAGTAAATAAACGCATTGGAAAATCTCCTGTAAGGAACAGGGTGAAACGGAGACTGCGTGAAGTAGTCCGATTAAGTCAGGTCAAAGCAGGATGGGACGCTCTATTCATTGTTCGGCGGGGTGCCGGAACTGCTAAGTACCACGATTTAAAGAACGCAACAGAGAATCTGTTACAGCGTGCCAATCTGGTGGACGAAATTCCATCGCCTAACGGTCCAGGGAAAACTGTGGACCATATTGCCTAATCGGCAGCAGCTAACCGACAATAAAGTAGATCGTGTTACGCCTGATTCGCCTACCTAGCACCGGAATCATATAAATGAAGTTCGCCATATTATCGATGATCTGGCTCTATCAGAAAACCCTTTCCCCATTGCTTCCAACATCATGCAGGTATAACCCTAGTTGTTCACATTACTCCCATGAAGCAGTGGAAAAATACGGCGTTTTCAAAGGTATCTGGCTAGGAGCAAAACGGCTTGGACGTTGCCGCCCTCTAGGTGGCCAAGGATACGACCCGGTACCGTGAAAATCATCAACCCGCCCAATTACTGCTCTTCATGGAAAAAGATCATCCATAAAAAATTAGCCACCTCAGAACTACATCTCTCCTGGACAAACTCCGGCCCCGTGCAAGTCAACTTGCTATACAATCGACGTCTGCTGATTTTGTTCGCCCTTATCCTTCTACCTCTGTTAGCTGGCTGCAACGATCACATTAGGACCGAGAGCACCGGATGGAATCCTCCTGTCAGTGAAAACGGTGTTGTATACGTTGCTACCAAAGACGGTGAAATGATTGCCCTAATAGACAACGGATTTGAGGGAGTGGCAAACCGCGAAATATGGTCATTCCCAGCGTCAATCGATCAAACAGGTATTAGAGGTGCCTACGGCACACCTGTAATTAATGATGACCTCGTATACGTAGCTGGTATCGACGGATACGTCTATGCCTTGAACAAGGGGAACGGTAGCATAAGCGACGGCGGCTGGAAAAGGCCAAGGGGATTTGTCGAAGAACAAGCCCCGCTGGTTTCAGGCTTAACCTACGACCCGGTAAATAACATCATCCTTTCTGCGAACGAACAAGGGCAGCTAAACGCCTACACCGCTGATCTTGGGGAAGATTTCTGGGAAAGCCCTTTCCAAGCCGATAAGACGATCTGGTCTACGCCAGTGGTTGATAGCCAATTTGCATATTTTGGGTCTCACGATCACAACTTCTATGCTGTGAGATTGAGCGACGGGAAGAAGTTCTGGAATTTCCAAACCGGCGGAGTAATCGCTGGCAAGCCCCTGCTTTTTGACGATAAAGTAATCTTTGGATCGTTCGACCGAACTCTTTATGCAGTCTCAGCAGACGCCGATGGTAATGTCTCCGTAGATTGGACTTTCAAAGGTAATAACTGGTTCTGGGCCGGAGCCGTGACCGACGGGCTAACTATATATGCCCCAAACATGGATGGAAACATCTATGCTCTGGACACCAACGGGAATCTGCTATGGAAGCATAATGTGGGTGGATCGATAGTGTCACAACCGGTTTTGGTAGGTCGAGGCCTGGCGGTGGTAAATAAGGGCGGTGATCTCGTCTTGCTGGATACTGATACATCAAGGGACGGTGTAAGCCGCGAGCTATCCAACCCTATTAAGTTAGACGCCCAGGTCAAGGCCCCATTATTCTCCGATGGCGACGTTGTATTTGTGGGCTCCCAAGACCGCAGAGTCCGACGAGTCGACTTAAAAGTCGGCGAAACCGCCTGGTGCTGGGACACTCGGGACGGCTCATGCAACAACTAATCAATCAACTCAACCAACAAACTCCGGCGGTTTCGCCGGCAACGAGGTAGGTCTCTTTGGAGATCATTTCAACTCTCTGGACCGAGGGAATCACTCGGCCCATGCTCAACATGCTGGTGGTGCTCTATACCATCTTATTCAGCCAAATGGGTTTGGCTATCATTGTCCTGACCGGAATCATCCGGTTGGTCACAATGCCTTTGACCTTAAAACAGCTGAGGCAGATGAAGGCCA
>JAKUNL010000068.1 GCA_022451925.1 Dehalococcoidia bacterium
GTTCCGACGCTACTAGACCTGATGGGTGAGGTTGTCCCTGAACATATTCAGGGATCTAGTCGTAAAGGTGTTCTTGCGGGGAACGCAGATTTGACTGATGATGTGTTCATGCAATGGCACGGTGGTGCTGCAACTGTTCCGCTTGGCAACGCCGAAATAGCGCGATTATCTGAAGTCCCTTGGCGTTGTATCGTTTCTGGTGATCGCTGGAAGTTGAATCTGTCGCCAGGGGATGTTTGTGAGCTTTACGATTTGAATGGTGATCCCCTTGAGTTAACTAATCTTTACGATGATCCTGCTCAGATTGGACGTGTTCGTGACCTCACAAATAGGATTCAGGCATGGCAGCAAAGAACAGGTGACGACCTGAAGTTGCCTGTCATATAGCGACATTTTGACGTATTAGAAGAGGGATTTTATGTACCAGCTTGATGGCAAGGTCGCGTTAGTGACAGGGGCAGGAGGCAAGCAGGGCATCGGGCGCAGCATAGCTACTCGACTGGCTACTGAAGGAGCCTCCGTTGCAGTTTGCGATCTCAAAGATGTCGGTACTCCTGATTGGGCTGGTCTTTCTGCAGTTGTAGACGAAATTAAGTGCCAGGGTGTTCGATCCGTCGGATTGACTGGGAGCGTTTCGAATTCTAAGAACGTAGCCTCATTGGTGGAAGCGACACTTTCAGAATTCGGTAAGATCGATATCCTGGTCAATAATGCTGGCGCCCCAGCAGGACCAGACAGGGTCCCAGTAGTTGATCTTGAAGAGGATGTCTGGGACCAGGTCCTCAGTGTTAACCTCAAAGGTACTTTCTTGATGTCGCAAGCGGTTTCACGCCATATGATCCAACGTGGCGGCGGCGGGAAGATCATTAACATGTCGTCGGTTTCAGGGAAGAAGGGTGCAGCCAGATTTGCAGCGTACTGCTCTTCGAAATTTGGTGTTATTGGTTTTACGCAATCGCTTGCTTTGGAAATGGCAGAGCACAACGTCACCGTAAACGCCATCTGTCCGAGCCTTATAGAGACGGAAAGAGTTTACGGTATGGCTTCTGCCTTGAAACCTGATCCGGAAACCTCCACGGAAGAATGGCGCGACGTGATGGTGGAGAGAGCTGGAGCATCCAATCCGCTGGGTCGGATTGGACAAGCACAAGACGTAGCCGACGTAGCAGCATTTTTAGCTTCATCACAGGCTGATTACCTGACGGGATTAGCAATCAATGTTGCTGGCGGATCGCATATGGACTAGAAAATCTTAGTACAGAATTCTCTGTTCGCTTATGTCAGATCCTCCTACAGATCGGGTCAGGCTGCCACCAAGGAATTCTTTAATTTCCAAATCTGCAAATGCATTCACCGCCTGATAGAAAGTTGGTAAATCTTCCCATCGGGCTGGAGTCCAGCACAATGAGCCATCGCCTACGAGATCTTCCTGTACTACAGCATTGGATTTGCCGGTTGGTGTGATTACTGCGTATTGAGAATCGGCCGTGCCCCATTCACCAGTTCTAGGCATGTATTTGTAGTGAAGTTGGCCGTCTACTTCCGCACTAGGGGAAGGCTCAGTTCGAGGTTTGAGGTTTGACACATTAATGTCCAGAAATTTGAATCCTAACCATGATGCCTGGGACGAAGCAGAGTCGCGTAACACGCTTATTTCTGGAAGTTCACAGTATATTTTTGAGAATCCAAGTTCTTCCCGACCGGTGATGATAGGGTCTGCCAGATTCTCCCAGAGCACAGTTAGGAATGGTCCGACGGCGGTTTCTTTATCGCCGGTGAATTTTGCCGGAATCGTCACTCCAAGAACGTTGTATCCTCTTCCGGCCAGCCACTCTATTTCCTTCATATAAACACCGAACACGGTTACGACAGGGTCACCATGTAGTTTGAAACCGGGAGGCAGTAATGCTTCTAGTTGTTTTCCGTTAGATAAGAAAGAAACTTGAATTGCAGTTGACTTGGGGTTGTCTTTGCACAGAAACGTACGTCCTTCAGGGCCGCGCCTTGGACCGGTAGATGGACCGAAGTGAGTCGGCATTCTGTACATCTGACCAGGTTTGAACGTGTACGACATTATTTTTTCCTTTATTTATAGTTTTTTCGGTGTTGAGGCTAAAAGATAAAAATTTGACTTAACGCTATTTCGACCAGACTTGCCCGAAAAGGCTTAACCAGTTCTCGCCAAGCACTTTCTTTGTGTCTGATTCGGAGTAATTTCGGTTCAATAGGCCTTCTGCGACTTTTACCCAATCGGATGGGTCCGCAAAGCCTCTAAGGTGTTGGTATGGCTCTGGTGTGTAAGCTACATCAGTGGCTGGAATCGTACCTTGCGACATGAAAAGCCATTCAAAGAATGATCGTGGCTGTTCCATACAGAAATCAGTACCTATCGCTACGTGGTCGGGCCCTACCATCTGCACAAGATAATCAATAGCATCGAGATATTCTTCCAGGTCGGTGTCGAAACCTCGTTCGAAGAACATGGGAAAAGCGTTTGCACCTATCACGCCACCCCGTTCCGCCAATAACCTGATCGCTTCGTCGGTTTTATTACGCGGATGATCAATCTGTGATCTAGCGTTGGCGTGGGTTATGGCGACCGGTCCATCTGAATTTTCTATGGTATCCATGGTGGTGCGGTCTCCTACATGTGAGAGATCCATCAGTATTCCCAGTTTGTTCATTTCTTTTACCGCGGCCAAGCCAAATCTGCTTAACCCGTCGTCAACTCGTTCGTAGCATCCGTTACCCAGTAGATTTCGTTCGTTATAGGTAATCTGGATGATTCTGACTCCAAGTTCGTGGAAAAGTCTCAATCTACTTAGGTCGTTACCAATCGGCGCAGCGTTTTGCCATCCGAAAATGATACCGGTTCGATTTTCCAATTTTGCTGAGAGGATGTCGTCGACAGTTTTCACTGGTCTTATCAAATCGTTAAATTCATCGAACCACTTTAGATATTGGGTAATCGTTTTGAGGGTAGATTCATAATCGTCCCAAATGGCTATTGT
>JAKUNL010000069.1 GCA_022451925.1 Dehalococcoidia bacterium
CAGTGCCAAAGTACATGGTACAAATGGGCTATCGATAGAGCCACTGGGAGAAGACGGTGAGCGGGTTCCTGGCCGTGACGTGGGCGAATACTGTCCTTTGGTTAGCCCGTAAGTTTCATTATTGAAGAGGAGGATTTGAAAATCCACATTGCGCCTGAGGGCATGCATCAAATGATTGCCACCGATACTTAGGCCGTCTCCATCTCCCGTAATTACCCACACGTCTAGTTCAGGGTTCGTGAGTTTAATCCCTGTGGCAAAGGCTGGCGCCCTTCCATGAATGGTATGGAAGCCGTAGGTGGACATATAGTAGGGCAGGCGAGAGGAGCATCCGATCCCGGAAACGAAGACAGTTTTTTCCTTCTGGGCACCTTCCTCAGCAAGTGTTCTTTGAACTGCTTTTAAAATTGCGTAGTCGCCACATCCTGGGCACCAACGAACCTCTTGATCGGATGCAAAGTCTGTTGGTTTTAAATTTTCTATCTTCTGGGAAACAGTCATTATAATTTCTCGGTTTGAGATCGAATGGCGGCTAAGATTTCTTTCACTTTGAACGGCTGGCCTGTAATTTTATTTAGGCCTTCAGCAGGAACTAGAAACTTGCTTCGAATAATGTTTAACAGTTGTCCTGAGTTCATCTCTGGTATCAAGACGTTCTCATACTGACTGAGTAGTTCACCCATATTCTTGGGCATGGGATTTATATAGCGAAGGTGGATATGGGCAACGTTGAGGCCTTCGGTATTTGCTGTTTTAACCGCTTCCTCTATTGCCCCATAGGTGGAACCCCAACCTATTACAGCTAACTTTCCACTGTTCGGTCCAGAGGCAACATCTTGAAGTGGAATACCTTGCGATACGCCCTCGATTTTTTCGGCCCGGACCTTCGTCATGTGTCCATGATTTTCAGGATCATAGGAAATATTCCCGGTATCGAAGTCTTTCTCCAGGCCTCCGATGCGATGTTCGAGACCTGGAGTTCCAGGGACCGCCCAAGCTCGAGCCAGTGTCTCCTTGTCCCTTAGGAATGGGTGAAATCCCTTTGTTTCTTTGTGAAATGAGACGGGGAAGGGGTTAAGTGTATCGATGTTTGGAAGCAACCAGGGTTCGGAAGCGTTAGCAAGGTATCCATCCGTCAGGAGCATTACTGGTGTCATGTATTTCGTCGCGATCCGCACAGATTCAATGGCCATCTCAAAACAATGGGCCGGTGAATGGGTCGCTAGGACTACCAGGGGGGTATCCCCGTTACGCCCGTAAACAGCTTGCCAAAGATCAGACTGCTCTGTTTTGGTGGGTAGTCCAGTTGAGGGGCCCGCCCGCTGGGAGTTAACCACTATTAGTGGTAACTCCGTGGCAACTGCCAGACCTATGGCTTCAGTTTTAAGTGCGACACCTGGTCCCGCGCTGGAAGTTACCCCGATTGCCCCTGCATAGGACGCTCCAATTGCGGAGCAGGCTGCGGCAATTTCATCTTCGGCTTGGAATGTAACGACGCCTTGTTCTTTAAGGCCTGCCAAAATATGCAAGAGATTAGAAGCCGGAGTTATTGGGTATGAGGCAAACACGAGTTTGAGTTTAGCTAGTTGGGCGCCCACGGCTAGACCCCAAGCCAGGGCTTCTCCCCCGGTTACTGCTCTATATTCACCCGGTTCAATATTTGCTTTTGGAACAGAATAGCCATGCCGATGGTCAGGTAACTCCGCAGTCTCACCGTAGGCGTGGCCGGCATTCAGAGCTGCCACATTTGCATCGGCCAATTCGGGCCGTGATTTAAACTTTTCGTTCAGCCATTTGGCAGTTGGGGTTCGATCGCGGTCATACATCCACATCATTAGCCCAAGAGCCCACATATTTTTGCAGCGTAGTGATTCCTTCTGGGTCAGTCCAAAAGGCTTAACAGCGGCTTGGGTCAACTTTGACATGTCTACTGCGAGGACTCGATATCCCTTTAGAGAGTGGTCTTCCAGTGGATTAGTCTCGTAGCCAGCTTTCCGCAGGTTTTTATCGCTAAAAGAGTCACGGTCAATGACTATCAGTCCTCCTGGATCAAGATCGCCTACGTTAACCTTCAGGGCTGCAGGGTTCATGGCAACTAAAACCTCGGGCTCATCTCCAGCGGTCAGAATTGGTTGCGCTGAGAAGTGAACCTGGAATGCAGAAACGCCAAAAGTCGTACCAGCGGGTGCACGGATTTCAGCGGGGTAGTCAGGGAAGGTGGCTAGATCATTTCCAAGCAAAGCACTAGAAAGCGTAAATTGGCTGCCAGTGAGTTGCATCCCATCACCAGAATCTCCAGCGAATCGGATTACCACCGACTCTCGGCTTTGGCGCATCCCCTCGGAGAAATCTTGGGAGCCAGAAACGCTATTGGCCATGAAATGTCCTGCGGGCTAGTTGGTCAATTATCTCTGTTGTTAGGTATCGGTTACGGTGTAGGGTATATACAGCATATTTGCGTGTGTACATCTCTAACATATTGGTACTAAATGGCAATTTTCCAACCCTT
>JAKUNL010000007.1:0-5394 GCA_022451925.1 Dehalococcoidia bacterium
TGCCAACTTTCCTAAGGCCAATAACATGTCCAGGCTGGGACAGACGTTGTTTCATCTGTATGACCAGGGCCGTGCCGCCAGCCATGATCCGAGAATCTTCACCGTACTGCTCTAAAAGACCAAACACCTGATCCAAGCTGGTGGGACTGTGATATTCGAAGTCAATCATCCGCCGCTCTCGGCCGCTTCGTTCATGTTTTTGGCCGCAGCGGCGATTGAATTCAAGATGCCGTAGTAACCGGTACAGCGACACAGGTTACCCATCATATAATCCTTAATCTCGTCCTCAGTGGGGCTGGGGTTCTCATCTAGCAGTGATTTGGTAGCGATTATTTGGCCAGGAGTACAAATGCCACATTGGAACCCGCCGTGGTCGATGAACGCCTGCTGAATGGGGTGAAGATTTCCATCTTCGGCGATGCCTTCAATCGTGGTTATCTCCGCACCATCAACTGAAGCCGCAAGGGTAATACAAGAAGCGTACATCTCGCCATCGACCAGGACAGCACAGGCGCCGCATACCCCGACACTGCAACTTTCTTTGGTGCCAGTTAGACCAATATCATACCGGATGCAATCGACCAACAGACGCCGAGCCGGGATGTCTAATTCGTGGTCGGTGCCATTGACCTTGAGGCGAACCTTCTGGTTCATAGAGTCCCCTTGTCAGTCCCGTTACAAGCTAAATTTACGCCAAGAAGAACCATGCTTAATGTTATACTAAGCCACTAAATCCTCGCAACCAGCCCAGCTAGGTTTCCACTCATAAACACTAAAAAATTTTGGTTTCCATTTTTGAAAATATCTTAGATTAAAGGTGAAAAAATGACTGAGTCGAACAACGAGAATCCCTTGATTCATGTTGGCAACACCGTATTGGTAGTGACCATGGATGTGGATGAAGCCGACGAATCAGAATTCAATGAATGGTATAACGAACAGCACTTGCCAGAGCGCATGGCGATTCCAGGCTACGTCTCTGCTCGCAGGTTCAAGCTAGAAAATGGCAATAATGCCCTCAAATATCTCTGTATTTGGGAGATGGTTGATGGCAGCCCACTACAGAGCGAGATGTACAAGGATCAGAACGCCCATCCCACAGAGCTCTACCTGCGAGTGAATAAAACCATCAAACTCAGGACCAGGGGCCTCTACCACCAGGTGTACCCAGAAGCGGGAACATCGTTTGAAGACCGCTCCGGATTCCACGGTGAACGCCTGCCCGCCCATCCCTAGACCGGAAACGGGAATCGAAACAAAGCCCTACTTAAACGCGGGCATCACTTCTTTGGCGAATAGACGCATAGATTTGAGCACCTTGTCTTGAGGCATACCGCCAAAGGAGAAGTTGCAGCCAAATAGCTCGATTCCCTGGTCTTTCAACGCTTTTATTTTTGCAATCATCTGGTCTGGAGTACCTATGAATGCCCGATTCTCATACAGGTAATCATAGCTAGGAGGGAGCTCAGTACGACTATTCCTAAAATCTTCCATCTTCTCCCATACTTCGCTGCCAGTGTCGAAAGTCCGACGCCACTGAATCATATCTATATTCCAGTCCAACGCGGGCTTAGAATCAGCCTTAGCCTGATCTTCAGTCTCAGCCACGTAGAAGTATCTGAAGAAGGGAATTTGACCCATGCTCATATTCTGGCCCTTCTCCTTGGCCAAGTTGACCATGGTATGGCACAATCCCATTGCGTCTTCAGTATCAAGAACAACGCCGACCAACAATGGATGACCCGACGCAGCGACAAAATCTTGAGTAGCCTTAGTTCGTGTAGCCGCTATATGGATCGGCGGATGAGGCTTTTGAACCGGTGGCGGTACCAGATTGGCATCAGTTATCTTGTAATGCTGTCCCTCAAAAGAATAATTTTTTGTAGTCCAGAGACCCTCAATCATAGTGATTGATTCCTGGAACCGTTGTTGGCTCTCTTCCACGGGAACACCAGCCACGTTGTATTCAGATGAAGCAGCGCCCCGCCCAAAACCGACTTCTATTCGACCTCCACTAAGGATATCCAGGGTTGCTATCTCTTCAGCCAATCTGGCGGGGAGATGAAGAGGAGAAACGAATATCGCGGAACCGATTCTGATCTTGCTCGTATTGGCAACCAAGTGACTGGCAAGGACATTTGGAGCTGAACCCAGCCCATAGCGAGTGAAGTGGTGCTCGGCCGTCCAAGCACTCTTGAATCCAAGTTCTTCACCTAGAACAAACTCTTCGATAATGTCATCATAAACCTGCTTTGGGTCGGCCCCCTCAGGCCAAGGTACGTGGGAGAACAGGGCAAAATCCATCTCTAACCGGTCTCCATATTTAGATACGTAATGATTCTTATTAAGCGTGACCCATTAAACCATACAACGGAAAGCTCCGCCACTTGAGTATTTTCCGACAAGTTTTTATTAGGCGACAGAGCGTGAACTAATCCTGGCTGGTGTATAATTCGACCCGCCAGACCCAAACCCACCGGGTCCATTATTGGAGAGTCCAAATTGTCGGTACATCTGGTTTATGGTGACAGTTTCCTGGTACCAAAGCGTCTCAGTGATCTCGTAACTGAGTCAGGCGCATCGGATGTGCTGGAAGCCAACCGCCATCGTTTGATTGGCCCTCAAACAAACCCGGACGAACTGCTTAGCATGTGTAACGCCCTTCCATTTATGGATGATTATCGTCTTGTGTTAGTCGAAGGACTGCTTGGAACAGCTGAGCCCAAGGGCCGAGGCCGAAGAAGAGCATCCTCTGATGATTCCGTAGTCGCCAATCAATGGAAAGACCTAGGGGAAGCCATACCCCATATGCCAGACAGCACAGTTCTGGTGTTCACAGAAGGCTCGTTGAGTGCTAGCAATCCAATGCTACGTATGCTCAAGCCGGTTTCTCGAGTGGAAGAGCTATCAGCTCCCAGTGGCGAAGCATTGGCCCGTTGGGTGAAGTCAACAGTAGAAGCAAAAGGCGCATCCATAAGCCCAACGGCTAATCGATCAATCACCGACCTAGTAGGCAGCGACCTCTGGACTCTAGACCAGGAACTGGAGAAATTGGCGTTGTTCTGTGCCGGCAAAGAGATTCAAGAATCAGATGTCTCAGAGTTGGTCTCCCAGGTTAGAGAGGCGAGTATTTTCACGGCTGTAGACGCGATGATTGAGGGCCAGCCAGGGATAGCGTTGCGCTTACTCCACCAACTGCACCAGGATGGTAAAGAACCTCTCTACATAATCAGCATGGTGGAACGCCAATTGCGACTTCTAGCCCTGGCCCGAGACGCAATGGATCGAGGAGTTCCCCAGAATGAGTTGAAAGGTAGGCTCGGAACATCCTCGGACTTTGTAGTGCGCAAAACCGCAGAGCAGGCCAGGCGTCATCCCATGTCGGAAATCATCCTCAGGTATAACCATCTCCTGGAAGCCGATTTGGCCATTAAACTGGGGAAGTTGGAACCAGAGCTAGCTTTGGAATTGCTAGTGGGTGATAGCTCTCTACAGCGTTAGTCGTTCCATCCTGAAACAACAGGGTTATAGCATGCCACAAAATGTTTGTCTTCAGTCTCAGTCAACGTAGGCTTCACTTCGGTTCGGCATCGACTCTGCGCTTTGAAACACCTTGGTAGAAACGGACATTCCATCGGCAGATGAACCATATCAGGAGGGCTTCCAGGCAGAGGTTCGATCCTTTTACCTGGATCATCCATCCTGGGGAGGGCCTGTAACAACGACCAAGTATACGGGTGTTGTGACCGGTGAAACAACGGCACTACGTCGGCATCCTCCACCACGTTACCCGCATAGATAACTCCCACTTTCTTAGCCATGGCGGCAACCACCCCCATGTCGTGGGTAATGAGCAGAACGGACGAGTTCTGTTCCTTAACCAGATTCCTGATACGATGGAGTATCTCAGCCTGAAGAGTAACGTCCAGTCCTGATGTAGGCTCATCCGCGATGAGTAATTTAGGACGGAGCACCAGGGCCATAGCCATCATGATCCGCTGGCACATACCTCCGCTTAGAGCGAATGGGTATTGACCCATAACTCGCTTTGGATCCGGTAAGCCCATTTCAAAGAGCATGTCTTGAGCCATTTTGTTAGCATTTCTGAGCGAGATATCACTGTGCTCTAGTATCACCTCTTCAAGTTGGGGGCCAATGCATTCTATGGGGTTCAAAGCCGACTGAGCATCCTGAAACACCAGCGCTATCTCCTGGCCTCTCAGGTCGCGCATCTGCTCTGAAGAAGACCTTAGCAAGTCGATATCTTTGTACATGATCCGACCATCAGAAATTTCGGCGTTATGGGGAAGAAGCCCCATTACAGACAGTGCCAGAGTACTCTTGCCCGACCCGCTCTCACCCACGACACAATAGACCTCACCCTCTTCAATGGAAAGACTGACATTGTTCAGAGCCTTGACCCGTCCGGCAGATGTTCCAAAGCTTACGGTTAGATCGTCTACTCTAAGAAGTGAAGCCATTTTCCAAAATGCTCCGGATCAGGATTGACCACACGAGGTGGTGCGGATTGGTTTTCGCCTTAAATCAACCGGATGAAAGCGACCGTGCTGCAACTCTGAGATCAAATCTGCCAAACCGGCCACTGGTCTTTGAAATTCGGTTGCCACGGTCCCGATCTGTTCCAATTTATGGGCGTCACTCCCAGCAGACATGCTCACATTAAGGAGACTGCCAAGATCTTTAGAGAACTGGTTCTGAATTGGGAGGCCACGCCCATTTAACCCTTCTAAACCCTGACACATCTGGAAGAACTCATCGCCTCCGGCGCGGTTCAGCATTTCGTCCCGGACGCCCGGTTTTTCCGCCGGTTCTTCAATAAAACGGCGACGATAAGGGTGGGCCGCGATCATCGCACCACCAGCCTTGTTCACGGAGGCCTGAAGAAATTCGGGTTTGTGCATGCCAAATTCATACTTAGTCAACCCAAAAACCAATACATGCCCAGCCTCAGTATTGATCTCACACCCTGGAATCACCAAAAAATCGTGCCTGCGAGAAAGGTCATGGATCTGGGCATCCGTCCAAAACGTGTCGTGATCAGTGAGGCAAATACCATCCAATCCCACCAGTTTAGAGCTCTCTATCAATTCATCCACACTCATGAAACTATCATCAGAGCGAGGGTAACTATGGGTGTGAAGATCTATCAACAAGAACTAATTGTTTGGCCTCAATGACGGGATCAATCGGATACCACCCATGATAGCAAACGGAAGGATAATTGAAAATTACTTGGTCGGCCCATACCTGTTTCGAATGCGCATTTACTCAGAAGTTGGTTAGAAAAGCATGATATCGAATCTCAAAAACCGATCAAAACTCTCAACCATCCCCCGAAGAACTTGCGCGCTTCACCTAAGCAAGCTAGACACA
>JAKUNL010000007.1:5404-49334 GCA_022451925.1 Dehalococcoidia bacterium
GCCCATACCTCTTCTGAATGAGCATTACTCAGAAGTTGGCTATAAAAGCATGATATCAGATCTCAAAAAACCCACCAAAACTCTCAACCATCCCCTGAAGGACTTGTGCGCTTCACTTAAGCAAGCTAGACACAAAAAGAGGCGTTGCCGTGGTCATATCCACACTATCCGAGCACGCAAATAACGTATCAGACAATCACTAATCCCTTGTCGAAAACTAATTCCACGGGAGTAGGACTAAAGAGTGGCTATCGTCGTTAGAACCAGTAAACCTTTACCGAGTTCGCTTCTCGTAACATGAAACGTAATCTGCCACAACGCCCCGCCTGTGTTCAACGCTACGTTCAATTGAAACCAGGATGAGCTTTCCCTCAGCCGTTAGAAAAGGGCACTACATTGTTCAGTACCTTACATCTATGCCTGAGGACTCAAAAAGGGAACTCTACGCCTCAAATATTTCGCAATACGGCTGCCTGCCACTGTTAATCAACTGTGAATAATCACAATAATCTAAACGCCATCATTGGATATGAACTCTTGGATCTGGTCTTGAGAAATGTGTTACCAACCAGAATTTAAAGATACCTGACCTTCGCCAATCAATAAATAACAGATGTTTTACAAGCATACTCTAGCAGGCACGGCGGCAAGAACATTATAAATGTTCATCAATCTCCACAGAGGCAATTATGCGGAATCATCCTTGGCTTTCAGCAGATACAGGTGAACTTAAAGGAAACCCTCTTCTCCCAAGAGTTCCATCACCTCTTCGGCCTTGCCTCGACCAATTTTAAGTCGGCGTTCCAGATACGAAGTCGTTAACTGCGGATTTCTGGATGCCAACTCCCTTGCATTTTCCATAATGTGGGCGTCCACCGTATCCTCATCTTCTTCCGGTTCAGGATCGCTCACATCGATGACCGGCAAGGGGGGGCCATCCTGGTTCAGCCAGAATTCGACTATATGATCAATTTCTTGGTCATAAACCAAAGTGCCTTGCACCCTACTTGGTTTGGGAGACTCATTGTGCAGTAATAGCATGTCACCTTTGCCCAAGAGTTTCTCTGCGCCAACGGCGTCAAGAATCACCCTAGAGTCCACCTGAGAAGCAACTGCAAACGCTGCACGGGCAGGGACGTTGGCTTTGAGCAAACCAGTAACAACGTTGACCGAAGGACGTTGAGTTGCTAGCACCAGATGGATTCCTGTCGCACGGCCCAGCTGTGCCAGCCGAACCAGGTTCTGCTCAACCTCAAATCCGCCGACCATCATCAGGTCAGCAAGCTCATCTACAATCAGCACCAAAAATGGCATCTTCTCTTTAGCACGGTTGTTGTATCCCTCAATATTCCTGGCTCCAATCTCTTCCATCAACTTATATCGGGCAAGCATCTCGCGAATTAGACCGCGCAAAGCGGTATTCACCTCTTCAGCATCAACTATCACTGGGCCAACAAGGTGCGGTATGCCATTAAAAGGTGTCAATTCCACGCGCTTGGGGTCCACCATCAGGATACGTAACTCTTCGGGGGTCTTAGTCAGAAGGAAAGAAGCTACTATGGAATTAATACAAACGCTCTTGCCGCTGCCAGTCGCTCCTGCGATCAGCATGTGGGGCAATGATGCAAGATCCAATACCACGGGAGCGCCTCCAGTGTCCTGGCCCAATGCGATAGGAAGACCACCCTTGGAGACCAATCTACTGAAAGACGGGGTCTCAATTACCTCTCTAAGATGAACTTTGCTGGGTGAGGGGCTGGGTACTTCGAGGCCAACCAACGCCTCACCAGGTACAGGAGCCTCAATGCGAAGATAAGGGGTCTTCAATGCCAAGGCCATATCTTTCTCACGGGTCAAGATACTTTGGACTTTAACTCTGCTCCGTTCCAATTCAGACACTTCATTGTCCACTGTGCCAAGCCCAACCGACCCTCTTCGAGAGTCGCCTCTCTTGGGCACCCAACCAGGTACTAGGCCAAATCGGACGATCCTGGGGCCCGCTTTCACATCAGTGACTTCAACTCTTACACCGTGGTCGCCCAGAGTGCTTTCCACCAGACGGGCCATCTCATGTAAAGCCGCTTCCGGTGCTTGATGTGTATCGGGGGGAGTCAGGGAATCTACCGTAGGTGTCTGCCAACCCCCCTTACCATTCACTTTAACCGATCCGGAGCTGATTACCCTGTTGCTGGCCTTAGGATGCTTGTGCTGGGGCGTTTCTTTATTATCCCAGGTGGGTATTAACCCAGATGCAGGCATTTGCCATTCATCTTCGTCATCAAAACCGCTATGAACACCGGATGTAGCCTCATGTTCATCCGGGCCTGATTCAGGACGAATACTCAGTTCAGTCAGCGAATTCGCCTCTCCCTGGTAGGCTAGAGTACGGACCGGTGTATGAGACGACCCCATTATCAACATCTTCAGGATGTCTTTGCGGGAGGCTTTTCTGTCTATCCCGTAGCGCAATATCCGCACTCTGCGATCTATGAACCGAGCGGACTCCTGGATGCCGATGTAGAGATAAAGTACGGCCACCCTCAGCCCTAACAACCCGGCCCTGATAAAACGCAGGTAGGCCATGCCAACCGGTTTGGGCTTGACGACCAGTGGAGTTGCTAATGCGATAACAACCATCTTGGCAACCGCCAGAATGATAGGGGTTCCGCCAATGTAGCCTCCCCAAGTTCCACCCAAGCTGGCGTCTCCCAAAACCCCATCCTCGGGGAAGATCGTAGATAGAATCCCAATTGATATGGCGACAAATGCAGCAGCTACAATCCAGTAACGCCAGTGACTGGTTACTAGATGGCGATTGTATCGAAGAGTTACCAGGGTTACGGCTATCCAGAGTCCTAGTGGAATCCAACCGTAGCCAAAGGCCTCAACAGCCCAAACGCGCGCGCCTGTAGAGAAACCAAAATACAGGCCAACAAACAGGCCAATGGCCAATATGACCAGTGCCTCTAATAGTGGTCCATGAACTCTATGAGACAAATCTTTTATTAATGACGAAGCGGCATTAACCCGCTTACGCCCGATGAAACTAGCCACTATATATCCCTCCAGTGGCAGTTGCTATGGCCGAGATTCGGCGAGTGGTCGGACTAAACCTCCAAAACCACTGGGATTATCATAGGGGAGCGGCGAACTGAGCTAGCTATGAAGCTGCGAGCAGTTTCTTTGACTTTTGCCTTAAATGCCCCGTTTTCACCATTTTTACCGTGACGCGTACCACTGTCGGTCAATTCCTGTGCCACTGAAAAACATAACTCTTCAAAAAGATTGCCTGTCTCGGTATCGTCCAAGAAACCACTGGAAACGGCCACCGGCTCGCCCACGATTTCACCAGTATTCTTGTCGGTCGTCACGCAGACGACAACTACGCCATCTTTGGAAAGATTGCGGCGTTCTTTAAACACGGAGCTCTGGGTGTCGCGGGTGGTCAGACCATCGACGAATATTGGACCTGCTGAGATGCGGTCGGCCATATGGGAGCCGTCTTCTGTTAGCTCCAATACGTCTCCGTCTACCAACACAAATATCCCATCTTTGGCAACATCCAAATCCCACGCCAACTGAGCGTGAGCCGTAAGGTGCCTGAACTCGCCATGAACTGGCACAAAGTACTTGGGTCGCACTAAGCGCAGTACTAACTTAAGTTCCTCCTGACTGGCGTGTCCATGGACATGAACCGTGGCAATCCGATCATAGAGGACTTTAGCTCCCTGACGGAGAAGATTATCTATCGTGTGGCTGACCGGCAGCTCGTTTCCTGGGATGGGAGTGGCAGAGATTATCACTGTGTCTCCAGCCATAATATTCACGTCCCGGTGTTCTTGCTTGGCGATTCGCACAAGGGCCGACGTTGGCTCTCCTTGGCTACCAGTGGTCATCAAGATTACCTCGTTGGGGGGCAGTTCCCTAGTGACCGACAGGGGCACCAATACCCCTTCTGGTATCTTCAAATACCCCAGCTCGGACGCAACCTTCACCGTGTCCACCATACTGCGACCAACGATACTCACTTTACGGCCGTATTTTGTAGCAGCATCTACCACCTGTTGAACCCTTGACACCAACGAAGCAAATGTGGCGACCAGCACCCGTCCATCAGCCTCACCTACAGCACGGTCAAGGGCTTCTCCCACCACCTTTTCAGAAGTGGTGTACCCCGGAACTTCCGCATAGGTTGAATCAGAGCAAAGCAGCAATACACCGTCGTCTCCATAATGAGCCAATGAAGGTAAGTCAAAGATACGCCCGTCCACCGGGGTGTGGTCAATCTTAAAATCTCCGGTGTGAATCACTGTGCCCAGTGGAGTTCCGATCGCGATACCCATTGCATCAGGAATGCTGTGGCAGACCCGAAACCATGACACCTCAAAACTATCTCCAATCTGATGGACGACTCCAGGGTCTATGGGCCTGACGATTGAATCCCGGGCAGCGCGCCGTTCTTTCAATTTGGCGGTGATTAGACCATGGGCCAACCGGGGAGCATACACAGGACATCGGAGCTGCGGCAATACGAACGGCAGAGCTCCAATGTGATCCTCGTGCCCGTGCGTGATTAAGATGGCTCGGACCTTGTCCTGACGTTCTATCAGATAGGAGATGTCGGGGATAATCAGGTCCACCCCAAACATCCCTTCCTCTGGAAATTGGACCCCGCAGTCTACGATTACGATATCGTCTTGATACTCCAAGGCCATCATGTTCTTGCCGATTTCCCCAAGGCCTCCTAGGGGAATTACACGTAACAAAGCTGTCAAAGTTTGATCGTTCCTAAGTATGGATTGCCCTGCGCAAAATTGGAGGCTGGACTAAGCATCAAGTAGTTTCCCGGATAACTGAAAAATTGGGCAATCATACCAGTCTCCGTAGTAGCTGGAATGTCTACCGGTAAACATGACATTCTCTTGAGGATTACATCAATCTGGGACTGAATTAGTCAGCCGATCGACAGTTAACAACCAAGGTATTTCCCGGCTAAGAGGACAATCTGATCCCCAATCCGCATAGGGAGCATCTGATACCCCATCCTGTGAAGCCATGGTATCCAACGTTCTGAGTGGAGTTTTCACTTAATTAGGGAAACAACCCGCCAACATCGCTAAATATTGGACAGCGTCACAAGTTTATTTTAAGACTATAGAGCGCTCCAGCAAGACACGCCGTTTACCTTTTTACCTATTCCAGCTAACACGGCTCTCCCTGAGGCGTTGATTCTAAAAGCTTCCGTCTGTATTGATAGAAAGTAACGGATTGTGCAAGTGAAGAGGGGTAATAAACCATAGATAGTGCTTCAAGATGTTCTTCACTTAATAAGACGCCATTTGTCGCCTCACCCAACCAATCGCCCTTAGCAGGGACGGTTTACCCTAGTCATCAGAGACGCCGTGGTCTTTGAGGTATGTCACAGCATCACTTACCGTAGCGATGTTTGCAGCATCATCATCGGATATCTCCAACGGCTCGCCGTCAGTGGAAAATTCCTCTTCAAACGCCATTATTAGTTCCACCAGGTCTAAGGAGTCAGCATTTAGGTTCTCCACGAATGACGCTGTTTCGGAGACCTCGTCTTCTTCAACTCCCAACTTATCGACCACGATGGTTTTCACTCTGTCATAGACAGTGGCCAATTTATCATCTCCCTTCAGGCACCGGTTCGATAGACGCAACGTCACCTGATTCAATGCCGGACATTGCGGAACCCAGTACACCATTAATAAACCGGGCCGAACTCTCACTGCCGAAAATTTTCGCCAATTCCACAGCCTCATTAATAGCTGTTTTCTTGGGAATGCCGGGTGTATAGATAAGTTCAAACAGCGACATACGCAAGATGCTTCGGTCTATCACAGACAACTGACTCACCGGCCACGCCGGAGCGTAACGAGTGATGACGTAATCCAACCCTTCGTGCATCTTGACCACGCCTTTGAGAAGGTCTTGAGCGAACCCTAAAGCTATATCAGACAGCTCTTCTTCTTCATCCAGCCATTCCAATCTCGGGTTTTCCCAAAGATCCCGCACATCGGTAGCGAATAATGACTGTAGTGCCGCCGTTCTCGATTGTCGTCGTTGATCTGTGTATTTAACCCTAATCATGGGTCACCGTTAAAAACCGAGAGCGTTATACATCTGACGCTGCCAGCTTCCGCATGGATGCGGTATCTGACACGGTTGAGACTTTCACTCCTCGGTCGATTCTTTTAATTAAACCAGCCAGAACCCCACCACAGCCGAACTCTACAAACTGTGTTATCCCAGAATCTACTAGATGTCGAACTGAGGCCTTCCACTGTACGCACTGACAGAGCCCGTTCACTAATTCAGAGCGAATCTCATCCGCTGTGGTCAACGATCTGGAGTCGCAATTACCAACCACCGGCATGATGGGTTCACTAAAGTGTAACGACTGTATTGCATCCGCCAGACCCTCTTTTGCTTCCACCATCAACGAGGAGTGGAACGCTCCGCTAACCGGCAGAGGAATTGTCTTCTTAGCCCCGCGAGCGGAGGCCAAGTCCATAGCCCTGGCCACGGATAGCTTATCACCGCTAATCACAATCTGGTCATCAGTGTTAATATTCGCCAGTTCCACACCGGTCTCGCTGCAAATCTGATCGAAAGCCAATTCATTTAAACCCAAGATTGCCGCCATGGCCCCCGGCCGATTAACCGCTGCTTGGTTCATCAACTCACCACGCCTACGAACCAACTTAACAGCATCAGAGAATCCAATGACATTAGCCGCTACTAGCGAAGTGTACTCACCAAGACTATGACCGGCTACAGCTTTGGCGCCCATTGCCTTGGGGCCTTGCATTTCATTCCAAGTCCGCCATGCGGCCACACTCATGGTCATGATTGCTGGTTGGGAATTTGCAGTGTTTTGAAGCTCCGTTGCAGGACCTTCGAATATCAAACGCGACAGCGGGAATCCCAAACTGTCGTCGGCTTCTTCAAAGGTTTCTCGTGCTACCAGAGACGCTTCAAAAAGTTCGGTTCCCATCCCTACGCTTTGTGAACCTTGGCCAGGGAACACGTAGGCTCGATTATTTGCTTCTTCGGTACTCGTAGCTACCTCCACCGGATCAATCCGGTTTTCAACACCTTACGGATTTTAGGGCAGCCCACTAAAACAGTACAACCCGAAAACAACTCCACTATTACCACTTTTTCATGATTTACAAACATAACCAGACGATATGGGCACTCGAGAATCAGCCAACAACTGAAAGTTAAACCTCTTCAAGGTTGGCTAGACTATCTCCTCTACGACCTGGCGACCTCGATAAAATCCGCAATTAGGGCACACAACATGTGGTCGTTTGGCCGTTCGGCAACGGGAGCACGTGGACGGATGCATAGGACTCAGCTTATAGCCAGCCAATCTTCGCCCTTTCCTTGCTCTGGTTAATTTCTTTCTGGGTACCGCACCCATAATCGGTCACGTCCTTTTTCCTTGGTCAGCACGCCTGTAAGCACGCAAAGCTTCAACTATCGCTCATTATTTTACCAGGCAGACGTCAAAGCGTACACTTTTACTAATGAGAGAGGCTGAGAAGGGAGATTTACAGTTTTCTGGCTCAACCGGCATTCCCAGCATTCACCAGTATTCCTATGATTTCCTTAGGGAATCACCTGGAGTATTATTCTTAAATAATTCCTAAAGAGTTGTTGAGTTGTTATTTAGGAAACCCAAAAGGTCTTCCTAATCAGGTTGTTCAAAAACGAAAAATCTGGTTAATCTTGTTTCTCAATCAACAGATCCGCCAAAGAACTCCACCGGAGGTCGACTGGACCTGTACTACATTTACATTTTTCCTTGTTTTGGTTACTCCCACACTCTGGGCAAAGACCCAGGCACTCCTCACTACACAAGGGTTTTATCGGAACCTCGATTATCGAGTATTGCCGTAACACTTCCGCCATGTCCAGTACATGATGGTCATCCAAGATGATTACGCCGTCCGCTTCATCCGAAGGTTCTTGCATCCTACCGGTCACTGGGTTAATTGACGGAAAAGACTCTTCTTCCATTTTTAAGTTGGCTTGCGACTTAAACGAACTAAGGCATCTGCTACAGGTAAGATTAACCTGGGTCTCCATCTCTGCACGGACCAAAAACCCTTCGTGCGTTCGAATCACCCGAACCCATCCCTGGGCCCGATCCAAGCCATCCTCAGGGCCAATAAAGGACTCGTCGACAATGTAGTCCCTCGTCGATCCTGTAGGCTCTTTAAACAACTGAGCTAAGCTATATTGCATTGAGCCTGTCCAAACCCTGTAATTAACCGCTGGCAATTATAGTTTCTCTCCACGTCTGCCTGTCAAGTAGAATCTTATTATCGTGACCGATTCCCTATCCTGATGGGAGCTCCTATGCCAACCAATGTAGCCCATGCCTGGTGCTCAGACTTTACTCTATCGACTCTGCGATTAATTTTATGGAATCACGAACCAGCACGGTCATGCACGCTTTGTCCAATGAACTCCACGATCGAAGTGGTAGTCGTTCCTGGTCCAAAAACCTCAGAAATCCCGAGATCCTTCAACGGTTGCCGATCCACCTCTGGAATGATGCCGCCGACCACCACTATAACGTCGTCCATCCCCTGATCACTCAATAGGCTCATGATCTCTGGCAGTATCTCCAAATGCGCGCCAGATAGGATGCTCATTCCGATCACATCCACATCTTCTTGGACGGCGGCCTGGACAATCATCTGAGGGCTTTGTCTGATGCCCGTATAAATCACTTCCATACCGGCATCACGGAGTGCCCTAGCAATGACCTTGGCGCCCCTATCATGGCCGTCTAGACCTGGTTTTGCCACCAACACTCTTATTGGGCGGTTATTATCCTGCATCGTTTCCTACGTGTCTCTTAGTCTCGATTATTTGTACTGCATCGAAGGTATAACCTGCTAATCCGGAACACTTTCCACCAACTCCGTCAATATCCCGAACACGGATCTCGGATGCACAAAAGCGATGGTTCCTGATAAGCCTTCTCTTGGGCTTTGATCTATCAAATCAACGTCGAATGTCTTTAGCGCCTGGAGCTTACCTTCTATGTCCGTAACATTGAAAGCTAGATGATGGAGTCCCTCACCACGCCGTTCGATGAACTTACCCACACCAGAGTCTGGACTAGTAGGCTCCAGAAGCTCAAGTCTGGTTTGACTTACTTCTATCAAAGTAGCCCTGACCCCCTGGTCCTCCATTAAGACAACCTCGGCGTCTGATACACCAAAAACCTTCTTGAAGAAGGCGATTGCAACATCTATGTCCTTCACAGCCACACCAACGTGATCGATGTGATTAACGGTGCAGACCTCTGTCAATTTAATTCTGGCTCCTTGCTAATAATTAAGAAAGATTAACACTACCATCCATACCCAAGTGCAATCGGTCCACTATTAAATTCGTTGTAGACGGTTAGGGTAAAGCATCTAAACCGGATACTGGCTCATCAATTGCCTTGCAATCAACAGACGCTGAACCTCTGAAGTCCCTTCATAGATTGTAGTCACCCTGGCGTCTCGGAATATCCGCTCCACGCCTGCCTCCTGGAAATATCCGGCCCCACCATGTATTTGGATTGCCTTATTGGCCACTTCAATACACATCTCGGACGCCATGAGCTTAGCAATAGAAGCTTCCTGTAAAAATGGCTCTCCAGCATCCATCAGGGTCGCTGCATTCATAGTAGCCACCCTAGAAGAATGAACCCCAACGGCCATGTCAGCCAACATGAATTGGACGGCCTGATGCTGAGCGATGGGTTTGCTAAAAGTTTCCCGCTGTTGGGCAAATCGGACTGCGGCTTCCAAGGCAGACTGCCCGATACCCACGCTCTGAGCGGCTATTATGATACGGCTCTGCGTCAGAATCTCCATGGCCAAGTTAAAACCCCGCCCGCGTTCGCCCAACAAGTTATCAGAACTGACCGGAGTGTCCTGGAAAACCACCTCGTCTGTGGTAGAACTGCGCATTCCTAGTTTGCCATGCATTGGATTTATGGTCAGTCCAGGAGCATCCTTACGCACAACAAAAGCGCTGACACCTTTGTAGCCTAATGAACGGTCTTCAGTTGCAAACACAACTATTGTGGAAGCTACCGAAGCATTAGTGATGAACATTTTGCTGCCGTTTAAAAAGAAAGTACCGTCACGCTCAGTCGCGGTAGTCTGTAGAGCGGCCGCATCAGAGCCGCCACTGGGCTCAGTGAGGGCAAATGCCGCTACCTCCTCTCCCGTAGCAAGAGGAGTTAACAAGCGTTCTTTCTGGTCATCGGTGCCGAATCTGGCAATACAAGCTGCCCCTAGAGCTAGATGCGCCAGCCAACTGACGCTAGTAGATGCGTCCCCGCGGGCAACTTCCTCAGCCGCCAAGGAAACTTGCCTATATCCGGCTGGACCACTGCCACCGTACTTGGTATCAATCCCCAGCCCAGTAAGGCCAAGATCAGCCAGTCCCCGCCAGTTATCCCATTGAAATTCGCCTTTCTCATCTGATTCTTTGGCCTTAGGGGCGATTTCATTATCAATGAAATTACGGAGTGTGCTCTGTAGCATCTGTTCCTCTTCTGACAGTATCACGTCAGGCATCACATTTCTCCATTTATACTTTATTGTGCCTATTTAATTGAACAACAATTGATAATAATTTAAATACTTGTCTATTTAATTTCTACTATTCGATACAGAAATCATCTGAGATAGCTAGAAGGATAAGGTTCCATCTTGCTCGCCAAATACCCCTCTAAGCACTTCGCATATCTCTCCCAAAGTGCAGTAGTTCTCAACACATTCCAAGATAGCTGGAACGGTATTATCATCGGTCTGGGCTACCTGCTTTAAGCGCTCTAGAGCGTTCCTAACTTTACTGTCGTCACGACATTGACGGAGCCGTTCCAAACGCCCGACTTGACTCTTAGCTGCTTCCTCATTAACCCGCATAAGACCTTCTATAGGAACTTCCTCGGTGGTGAACCTGTTTACCCCAACGACAGTACGGTCTCCGGACTCCACCTCTTGACCGTGCCTGTAAGCAGAGTCTCCGATCTCTCTAACCTGGAAACCTTGCTCAATAGCTTCAACCGCGCCGCCTATGTCGTCAATCTGCTGAATATATTCTAGGGCCTGGGATTCCAGTTCGTTGGTCAAACTCTCGATGTAGTACGAACCTCCCAAGGGGTCGACGACGTCTGCAGCGCCACTCTCAAAAGCTAATATCTGCTGGGTCCGGAGAGACAGTTGTACCGAATCCTCCGACGGCAAGGCCAGCGCCTCGTCGCGAGAGTTCACGTGCAGCGATTGCGAACCACCGAGGATCGCTGACAAAGCCTGGATCGTGCAACGTATAAGGTTGTTATCTGGCTGCTGAGCAGTGAGGCTCACGCCCGCTGTCTGAGTATGAAACCGTAGCATCATGGAGCGCGGGTCTTTGGCACCAAAGCGATCTTTCATAATCCTGGCCCACATACGGCGAGCCGCTCTGAACTTGGCCACTTCTTCAAATAAGTTGTTCTGGGCCACAAAGAAGAAGGACAACCTAGGCCCAAATTCGTCTATCTTAAGCCCAGCATCCAAAGCTGCCTGAACATAAGCAATGGCATTTGAAAAGGTGAAGGCAAGTTCCTGCACAGCAGTGGCCCCCGCCTCACGCATATGATATCCAGAGATGCTGATTGTGTTCCACTTGGGCACGTTATCATGGCAATATTTGAACAGATCCACTACCAACCGCATTGACTGCCGCGGCGGGTAAGCATAGGTGCCTCTAGCAATGTATTCCTTGAGAATGTCATTCTGCACAGTGCCGCTGATTTCTTCCATGGACACGCCCTGTTTACGGGCAGTAACTATGTAGAAGCAGAGCAACACGGACGCAGTAGCATTGATAGTCATGGAGGTGCTGACCTTAGCCATAGGTATCTGGTCGAACAAGGTTTCCATATCCTCCAGGCTGCAGATAGGCACCCCGACCTTGCCCACTTCACCGTTGGCTAACACGTGGTCTGAGTCGTATCCGATTTGAGTCGGCAGATCAAAGGCAATCGAAAGCCCAGTCTGGCCATTTTCCAACAGATAGCGAAACCGTTCATTCGTATCGGCGGCTGTGCCGTAGCCTGAATATTGGCGCATTGTCCAAACCCGCCCACGGTAGGTGTTTGGTTGGACCCCTCTGGTATAAGGAAATTCTCCGGGATAGCCAAGGTCGTTATCGTAGTCCAAACCCTGACGTTGTAAATCTTCGGGGCTATATAGCGAGCCGATGACCAGACCACTGTCGGTTTGAAAATTATCGCGCCGTTCCGGAAATCTCTTGACAACGGGGTCCAAAGTCTCCCGTTTCCACTGTTCCTTATCACTGCTAGGCATGCCGAACTCCAAAACTCTCTGAGGCGACGATTAAAGGGGGCTAGCGACGTAAGCCAGCCCTTGGGTCGGATAAGCCCACCAATTGTACCCATATAAATTGAGGCACTCAAGGATAGTCACCTATGGAAAACCCGACCAAACCATTATCAGCCCTCCAATAGGAAAAACCTATCAACCACAACAATCTTATGAGGCAGAAACAATATTCCGATCGGCACGAATTAGCTCATTAGGTACTAAGCCACACTTGAGGTGTAGAACTTCTCAAGGCATAAGACTGTCATTATCACTCAAGAATCACAACCGCTTCAATCTCAACGTCCAGTCCTGGCTCGGCTAAGGCAGTAATCTCAACTAGGGAGTTGGCAGGATATTGCCCCTCAAAGTACTTGGCAAAAAGCGCCTCCATCTGTTGAGGGTCTGCCTTATAATCAGCCATGCTGGTTACAAAGCAAGTGAGCTTGGCAAAGTTGCCGGGCCCAACGCCCTCTTCTGCTGCAATTGAAACCAGTCGGTTCAAGGTCACTTCCAGTTGTTCCATCATGGACTTACCTTGGGTGTCAGTACCCCGAGCCGTACAACCGGAGATATACAAGGTGTTGCCAGCTTTAACTGCACGGCTATAGTTGGGGCCCGTGGGAGCTATGACGTATTCCTTCCTTTCCAATGCCATCTGCCTACTCCTGTCTAATACTTCAGATCCATTTCGAGAGAATTCTAATAAAATCTCCGGTCTGCGTCACGAAACGGCCTCACGGTCTAGCACGGCTCACTCACAGCAGCTATAATTGATTAGCTTATTAGTGCGGGTGTAGCTCAGTGGTAGAGCTCCAGCCTTCCAAGCTGGCCATGTGGGTTCGATTCCCATCACCCGCTCCACTTCGCAAAAAAGAGGTCCTTCCAATAAACTGGAAGGACCTCTTTCATTTTTCCAGATTCAATTTCGACTACTTCATCAACAGATTTCTAGCCGCCTCTCTCACAGATTCACCGTCCAGATCTACCGAGTATCTTCCATCATCCATCTTCTTAAACGCATCATCGTTATTAAAGGTCTTCAAGAGTTCGGCCACAACTGGGTCACGTTTGTCATCTGGCAAGTCGACCGAATTATCTGACTCCCCAAGGTGGCGCTTAATCTCATGTTCGACCAACTCGGCTTCAACATACCGTTGTTGAATCAGATTAATCTCTCCGAGGTGCCTTCCTAGGTAACATCCGCCGAACTGCATGGACTCGCTATGCCGTCCTTCAAAGTCTCCTTCACTCCGATACTTGGGTTCCAATTCTTCGGATTCCATGTAATCGTGTATTTCCTGGTCTTCGGGGTCTGGAGTCTCCAAATTGGAGATCATAACAACCGTGTACATAAAAAAGTCAGCCGGTTCAACTTTGATAATCATCGTGTAACTCTCTCAAGATCGAAGTTGCTCCAACTATCTAGCCACCGCGTTTAACACTCGCTCCACATGGTCTTCGCTCTGCTCCAGGGTCTTGTCATCAATGCCGTTCATTACTTCGATCACCGCATCATTGTAAGGAGTCGGAATCGCAACCTCACGGCCCTTGGCGGCTACCAGGCCGTTCATCATATTGATCTCTGAACGGCGTCCCTTGTAGACATCTTGGGCCATCGAAGCCAACCAGTTCACACGGCCACCATGGGCCGACATGAATCCATCCAGTTCTTCAAAGACATCTCCTTTGTCAGCGTCGGCCCAGGTCTCTGCAGGCATGCCCTGAATTGGAACAACCTTTAAACCCATGGCCAGGCCGACACTGGCAGCCTCTTTGGCCAGATGGATTCTAATCTTACGGAGACGAGGGTCTTCGGCCATCTGCTGCGAACCCATGCCGGTGGAGGCAGATATTCCATTACCCATGGAATTCTGGGACAACTTTGCCCAGCGCTCTCCCCACAAATTGTCCGAAGCATAAGCAGCATCAATGTTATCCAACAACCCAGCCACCATTTCAGCGCGAGGAGTTATTCGTCCGTCTTGTTCCCCGACACGGAATACAGTATGACCTGAGTCTCGGCCAACAGCGCCACCCCGGGTAACCAATGCAGGTTCCCAGAGGGCGACCTCAATATGGGATGCGATGCAACCTAACTGCCTCTGCGGCCCAACAATCTCTCCGATTGGTACATCGTTCCAGCAATTCTGCAAGGAAACGAAGAAGCCGTCATCCCGAACATAGCGTTTTATGAAATGAGTGGCCCACTCAGTATCATACGATTTGACAGCGATGAAGACCCAGTCAAATGGAACCGCGATGTTCTGGGCGTCAGTCAAACCCATAGCTTTGACTGGAACGTTAAACGGGCCCTGGCTACCGGTAACGTCGAGGCCCGTCTTGTTCATCTTGGACACGTGCTCGGGCCACATATCGATGAAGGTCACATCTTCTCCGATCCTGTTCAAGAAAGCCCCCACGTAACTGCCCAATGCGCCCGCACCCATAATGCCAATCTTATCGCCCATAATCATCCTCTCTTAAACTGTCACACCCGAAGCCTCGCCAGACTCAGGTCATGTTGCCTATTAGAATTAGTCGAGTTCATTTACAAAGCCCCTAGATGGGCCAACCTAACATTATGAATGTGTCCCAAAGCCTGTATCTCTTCCATCACCGCCGAGGGAACTGGATCATCCAAACCAATCACCATCATGGCCCTACCTCTCAGTGCCAGACGTCCAACTTCCATAAAACTGATATTGATATTGTGACGTCCTGCAATCATTCCCACCGCTCCGATTGACCCAGGCTGATCTTGGTTATCCACAAACAGCATATAAGGGGTAGTCGGGATTATATCCAGCCAGTAATCATCAATCTTCACAATGTGCGGCTCGTTCCTCAGAGACGTGCCCGCCAGGGTTATGCTTCCCTCGCTGGTTTCAATAGTTGCGCTAATAATGCTGGAGTATTCAGGAGACGATGTATTGTGTTGTTCGGTGATATTGAGTCCCCGTTCTCGGGCCAACACCGGAGCGTTGATCAGGTTCACCTGACCGATTGTGATCGGATCCATCAATCCAGCTAATACGGCTGACTGGATAGAGCGAGTGTCATGCTCCGCAATTTCTCCCTGATAGCTGATGGTTATGCCGATGAATTGGCCATCAGCCAGATGGGTCAATAACTTCCCCACCACGGTCCCTACCGGAATATACGGTGCCAACACCGCGTGGACTTCTGGAGCAACGGGCGGAGAGTTGACTGTATTTCTAGCCGGTTCACCCCGAAGAACCATCAATACCTGCTCGGATGCCTCAATGGCCACCTCCCGCTGAGCCTCTTCCGTAGAGGCTCCCAGATGGGGAGTGACCACGACTTTCGGATGCTCAACAAGAGTAGTGTTCTGCGGCGGTTCCTCAGCAAAAACATCCAAGGCTACACCACCAAGTTGCCCCGAATCCAGTCCATCTATAATTGCCTGTTCGTCAATAAGCTCGCCGCGGGCCACGTTAATCAGGCGAGCTCCTGGCTTTAGCAACTTGACTTCTTCACTCCCAATCATGTGGCGAGTACCGTCGGTCAATGGCGTATGCAAAGTTATAAAGTCGGCCTGAGCAAGTAGATCTTCCAAGGAAAGTAATTCGATCCCTATTCTTTTTGCATAATCTGGGGACACAAACGGGTCATAACCAACCAATCTCATATTGAAGCTCTGTGCACGCTGGGCAACCTCAGAACCAACTCTTCCTAAGCCACAAACGCCGAGGGTCTTGGCTCGCACTTCCACACCCATGAACGCACTCCGCTTCCACTCACCAGACTTCAAGGATTGATGAGCGAACGGCACGTTCCTGGACAATGCAAGCATTAGAGCCATAGTGTGCTCCGCCGCAGCCACTGTGTTTCCCGTGGGAGCATTTACCACGGCAATGCCGGCAGCGGTAGCTGATTCTAGATCGATATTATCAACGCCGATACCGGCACGGCCGACAACCTGCAACTTCTTAGCTTGTTCGATGACCTCTTTGGTCACCTTAGTCTCGCTGCGGACAACCAACCCTTCATAGTCGGCAATAATTGCCAACAAATCTTGAGGGTCCATACCCGTTTTAACGTCAACTTCTGCATGGGCTTTTAGAAGGTCAACACCCTCAGCGCCAATAGGGTCTGCTACTAAAATTTTGGGCATAATCTCCTGTTCCTAAGAACCCAACCAAGAACTTTCGAATAAGTCGCGGGTTCCAGACCTAAACTTTAGCACAGGTAAAGAGAAGCGGGGAGATTCCGTACAGAATTACATCATCGGCAACTTGTCTCCAATTGATCTGCATAACAGATATCCAACCAAATAACTACTAAAGAGATCAAGTCAGATGAAGCGACGAGACAGATGCCCACTTAGCCTCTAGGAGGCATATTGATCCCATACAACAAAAGCAACAGACCGGTTAACGTACGTCTATGAGATGCACATAAAATGGAAGTTGGGCCCTGTCACCTATATTAGAGGGACAAACAATGAAGGCTCCTCACAGTAATAGCGGCACCAGGATCACTAATTAAGTAAATGCCAAACACAAATTAGCTACCAACACAGACGGTAGCCACCCCGCTTCAATCAAAGTGAGAGCGAGATGATCCTCACTAGCTGACGATAATTCAGTAACAATACCTCGTTGTGGGTCAAATATCATCAGCCTTGACCCACAGTGACCTCACGGTTAGCATTAGCCTTGGCTTTCAATCTTGTTTAGGTGAGAGAAAGCGTAGCTTTCATTAAATTCCATATGGTGGTCAATCTAGTGCAACAGCTCGATACCACTGTATCTGTCGACAAGAACGTCGTCTGTAGCTATAACGAAGCCTTTGATATTTAGTAAAAGATTCCGTTGGATCCGTAATGACCACCGTGCTTTATGGCCTAACAAGGGAAACTCTCGTACCTCCATCGGATAGAACCAAGTTTAAATCGAAGCAGGTTGGCTACGCCTTTCGAAACGAGCCCTTTCCATCACCTACAACAGGGAGTTAGAGACCAAACGCATCTCAGACATGGGATGGGTCCGCTAAAACAAGGGCCTGGACACGTATGGGGCGTGGAGATGTGCAAAGTTCGTCTAGGCAAAATTCTCGAGGAACTAGTCTGCACGAAGCGTTGAAGATCTAACCCAAGTCCAATAAATCCAAACCTCAAAAAGCGAAGGTGTCGAAATGTTTTTGATGCGGTTCACGGAACGAGCTTACACCAGCTACACAGAGGAAGCTGTCAGGAACAGCGCCAACGAAGCGGTGAGGCTAACATTCTCCAACAAGAATTTTGATCCGCAGATTGGCGCCCGCCAATACAATGAATATTTAGACGAGTACGAATACTGTGAAGAAGTGGGATTCGACGGCCTGATGCTCAACGAGCACCACAACACACCCACTTGCCTAGGCGCGACTATGAATCTAGAAGCAGCCATATTGGCCCGCAATACAAAGAAGCCCAAAATTGTTTTGATGGGCAACCCCCTGCCTACCTTTGAGAACCCATTAAGGGTAGCTGAAGAGATCGCTGAAATAGATATGATATCCAATGGCCGCGTGGTTTCAGGCTTCGTCCGAGGCACAGGTGTGGAAAGCTTGGCCGCCAACGTCAACCCACTCCACAACAGAGAACGTTTCGAAGAGGCCCATGACCTCATAATCAAGACTTGGACCACGCCTGGGCCGTTCCGATGGGAGGGCAAGCACTACCACTTCAGAGTGGTGAACCCATTTCAATTGCCAGTACAAAATCCTCACCCTCCGGTTTGGATCCCTGGGTTAGGTAGTCCCCAAACACTGGTCTGGGCCGCCGAGCGTGGTTACCCTTACATATACCTAGAGACAGATCCCCAGGGCACCCAAGACATGATGGCGATCTACACAGAAGCCGCCCGCGAGGTCGGTTACGAACCAGGGCCGGAAAACTTTGGTTACCTTTGCCGCATCCACGTTCAAGATACTGACGAAAAAGCATATGAATCGGCCAAAGGTTTCTTGACCGGAAACGTCGGAGTGGGTCGGGTTCCAGTACCAAAGGACTATATGTTGCCAGTTGGATACGGCGGCAAAAGAGACGATCCCAAGATCTCCAAATACCTGGGCCGGATTCGCAAGGACCCATTCTTGGGTCTTGGCTTGGAAACCGCCTCGTACGACCAAATCCTAGCCTCCAACCGATGGATCGTAGGAAGCCCTGAAACAGTCATCAGGAAACTGAGAGAGACTCTTTCGGTCATCCGACCTGGAATCCTAGGTGTCTGGACCAACGACGGTGATACTACTCACGCCGACACCATGCGCTGCCTGGAACTCATGGGGCAGGAGGTTCTACCCGGAATACGTGAAATCGGCAAAGACCTGGAACTGACTGACCCCTTCCAAAAAAAGGCCATCACGGCCTAGCTAGTAACCGTCGGAGAACAGTGTCCAGATGTAACGTCGGCTACGAAGATACTTCGTATAGACAACCTAAAACGTGCTGAGCTAAGCTCTGCGACAATTGCTGAATGCTGGCGAAAGTCAGTTAACGACCTCAGAAGGAGATACAAAATGGTGGCTTTCAAAGAAGAGATGGTGGACGTTGGTGGCACCAAAGTACATACCATGAAGGGTGGCTCGGGCGAGCCCCTGTTGCTCCTGCACGGAGCTGGCGGGAACAACGGCTGGCTAAAATCCATCGACGCTCTAGCAGAGAAGTACACCGTCTACTACCCCTCTCATCCTGGGTATGGAAAGTCGGAACGGCCCGAATGGCTGGAAACCATCCCCGACATGGCCGCCTTTTACACCTGGTACCTCGAGACCCTAGGATTAGAAGGTATCCGTGCCGTCGGATTTTCCATGGGTGGATGGATTGCCTCCGAAATCGCCGCTACATGTGGACACTCATTCAGCAAGTTAATGCTGGTCGGCGCAGTCGGTATCAAACCAAACGTCGCAGAGATTGCCGACCTGTTCATCATCAGTCCGGCCCAAGTTTTGGAACTGATGTTCCACGACCCCAACCAGGCCCCTGAATACCAGGACATATACCAGAAAGAACTCACGCCGGAAGAAGCCATGACCGCCGAGACAAACCGCGAAATGGCGGTTCGTCTATGCTGGAAGCCCTATATGCACGACCCTCGATTGGCTAACCTGCTAGCACGGGTGAATATCCCGACAAGAATGGTATGGGGCAAGAATGACCAAATAGTACCCCTAGAGTGCGGCGAGTTGTACAACGAAGCAATCAAAGGTTCAGACCTAGTGGTCATAGAAAACTGCGGCCACTCGCCTCAAGTAGAAAAACCGGACGAGTTCATCAAAATAGCCCTCGATTTTCTGGCATAAGAAGTTAGCAGCTCTCTCCAAAGGAGACATTATGAGTCTAAACGTTTATTACTTCACAGAAATGCCCTACCACCACATCGACGATGAATTGGCGGAGCAATGGCCATCTCTGAGACTAACATTTCCCAACAGCTACTTCGACCCGAACAAGGCTACAGACCTGTTTAAACGGTATCTAGACGAGTTCCAGTACGCAGAAGAGGCAGGCTTCCAAGGGTTGATGATCAACGAACACCACAATACACCGTCCTGCATGGACGTTGAGGTGAATATCACCGGCGGAATCCTGGCCCGAATGACGTCCAAGGCCAAAATTCTAATGCTGGGAAATATGTTACCAACATCAGACAATCCACCCAGGCTAGCAGAAGAGATTGCCATGCTAGACGTTTTGTCCGGTGGTCGCATCGTATCGGGATTCGTTCGAGGAATCGGCGTGGAAAGCTGGGCAAACAACACCAACCCAGTCCACAACCGAGAGCGTTTCGAAGAGTGCCATGACCTGATCATCAAGACCTGGACCACCCCGGGCCCGTTCCGCTGGGAAGGCAAACACTACCAATACCGAGCGGTGAACCCTTGGATGGTACCGGTGCAGAAACCACATCCTCCAATTTGGGTCCCTGGGACTGGCAGTCCGGAGACGGTGGAGTGGGCGGCAGCTAATCGCTATACTTACGCAGCGTTCCTGACTGAGCTGACCCGCGCAAGGACCTTGTTTGACAGCTACCGTGAGCATGCCAACAAAGCAGGATGGGAGCCAGAATCGGATAAGTTTGCGTTCATGATTTGCGCCCATGTCAACGAGACAGATGAGAAGGCCCAAGAATCTGGCAAGGCATTTATGTGGCGCATGGGGCATCCGCTGAAGGGGCCAAGAGAATACTGGGCTCCTCCGGGCTACTTCTCCCAGGCAGGCGTAACGGCCAACGCAGCCCGTCGCCAAAAACCCATGAACGAGATGTCATATGAAGAGCTCCAGGAACACAATCACCTAGTGGTAGGCAGCCCTGACACTGTCATCAAAAAGCTCCGCCACATTAAAGAAACGCTAGGAATCGGTTCGCTGCTGCTGGAAACCCAGGGCGGTCCCCTCTCACACAAAGACACCATGAGGTCAATAAAACTAATGGGAGAGGAAGTAATCCCGGCTTTGCAGGACTAGACCACGACAGAAATTCGTTTCATCCCGAGGCAGGAATAGGCACTCCGATCTATCAGTAAGAGTTTTCGAAAAAAGCATTTCATTACTCTTCAATAGAACTGTATAGATCGAGAGAGATCGGAGATTCTATTGGTACGCTCCTAGAACAAGCAAGGAACGGACATCTCACCACAGGTGTCTCTGATCCAGTCGGCAACCTCAGGATGAAGCGGGATTCCCTCATCACGACGTACTGCTTCTACCTCAGCCTCTGGCTGCCCCGCCACCAACACCCGGTCCTGCCCAGGCGCCGGCCTGGTGTCTTGCATCATCTGAGACCACTCATCCATTTCAGCCTTAAAATCATCAACGTCGGTGAATGCGTCGATGCTGTAAGCAGCGACCATGTGACCGAAGTTAGGCCTGCCGGGGGCCACTCCGTATCCGAATCCGGTCAACACTCCGGCCAGGATATCCACCATGCAAGAGAGACCATAGCCCTTGTGGGAACCGCCTTCGCGATCCGCACCTAAAGGGAGAAGAGTCACGTTATCGGGAGCAATAGATGGCTCCATGATAGGACTGCCATCCTCCGCGGCCAACCAACCTCCGGGTATCTCAGCACCCAATCGGGCTGCGATTCGTATCTTATTCACTGCCACAGAACTGGTCGCGGCATCAAACACAAAAGGTGGCTGATTTTTGGCCGGAACCGCAATCGCGATGGGATTGGTACCAAGTCGCGGTTCAGCGCCAAAAGTCGGCAACACTGAAGGAGGGCAGCTGGTCATACACACGCCAATCATGTCATGTTCCAAAGCCATCATGGCGTGATAGGACGCCATACCCAGATGTCGGGCATTACCAATGGTAACCATGCCGATGCCAACATTCTTAGCCTTCTCAATGGCTATATCCATGGCCTTGGGGGTAATAATTGTCCCTAGTCCTCGATCTGAATCGATGTTCGCCGTGCTGGGCGTCTCTCGAATGATTTTCCAGTTAGGACGAGGATTGATAGATCCTTCCTGATACCCAGTAATATAGCTTTTCAGCATATTAGAAACACCGTGGGAATCCACACCACGCAGGTCTGCTAAAACTTGAACGTCGGCCGCCAGAATTGAGTCTTCCGCATTCACGCCCAATCTCTCAAATATACCGGCCACAGTCTTCTTTAAATCGTCGCCCTGAACAAATTGGGCATCATCATGGCTAACTTTAAACTGCTCTAGCATGTTCTGTTTCCTCGCATGGTGGATTTATTCAGGCTAGGAATCATCCCTGTCCTGGTCAATGTCCTTTGGCGGGATTATAGCACCCGTATCTTCTAGCTGGTCTTGCCTTGGCCCGAACCTGTCCCGTTGATATAATCCCGCCATCTCATTTTTAAGTAACGTCTCCAACAAGGGTGTCATATGAGCGATCTCAGAGAACAAGCCCTCGAATACCTGTCCCGCCTCGGCAGCAACCCAGCGACTGCTTTCAAAGAGGATCGGGTTATCGAAACGGTAAAAGAGATTCTCTCCGAGATTGGGCTGGAGCATAAAGTGGATGAGTTTGGAAACATAATCGCCAAGATCTCCGGCACCAACCCCACGGCCAACCCGCTGGCAATCGTCGCCCACATGGATCACCCTGGATTTGAAATAACTTCCAATCATGATGGTAACTACATCGCCCAGGCTATGGGTGGAATCCCGCCGTCTAGCTTCGAAGCTGGTGTACCAGTTCAAGTGATTCTTCCCGACGGCAAGCGCATCTTGGGGTCAACGATGGGGATGTTCGGTGAAGAAAACGAACGCCAGGTCTTAATTAAACTGGACCAACCTCAGGATTTGGAGCCTCCGCTTTCTGCTGTGTTTGATCTGACGGATTTTGAACTGGACGGAGAACATATACGCATGAGGGCCGTTGATGACTTGGCCGGCTGTGGGAGTATATTATCAGCGCTGACCCGACTAAGCAGCGGGGATGCACCTCCTGGAGACGTGTACGGAGTCTTCACCCGAGCAGAAGAGGTGGGCTTGGTGGGAGCTAGGCTGATGGCTGAGGCCGGCACTCTGCCTCCGGAAACTCTTGTCATCTCAGCCGAATCCAGTAGGTCACTCCCCGGAGCCGAGATGGGCGAGGGAATCGTCATTAGGGTCGGTGACGCCGGATTCACATTCACAGCAGATGCCGAGTCAGTACTGATCAGAGCTCGTGAGACATTGCAACAAAGGGAAAGCGGCTTCAAATGCCAGCGTCAGTTGATGAGCGGAGGCACCTGCGAAGCAAGTGCATTTGCGGTCTTCGGATACCAAACCACCGGCATCGCCTTCCCACTGGGTAACTACCACAACGGTGCACCAGAAGGCCGCATCGAAGCAGAATACATAAACGTGAACGATTACCTTGGCGGAATAGAATTAATCACAGAGGCTGCTCGCCGCGTCTCGGACCGGGTTAACACAGCATTTCGGCAGCGAATACGCGAGGTTCCGCCAAACCTGCGGCAACGCATGTTGGACACCGGTAATTGAGTGCTAAACTTGAGGGCAGAGAGCCAATCGCCCTAAACCCCTTCAAAGTCGTTGCATCAGTCATCCGAACGGTGACATCAAATCACTTCAGGCTGATTTCTACATGCTCACCATTAGTAGGGTATGGTTCATAGACTTTCAGTGATACCAGTTTGCAAGCAAATTACTAATATACGCTGAATTAAAATATAAAGATAAAGAGGCACAACATGGCCGAAAAAAACATAGCGTTTCTATCAGCTACCGAGCTCGGTAACGCTATCAGAGAGAAACAAATATCACCAGTTGAAGCCGTGGAAGCCTATCTTGAGCGCATAGAACGCATTGACCCTCTAGTCAATTCCTACATAACTGTCACTGCCGAGCAGGCCAGACAAGAAGCACTGGAGGCCGAGAAAGAAATACGCAGCGGCAACTACCGAGGTCCCCTCCACGGCATCCCGATGGGCCTTAAAGACCAGATATACACTAAAGGCGTCCGCACTACCGACGCCTCTAAGATCAGATCCGAATTCGTTCCCAAGTACGACGCCACCGTGGTGACTAACCTCAAGAACTCAGGAGCAATCCTGTTAGGCAAACTGAACATGGCCGAGTTCGCCCACGGAGAGCCTCAAAGTTCCTACTACGGCGCGACACGAAACCCATGGGACCTGACTCGCAGTCCGGGAGTATCTAGTACCGGATCTGGTGCTGCTACCGCTGCTAGGCTATGCGCCACATCATTAGGTGAAGACACCGGAGGTTCCATCAGAGGCCCGGCAGCCAACTGCGGCCTAGTAGGCCTGCGCCCGACCTGGGGCCGGGTTAGCCGCTACGGAGTCGACGGCGCTGGCTGGTCATTTGACACACTAGGGCCAATCTCGCGCACTGTGGAGGACGCTGCCATTACCATTGGCGGCATAGCCGGATACGATCCGCTGGACCCGTCCACCCACAATGTACCAGTACCTGATTATTTAGCTGCGCTTACTGGAGATATCAAAGGTCTCAGGATAGGAGTGGTACGAGAACTAATTGACCCAGAGGAACTAGATCTGGACCCTCAAATGCGCCAATCTGTTTTAACTGCGGTGGAAGTGCTGGCTGAGTTGGGAGCTGAAGTGAAACAAGTATCCATGCCTTTAGCTGAGAAGTCTGGTTACATCACCCGCGCCATCACCCATGTTGATAGAGTCAGTCTCAGTCCCGAGTTCCTAAGAGAGCAGCCCGAGGACTACCACCACAACACAAGAGTCCACTTCACAACTGCCAACCTAATTCCTGCACAGGTCTACTACAAGGCCCAAAAGCTGCGAACAATGGTCAGGGAACAGGTGCTTGGATTGCTGGAAGATGTTGACGTGCTCATCCAGCCAACATCAGGCCGTCCAGCCAATGTAATCAATTTAGACCAGAACGTAGAGAGTCAGGTTGGAGCCAAAGCAGCCTTAGCCGCGGGTGGGTTCCGAGGCCCTTACAGCCTCAGCGGCGCCCCCGCCTTGTCAATCCTCTGTGGGTTCACCTCTGAGGGAGACGATGGACTTCCGCTGGCTATGCAGATAGCAGGCAGACCGTTCGAAGAAGCCACAGTGCTACGCGTGGCCCACGCATACGAGCAGGCGGTTAGCTGGAACAAACGTATTCCTCCAGCCGCACTATAGCGAAAATCCGGCTATTACCGATCCCGCAATTCGCCAATCTGCTCTCAGGTTCGACCAAAAATTGGGGGACATCCCAACCTTCTAGGCCCGCATAATTGTCAATCGGGGAGCAGTGGTGGACTTCGTGTTCCAGCATCATCAAGATCCGCCATCTACTGAGAGTTCCGTCGGTATCAATCATATTGATTCGGCATTCCATCCATTCAGAGGGTGCCCTGGCTATCTGCTTCTGAAACTCCACAGCTGAAGCTTCCAACACATTAACCCAACTTGATTGCTACTGGGTATTAAGTGGGTTCCAGTCGTACCGCCACCAGTTGCCGGTATAGGCCGATTCGAAATAGACTCTGGATTCAGCAATATGGTGGACGATTTTGGATATCCCCCAACCATTTTCGCCATCACCAACAGTAGGCTCCCACCTCTCCGCCGAAGCGGGCAATGCCACTACATCCCTACAGGTACGAGGCTGAATCGACCGAAAATAATTCAAGAAAGCAGCTGGATCATCTATCAAGTTATTTCCTCATCAGCCAGTAGACAACTCGAAGACCACAGAACTTCAAAACTAGTTCGCTGCTAATACATCGTAGGCGAGGGCCAGCATGATTCTAGTACCGCTGACCAGACTACGGATACCCACTGACTCGTTGGTTCCGTGAATGAAACTGAGCATCGGGTCATCATCCGGGTGAGAGCCAACCATGCCATAGGTGGTAGTGCCCAAGTTGCGAGTGAACCTAGAGTCGGTGAAACCAGTGCTCAAGGAAGGCACCCACTGAATGTCATCCCGCCCCAGAGCGCGGGCGGTACTGATTTGGATCCGGCTAGCAAACTCTGTGTCGAACTCAGACGCGTTGGGTATAGACATGTAATCTACGTCTATCTCAACGCCGTCGATGCCTTCTAGAATCTTGCCCAGTTCCTGCCGGACGTAAGCCTCGTCCTGATGAGGAAGAGTCCTAACATCACATGTCAGCCGAACGGACTCCGGGACGCTATTGGACTTGATGCCACCATTAATCATCGTCGGCGTGATAGTCATACGGGAAAGAGCTTTCATAATGGAGGTGAACCGAGGCTGGTTCTCCTCATGATCAGCGATTATCTGGTCGATATTCTCGGGCGAAGGTTTGTCCTCAATGGCAAACGTAGACAAATGATCAAACAAGCTGGTGGAAGTATCCCTCTCAGCCTCATAGGCTTCGATACGCTTCACCACTTCTGATAGCCCAAACAGTGCATTCGAACCCTGCCATGGAGTGGAGGCGTGGGCACTGGAGCCGCGTACTTCTATTTCCAACTGGAGTCGGCCTTTCTCTCCGATACCCAACAAGTATGTCAGCGCTCCAGCGGCTGAGATAGGCACTCCTCCTCCTTCATTGACAGCATAGGGTGCGTCCAGTTTCTCCGGGTGATGTTCAGCCATCCAGCCAAACCCGTAGCGGCCTCCATGTTCTTCGTCAGCACATGACGCCAGAATCAAATCGTCTTTGAGTTCGATGTTATTGCGCTTAAGCAGCCTCATCGCAACCAATTGACAGGTGAGGAGTGCTTTACAATCAGATGCTCCACGACCGAATATCCGGCCATCGGCAACTGTGGCACTGAATGGAGGAAACCTCCACTTCTCTTCCTCCTCAACCGGAACCACGTCCAGGTGGGACATGAACATCAGTCCCGCCTTTCCAGATTTCCCTTTCAAACGCGCTATAAGGTTGCCCCGATCTGGCGCCGATTCAATGGTCTCTGAGGCGATGCTATCTTCAGACAGCCATTTTTCAATGTACCGGCACGCTTCAGTCTCATTGCCTGTCGGCATAAATCCGGTGTTTACCGTAGGTATCCGTACCAAGGCTTGTTCTAGCGCAATAATCTCATCACGCATGTCATCGACTTGGTCCAACAAACTTTCTAAATTGGACATATGGGCCTCCGATAATTTCTCTTCCTTGTCCGTCCCTGTGTCGAGGAGAAGATTAAGATTGAAACATTTTCTGTAGTCAACCTACTGCTAATAACCTAGCGCGTAGGCTTCACATCTCGGATCTGCGCCGCCTCGCAACAATTTGGTTCGCGGATTCCGGGTTATGGCCCCGTACAAGGCCGAGCCTTCCCACCAATCCGGATATCTCTCTATAGTATGCCCTTTCATCCGGAGCCCTTCGGCTGCTTCTTCCGAGATCCGCCCCTCCAAACGCAACATCCCAGGTTCGTATTTACCAGGCCAGCCGGACTGCTGGAAGTTGTAACTGTAGAACCTGGGTTCTTCAACAGCCTCTTGAGGATCACGACCAAACTCCAGAATGTTTAACAACAACTGAAGAGTCCCTTGGGGGATATGATCACCACCGTGGGCACCAAGCGCAATTACAGGCTCGCCGTCCTGCAATACCAACGCAGGTGCCGGGGTGAGCCTAGGCCGCTTACCACCCTCCACCGACGCTGCATGACCCTCGGTGATTCTCGATTGACTGCCCCGCAGCGAAAAAGCCAATCCTGTCCCAGGTATGATTGGCCCACCATTTTTGGTTCCTTCGCTAGGTGTACTTGAAAATATATTCCCATCGCCGTCAATGACTGCAAAATAGGATGTCCCGCCGCCGCTCGGGCCTGCAATAGCCACTGGAACTTCTGCGTCTCTTGGGGAGGTTGGTCCACCGTTGATCGTCGCCATTCCGTTGCGGGGATCTCCAGCAGGAGGCGTCCCAGGCCAGGCAATCTCTGGGTCAATTAGGCTTCGGCGTCGGTGAAGGTATTCTTCGGAGAGCATTTCCTTTATCGGAACATCTGTAAACTTTGGGTCACCGACGTACTGCTCTCGGTCTGCAAAGGCCAGGTTCAACGCCTGACTCACCGTGTGGATATATTCGGTAGTATTGTGCCCCATCGAAGCCAGATCGAACCCTTCCAATATCTTAAGAGCCTGGGGGAAGGTCGGGCCTTGACCCCAAGGGCCCGTGCTATAAACATCGTAGCCTTTATAATTCACGGTCACTGGTGCGCCTATAGTCACATGATAATTAGCCAAATCTTCTGCGGTTAGCAGGCCTCCCATCTCCTGATTGAAAGCCACGATCTTGCGACTGAGCTCGCCGGTGTAGATATCATCTCGAGCGGCCTGTAGCGCACCCTCTCGGCCCTTTGATTTATTGGCGTTCTCGATTTCGGCCAAGTTCGATAAAGAATTCGCTAAGTCCTTCTGGTAGAACATCTCGCCCTGCTTGGGTGCGCGGCCGTTAGGCAGATATATCTCTGCAGTTGACTGATAGGTGTTGTAGGCGTCAAAGGCGGTAACAAACCGCCCGGCCAAATAGCGGAACATAGGGAAGCCGTTTCCTGCCAAATCGATAGCTGCAGACACCACTTCACCAAAGCTCATGGTCCCAAACTTGGAAAGGGAGGTAATCCATGAATCTGCGGCTGCTGGAGTCAGAGACCGCAGAACTCCAGGTGGATAATTGCCGCCATGGTTCTTCTTGAAATATTCCACTGAAGCTGCCTTCGGCCACACTCCCAATCCATCAACCTCTAAAACTTCCTTCTGGTCGGCAAGATAAATGACGGTGGGAGCCACACCCAAAAAACTACAATCATCCACGTGCACTACGTTCAAGGCCAATCCAACAGCCACCCCAGCATCAATGGCATTGCCACCCTTTCTCAATATATCCAATCCGGCCATGGCTGCAGCAGGATGACTGGCAACCACCATACCGTTGGTTCCCTGCATTAACGGACGCAGGCTGGTTAACGAAGTTCCTGGTACTGGCATTTCAATTACTCCAGATTATTTTTGAGTCAACCTCTAACGCTGTATCTATACCCCACGAGCAGCATAACCAATGAAACCTTAAGAGAATTCAAAAAACTGTAAATATCGGCGAAATTAGCGACCAATTCCTTATCGATACGAACCGGGCCGGCAATACTGCGGTCCAAATCATTAACCACACTATAATATGGTCTTTAGGAAATACCTATTCCATACTGACCAAAGCTCCCCACTCACCGGTCCGAGATCCGTTCAACCGCCTGTTGGATTCGTAGACCGGAGTCACTATCAGGAACTCCTATAAGGCCTGATTCATATTGCACTTCGGCTTATTTGGAATGTGATCATATCCTCCTAAAGCTTAACCTCAAACATTCAAGGAAATTCTAGCAAAATACCCACTCCAAGGGTGAACGCTACCAGCATTACCAACATTCAGCATAGTCTAACGTATTTGGAATCGAGATTAATTCAGGAGTAAACTATCTCAAACATTCTTCTCCTTTTGAAGGTAAGGACAAACAAAGTTCTGGAGGAAGCTAATCATGGAGTTACCAAAGAGAATGAAATTCGGTTCTTTTCTAGGACCCTTCCACAGGGTCGGTGAGAACCCGACCTTAGCGTTGGACCGCGACTTAGAATTGGTCGAATGGATGGACAACCTGGGTTATGATGAAGTCTGGGTCGGTGAACACCACTCAGCTGGGTGGGAGATCATCTCTTCACCAGAAGTATTCTTGGCAGCGGCGTCTCAGCGGACCCGCTACATCAAGTTGGGTACTGGGGTTGTAAGTCTGCCTTATCACCACCCCTTGATGGTTGCCAACCGAATGGTGCAACTGGACCACATGAGCCGTGGCCGCGCCCTATTCGGTGTGGGGCCAGGTGCCCTGCCTGGTGACGCCTACATGATGGGCATACCTCACGAGAAACAACGCGAGCGCATGGACGAGTCGCTAAGTATCATAATGCGGTTGTTCAACGAGACCGAGCCAATCACGTACAAATCAGACTGGTTCGAGCTCAACGAAGGCATGCTACAGCTACGGCCATACCAGCAACCTCACATGCCCATCGCTGTGGCCTCTATCCAGACCCCTGCGGGTGTTGCACTTGCCGGAAAGCATGGAGCATCCGTGTTGACAATCACCGTACCCCGAGACCCATCGGCAGGACCGTCAGACCTAAAGGGTCTTTGGGCAATCGCCGAAGAATCTGCGGCTGAACACGGCCAAACCATGGATCGTAACGAATGGAGACTGGTGCTGCCAACTCATCTGGCTGAAACGCGAAAAGAAGCACTGGACGATGTCCGTTTAGGTTCAGCCCAGTACCTCAGGGAGTACTCGGAAGGTACCAACGGCCGCAAAGCGGTGTTTGACGGCCCCATGGATAAGGTGGTCGATAGTATGAGAGATTCCGGCGCCTGGATTGTCGGTACACCCGACGACTGCATCGAAGCCATTAATAACTTGCAAGAACAGAGCGGCGGATTCGGTGGGTTCTTGGTCCAGACCGTGGATTGGACTTCCCGTGAAAAGATGCTGCACAGCTATGAACTACTGGCACGGTACGTCATGCCCCAGTTCCAAGGCTCGGTATCAGCACCCATCGCATCCAACAAATGGGCTGCCGAACGCCAAGAAACCTTGGTTGCCGGTCGTGTCCGAGCCCTAGACAGAGCCAAACAGGTCTACGCAGACCGTCAAAGCTAGGCCAACATATTAGGGAAAGAAGGCCCGATTAATTGGCCTTCTCTATTTTTTTGGAGGAACCAAATGTCTGTCGACAAAGAAGCAGAACTAGACAGAGTCACAAATCTAAGGGGATTTCGGTATGGTCTACATGATTTTCTTGCAGAGGTTGACCCTGATTTTCTAAAAGCGGTGAACGACACGGTAGAGACCCAGTACATCAACACTCAAATTCTGGATCGAAAGACCAAAGAGATAGCTATCATAGTAGCTTGCATCTCTCAGGTGGATCTGGCTTCACATTTACAAATACATCTTCATGCAGCGGTTCAGGCAGGAGCCACCGGAGCTGAAATCCTATCCGTGATTAATTTGGTAGGGGACTGGATTGGCCACGTGGCCAGGATCAGAGCCTTGGAAGCCTGGAGAATCTACTTCCGGCCAGACCTGCCGACCATAGACAGGGTTATAGAGCTAAGAGACACGACCTCGTAGTACCGGATTCCGAAAGCTAAATACCCAGTAATTCCTCCACGTTCGTGTGTAGGATAGCCTTTTTTTCGGCGTCGGTTAGGCTTTCCAAGCCCATGATCCAAGACACCGGCCAATCGATTGCCATATCGAAAGGCCAGTCAGTGCCAAAGACCACTCGGTCGATACCCACGCAGTCAATGAGATAGCGCAGGGCTTGCTCACTGTGGGTCAGGCAGTCGTAGTAGAACCTGTTCAAATAAGTGCTGGGAGGCTTTTGGATATGCTCCCTTGCCTCCTGCCTGACCTCCCATCCCCGATCCATGCGGCCTATGCCATAGCAGGTGTAACCACCTCCATGGCATAGGCAAATCTTGAGGTCTGGACAAGCGTCCATTACCCCGCCAAATACCAAAGAGGCAAAGGTCACTGCACGGTCTGCCGGATTACCAATGGTATTGGGCAGGTGATATCGGTTGATACGTTGGTTAACCACTGTATCACCACCTTGATGAACCAAGATCACTGCATTTAGACTTTCCACAGCCTTCCAAAAAGGAAGGAACTTCTTCTCGTCAAAGGTCGCCCCGTTGACATTATCACCGATCATGGCACCTTTGAGTCCCAACTTCATACTTCGCTCCAATTCGGCGATAGACCCCTTAATATCTTGCATGGGTAGAGTTGCGAACCCGGCAAATCGGTCCGGCTTTGCTTTGACCAAATCCGAGACGTAATCGTTACATTCTGCTGCCATATTTTTTACCGTAGCCGCATCGCCCTCGTAGTTGTAGAAGTAGGCGTTGGTGGACAACACCTGGACATCCACACCTAATGAATTCATATCAGCCAAACGTTCTTCCGGAGTCCATGTTGTCTTGGGATTATTCCGGTGAATAGCCATCGCATCGACAGGCATCCCGTGCCAGGATTCCCCTTTTTTGCTGGCCTCAACGAATCCGGCAGGGGTGATGTGTGCGTGGATGTCAATCGTCCGCATCAGTACTCCTAAATCTTTAGTATCAGTGAAGATATCTGTTCTTTTCCCACTCTGGGAAAGGTGAGGGTTTGCCAAAGTTTCAAGACCAATCCATGCAACAAAGAAAAGACGAGTCCATTCTAACCCTCCCCTTTACGAAGGCGAGAAGATTACTTGTTGGCCTGTGTAGTTAAGGCCCCCACTACTCTTACGCGGTGGTTGTTGCTGTCGGCGATGAATATATTACCTTGGTCGTCTATGCCGCATCCGTGGGGACGGTCCATGGCAGCATCAGTGGCTGAGCCTCCGTCTCCATCGCCACCGAGTCGTCCCCCGGCGATCGTGGTCACGATCCCAGTAACTGTGTCGATTCGCCGAATTGCATGGTTCTCGGTGTCAACGACCACTACGTTGTCCTGAGCGTCGCAGCGTATCCCTTTAGGAGATCCCCAAGTGGCCGCTAAAGCCTGGCCACCATCACCTTCATAACCACGTTCTCCGTTACCGGCGACGGTGCTCATGACACCATTAATATCAATCTTCCGGACGCCGTTGCCCTCACGCTCGGCCACGTACATGTTGCCCTTACTGTCTAGACACACAGCTCTGGAACCCAAAAAACTTGCTTCGAGAGCTGGTTTGCCGTCGCCGCTGCGTTCTTTCTCACCGTTGCCTGCGACGGTGTTGACGATGCCTGTATCCAGATCCAGCCGTCGTATTCGCTGATCTTGAATATCGGCAATCAACAAGCCTCTTTTACCATCTAGGAAACAATCATTTGGCTCCCGAAACATGGCCTGGTGACCAAGCCCACCATCACCGCTGTAACCGATCTCTCCAGTGCCCGCTACTGTGGTGATTGTTCCGGTAGAAGCATCAACCTTCCGCACCACGGCGTTCAAACGGTCTACTACGTAGACGTCGCGGTTAGTGTCAACCTGCAGTGAGTATGGTTCTTGCATCGTCGCCTGTATAGCTGGCCCGCCGTCGCCGCTGTAGCCTGGCTCGCCATTGCCAGCCACCGTGGTCACAACGCCAGTAACTTTATCCACCCGCCGGACGATGTGGTTCTTAGCCTCGGTGTAGTAGAGGTTCCCGTCGGAATCAAAATCGCACATGAACGGCTCGTTGCAAAGGGCCTGACAGGCCTTACCTCCATCTCCAGCGTAACCGCCTTCTCCGGTTCCGACATAGGTCCTAATCTTTCCAGGTTCGAATGCCATTTGGTTAATACTCCATGGTGTGGTTGGTCAGGGAGATTCCTCTCAATCAACTTTTATTAAAGGGAAAAGAATTCAAATCCGCATTACGTAAAATAGGATTAGCGCGATTGAGTCTCCTCGTTGTACCAATCCAGAATCTCACTTCCAGTCATAAATACAACAGCGTCGTGCCGTTTGATGTACTCAAAGATCTTGTCGTAATATTTGATACGGTGGGCTGCTCCGGTAATGTACGGATGAGTGGAAACACACATTATGCGCGCGCTCTCTTCACCCTCTCGATACAGGGTGTCAAAGTGGTCCCTAGCCCGCTCAAACAGTTCAGGAGACCGATGATGCTGCACCATGTACACCGGGATGTCATTTAATTCCACCGTGTAAGGAACAGACACTAAATTGCCCGACTTCACTTTCATGGGATAAGGTTGGTCGTCATTACACCAGTCGGCAACGTACTCAATCCCTTCTTCAGCCAAGATATCTGGAGTGTCAAAGGTTTCGGCCAAACCTGGCCCCATCCACCCCCGGGGGGCGGTACCGGTAAACTCTTTGATCGTATCGATGGTCTTCCGGATAGCGACCCTTTCGTCGGGTTCTTTGTTGATCACCCTCTGGATATAACTGTGTGCCAGCATCTCCCAACCGGATTTCATGCTCTCGGTCACCAACAATGGATAACTGTTACAGACCGATGCATTGAGGCTCACCGTCGCTCGGATTCCGTAATTATCCAACACTTGCTTCATCCGCCAAAACCCCACTCTTAATCCATAATCGAACCACCCAAAGTTGGGGATGTCCGGTATAACAGACACTCCTTGTGGAGTGGGAAGCACCGTACGGGCCATGGGTTCATTGATATCCCATTCCTCCACATTGATAACAGGCCACACTGCCACCCGGGCGCCACCAGGCAGCTTCAGGGGTTTACGGTCAAAAATGGAAGAAAATTCAGCTCTAGGATTAGACATCGTTGCTCCTACAAAATAACCAACAGGCTCGGAGTTTAGCCTGATAATAAATAATATCCGAGGTATTTTATCCTTCAGGTGTATCTGAAAACTGATTGCTGACGGCTGAAAGCTACTACAGGTTCATCGCTGTCAGACCAATCTTTGCCAGGTCCTCGTCCTCTTCAGCGGCAAGACCGCTCACACCTATGCCACCCATTATGGAGCCGGTGCCAGGGTGCAAAATTACTACTCCACCCTGGACGGCTGCCAGCATAGGATCACCCATCTCAGCGACAGTTCTACCCTGGCCGGCAAGGCGTTCGGCATAATCTTTGGAGTCCTGTCCCGAGAGGGCGCAAGTGTAAGCCTTTCGGATGGCCATTCGCTTGGGGACCTCACGGCAACGGTCCATACGCCCGTAGCTGATCATACTACCGGTATCATCAACAATGGCAACGGCCAACGGACGATCCGGTTCTTTGTTGGCCTCTGCTAATATGGCGGTTATGGCATCCTGTGCCTGTTCCAAGCCCAGCATTGGTTTGTCATACATGAGAAAATCCCCCTGCAGAATGGTATGCGCCATTCTAACCGTGGGGTAGATACGTGGCAAGGAACATGGAACCCCGCCAGCAATAGCTCAAGCGATAGTTATCGCCTGTCCAACGATCAAAACCTCACCGGCTCATGTTAATCCCATACTAGAGCAGGTCCCCAATTGTTAACCAATAAAAAACTATGTAAGTTCCGGCGATTAACATCAAGAATGCACCCAAAGGCTGAATGTAGGGTAGAGATTTTTTCAATACGCCCAACATAGTAGTTTTGAAAAAGGCTATTCCCAAAGTTAGGGCCAGAATTACCAGCCCCATCCCCAAGGCGAAAAGCAGAAAGTCTAACAGGACAGAAGATGCTCCGACACCTGCGACACTGATTCCCACCACCGCCATAAATATTGGCAGCGTGCAGCTTAATGACGCTATACCGTAACTAATACCGAATATGAAATACCCTTTCATACTGACCTGGGCAGGATCACCTAGGTAACTGGCAGCCCTGGCGGGCGCTCCCGCATAAAGCTTGCCACCACCAACCATCCAGGCACCAACAAAGACCAATCCGATACCAATCAGTAGGCCAAGCCACTGCAAAACATCACTCACAAAGGTGGCTCCTAGGCCGATCAGGGCACCGGCAACACCGAACAGCACTACGAAACCGACAGTAACGGTCAGTCCGACAATTACTGCTCGACCAAAATTCCTTACAGGGTTGATCTGCTGCGCCCCATTGGCCTCGTCACCCAGGTACATTCCCAGGTAGGCTGGTAACATGGCAAATCCGCAAGGATTCACAGCTGAGGCCATCCCTGCTGCCAGTGCGAATAACGCAGATGCCCCTACCAGGCCACCCAACCAGGAACCCGAGTCACCGGATAACCGCTCAACGAACAGGTTTACTTCGTCTATTCCACTGTCATTTCCGATAATCAAGGCACCGATCAACGCCATTGCCAAGGCCGCCGATGCCACGACTATTATTATCACAATAGTACGGATCATATTGCGATCGTTTGAATTTATCTTTCTATCGATTGGTTGAACCATCCCTCTATGAAACTCAACCCGTGCAAGAACGCTCCGGGAGTTTTGCTATCGAAAGCACAAACGGGTCAGGCACGTTACAGGTTGCGAGTTACAGACCTCATAGCAGCCAAGTTGGGTACCCGGAGATTCATCCTCATGACCGCAAGACGATCTTATCCAACTGTATCAACCACCCCCCTAGACAAGAGTATCGCGTTAATTTCGACTATGAACCAACACCCCATCAGTAGAGATGCCCCTGAACGTCTGAGGATGGATAACCTTAGCCAGTACCTCCAAAACATCCACCACTCGTGGACCATGGCGAGTTGGTAATCGCCCATCGAAAAGAACTACTTGATCCCTATCCACGGCTGGTAGATCGTCCCAACCGGGCAAGATGGTCAATTTCTCTGATGTTTCTTTAACTACCTGATCCGGTTCGAAGGCGCAGGGCATTACCATCAAAAATTCAGGCGCATAATCAACGATCTCGGCCCAGCTGAGTTCCCGAGATAACCCGCCAGGGATCGCCAGTCCTTCTTTCCCCCCGGCCATTTCAACCATTTCTGGCACCCATTGTCCAGTGTTCCGTAAAGGATCCAACCAGTCCAAACATAGTACCCGGGGTCGATAGCCGTATTGTGGGATCCCTTCTTTCACTCGGTAGATTCTGGTCTCCAGGGAATCCGCCAACCTATTCGACCGCGCAACCTCGCCGGCAGCAGCCCCGATCATCCGAATACTCTGGATGACATCGGTGAGGACTCTGGGCCGAATAGTCAATATATTCGGCTTATAATCCAACGCCTGGGCGGCAGTCTCGAAGACGGAACCAGCGCCGATGGCACATACTTCGCACACTTCTTGAGTGATGATCAGGTCAGGTTTTATCTCTCTCAGGAGGTTTGCATCAATCCAGTAGAGCGGATTCCCGTTGGCCCGAGCCTGCTGCACTATGGCGTCAATTTCATCGCTGGGCAAGTGAGGATTGGACTGCACTCTCAGACTGATCACCGGCTTGTTGACAGCCTCTTCGGGGTAGTCACAAGCATAGGAAACTCCCACTAGCTGGTCTCCTAGCCCAATAGCATAAACAATCTCCGTGGCACTCGGTGACAATGAGCATATCCGCATAATTCAAGTATAGAATGCTATTCTCTAGCGAATCAAATCCGACCCGGTTTCGGGGCCACTCATGTTAAAATTACAGTTCCACTAATTTATCTAATTGTTTAAGAATGAATCGAGGGCCGATTGACCGCAAAAAATCTTGATGGCAAGACATTAGCCGAAGAGATTCGACGTGAAGTCGCAACTGGAGTGGCGGAGATTCAAAAGAAACACGGTGTCACGCCCGGACTAGCCGCAGTTCTGGTGGGAGACGACCCTGCATCGGCCATCTACGTTCGCAACAAGCGCCGAGCATGCGACGAAGTGGGCATGATCAGTGACACATTTCTCTTAGCTGCAGACGCCACCCATGAAGAGGTTCTAAACCTAGTTGCTCGATTAAACGATGACCCTCAATTCCACGGCATTCTTGTTCAGCTGCCATTACCACCACAGGTTGACGAGTTAGCTATCATAGAATCGCTGAATCCGAATAAAGACGTAGACGGCCTGCACCCATTCAATGTAGGCAAATTGGTTCAGGGTCGTGCGGATTTCATACCAGGCACACCCTTTGGCATCCAGCAAATATTGATACGTAACGGCTATGACCCCGCAAGCTCAAATGTGGTGGTCTGCGGTCGCAGTGACATAGTGGGCAAACCATTGGCCCTGCTGTTGATGCAGCGAGCCGATGGCGCTAACGCCACCGTCACCGTCTGCCATACCCGCACCAAGAACATGGCAGAAATCACAAGCCAGGCAGACATACTAGTTGCCGCCATCGGCAGTCCTAACATCATCACTGCTGACATGGTCAAGGAGGGCGCCATTGTCATTGACGTCGGTATCAACCGTGTCGACGATGCTTCCCGTAAACGCGGCTACCGCCTGGTAGGCGACGTTAATTACGAAGCAGTGTCCAAGAAAGCAGCAGCCATCACTCCCGTTCCCGGTGGCATCGGCCCTATGACCATTGCTATGCTGCTGGTCAACACTCTCACCGCCACACGCCTCAGCATCCACGGAAACGGAAGTTAACAGCAGACACCTGTCCGCTCACCTGATTGTTGAAAGAACGTATCCATGCGCACAGACGATTTCGACTACCATTTACCTACAGAACTGATTGCCCAGTCTCCCATTGAACCACGGGATTCGTCCCGGTTAATGATACTTAACCGGGATTCAGGCGCGATTGAACATCGTCAATTTCCAGACCTACTCGAATACCTAGAAAGCGGCGACGTAATGGTCTTCAATCAGAGCAGGGTTATCCCGGCCAGGCTATACGGACACCGTAGAGACACCGGAAGCAAAGCAGAGTTTTTACTCATCCGCCGTAACGCAGACGGCACCTGGCAAGCCATGGCCAAACCTGGGCGAAGGCTACGGCCAGGAGTAGTAGTTAATATTGATGATCAGAAATCCCTCCACCTCGCTAAAGATCCGCTTCAAGATAGTTCCGGCCAAGATCCGTTAGAAAATCATCTTCACAACTATGATAATAAGGATCCCAATGAGAAATTTTCCGTGGAGATTATCGCCACCCACGATGACGGTCTGAAAACAGTACGCCTGTCTTCAGAAAATGGAATCGATCAGTTTGGATACATGCCGCTACCACCCTACATTAAGAAATCCCTTGGCAACACTGAACGTTACCAGACCGTATACTCCCGCCAACCTGGTAGCGTGGCTGCCCCTACCGCTGGCCTACACTTTACCGACGAACTGATTCAAAAGGCTAGGGACATGGGTGTTGAGACTGTATTCGTCACTTTGCATGTGGGCCTAGACACTTTCAAACCAATAGCGGAAGACGACCCTACTGATCATAAGATTCACACGGAGCACTATTCAATCGACGAACAGGCCGCCGAAACTCTAAATCGAGCTAAATCTGAAGGACGCAGAATCATAGCCGTGGGTACAACATCGGTACGTGTGTTAGAACAGGCCGCGTTGGACGTAGAGCAGAGTGTCAAAACAGAGTTAACAGCGACTGATGCTGAAGCCAGTCTATTCATTCTACCCGGCCATGACTTCAAGTTGGTCGACGCTATGATTACCAACTTCCATCTTCCACGCTCAAGTCTTCTGATGCTGGTGTCTGCATTCGTTGAGCACGGAATGAGTGCGAACGATCCTTCTAGGGAGGGACGAGCTGTGCTGATAAATGGCTATGAAGAAGCTATCGCACAGGGGTACCGGTTTTACAGCTTTGGAGACGCCACATTAATCACTTAGGATACCGACAGCCAGACCTCTCCCAAAGTATCAATTTCAAAACTGACTTCGTCACCCGCGTTTAGAAATTTTGTGCTTACGATGCTGCCGGTCATGACAATCATATCTCTTTGGAGACTCTTCCCACGTTCAGCTAAGTTGTTAGCCAACCATGCCAAGGCATCCAAAGGGTGTCCCAACGCATCACCGCCTTTTCCCTCGCCAGCTGGCTCTCCATTGATGACCATCTCTCCGGCCGCCGAGACCAAATCTATATCCTGCCAATCTATGATTGGCTCACCGAGTACCACTCCGGCGTTCCAGGCATTGTCAGCCATCACTCCGAGGAACAACAGATCTTTGTAATCGGCGCCGCGATCTTCGATGAGTTCGAAGGCCGGCATGACTGCATCCACCGCCTTGGCCACGCTTTGCCTATCATAAGGTCCCTCTGATGCTGGTAGCTCGTCGTTCAACTGAACTGCGATCTCGCACTCGGCGCCCAAGCGCACATAATCAGACCGATCAACAGTGACCGGGGAGTTTTTTACTCCGTTCGCAAATATTGCGCCAGAGCAGGGATGGTCAAAGCCAACCATATTCTGCATCACCGCGGAGGTCAATGCTATCTTGTAACCGGCCAAGGCTCCACGCTGAGGAATCACCAGCTTGTGAAACGCCTCCTGGATTTCGTAGGCTTCCGATTCATCCCGAGGCGCTATCTCCTCGGGCATAGCTTCATATTTGGAACGCGTTTTATGACCCTCTAACAAGAATTGGGCTGCCTGTTCAATCCTGTCATTATCGGCCATGCTGTCCTCCTAGACTCCTTTTATGACTTATTTTATCGCTCTACCTAACCCAACTGCATCAACTGAAGTATGTTTCCGTCAGGGTCTTCAAAGGTGGCAACCCAACCGCCCCAAGTCTCCTGTTCAGGTTGTCGGATAAACTTCACTCCTGCCTGGGTCAGGCGTTTTGCCTCTTCTTGGATCTCCAGCACTCCCAGGTGGGGCATAAAACGGAACGGATCTTTGGAAGCTCCGCTAATCTCACTATGAAGTCCAATATTGAACCTTATGTCGCCCAGTTCGAATGTAATGAAATCTTCGTGACGTGAATGCAAAGGAAGTTGAAGCACATCGTTATAGAAATAGAATAACCGCTCCAAGTTGTCGGTCCAAAAAGTTACCCCGATAACACCTGTGACCATATTGTCCTCCCGTGATCTAAAAAGAAAAGGTCAGCTAGTGTGTCCACCGGCCGACCTTGATAATATCGCTTCGTTGGTTAAAGCGGTCGTTAAACTTCGGAAAGTTCTCCTCGTTTCTTTGCTTCCGAACAGCGAGGACACAAGCCATAGAAATCGACCCGCTGCCAGGCTACCTCGAAATCTGAGTTGTCAGCAATCTGCTTGCGTAGTCCCACAACCACGTCGTGAACATCCCTGTCAGTGTCTGCGTCAATCACGTTCTCGCACTCGATACAGACCAGGTTAACATGGGGTTCCATATTGGGCTCGTAACGAGACTGTTTCTGAAACGGCAGCTCTTGAATCAATCCGCTCTTTTGGAGCACACCCAATGTAGAATAAATCGTTGCCAGAGTCATGGAAGGGAAATGGCCTTTCACCCTTTCGTATATCTGCTGAACCGTGGGATGATCTGAGGAGTTAAGGACTACTTCTGCAATGGCGAGGCGCTGCGGCGTAACACGAACTGCCCATTCCCGCATCCGGTCGACAAGCTCTTGCTGATCTAACATTGAATCTCCTGGGATAGCCTTAAATACGACACGTCGTCGCTAAATTTACTCGGATTTGGATACACGATTTAGCAACGAAACCCGCGACGAATTCCTTTTAACTATAACCGGAATCAGGCGTACCGGCAACCCTAACCATCGATATTATTAACAATCTTTATTCGGAAATTATGGGTAAGCACGTCCCTAATTTGGTACTAGCGTATGATAAAACACGAGTGAGAACCGTACGCCGAACACGAATAATCCGGTATAATACTTGCCTCCGGAGAGATGGCTGAGCGGACGAAAGCGCTGGTCTCGAAAACCAGTATGGGGGCAACTTCATCGTGGGTTCGAATCCCACTCTCTCCGCCATTTGTAGGCACAAAAAACCCCTGGACACCGGATCCAGGGGTTTTTTAATTTGGACGATTTGACGCGAACTGTATTTTTGGCCTTCTTTTTACGCCTACGGGCCGGGGTATTTCGTATCAATCGTCACAGATTATAAGCACCACACCAATTTAGCTCATCCAGTCGGCCACCCTCTCGGCAATCATTATGGTAGTTGCGTTAGTATTCGCACGAACGCAGTCTGGTAATACTGACACGTCTACTACCCGTAACCCATCAACTCCTCTAACGTGGCAATACTGATCAAGAACCGCCATCGAATCACTATCAGGCCCCATCTTGCACGTACCCGATATATGCTGAGTCGTTGTGACATTGCGCATCAGCCACTGGTCCAAAGTCTCATCTGAAACCAAATCTTCAGGTATTGGAGTGATGCAACTTTCTATGATGTCCTTGTATGCCTCGTTTTCAAATAACTTGAGACACAGCCGGACCCCTTCCCGCATTCGTTCCCGATCCCACGGTTCTTGCAAATAACGGTAATCGAGAAAGGGCTGTTCATGGGGATCCGTAGAGACCAATTTCAATTCACCAGATCCTACAGCTAGTTCAAGAACACAGGTAAACCGGATACCCTCGCCTTCGGCGGGGTCGCCACCCATTGGAGAAGAGAACGAAGATGCCAAAATCTGCATATCATTTCGGTCGCTAGACCCGGCAGCTGTATACCTTAGGGCGAGTTGGCTGCGAGGAGCTTCGGGATCCAAGGGAAAATCGTCCTTCACAGAAACCGGGACTCTCACATTCGGGTGATCTCGCAAATTCTGACCGACTCCTGGAGAATCAATCACGACAGGTATTCCCATTTCCCGCAGATGCTCGGCCGGTCCAACGCCTGACAACATAAGTATTTGAGGAGAACCGATTCCACCAGCACTGAGGATTATCTCGTCACTTTCAACAGTGAAAGTTTCATCCCCGCTTTCCACCTCAACTCCAATGGCTCTAGTGCCATCGAATAAGATTTTGTGGACTGTGACACCGGAACGCACTGTCAGGTTCATCCGGTTGCGTACAGGATTCAGGTAAGTCAGCGAAGTACTCATACGAACCCCGTTAGGATTGTTCATTGGAATAGGCCCAACTCCCGTGGAATCAGGATGATTCATGTCAGGGTCGTAGGGATAACCATCATCTTGACAGGCCTTAAAAAAAGCGTCTTGAGCAGGCAGCCAAGTATCCTTGGGGTGGCGACGAACCGGTATAGGACCCTCGGAACCGTGGAAGTCGTCTTTGATATCTGTGTCAGTCTCCGCCATTCTGAAATATGGGAGGGTTTTTACGAACGACCATTCATCATTTCCCCAGGAAGCCCAGTTGTCATAGTCCTCTGGCACACCTCTGAGAAAGACCTGACCGTTAATGGCACTAGATCCACCGACCACTTTACCTCTAGGCACCGGCATTGTATTACCTTGCTCTTCCGTTGCCTTGCCAGAAAAGGCCCAGTTATGCGGAGCATTCACGGCCGACGCAGCCTGGTTGTACCCGAATTTAAGATCGTCAGGATAGACGTCGAAAGTAGGATAGTCAGGGCCAGATTCAAGAAGCAATACCGACCGGCTGGAGTCTTCCGTAAGACGAGTGGCCAGTACGCATCCGGCCGATCCTGCGCCGATTATCACGACATCATATTTCATCGTTCACACTCTTTTAATCTAACGATTGCCATGGGAATTTTTCATCAGGCGATTGAGCAAAATTGCTTTGAGCGAAGATATTACCTGCAATCTACGGCGATTGTCCACAATAAACTGAAACTGGGGCCAATCCAACANACAGACAGCCTATGACCTAAACCCGATGGACTCGGATCGGAATTCACTATCCCGCTCGACAACAGAATTAATTAACCAGTACCCAATATGTTTAATCTACCACTGGTAACATCCGGTGTCGGTCTTCGTGGCTCGTATTTCATACGGCGAACAAAAAATCCGAACAGTATCACGTTCCAGGTTTCGAGGTGTTCCTCCATGTTCTAGAAACTCAGACGCGAGCCATGAACCGCTGACGCAGCGCTATACCTAATACTGATATGACCTAGAAATAATACCTAGAAACAGTCTCAGCGACGCACGCCGGTTTTTCTTGTCCATCTATCTCAATAGTGACTTCTTGGACAACCTGAATACATTCTTCATTAATTTTGTCGACTTGGGCCAATTTACTTCGACTACGAACTTTTGAACCAGCAGCAACCGGATTCGGAAATCGAACCCGGTTGAGTCCATAATTGACCGCCAACTTAATTCCCGGATAGGCGGGTTTAGTGGCGTCTACCATTCCGTTCAAATAAGGAATCAAAGACAATGTCAAAAACCCATGAGCCACAGTCCCGCCGAATGGTGAGTCTTTCGCCGAACGCTCTACATCTACATGGATCCACTGATGATCTTTGGTCGCTTCTGCAAATCCATTGATCATGCTTTGATCCACGTTCAACCAATCGCTCAAATTGGTTTCCTGCCCTAATTTCCCCGTAATTTCTTCCACTAACTCGTTAACAGCCATTTCTCTCCTAATTTGAACGTCTTCTACTAAATCCTTAGATCGTCAATTCCCATCTGAGTTATGACAAGACCAAACTCGGGATTTAGACCTATGCAAGGAAACCGCGGATAGTACAAAATTGGGCCAAATACAAGTTAACCACAGATTTCCCCAACTGGTGATGTTTAAGTGACCAGATCAAATATTTTCCC
>JAKUNL010000070.1 GCA_022451925.1 Dehalococcoidia bacterium
CCGTAGAGACTTCGGCGTGGACGGTCCAACCGTGGAGCGCAATGCCCGAGATTTCCAGGAGGGTCTTTTGGGCGTCAAATTGGGGAGGCAGGCGTCGTTTCTCGAGCCGGGCGCACCCGTGACTCTGCACGTTTTCCTTGACCGATCGATTGTAGAGGTGTTCGTCAACGGCTGTGCCTACACCGCCCGTGCGTTCTCCGACCCCGCAGCTCTAGGGGTTGACCTCTGGTTCGAGCGCGACTCGGCTAAGCTCGACTCCCTAGACGTGTGGGAGCTGAGTTCCATCTGGGAGAACTGAAGCGGAGATCGGGGTCGAACGGAACGAAAAAACGGGAGCCAATGTCTGATCTGATGAGAATGAATGATTCACGTTTCAGTATCAGGTGTGAATCTGTACGGTGGCTCTTCTGTCCCAAGTTCGCTGAAATGGTTTTCAGCTAGTGCCTTGCGCGTCTGCTTTAACGTGTCAGCTATTGCTAGTAAATCTTGGTCATCAAGTGCCAGGCCGAGACGCTTTGTTTCAGAACGAAGCCATTCAAACGAAAGTTTATTTTCCATTAGAATCCTCTAATACCGGTGGTTTTGCTTGATGCCACTCGGTAGCCAGTTCGTACGCGTGACCCACACGAAACATGGTTTTCTCTTGGAAAGGCTTTGCGATTATCTGTAGACCAATGGGCAGACCTTCACTGTCAAATCCACAGGGCATGGTAAGGGCTGGATAACCAGAAAGGTTGAAATGTCGGGTGGCCCAGCTAGTGTCAGGGGGGCCCTGAACCTGCGTATCTACCGTGAAGGCAGTGTGGGGCAGAGTGGGTGTGATAAAAGCATCTACTGTACTTAATCCCTTAAATAGTTCCGTATTCCAGGTTGCTCTTATTTGAGCAGCTTGTTCTACTTCAGCAGCGGTATAGAACGCCCCAGCGGCGATACGCCGGCGAGCTTTGGGGCCATATTCGGATCCGTAGGTTTTAAGGTTTTGAGCATGCCGCCCAAAAGCCTCAGACATAACTAGCACGTTAGTTGGCGCCGCAAGATTGGCTGCTGAAGGTAGGATGATTTCATGAAGTTCCGCCCCTAGCTCTTCTAGCTGTCGCAAGGCCGCTAGGGTTGCGTGTTCTATCTCGGGCTGTAAATTCTCAAAGAAATAGGGTTTTGCGAAGCCGATGCGCATACCAGCCAAGTCTGGTTTAAGTTCTTCAGCGAAGCTTGGGACTGGTCTTTTGGAACTATTTGGATCGAGAGTATCAAAACCCGACATTGCTTCTAGTAAAAGAGCAGCATCTTTGATGGTTCGGGCCATTGGGCCGATGTTATCCATACTCCAGCTGAGTGGAATTAACCCGTGACGACTAACACGACCGTAGGTGGGCTTGACCCCTACGATGCCACACATTGAGGCTGGGGCGCGGATTGAGCCGCCAGTGTCAGAACCTGTTGCTGCAATAGCTAATCCGGCTGCAAGAGCTGCGGCGGAGCCTCCGCTTGAGGCCCCACTAAAACGCTCTGGATTCCAGGGGTTACGACTGGGTCCGTACACGTCCATATCACCACAGGCGAATTCAGTTGTGTTGGTCTTGCCAAGCAAAATCATTCCCTTGCTAGCCAGTTTCGCTACTACGGTAGCGTCCTCGTTAGGGACGAAGTTTGTCAGAGTTTTGGAGTGAGCTGTAGTTCTAACGCCCTTAGTCCAAATGTTGTCCTTATGCACGATAGGTATACCGTGTAATGGATTGCTAGGTCCGTTCTCGAGAATATCTTTTTCAGCTTTAAGCGCTTCTTTCAATGCTGATTCTGAGCAGATAGTTATGTATGTGCCAAGTCGGGCGTTGAGTCGTTCTATATCGCTAATCAGAGCATTAACAATTTCTATAGGTGAGATCTGTCGACTGGCAATAAGACCGGCTAGCGAGGTCAAAGATTGGAAACCAAGGGTTCGTCTCATTCGTATAATCGCAGGCTCTGTCCCATTTTAGTGAGCATAATTAGTGCAGCCTTGGATCGAATACATCGCGTAGGCCGTCACCGAGTAGGTTCAGTGCCATAACTGTGACCATGATGGCCAGACCAGGGAAGAAAGTCAACCACCAAGCTAGCGACATGAAACCACGTCCTTGAGCCAGCATTAATCCCCATTCAGGAGTGGGTGCTTGGGCCCCAAGGCCGAGGAAGCTTAGAGCGCTTCCAGCGAGGATGGCTATGCCTGTACCAAGAGCGCCAATTACTATGTTGGGAGCAATGATGTTAGGGAGGATGTGGCGAAACATGATGATCCTATTAGGAGCACCAACGGCTTCAGCAGCTTGAACGTAGAGGTTTTCTTTTGCTGAGAGTACCTCTGCCCGGGTTACTCGGGCATAGGCCGGGATTGAGGCGATACCGACAGCTATCATGGCATTGGT
>JAKUNL010000071.1 GCA_022451925.1 Dehalococcoidia bacterium
ATACAGGTATAACCGGATATCGTCGAAACCACCTGTAACCTGCTCTAAGTCGACTAATAGATTCACCGTTTACTATCGTTGTTGATTCAGTAGTCAGAGTAATACAACCTCGCTAATTAAGTCTGATACGCGGGTCGACCAAAGCGTAGAGCACATCTGTCAAGAGATTAACACTCAGGTAAATGACTGTGACGAGGAGTACAACCCCGGTCAAAACTGGAAAATCATTGTTATATACCGCCTGCACTGCGAGTCTACCCAGGCCAGGCCAAGAAAACACCGTTTCTGTAATCACCGTACCTGTCATAAGCCCACCAAGGAGCAATCCGGAAAACGTCAAAGGAGCGATAATTGCATTCTTTAGTGCATGTTTCCAAATAATCCAATTATTGCCAACTCCTTTCGCACGAGCCAACTTGATGTATTCGGAGTCAAGAACTTCAAGCATCGCCGAACGGGTCAGGCGCAGCATTCCAGATGCAGCACCCCACCCTAGAGTCACCGCTGGAAGTACATAATGCGTCCAGTCTCCCTTCCTACCAGACGGTAACCAATTAAGCATTACAGCAAATAATAAAACCATCATCACACCGAGCCAATATGGCGGCAGAGCCTGACCAAGAAGTGCCCAGCTTCGTCCCACGTAATCAAAAATAGTACCGCGTTTAATCGCTGACATAACACCAAGGGGCAGCCCCACAACAATAGCGATAACGAAGGAGCCCACAGTCAATTGAAGTGTCGCAGGAATCCGCTCCTGAATGACAAGGCGTGCGTTCACGTGGTCTCGGAGTGAGGTTCCGAAATCACCTCGTAACGCGTTTCCAACCCAAATGCCGTATTGGACTATGAATGGTTTATCCAGCCCATATTCCTCACCCCAGAGATCCCAGTCTTCCTGAGAGGTGTACTCCGTAAGAAAAATATGTCGGGGATCACCAGCGGCTCGGGACAATCCAAATACGACGAGACTCGTCACAAACAGAACTATTACGGAATACGCTAAGCGACGTGCTATGTACTTGCCCAATTAACATCGCTCCTGAGTTATGTCGTCAAATTGGAGAAACCCCGATCATGATCGCAAATTCTAAGCACTGATTGATAAGAGTCAATCGGCACAGGAATTTAGTTCGAAGAAACGTTCACACATCTGGGGCGCTGCCACGGTATTCCGTAAACAGCGCCCCAGACGGATAACTTACTTCTTCATTTTCACAGTTTCAGGAGAGTTGAACATTCCCCAGGCCTGCTGGTGAGGTTTCCAGTCCGCTACCTCAGGACGGACAGTCCAAGTAGGCTGCAATGTAACCGTAGAGGCCATTAGCTGCCAGTGACTCAGATAATCCTGCATCTTGAGGTTGTTCTGAATACGTTGCTCAAGGTCTGTCTCAGTTTCATTTGCATACCGTAACTGACCGATCTCTTCAGGTAATTCAACTCCATGGTTGAACCCGCCCGTGGGCACGAGAGATCCACCTTTAGGCTGGTCAATCGTAAGGAAGAACGTGTGGTGAGCAAATGGAATGTCGATCGACCTTGCAACAAGTGTCGGCCGTCGAGCAGCATAAACAGTCTTCTCTATGGAAGCGTTTACTCCAATGTCCTGCCACATCTGCGCTATAGCCTCGAAAGCTTCAGGGTCAACAGCGGCCGTGTTGTCAGGTGAAACCCAGAAATCCATTTCGAAACCATCTGGAACTCCAGCTTCAGCCAGTAACTTCTTAGCTCCCTCGACATCATACTCAACCTTCCATTCAGGATTGAACCTTTCATGGTCAGGCATAACGTCCGTGTACGTATACGTGCTACCACCTAGTCCGTTGAAAACGTTTCGGGTAAGCGATTCACGATCGATCGCCATGGATAACGCCCAGCGAACTTTCCGTGCATTCTCCATGCTCTCGTCATCATCGGGGTTACCGATCCACGGGTGATCGGCGTCTGCCTTGAGACCTTCTCTTGGGAAGATTTCCTTTGGAGGGTCATCAAACCCATAGGACGTCCTGGCCCAGAAGTTTCCGGCGAAATACACGGTTTGTGGCTGATACTTACCTACCGGCTGCAGCCAACTGCCGTCTATAGCGTCATTCGTAGGGCCAGTGAACTTCAATGGCAGGTTAGCCATATGAACCTCACCAGTCTTAAGCGCAGCGACTTTTGCATTCGCCTCGGCTATCTGAACTACACGAAGTTCGTCGATCATGTTCGGCTTTGCCCGATAGTTGTCTGGCACCGGCGCAGCAACGACTTCTTCTTCTGAAGTCCAACTGGTGATATGGAAGGGTCCAGAACCACAGAAGGTGGTAAGGTCTTTGTCCCCTCCAAGATCAGCAAGTTTCTTGCTCACAATGGGAATACTA
>JAKUNL010000072.1 GCA_022451925.1 Dehalococcoidia bacterium
TGCAATCTCATCTCTCTCAACATCCAACGGAATCAACTCGTCATAACCATCTCTCCGCATCGAGACATTAACTGACGTTCCCTTTGGCCCTCGAAGCAAACCAACTGCCTCGTCACTGCTCATTCCGATCGCATTCTTGTTCTCAATTTCGGCAATCACATCACCTCGTCTGATGCCGGAACGATACGCTGGAGAACCTTCAAAAAGGCTCATGACCGTTATCGCACCATCAAACACGTTGATCTGTATACCAAGACCGTAATATCTCCCCTCCTGTCTCTCACGCAACTGAGCATAGGACCGTGGGTCCATAAAGCTTGAATGAGGATCAAGAGTTTGCAACATGCCAGAAATTGCACCGTAAACAAGCCGATCGGTCTCAATCTCATCAACGTAATTCGCCTCTACCGCGGCAAGAGCGGTGGCAAAGGTCTCAAACTGTTGACTTACGGAATCCTGGCGCGCAAGAACTTGGCCCCCGAACAAACCGCCAACCGTCGCAGAAACGACGACTACGCTCACGCCTAAAGCTAAATACGACCAGCCACGCATGAGCCGGATGGTACCAGATAAGATACTGTACAGCAACAACTTCTGGCGATCTGATAGCCTAGCCTACCTTGACCCTTTAGGGACCTCGTTTCTATAATGGCGGTAGAAACATTCTGCTTCATTACCGAAATCTGAGGAGTTGCTACACATGGGTCCAGTCGGCGTACCAGAGATGATCATCATCCTCGTCATTGCGCTGATCGTCTTCGGACCTCGAAAATTACCAGAACTAGGACGGTCCCTCGGCAAGAGCCTCGGGGAATTCAAGAGAGCGTCAAATGACCTCCGGAATACCCTTGACGAAGAAATTCGAATTGAGGAAAAACATACTGGAACCGAGACTTCCAGCAACAAATCAGAACCCAACCAAAAATCAAACAAACCCGCAGTCGCAACCACCGCCCCTGCCTCCGGCGTTCACCCAACAGAGCCTGACGTAGGCACGTAACCCCGTTTCGAGATGGCACTGGTCCCGTCGCCTGACCAAGACTCAGACGAATCCACACCTATCAAGAGAACCGAAAACGACGACACGACTCCTGAACAAGGAGAGGGCGCAGGAAAAATGTCGTTTTTGGATCATCTCGATGAGCTAAGGAATCGTCTAGTCGTTTCCATCTCATCCCTTTTGGTCGGCGTATTAATTTGCTTTGGTTTCATTGGGCCTATTTTTGATTTCATTATGGAGCCTCTAACCGATGTGCTCCCCGAGGGCGGCACGCTCGTCTATACCGAACCGGCAGAAGCCTTTCTCCTGAATATAAAAATGGCGGCACTGGCTGGCCTACTGCTAGCAACACCTGTACTTATGTCCCAACTCTGGCTCTTTGTTGCGCCTGGTCTCTATGCCCATGAAAAAAAGTTTGCATATCCATTTGTAGGCTTGGCATCAGGATTTTTTATTGGTGGGGCGCTATTTGCACACTACATTCTGTTCCCAATCGCATGGGGATTTTTCGCCGGCTTCAGTAGTGATTACATGGCCTTCATGCCGCGCGTCCAACCAGCTTTTACATTGTACGTACGTCTTGTCCTCGCCTGCGGAGTAGTGTTTCAACTCCCAACGATCGTGTTCTTCCTTGCCAGAATGGGAGTAGCGACACCTGGATTCCTGATCAAAAATTTTAAATACGCGATCCTGATCATCTTCATCTTCGCGGCGGTCCTGACGCCAACCGGGGATCCCGTTACTTTAAGTATGATGGCCGCCCCGATGATCGTCCTTTATATCTTGAGTATTGGAATCGCATGGCTGTTTGGAAAGAGAAAAGCTGACTAAACCATGGCAGCGTTGACTTGTTTATCCTTAAAACCGTACTATTTTGGTGATATGAATTCCGAAATCCAACGATTATCGTTGAAGCAGTAAGGATGATCATCTAATGCGGATCAAAAAATGGCTTAGACAGTCAACATCTACGACTTTGTTGCTCGTCTTCTTTGCAACCATTGCCGTCGCGCAGGAAGAAACACGTCCTTCAGGAACTACATTTCTTGGAGATACCGGACTCTGGTTCGTCCCGACAGCTGAAGTTCTTGATAACGGCTCAGTGTCCGCAGCCGGGCATGTCTCCACTTTCAACTACGAACAAGGTTTTAGTGCGGTTCAAAGCGTGGCGGGAAGTTTTGCTGTCGGCGTCGGTGAACGCGCTGAGGTATTCGGATCAGTCGGCGTGTTAACCCGAATTGACAGAGACCTAAGCCCTCTTTTTCAGTCTGGGCAAGCTAACGTCGGCGGAGCACTTGTAGATTATCCACTTGCCAA
>JAKUNL010000073.1 GCA_022451925.1 Dehalococcoidia bacterium
CTATAAGTGTGGCGAGTAGATTGTGCTGAAAGCACATCCTCACTAATCAGAGTAAATAACCAGTATAGATTACTTTTAGTGATCGGTTTTCTTGCATCCACTAAAACGTCAACTCTTGGAAATGCAGTCTGACACCTCAAGAGTTTGAGTAACCATCAATAATTCAATCCGTAGGATTATTATCTCGGTACAGGGGGCCTAGAGAATTTTCACCCGGTGAGATTACTTCTTCGTCCGGATTACCTGTGTGGCCATATCCAGACCAAGACCGAAAACCAAGCTTTTTTAGCAACACTGAATCAAGTTTTTTGAACGCCTCCGGTCGGAGCCCACGAGTGTAGTTTTCGATCGGGCGAAACTGCGGTCCACAACCCGCCATCGTTATCCCAAACCGAGATTGTGAGGTCTTATTAGCAGCAGCGCCGTGCCACAGTCGTCCGTCGAAAGCAATTGCTGAGCCCGCAGGCCCAGTGATTGCGACAGTAGCGACAGGATGAGGAATAGATGGATCTGGTTGTCTGCCGCTCAGATGAGACCCCGGAACAACACGGGTACCACCGTTTTCCTCTGTAAAATCGGTGACCATCCACATTACATTTGCTTCTGCAATATTTGAAATTGTTGTCGATGAGGTCCTTGGGTCGAGTGACCCATTTTGACCACGTGCAAAGTCAGATGGCCGTTTTCGAATTTGGTCGGCACTAACCGGCGGTGACATCCACCATTGGTCGGTATGCAGTGGCATATCCGTTGCACCAGGATGTTGAATCTGAGCGTCAACACAAGAGATGATGAATTGGTCGCCTAACAAGTAGGTTAACAAGCTTATGCAAGTTGGATGGCGCATGAGTTGTACAAATTCTTCGCCCTTATTCAGCAACATTCCCACCCACTGATTTACCGGGTCCATATTAGCCGGGTTCTTATGGTTGTGGATTTTGCGCTCCATCTCTGCCTGTTCGATCAATCTATCTTGTAAATAACTCAACTCATCAGATTTAATCGCGTTTTCGATTAGGCAGTAACCAAAAACATCCAGATCCTCTCTCATAACCCGCTCATCAGATGTTGGCTGTGGGAGTGGTACACCGGTATTGTTTGACCTATCCATTGTCCGTATTACATCATCAAGATGAATTTGCTACTTGCTTCCAGACTCGCGAAGCTTCTCAACAAGTACGGCCACTTGTTCAGACGAAATGCCCTCAATACGAGCGTTTGGGCGTGTGCCACCTAGAAACGCAATGATGAGCAATATTTCATTCGGTTTAGGCGCATCCGGAACTGAAATTGTCATGGCATCCATGGTGTCATAGTCCCAGCTATTTTCCATACCACCGAAGATGATATCGATAGTAGCCCCCATTGGTCCTACTTTAGCGTTTCCCGGAATCAATGCAGGCCCGCCACCGGCTTGGCGGCGCATCGGCAGACCAACTCGGATATGGATCATCGCAGCTCCGTGCTCCAAGTCCCCTGCGGCGCCAACAATCGCACCTTTGCCGTAGGCGCGAGGTTCAATTTCTCCCAAAGCCTCCAAGGCTCGCTGGGTAAGCACCTCCCCGGCATCCACGGAGATATCAACCAATTCTGAAAAATCGTCGATAGGTGGCTTGCCAGCGAAGGGATTTCTGATAACCCCACACGCTGCGACCCGCCTTGTGGGCGACGCAAGTTCACGGCCACCTTCACTAAGAACATCATCAACGAAAATTGCAATTTTTCGCAATTCCATAATTTAGTATCTCCTTTTCACCCGGCGCGAATGTGACTGACTCTGTCTGGAGGGAGCTACTACCGGCCACATTATGGTCACACGCCACCCCAGATAGCGGTGGGTGGCATTTGGGTTACCTTTAAAAAATTCATTGTAATCCCAAACCACCTACATGATAGGGTAGCCCACATTAAGTTTTCAGAAAGCATTTCGAATCCAGATTTTTGTTCACGGAGACTGCAAATGGTAGATACGCGTATGAGTGTTGTGGAGCGAGAAACGTTTCTTGCAGATATCCATGTAGGTGTGCTATCGGTCCCACGCAGGGAAGGGTCAGCCCCATTAACAGTGCCTGTATGGTATGACTACTCACCTGGCAGCGAGGTGTGGCTTATTACAGGTCAGCACTCATTAAAAGGTCAATTGTTGGAAGTCGGTACGCCGGTTACCCTGGTAGCTCAGACCGAGGTCACACCATATAAATACGTGTCCGTCGAGGGGTGTGTTAGAAAGATCGAACCTACCAGTAA
>JAKUNL010000074.1 GCA_022451925.1 Dehalococcoidia bacterium
GCGCCTTCGGTGAGGTTTAATTTCCCTAGAATAACGGCGCCAGCGGCGTTCAACTTTTGTACCACGGTACAATCGAAATCTGGAACATGCTCGGTCAATGCTTTGGTGGCGCCCATAGTTGGCGTACCTTTTGTGAAGCACAGGTCTTTGACGGCGATAGGGATTCCGTGGAGAGGCCCTAAGTAATTACCAGAGGTGATGGCGTGTTCCGCAGCTTGTGCTGCTGCCCGGGCTTGGTCTGCCATGACTGTGGCATAGCTCTTGTAATGCGAGTCCTGTTGGCTTATGCGGTTTAGAGCCGATTCCGTAATCTCTAGAGGAGATATAGTTTTGGATTCGATCATTGATGCTAGTTCTACTATCGTTTTGAAGTGCAGGGGTGTATCAGTCATAAGTCGACTCCTTACAGCCTTGGAATAGATTAGTGGAAATCTGATGACATTTCGGTACGGATCAGTAACTTGCCGTGTTTTGTTTGCGCTGGAAACCGAACGTCATCGGTTAAAAATGGCGTTCGTGACCTGGTTATTTTAACGAAGTCGCCTCTGTCTGGTCATCCCCTCCTGTATAACCGTGATAAGTGGAGATAAGACACCTCAGTCCACAGGAGCTTCGGATGTAGCTATAAGCGATGCGGCGGCGAAGAAGGATGCTATAACTGCCACGAAGGCCAAATGATAGGATCCAGTGACATCGAACCAGACTGCCACCAGAACAGGAGAGGCCGCGTTCATGAGCAGAGTGGTCGGATTACCTGCTCCTCGGATCGACCCGATGTACCTCCGGCCGAAGTATCGAGCCCAGGTGAACTCTGATAGTGGGATCGTTCCGCCGAAACCAAAGCCATAGCAAAAGAATCCGATTAACAGAAGAGGGACTAGTTCTATCGATCCGGCAGTTAGGATGAGGGTCACTCCAGTTGCGGAAACGCCAAAGGCGGCTGGGACGAGAATACGAGGACTGAACCGACTTAGTCCCCATCCCCAAACAATTTTGGACACCAGGTTACCGAACCCGTTGACCGAAAGACCGATGGCCGCCAGGTTTCGGTCAAAGCCTGACTCGGTTACGAAAGGAAAGGCGTGGATAAGAACTGCCATCAACGCGCCTGCATTCAGTCCAAATCCGATGGTCAGTTGCCAAAACGCTCGTGTACGGATGGCTGCACTGAGGGTTAATGAATGGTCGCTGTAGGACGGGTTATCTTGGGTAATTTCCGAATTTTCGAGGTTCTTGTCTGCACCGTCTGGTAGTAGACCGTGGTCCTCGGGCTGCCTTCGCATTATGAAGGCTATCGGGATTATGACGATGGCAACGAACACTGCCATGGCCATGTATCCGCCTCGCCATCCTGCCCAAGCGACAATAGCAGTCATGGCGAGAGGTGTGATCAAGCCTCCTAAGGATACTCCAGCAGATCCGATGGCTAGTGCCCAGCCTCGTCTCCGTATGAACCACTTGCTTAATGTGGAACTGACCACTTGTGGTCCAAAGAATGACCAACCGAGTAGCCCGTTCAATACACATAAAGGCCAAAATATCCATAACGATGATTGTAAGGACAAACCCAATAGGCAAAGAGAGCTGACTGCCGCTCCTAACAATAAGAGAGGCCTCGGTCCTTTCTGGTCTAATATCGGACCTGCAATCATCCCTGAAATCGCGCCTATTGCGGTTCCTAAGGAAGCTCCTAAAGTGAACTGCCATATTTGCCAATCCATCTCGTCCACTACCGGATTCATGAGTACTCCGAATACGACTTGGCCGATACTCAAGAAGGTGAATTGACAAACAACGGCGGCGCCTACCATCCACCAGCCGTAATAAATTTTCTTGTATCTGTCTTTTAGGGGAGTCAAACTAGTGATTAGCTTTGATTTTCATAGCACTGGTTATGCTTAGGAGACTGGATTTAGCGGCAAGAGAATTGATTGATATTCCTGTCCCTCGATAAGCGACATCTGCGGTGCGGCGTGCGATTATTGTGCTACTCCAGCCTATTTGGTCTTAAATGTCAAAGTGCTGGGCTTACTTTGATAAATCGTGTGATAGGATTCCGTTCTCTACACTTACGGTAAGGAGCCGTCAATGTACAAGATTAGGCGAGTATACAGAACCAAGCCAGGAGAAGCGGCAAATGTCGCGAAGTTAGTTTATAAACAAGC
>JAKUNL010000075.1 GCA_022451925.1 Dehalococcoidia bacterium
ATGCTGAGTAATTTTGGTGCAACAGGTATACCATTTGATGATGCATTGTTCGCGACGGCTGTAGCGGCCTTCGTGGGATGCACTATCATGGGCCTGTACGCGAACCTACCGTTCGCACTCGCACCTGGAATGGGACTAAACGCGTACTTTACGTTCGCAGTAGTCGGAGCAATGGGCGTCACTTGGGACATTGCCCTTGCCGCTGTGTTCGTGGAAGGAATACTGTTCTTGGCGATGTCTATGCCACAGATCCCTGTGATCGGTGGTTGGAGATCAGAGATGATCAACTCAATCCCCACAGACCTGAAGATAGCCACGGGCGCCGGTATCGGTATGTTCCTGGCAATCATTGGTTTGAGAGAGATGGGTTGGATCATGGACGATGGAGCCACTTTGGTTAACATCGCCGCCACAGAGACCTTCGAGTATGACCACGGCGCACTTATCTCGATGGTATGTCTGATTTTGACAGCCGTCCTAATTGCCCGCGGTCAGAAGGGCGCAATCATCATCGGTATCGCCGTGGCCTCTATTTGGGGTTGGGCAACTGAGGCATATGACCCATACAACGATTTCATGGCTGGAGGAGCCGGCTGGGCTAGCGTTCATGCTACATGGCCAGACCCCACCGCTATAGGATTCGTAGGCTTGCCTGAGGAAACCCTCATGGCAGCCACAAGCGCTCTAGGAGATGTAGGTTCAGACGGCGGTACAACCGTTGGAATGTTCCTCATGGTGATGATCACCTTCCTCTTCGTCGATATCTTCGACACCGCAGGCACACTCTACTCAGTGGGCCGCCAAGCAGGATATGTCGATGAGAACGACGAGCTAATGAACTCGGATGAGGCATTCACTGCAGACGCAGGAGCAACCATCGTCGGAGCAGTTCTTGGAACCAGCACCACAACGACCTACATTGAGTCGGTGGCCGGTGTTGAAGAAGGAGGTAAGACAGGCCTAACAGCAGTGACCGTGGGTGTATTGATGCTCACAGGTCTCTTCTTCTCGGACCTGTTCCAGAACATCCCTACCTTCGCAGCCGCAATGGCACTGGTCGTTATCGGTGCTATGATGATGCGCCAAGCCGCAGACATCAACTGGGCAGACGCCGAAATGGCTCTACCAGCATTCTTGACCATGGTATTGATGCCGTTCACATACTCGATTGCTGACGGTATCGCATGGGGTGTAATAACCTACGTGGCCATCAAGATTGGTATGCAGAAGCATGACGAGTTGAACCCTGTAATGTGGGGACTCTTTGCCTTCATGGCAATGTTCTACCTAGGACCTGGCGACATGAACACCATCGACTGGCTGTTCGACCAGATGGGTCTTCTCTGAACATAAAATTACGTAACGGGACTCCCTTGCCCTTCGGGGCTGGGACCCTCCCCTACGCGGAGCGTTGAGCATGTCTGACGAGTTACTCCAAAACCTGAGGAACGCAATACGTACGGTACCGGACTTCCCGATTGAAGGGATCATGTTCCGGGACATCACCCCCGTACTGAGCGACCCAGGTCTAATGTCAGGCATCATAGATCGTTTTGCAGAGGATTTGGAGGAGCGGGGCTGGCGGCCGGATACGGTCGTCGGTCCCGAGGCCCGGGGTTTCATTTTCGGCCCTCTGTTGGCCGCACATCTCGGAATCAGTTTTGTTCCAATCCGCAAGCCCGGTAAGTTGCCTTACGAGGCCCACTCAGTAAAGTACGACTTGGAATATGGGTCGAATACCTTGGAAATGCATGTCGACGCTCTTCAGGAAGGCCAGAATGTCATTATCATCGACGATTTACTAGCGACAGGCGGCACTGTATCTGCCTGTGTTGAATTATGCCGAAGAGCGGGGGCCAAAACCATGGGGTCACTATTCGTAATCGAGCTCGAGGGCTTGGGTGCCAGAGAATTATTGGATCCCATTCCAGTACACTCACTAATCGAATTCCCAGCGTGAGGAAACCATCACTCTCCCGATTTCTTCAAAGGGGCCAGTTGTTTGCATGGGGTGTTAGGTATGGCGAAGAAACCACCACCACCACCACCGCCCCCTCCATCAAAGGGCAAGAAAGCACCCCCTCCGCCACCAAAGAAGGCACCTCCACCACCACCAGCCAAAAAGAAGAAGG
>JAKUNL010000076.1 GCA_022451925.1 Dehalococcoidia bacterium
CTAAGACTTACTTGCTCTCTGAATCGGTAGGATCCATGAATTCTATTTTACGATGAAGGACGGACATTTTCGAGTAAGACTAGCAACTAACATTAAAGTGGCGGCTTACGTCACCGGCCCTTCCAAAAGAAAATAAGAAAAGGTCTCGTCCCTCCCTCCGTTAAATCGATCTAATTGTAACCGAACCAAAGCGTAGAATGCAGGCCACTGATTTGGGGGGACGGTTTGACATCCGGCAGAGGAGGTAGAAGCGCGACCTCCGCGGTGCAGGTTGATCCAAAATCTTGATTCGCGGGAATCCTTGAAATAACCGTCTCCGATGGGAGTCCCGTTACCCACTCCACCATCTCTGCGGACCACAACGTCGTTTTCTTGGCGAAATGCTGGATGTCCTGACCTTCTTCCATATCCGTGATAACCTGGTTTATAAACAACCCTTTGAGGAGCACGAAGCATAGCTCTTCCAGTTTTGTATCGAACTGAGGGGTCAGTGTTTCCGTTGAAGGAGGTGAAGGTGTCTGGACTAATAACGAATATCCCATCGTCGTAAATTCCTCGGTCGTTAACATTCTTCGCGCCCATGCTATTATTGTAATAGCCTCGGACACCTACAACACTGAGCCTAGTGATCCGATCATCACGCCAAAGCCCCTGATCTATTAATGCCTGGACAATAATCTCCTTGGAGGCATTTGGCGTGGAATTCGGAAGCATTGATCAATTCTACTTGTCTCCAGAAATTTCGATTCTATCTGCAATCTCCTCGTTAAGACGACCGGCTGCTTTGTCAGACAAGATAATAATTGTTTCTGTGTCTGGCTTAATAACAGGCATTCCTGTCGTGGGGTCCAATCCCACAGAGCAGGATGGAAGCGACAACAAGGAAAGAGCAGCCAATAGACCAATCAAAGCTGGTAGACCTGTTGGTGATGGCTTGTCTCCATTAGAAGCGGCACTGCTAAGAAGCGAAATTATAGCGAATACCAATCCACCAATAGCCTCGCTTTGCTCAGGATTAAGACATCCATAAGCTACAAGAGCACCGCCTGCTGCTGAAAAGGCTTTCCTGATTAAAGATACAATCACTTGTGGAGTGCTATCTTTTGCACGGAATACCCAAATCAGGGAGATGATTGCCATAATGGCACCAATAGCAGGAACAAGGTCAAAGCTTTCTCTGATTACCCCAAAAGCAATCAACGCAGCTCCACCTGACATTAGTATTTCTCGGACAAGGCCGAGTCTCTGTTCTCTCTTCATAATAAGATAGAGTGTCTAAAAAAAGGCCCCCTTCCCAGCCGAAACTAAGAAGGGGACCATCTTAAGGTTTAGACGTAACCCCTAGATTAAGAACCCAGGCAGTCAGCCAGTCCAAGATCTGCTGGGCAAACCTTGTGACGGATGGTGAACATAACGTGAGGATTGATCCCCTCAGATGCGGACATCAGCACTCCACGGAAACGCCCGACGTTGCCATCAGGGTTGTAGGAGTCCGAAGAAGCATCGTCGTTCTGGATGTTCAGCCAGCGGAAGTCACCCATGTAGTTTTGTGGGTTGAACTTTGCACGACCGACACCAGTCACGGAGGACGGCACCCGGAATTGCAGGGCATTGGCTGCGTAGATGTAGGAATCCTGGTAATCGGCGGTGCGCCAAGCAGGGTTAACCTTCAGCTGCGTAGTGCCTGCATCGTAGAGATAAGGCTCGACCTTGGTGTAAACACCACCTGCGTAGGTATAACGAGGAGGCATATCGTCGATCATGTGAACAAACCCGTTGTAGGTATGGCTCACACCCAGAGGCTCAAGAAGCGAATCTGCTTTGCTGGTGTTTCTCCAGTCTTCGCGGATTGCGTCATCAGCCCTGGTAAGGCGACGGCTGCTCACCTGGTCGGTGATAAGTCCAAAGATCGGACGGCCATTCTGAGTGGAAAGCTGGTGCTGCCCGCCCTGCTCAAGAATGAGAGTCTCGTAGTAGTATTCAAGAAGACCGTTGGTCAGGTAAGAAGTTGCCTGCGTGGTCGGGAAGGTGGAGACGGACTCGGTATTAGTGTCGAGACCAGGCGCAGCAATAACCTTGTTAGACCAGTTGGCGA
>JAKUNL010000077.1 GCA_022451925.1 Dehalococcoidia bacterium
CCACGCTGCCATCATGTATGTGGCGCCTGCTGATGTGGCGAAGAATGAGGGTTCCATGAGGCCGGTGGAAATCATCGCTCCCAAAGGGCTGATCGTCAACGCCAATCCTCCTGCTCCAGTGTGTATGAGCACCAACCACTGTGCCGAGGAGATTGTCGAAGCGGTGTTTAAGGCACTGGCTCAGGCAGTTCCCCAATCAGTGAACGCCGGATTCTCGAGGCGTCTGCGCTACGCTATTACTGGAAAAGATCCGCGCACCGGTCGCCAATTCATATGGCACTTCTTCTTGGCTCGTGGCGGTGGTGGCGCAGCTTTCGGCTATGACGGCTGGTCTAACGTGGGTGAGGTTAACGTGGCTGGCGGAATTCGCAGCCCTAGTATCGAGGTTACTGAAGAGCGGTTCCCGTTTTTTATTCGCAGGCATGAATTGCGGCCTAACTCGGGTGGCAGTGGGACCTGGCGCGGCGGACTTGGCGGCATCTGTGACCTTGTGTACGAAGGAGATGGCCCGGCGTACTTGAATACTGCTGGAGACGGGATAGTGGTTCCGCCATTTGGCCTATTACAGGGCGAAGCTGGCCTTCCCCACGATTACCGGATCATCACCAATGGCTCAGAAATAATCCTAGGGTCCAAGGAGACGGAGGTTTTGGTAAACGTCGGTGACCACATTTACTGTTTGTCATCTGGGGGCGGTGGTTACGGGAACCCCGCAGAAAGGACCAAAGAGGCTGAGGATTGGGATCGCAGGAACGGGTACGTGTTCTGATGTGATTTGTTATTCGACCCGCAGGCTTGGCTGGCGTAACATAGAGGAATCAGCTTACCTCTCAGAGTTGGATTGGAAGTCAGTCTATGTTTCCTAAAGTAAAATCGGGCGCATCGAATCAGCTGAGTTATATTGAAATACCGTCGCTTGTATCTGATGGATCCCGGAAAAATATAAGACTGCGTATATGTCTTGAAACAAACTTACGCTGTTCGCCAACCCACCAGACAATGGAGAGACCGTTGCCGGAATGCCTTCAGAGCTATTAGGTGATGGACTCATTCAGACCGGACTGGCCAAAGAGATAGTAGGTGAGCCGAAAGCCCTCGTTATTCTGTCGAACAAATAGTAGAGAAGAGCAATGTCTGCATATGTGATTGGTGATATCGACGTTACTAACCCAGATATCTTTGCCGAGTACGCTGAAAGAGTGCCAATGAGCAGTAGTGCCTATGGCGGGAGATATCTGGTGCGTGGCCCGGATAAGTGCGAATCCTGCGAAGGAGACTGGAATCCAAGACGCTTTGTTCTGGCAGAATACAAGGACGTTGCGACTGTGAAGTCCTGGTACTACTCGGATGACTACATAGAACTCACAAAACTCCGCCAGAAAGCTTCCACCGGGACGTTGCTAGTTGCTGAGGGAGTGGAATCTCACATCCATGGTAATGACAGCGGGAATGCAGGCTATATAGTCGGAGATATTGAGGTCACAGATCCAGAAACTTACGCGCAATATGCGGCAGGTGTTCCTGCTACTGTGGCCGCATACGGCGGAAGGTATTTGATTAGAGGTGTTTCAGGCGAAGTGCTAGAAGGTGATTGGATTCCTAAACGCTTGGTTGTGCTTGAATTCGATACTATCCAAAGGGCTAAAGAATGGTACAGCTCGCCGGAATATGCTGACTTGAAAAAGATTCGGCACAGTGCCTCTAACGGGAATCTCATATTTGCCAATGGTGCTTAACTTACTTGGCGTCGGATTGGCACTGAGAAAATGGTATACAAAGATTGAATAGTGGCTGCATTGGAAAACGACATGGCAACAACGGATAAAAACATTAAAAAGTTGAACCTACGAGTGGAGGGCATGACCTGCGTTGCTTGCGTGAGCCATGTTGAGAATGCTCTTAATGAGGCTCCTGGGGTTCTAGAGGCCAGGGTCAATCTAAGTACCGAGAGAGCTTCCGTGGAGTTTGACTCTACTGAAGCTGAACTCCACGTGATAGAAAGGGCAGTTCTTGGAGCTGGATATAAGCTCGGCAC
>JAKUNL010000078.1 GCA_022451925.1 Dehalococcoidia bacterium
TTGCCCGCCCCTAATTCTCCGGTCAGGAGGAAGACATCCCCCGCCGCTGCCTGTTCACCAATCATACGCCCTAGTTCCTGGGTAAACTCAGAGTTCACTGATTGGATACGCAATGACTGCATCATAGATCAACCGTCCGTTTAGCCAAAATGATCCCAACCCCTCTTACCTACCGGAATCACTTCGCCTTGAGCATTAAACACCGTTACACAGCCGGGCTCACCATGAAGTATCTCGCCTACAACCGCCGCTCCTGCTGGTAATTCTAGGATGACTTGGTTGACTTTGTCTGGAGACCCGGTGAATAACAACACATAGTCTTCCCCTCCACCCAATGCCAAACCAACACAATCGTCGGGGAAACGGCTCCTCAACAGAGGATGGATAGGCAGTTTATAGTCAAATATATTTGCCGATAAATTACTGGCTAAGCACAGCTTGGAAAGATCGTCTCCCAAACCGTCACTCACATCCATCGCGGCTACAATTGCGGAATCTGCCAGGGTTTTGCCAATAGCCACCGAAGGACGAGGTCTGCGGTGACTCTCTACCAAAAAAATTTCAGACTCACTCTGTTGTGATTCACCTTCAAGCATCAATTTTAAACCTCCACTGGAGTTTCCCAAATAGCCGCTTACGGCCACCAGGTCTCCAGGTCGAGCCATAGTCCGCACCATAGGCTCGCCCGACATCACGCCAATTAACGCAACTGTGATGAAAACTACCGGAGAACGGACCATGTCCCCTCCGACGATGGTCAACCCATATTCATTACTTATGTCTATCATACCTTGATAAAGATTCTCCAGGTCTGCTATCTCTGTTTCATGGGGCAGGCCCAAAGTTATCAGTGCATAGGCAGGCAGACCGCCCATAGATGCCACATCACTTATATTTGAAGCCAATGACTTCCAACCCAGATCCTGCCAGGAAGTAGTCTCACGAGTGAAGTGAACGCCCTCCACCATCGTATCGGTAGTGAACAGTTCATTGGCAGGCATGGCCTCACTCTGAAATTCTGATGAGCCCACCGACCAGGCAGCGGTGTCGTCACCGTTATCCACACTCAGGTTTAATGAGAAAGATTGAGCGTTACCTGGATTCGACCGCTGACTCGCTAGCATTTCGGTCAGAATACCGATAACCCTGAACTCGCCTAATTCTTTAATCTGCATATAGTGGTAGCCTACAAAAATGGTCCAACATGGTTCCTTAAAATGCCTTGTTGATCGTCAGATTATTCCATTTGCTGTTAGTCCGATTATAAACACGATACTATAGATTTCGTAACTCATGCCTAAAAATCCAAAAATCTACTTGACATGCCCTAGTCGTGGGAATACAATGGCTAGGCCCTCTTTCGAGGGGGCTTGTTGTACGTTAACAACTGAATAGTGGAAGGAAGCTAGGTAAAGTTCAATTTAGAGAGTTTGATCCTGGCTCAGGGTGAACGCTGGCGGCGCGCTTAATGCATGCAAGTCGAACGTGCTTTCGGGCAAGTGGCAGACGGCTGAGTAACGCGTGAGTAACACACCCTTCGGTGGGGTATAGCCTCGGGAAACTGAGGGTAATCCCGCATACGATCCCAGTGCCTTGGTGTTGGGATGAAAGCCCTCGGGCGCCGAAGGAGTGGCTCGCGTCCTATCAGGTAGTTGGTGGGGTAACGGCTCACCAAGCCGATGACGGGTAGCTGGTCTTAGAGGACGATCAGCCAGAGGGGGACTGAGACACGGCCCCCACTCCTACGGGAGGCAGCAGCAGGGAATTTTGGGCAATGGACGAAAGTCTGACCCAGCGACGTCGCGTGGGGGATGAAGGCTCTAGGGCTGTAAACCCCTTTTCCGAGGGAAGAGGAAGGACGGTACCTCGGGAATAAGCTCCGGCTAACTACGTGCCAGCAGCCGCGGTAATACGTAGGGAGCGAGCGTTACCCGGAATTACTGGGCGTAAAGAGCACGTAGGCGGTTGG
>JAKUNL010000008.1 GCA_022451925.1 Dehalococcoidia bacterium
ATCTATTTTGAGAGACGGCTTTAAAGATAGATCTGACCCTACGGGGACTAATCTTGGTTTTTACGATCAGATTCCTGCAATCAAGGCTGTGTGGTTTGCCGATACTTCGATAGCTGGTGATGAAGGCAGGCAGCTTTTATTAGAAATTCCTGATGAAGTCGCCCAGAAAGTGGACAGAACTGTCCGTATGGGGTTATGGGGCCGCAGTTCCTTGGTGACTAGATCCAACATTCAAGATGGAACGTCCGAGGTGGTTGAAGTAAATAAACCTTACCAGGAATATATTATCCCGGCTGAAATTGCAAACCAGTATGGTCCGCCGACAGACGTAACCGACCTAGCTGACTTATTTTAGCCAAAGACTTAAATGGGAAAAGCCTCGGAGGAAGAACCCGTTGCTTTCGTTATGCGGGAGTTGTTACTAACTTCGCAAATAGTAGTATAGTCGGAGAAGAGACCCAGTTAGAAGTTGTGGGTGCCTACCTACCGAGCTAGGTAAAATGGAGCGGGCGATGGGATTTGAACCCACGACATCTTGCTTGGGAAGCAAGCACTCTACCCCTGAGTTACGCCCGCTCATTGTGACCGATTGTACCATTATTGATGCCAAATATCCCTCTGCTTTGACGTCCTTGGTTAATCCATGATCGAAGCTGAAATGTGATTTGCCTTAAGCCTAATAAAGACATCATATAAATCACCTGGGTCATCAGGTAGTTATTACAGGTTAAAAATTAATTGAGCGCGGGTTGATGGAAGGACGCTACACCACTAATTCTAGAGCTATAGATATAAAGCTTTACTCGTCTTTAAATTAGTTAGATTTACTTCAGGGATGCACCGTTATTATCCTTACTGTATGCCTCGTGTAGGCGAGATATACCTTCCTCCAACTCTTCAACTTCAAACAGAGTGTAGGCTAGTCTGATCTGTCTGGGGAAGCTCCCAGATTCTGAGAATGCGTTACCAGGTCTATAAGAAACCCCGATTCTTTCGGCTAAAGGCAATAGGAGATTCGCATCGAATCCTTTGGGAAACGTTAGCCAAAAATAATAGCCGCCTGATGGGTGTGTATATTCGATTTCATTGCCGAAGTAAAGTTTTAGGGCTTGGTGCATCGCATTAGATCTAATTGAGTATTCTTCCCTGAGAATCGACACGTGGGAATCAAGCAGCCCTAGGTCAATCACCTCTCTTATCAGAGCGGAGGAGTAATGATTGAACCCCCCTCCACTGAAAGTAAGCGCTGCGTCTGAAAACTTTTTGACTATTTCGGGTGCAGAGTGAATCCAACCAGTCCTGAGTCCAGGAGCTAATATTTTTGAGAATGAGCCGAAGGATATAACACGGTTACCCTCATCGAATGCGAGGAGCGACTTGGGAGGGAGCTGGTCAAAGTAAATTAACTGGTACACCTCGTCGGCAAGTATATGGAAATCAAATTCATTTGCTAAAGAAATTAGCTGATGTCGTCTATCATTTGATAGACATATTCCAGTTGGGTTTTGGTAAGTCGGGATAGTATATAAGAGGCTCGGCTTTAATCCATCTAATAGTAGGCTCTCTAGTTTAGAGACTACCATCCCCTCTGAGTCAGTGGGCACTCCGATTACGTTTAGATTACGCTCCCGGAAAATCTTTTCTATTACGAAGTACGTTGGCTCTTCTACTACCACTGTGGATCCCGCTGGAGCATAGAGAGTGCAAGCCAGATCGAGACCTTGAGATGCGCCAGCGGTAAGAAATAAATGGCGAGGGTCAACCGGCATACCGTAGGCCGGTTGACTAGATAAAAACCCCGAAAGACTTTCTAAGAAAGGGCCAAAACCTTGCGTTGCACCATACTGTAGAGGTGTACTGTCATCAGACGCCAATAGTCTTTCAGATGCTATTCTGATCGCTTCAGTGGGATGGAGGCGTGATGACGGATGTCCCCAACCTAAGTCAATGACACCATCTTTTATAGAAACCAGAACTGAAGGTAGGTCGAATTTCATATCCCTCTAAAGATTAATGAATGTCTCTAATTCGCATTACCACAGACCGTCTTCGGTATGGGGCGTGTTCCATATGACGAATTAGTCTTGAATATCATGTCTATTTCCAGTTTCTCAGCTTTCTAATCAGTGCTTAATGGCTAAACGGTCCCTTTGTCCTTGAAGTCGGACCGTTCATTATGTCGGTCGCGCATGACAATTGGGACTATGGTCCAAGAGAGGCGGTTCGGTTGGTCGGCTTGGAAAACTTCTGCGGATTTACGGATCAAATCATGACCGATCCGAGGCTGACGTAATAGACCCTCGGAAAGTGAACTGGTCGTTCCTTTAAGAAGGGACAATCGACTGTCTATATCCTCATTGTCTAGACCTTTGGCCATAAGCACCAGCATATCTGAGGCCCTCAAACGGTCGCGTATTTGGTAGAAAACGTCTCCGGCCACCGTGGTCAAGAAGAACCACTCCAGCAGGTCTGTGGGTGATGGGAAAACCACGCCGGGCTTGGAGATAGCCGCTTCGTTATAGAAATCACGGACATCATCGGTGATGTAACGCAGTAACTGCGGCATAGGGTGAGCGTATCCATCCGGAATTTCCATCTCACCATCTACGGCGAATCGAGCTAGAATCCCTAGCATTTCATCGATCGAATCCACGTCTTTACCACTCGTTCCTACACTGGTGCGACCGCGCTTACGTAGACCTTCGCTGAACCAGGGCTTTAGTAGCAACGCCTCTTGTTGGAGTTGGGCCGTCAATGCTGAGGATTCGGTCTCAGTCACGGCAAATGGGAAGGTCACTGGGCAAGACCACGCCGTTTCCTCCATCTGCGCGCCTTCCAATTCGTCAAGGTAATCCTGGATCGTTGGCCCCGAGGGTTCATCCACTAGCGCCAATGTTCGGCGTAGTACGTCTAGCTGAATCTTTGGGTGATCCGGCGGACCAAGCGGGCGGCCAAATGGGAACGGGACCCACAACGCACGAGAGGGTTTAACGTTCTCTGTGACTAACCTTACGAGGCTAATCTGGACGGTGGCGATCTCGGCGCCACCATCTGAGACTGGCCGCTCGATGTATTGTGCTAGAACGCCAACGGCGTTGGTACAACCAGGTCAAACAGGGATGAGCAGTGCAAGGTCAACGTTGTCCCCAAGCAGTAGCTTTGAGACTTCTTTTGCTCCAGTTTCCATTCGGGTTGGGTTGGTAGATCCCATGAAGGAATAATGCCAATTAGCTACGGAACCGATCTCACCCGCATCCATGAGGGCCCGCATGTGTTTTAAAGGGAAGCAGACGTTTACGTCTTGCTGGTAGGCGCTGCGATCAAAATTGACGCTGGAGTGGGTCATAGCTAGTTCGGAGTTATCGATATCCCCAGGTATGACCCGATAATCGCCTTCGTGGCCGGTGAATGGCCTGTCGTCGATGCGATGGATCGCAGCAGTGGTGATGATGGCTATTCGGGCGTCGGCCAGTCTAGGTGCCTCAACCCAAGGCGTTGAATCAAAGGGCGAGGTCCGTTTTTTGAAATTATTCTGTAAGGACTCGGGAATGTCTGCCCAACGAACCATGAGTAAACCTCTTGCACAATCTACGGCAATGATACATCGTTCTTAAACGACACGTTCGTTAAATGCGGCTGTGGAATATGATTGTATACTCTTGACCCGAAGTTTTACTGAGAGGGGAGAACATGGGCTGGTCCAGACATCATAAAAACGGTTTGATACATCATTCAATTATGCGGTCCTATGCGGGGTATACATTGACGGCTACTAGAGGTGGTAATTACGCTAATTTGCTGGATATGGAAGGGCAGGTCTGCCACCGCTGGTATTGTCCCGAGGGTATTGGTTACTCATATCTGCTGCCCAACGGAAATCTTCTGGCCAGGACTGGAGCAGCCCCTGAAGGTCAGGGTATGGGTGGCTCTTCTAAGTCCATAGTCGAGTTGGACTGGGACGGAAATGTGGTCTGGGAATTCAGAGGCCCACTGCTGCACCATGACTTTCATCGAACCGAATCTGGATCCACAATAGCGCTAATCTGGAATAAATTAGATCAGACCTTAGCCGATTTAGTCGGTGGTGGATTCTACGAAGACGGATCTAATCCGGAGATGTTTGGCGATAGTGTGGTTGAGATATCCTCGACTGGGAAGATTATGAACACTTGGAATGCCTGGGAACACCTAGATCCGGCTACAGACGTAATATGCCCGTTGGAGAACCGAAAGGAATGGACTCACGCCAACAGCCTCAACCTGACTCCGGACGGAGATTTTCTGATCAGTTTTAGGCAAACTAGTACTATCGGAATAGTCGATCGGGAAACCGGAGACTTCACTTGGAAATGGGGACCCGGTGATATCTCTCACCAGCATCACCCAACTATGTTGGACAATGGAAATATCTTGCTTTTCGACAATGGCGCCCACCGCCGAGGCATGAATTTCTCTCGGGTGATCGAGGTTGATCCCAAGGCCAATGAAATTGCCTGGGAGTACCAAGGAGATCCGCCACTATCTTTCTATAGCTATAACATTAGTTCAGCGGAACGGCAGCCAAATGGGAACACGCTAATTTGTGAAGGCGCCCCAGGCAGGGTGTTTGAAGTTACCCCTAGCGGCGACATCGTCTGGGAGTATGTCAGTCCGTTCTTTGTGGGCAATCCGCCTACGGCAGGTGGCAGCAGGTTCGGTTACGCTAACGCTGTGTTCCGTGCCCACCGATACGCTGAAAATCACCCAGCCTTTAATGGAAAAGACCTAGATCCTGATAATTACGGTAACCTGAATAGGCTGTATCGCTAGATACTTAGGTCTCTTTGGGGGTCATTAACCATGATATGGCTTGGACTTCAGATGACATCCACCGCGTAGCGTCTTCAAACCGGGATTCTGGCACTTCCACGCCTAAGCCGTCGGCGAGACGGGTCATGAAGTTAAAATTGCAGGTAATCAACACCGTGGAGAGAATTTGCTGTTCGTTCAGACCTAGTCCACGTAGCAGTTCGATATCCGCCTTGCGATTTGAAGATGGGTCTAGGGTTAGTTTGACCGCAAAGTCCAACATCCCCCGAGTCTGGTCATCCAGGTCGGCCTGACTGTAGTCGTGCATGATGTGGTTTGCTAACTCGGTATCGTCGGAATGCTGCCGGAGGAACCCCCCGTGAGAGACAGTTCAATATCGGCATCGGTTGGCGGCGGCTACAGCTGTAGCGATGGCCTCTTCTTGAACCCTGGTGAGGGCGGATGCCCCGAATGTGATATTGGCGTTCAGGTTCTGAACGGCTTTCATTGCCGGTTCATTTATGGACATGACCGAGATCACCGGAGGCAGATTCTTAGTGGCTTCATCATCCTGTTCAATCCAAGACATAAATCAGCTCCTCAAGCGTGTATCGGTTTGGTACCAGATTTAGCTGTTAGTTTCTTGGACATCAGCCCAATACTCCGTCCATTCTTCCCGCATTGCGGATTCGGTCTTGCCTGGAGTGTAAGCGGGGGACTGTAGCGGTGCGGTTTTGTTGATTGTTATCAGTACATATCCGTGAGCTGGGATACCGGACCGGTTTATGCCGCGGCTGCCGGTGGTATAGGCCTCTTTGATCTCCTCAAACTTGGGGCCGCTGGTCAGTACCTCTGCCGTGCCTTTGAACCGGTATCCCTTTCTGAGATAGTAGTCGATGATATTGAGTTCACAAGCCTGGTTGTGGCGCAAGTTTTCGATGGTGCCCGGAGAGCCCAGGTTGGCGAACACCAGGTGGTCATCGTCCCAGACTGTGGTGGTGCCCTTGGGCGAAAGATTTGGGGAACCGTCTGCGCTGACAGTGGCCATGAAGCCCATCCTTTGTTGCCGGATTACCCGTTTCATGTCGTCGTTCAGAATTCCCATGTTTACCTTCTCGGCGGACGTTTGTAGGCGTCCCACTGCGGGTAGTATATCAGTCCGTGGAGGTCGTTAATGACATGACCTTGAACGAGTCGTTAGTGGCCTAGGCATTGAAAACTTATACCACGCCCATAAGAGGTCATTGGTTAAACCAGTCAGCGGCCCTTTCTGCTATCACTATAGCTGTTGCGTTGGTGTTGGAGCGGACAACGTTAGGGCAGATTGATAGATCTACCACCCGCAGGTTCTGTAGTCCCCGAACCCGGCAATATTGGTCAACTACGGCCATATGGTCTGACGTGGGCCCCATTTTGAGGGTACCGGAGGTGTGTTGAGTTGTGGCCACATTCTGCCTTAGCCAGGCGTCCAACGCATCGTCAGTTGCCATGTCGTCTTCGGTAGGTGAGATTCGTCGCTCTACCAAAGGGCGAAAGGACGGATGTTCTAGTAATTTTATCGACAGATGAATCGCCTCTCGCATGCGTTTGCGATCCCATTCAGTTTCAAAGTATCTATATTCGAGGTGAGGTGGGTCGTTGGCATCGGCTGAGGTGAGAGTCAGTTCTCCAGCACTATCAGCCAGCTTCAATATACAGGTGATTCGCATACCTTGAGGGTGGTCTGGGCTGCGACCTTGCAGCGGATCGCCTGCGCGTAATCCGGTGAATGAGGATGGGAAAAGCTGCATATCGTTTCTGGTCTCTGAGCCTTCAGCCGTGTAGCGCAGCCCGCTCTGGATTCGAGGCTCCACCGTGGCCAGTTTCACACCTTTCCGGGGCTCAATCTCTACAGTGATCAGAGGATGGTCACGCAGGTTCTTACCCACACCTGGTAGGTCTTTTATGACCGGTATTCCAATATCATTCAAGTGCCGCTTTGGCCCGACACCTGACAGTAGCAGCAACTGAGGTGAGGCAATTCCACCGGCACAGAGGACGATCTCTGAGCCGTCGACGATGAATTTTTCTCCTCCGCTTTCCACCTCGACTCCAACTGCCCGGTCTCTTTCGAAAATCACCCGTTGTGCGTGTACATTGGCTTTGATGGTCAAATTCAGGCGGTGTCGGTTGGGGTTCAGGTAGGCCAGAGCAGCACTAGTGCGGATGCCACCGGGGTTGTTCATTGGCATTGGACCGGTGCCGGTGGAATCGGGATTGTTCATGTCGGGGTCTTCAGGAAACCCTTCAGCCATAGTTGCTTGATGGAAAGCCTCGTTGACTGGCATGAACTCTTCCCGGGCCAGTCTTCTTACTGGGATGGGGCCTTCCGTGCCGTGGAAGTCGTCTTTCACATCCAGGTCAGTCTCCAGTTTCCGAAAGAAGGGTAGGAGTTTGATGAAACTCCACTCGGTGTTGCCCTCGGCGGCCCAGTTGTCGTAGTCCTCAGGCACGCCGCGAAGAAAGACCTGACCGTTAATGGCGCCTGAACCGCCGATTACCTTACCACGGGCTACCTGCATAGGAACGGTTTGTTCCGGTGTGCCCTGGCCGCGGTAGGCCCAGTTGAAACGTGATTCAATATCTGAAGCCTCCTGGCGATGGCCCATCTTCAGATCATCAGGTGTTTGCTCTAGGTTTGCATAGTCCGGACCAGCTTCTAGCAGCAAAACCGAGCGGTTCGGGTCTTCGCTCAGTCGGGCAGCGAGAGTACAACCAGCCGAACCACCGCCAATAATAACAACGTCGTATCTCATATTTTCCTTGATCAGACGGCGGAAGCTGCCTGTCCCAGTAGTCTCATGGTTCGATCCAAGGACGAAGCCTTGTCTGATCCGGCGGTGACCGGCGATGCAAGGACTTCAGTGGCGCCCATGGCAAATAGCTCCTGGATGCGTTGGTAGCAGGTTTCTTCATCTCCCAGTATGGCAACGGCATCAATCATGGCGTCGCTCCACCGTCCGTTCGATGCTTCCGGATAGCCCGAAGCAATCAGCATGTTCTGGTAAAAGGGCAGACCGGGGTGACCGAACTGCTCACGTATGGCTGATCGTACTTCATCAGGGTTGTCGTGCACACAAACTGGTGCGTGGGCGATGAGTGGAGGCATCGCTCGGCCAGCTTCTTTGGCGCCCTTTTCCATTGCGGGTAAGGCTGCGTCCCTTAGGTAGACGCCGGGGCAGATCCAACTGATGGCGCCGTCTGCGACGGCCCCGCAGAGTTCGAAAGATCCAGTTCTTAGCGCCGATCCCATCACCTGTATGTCTAATGGAACAGGGATGCTGGCAGTTGCCGAGTAATGTTCGCCTTGGAAGTCAACGGATCCGTTCTGCAGGATGTGTTTCAGGACTTGGATATATTCCCGCAGATTCCCAAGAGGAGCGTGAAAATCGATGCCCATTGATTCAATCATTGGACGGTGGCTGGGGCCAACGCCGATTCGGAGGCGGTTCGGAGCTAGCTGGGCGACTACCTGTGCCTGCTGCGCTACGACTAACGGATGACGAGGGTAGGTGGGGATAATTGATGTTCCCAACTTGATATTGGTGGTGGTCGCAGCAGAAGCTGCAAAACATGTCAAGCTGTCCAAGCTGGTCCCTCCTGTGGTCATCCATGCTGCATGAACTCCTAGCTCCTCAGCCCGGGCGATATTTGTTTGGACCTCGGAAATCGTGCTGCCTTTGATGGCTGTACCGACCAAATTGTTTGGCATACTTCTACCCTCTTGCGAATCGTGATATTTTGAGTTCTAGGCAGAACGCTAACTGTTAGATATTAATACCCAGGTGAGAGGTCATGAGTTCGAATGAATAATTCTCAAGCGATGATTTCTTGGGGCGGCTCCTACCAGTCTAATTGATACTTGGCCAATGGGAAATAAGACAAGGTGTTCTGTGGTCGCTTTATGGTTGAAGGCTCATTGAAACTACCGCGAATAGGGTCTCATATTATAGCTAGCGGCTTTCATTGGTAAGCGTGGATGTAATAATTATAGATGCCACCATATTGGGAAAGGGCGTAAATCTCTCGATCAACCTCTTCACCAAGCGACGTGATATTGAGCTCTGATTCGATTAGTAACAAGTCTCCATCAGTCTCGCTGGTTTCGTATCTAAATCCACGTATCTGGCCAGAGCAATAGTAACTTTACAGCTATGCCCAGCCCAGGTCAGGGATGGTCGAACCACGGAGATAACCGACAATAACCGAGTAGGCCGTGCTAGTGCTGTACTCAATGTTGTTAGAACCGTCCTAGTTGGGTCATATTAATTGTTTTACCTGGAATGGTGGACTGCCCTAAAATTGGGATGGCAGATTTGATGAGGTAATGATGACTTCAACCGAACGTTGGAACGAAATGGTTCGGGCCGAGCACGAACAATCGGATAGCATGCGCAAAGAAAACCCACCAGTCGACTCATGGAGCAGGTTTGCTCAGCAGTTCCGTGCAGATCCCAGGCGCACCAACGACCCGCTACTGAATCATCTGAGGCGGTTGGTTTCTTCTGAACAGGTGGTATTGGACGTTGGAGCTGGAGGGGGGCGGCTCGCACTTCCGATTGCCCTTGAAGCCAAGAAGGTGATTGCCGTTGAACCTTCTCCCAGCATGTGTAGGGTCCTTCGAGAGGTAGCCGTCGAGTTCGATGTCCGGAACGTGGAAGTCGTGGAATCGGATTGGCTGGATGCTGAAGTCCCCGAAGTAGACCTGGCTATCTGTTGCCACGTTCTATACGTTATAAAGGATATTGAGTCCTTCGTCCGGAAGCTTGAAAAGCATGCCAAGCGAGTTTTAGTCGTTGTGTACCAAGCGCCACCTCAGTCGCAGATATATCCTCTCTGGGAGCCAGTTCACGGCGTACCTCGCCTGCCGCTACCAAGCCTCCCGGAATTCCTAGAAGTCCTTAGTCAGTTGGGAGTGGATCCGAAGGTCGAGGTTGTCCCCATCGAACGGGTCAGGGGGTTCGAGAGCATTGAGGTTGCCAAGGATCAGATCGCCCAGCGGCTATACGTGACACCTGAAACACCTGAGATGGAACGCCTGGACGAATTGTTGTCTCAGGTTATAGAAGAAAAAAATGGCATTTTCGCTATCAAGGGTGCCGAGAAGCTGGAGCCTAGAGTGGTTTCTTGGCAGCCTAAATCCTAGTCGGCAGGATTTGGTTGCTGTGCGTCTCGGTTAGTAGGGTTTTTAATCATGGCCACTGATGCCCCCATACCGACTATCGCCCCGATCGCAGCCAAGCCAAAGGACCACTCCATACCAAAATTGTCGGCAATCAGGCCGCCAACGGTTGGCGATAATGCGTTTCCAAGACCGGCCCCTACAGACATCAGCCCAAAGGCGGCTGCAGAAAACTGCAATGCTACATAGTCTGAGGAACATGCAGCGCAAATTGTATAGGCAGCCCTCAGTGTGAAACCGATCAATAACGCAGCAATGATGAAACTGATAATCCCAGGGAATAAAGCCATTAGAGCGAACGCAATAGCCTGAAATACATACGAATAAAAAAACGCCTGACCTCTGTTGACCCTATCGGACAAAGTTCCCCAGAAGGTACCGCTGGTAGTGCTTAATGCACCGATCAGTATCACCAATTGGCCAACTGTTGCGAGACTAATGCCGTTTTCCTGGGATAGATATACCCCAAAGAAGGCGTTGAACACACCTTGGGACCATCCAGTGTTGAAGGCGAGGAAGGTTGCTAACCATATCATGGGGTTTTTATAGGCAGCCATGGGCCAGGCGCCCCGTGTTTGGGGGGACGGCTTGTCCTCTGATGTCGTCGGAGTTGACTCGGATGCTTGAGCTGGTTCACGGAGTAGTATCAGGGCTGCGACTCCGATGCTTACGGACAGCCCTCCAAACACGAACCAGCTATGTCGCCATCCGTCTGAAGCATCATTCCCTACCAGCCACGGTACCAATACGCCGGCGAATATGAAGGCGAAACTGCCGCCCATCGATGCCAACCCAGCCGCCAGTCCTCGATCATTATCTCGGAACCAACGAACTAATAGGCCCATCATAGGTACCAGTGCCATGCCCGTCCCTATGCCCATTAGAGCAGCAGAAAGCAACACCCACATGTAACTTGGGGCCAAGCCCAACGTAATCATGGAGCAACCCGACACGATCGAGCCGATACCGATGATTAATCTGCTGCCATAGCGTGGCGCCAACGTTCCTGATATGAAGGTGCTGCAGATGCGAATTAGGTTCGCTACAGTGATAACCAGTCCCGCTTTGGTGTGGGACAGGCCCAGGTCTATTTCCATTGATGGTAGGGTGAGACTGTGGGCGAATTGAGTGAATCCAGCACCCCAGTTGATGGCGACACCCACCAACAGCATCACGCCAGTGTAGGTGAATAGCCAATCTGGAGTAAACCGAAGATAAGGAAATCTCATGCTAATGGACGGCTGGGATCATTAAACCCTTCCAGGCGGATGTTGTGCTGATCATTTTTGAGAGAGTCTGGGTTCAGGATTGAGGAGCGGATTATCGTAATTGGCGGAAGAAGCTGCGGATATCGTCCACCAGTTGGACTGGTTCTTCCAGTGCGGCAAAATGCCCTCCGGAAGCCATGTCAGTCCAATGCTGTACGTTGTAAGAGCGTTCTGCCCATTCACGTATAGGCACCGTGTTTTCACCAGGGAAGGATGCGATTCCACATGGTACTTCGATCCGTTCACCCTGCTTCAAGTTCCACGGCTTACGGTGAGTCTCGTAGTAGAGTTTGGTTGACGACCCGATGGACTGCGTCACCCAGTAGATGGTCACTGTTGTGAGCAGCTCGTCTTTGGTGAACCGAGATTCTACATCTCCACCGCAGTCGCTCCATGTGCGATATTTCTCCACTATCCAGGCCGCCAGGCCTGCGGGCGAGTCGTTTAACCCGTAAGAAAGCGTCTGCGGCTTGGTGCCCTGGATGTGGGCGTAACCACCTTCCGATGCCTGCCAGTCATTTCGGTGTTGTATGATCGACTTCTCAGCTTCGGATAGGTCTCTCGAACCAGGGCCGAGGTATGGCGTTGGCCGGGTGGTTGAAGTGGAATGAATGCCAATCACTTTGTCTGGGTGGGAGAATCCCAACTTGGCCGTGACGCTAGCACCCCAATCACCGCCCTGGGCGCCAAACCGCCCGTATCTCAGGTTTTCCGACATCAGTTTGGCCCAAAGATCTCCCACGCTTAGTACATCTAGACCGCGGTCGGTTGTGTGGTCAGAGAAACCGTACCCGGGCATGGACGGGACGACAACATCGAACGCGTCCGCTTGATCCCCACCGTGGCTGGCTGGATCGCTCAGCAACGGGATGATTTTATGCATCTCGAAGAATGTTCCGGGCCAGCCGTGGGTGACCACCAAAGGCATGGGGTTCGTTCCCTTACCCTTTTCGTGGATGAAGTGAATGCCAAGGCCATCAATTTCCGTCTTGAAATGAGAAAATGAATTGATCAGCTTCTCTTGGGCGCGCCAATCAAACTTGGTACGCCAGTACTCGACCAATTCTTTAATGTAATCAAGGTTGCTCCCATAGTCCCAACCTGTGCCTGGTAGTTCATCAGGCCACCGGGTGCGTTCTAATCTGACGCGCAAATCGTCGAGTACTGAATCAGGAACATCTATCTTGAACGGTTTAACCGTCATATTGACCTCAAGTTGACTGAGTTAGATAGGGAGTACTGGCTCGGTTCGATTGGCCGGCAGTTCTGAGTCAAATGAGTTGACTGCGACGGCGATAAGGGCATAGTTGCCCATGACCAGCGAGAGTTCTATCAAGCCTTGCTTGCCGAATACCTCAAAGGCCGATTGGTAAGCTCCGCGGCTAACCCTGTGTGTGCGATAGAACTCTTGGACGTAATTGATGACGGCTGCTTCGTCCGGTGCCAGCATGGGAAGCTCCTTACGGTCTCTGATGGCGTCAACCACAGCGTCGGGCACCCCTGCGGCTCTGGCGGATGCGGCATGGGCGTTCCAGACGTACATGCAGTCATTCTCTCGGGCTGTGACTAGCATGGTAAGTTCCAATGTCTTATCGGACAGAGATGAGTCGTTTCGTAGGTATTGATTCAGGGTCGTTACTGCCTGCTGGGCCTTGGGGACATGCCAGAATATTGAGCCAGGTCCAACTAACGGAACTGATCCTGCGCCGGCAAGAAGCTCATCGAATTCGGCTGTCTGGTCGCTGGGAACTGTCTCTCGAGTTGCGGCTGGAATTCTACCCATTTCGGTCTCCTAAAATTATCAGATTGGCACTCTATAATTCAGAGCGGGTGTGAACGTGGCTGTCCTATTTCAAAATGATGGCGGAAAGGCACGCGCCACAAAGGTACGCGTCACCAATTGGGTTGTCAATCGGATGTGGAATGTGCAGTTCTCGTTGTAGTTTCGTTGACGTTGATTGGTAGAAGGAACCCTGCGATTAAAAGCGACCATGATGCGATGGCGCAGACCGCCAAACCCGGGAAAAATGAACTTGAAATATCCCGAAAGGCTCCCACCAATATGGGCGAAATAAACATGGCGAATCCACTAAATGTAAGGAATGATCCCCAGACCACAGCCACTCTTTCTGGAGTCATGCCGTGCATTTGTATGGGCAGTGTTAGTAAAGTTGGCACATACAGCCAAGAACCAATACTTAGCAAGACTACTGAAGGGTATATTAACCCAAGCTCTGGCATGAGGAACGCGCCTAAACCACCTACGCCAGCTAACAGTCCAGACGCAACGAAAAGGGGTCTGGGTGAAGTGACTCGGAGCGCGACAGCTCCCCCTGCCAGCACTGCAAACACACCGACAAACGGCAGTATTCCCGTGATGAAACCCGCTTGTGACAGTGATATGCCACGGTGCTCGTTATAAAAGGTGGGCAGCCAACCTGTGAAGGCAGTGTATTGGACCAGAATTCCTGCGTCGGCAATCAGAAGCAGCATAATGGATCGGTTCCGCAACACGGTCCCTACCTCCAGCAATGATATCCCGCGACCAGTTATAGTCGCGCAATCGGTGGAACGGTTTAGTAAGGTCCAGGCAACCAGGCCGGCAGCACCGGGTATCGCGAATATGGTTAATGCCATTTGCCAGTCCATCACAGTGGCCAGCGGTGCGGACGTGCCTACTGATAAGGCGATTCCCAGACTTAGGGCCGCTGTGGTGAAGGCGTTCATCATCACAATTTCTTTGGGCCTGAACCACTGCATCAATAATGGTCCTGTTCCGGTGATGATGAACGCAAAGCCCAGGCCTATTCCAGATCTGAGCAATAAGAGCGTAATGATATTTGGCGCAAATCCAGATAAGGAGACCAGGGCTAAAGCTGCCCATCCTATGACGAAGGAACGATGCAGTCCGATTCGAGCGACGAGAATCCCGCAGGGAAGCCCTATGGCCGCTGTTACCATCAGCGGTAGCGCTACCAACAACCCGGCAGTTGTCCGGTTGATGCCGTAGTCGTCAATTGCCATCGGTAGCAAGGGAGACACGGCAAAGACGTTCAGGCCGACAGTCATGTGACCTGCAATGATCAATGCTGCTATTACAAACCGGTACCTGCTGTAGATTGGATTGGATGGGTTGGATATGTTTGGTGATGGGTTGGCCATTGTTGGAGTTAAAAAATGATTATTTACTGCCTTTGTAAACCTCGGATGAAGGGTTATAGACTATGGAAACAGGCGACCATCCAAGTACGATTCCCTGGGAATGGTTGCTAGCGGAGCAATCAATTCAGGGCCTTGGTTACGTACGGAGTTCACTGTCTCAGCAACTTGGTGTGCAACCAGGAACTCTTCAGGCGCCGGAATAAGTAAGGGTTCCAAATTTTCTGAGCTTTCGGTTAAGGGATCTAGCCAAAGTGACTGAGTTTCGTCGGACAGGATGACCGGCATTCGGTTGTGGAGTGGCTCGATCGAGGAGTTGGCTGCCGTCGTAAGGATCGTGCACGACTGAACCAACTGGCCTTCTGGGGAGGTCCAGGTTTCCCATAACCCTGCAAAGGCCATAGAATCGCCGCTTTTGGGATAGAAATAGGTCGGCAATCTTCGGTTGCCTTCTTTCTTCCATTCGTAGAAACCGTTGGCTAAGACCAAGCAACGTCGTTTTCTGAAAGCAGCCCTGAAAGCTGGCTTGGTATCTATTGTCTCTGAAACAGCGTTGATCATCCGGGACCCAATCTTGAGGTCTTTGGCCCAAAATGGCACAAGCCCCCAACGCATCAGTTCTGCGCGCCGGTGTCCTTCGTTGGTGACGGTTAGTACCAACTGAGTGGGCGCGATGTTATACCGGGGGCCGTGTTCGAAAAACTCTTTGATGGGTTTTTCAGTAATCGTATCTTCAGATAAAAATCCGAACCTTTGCTGAAGACCGTCCAAATCGGATGTGAGAGTGAATCGGCCGCACATAGAGTTAAGCCTAGTAAATCTAGCTGCGCTTATCAGCGTGACTGATACGGAACAGAATATCAGATTGTAAAAATGATTAGTAGGCGATATTGAGTACTCAATATGATATTCGAAACCTGCGGTCGCATTTGAAATCGGAGTGTTGGCCAACGGGATTCATGGGCAGTGTCTTCTGACTATGGGGCAATTATAGTTCAATACGGGAGAGTAAATGAGTCCGGTGCAATTAGAGCACAACAATCGTTAATGTGAACATTGGAGATAGATACTCTATTCATGCAAGTTACGTTACAGAATGAGGCCCTGAAAGCCTACCAAGCGTATTAATGGCTCACTAGACTACATTGCAGTTGTTAGCCGATGACTTCTTTAAACTTTTGAATGGCATCGATGTGATCTTGTGGTGAGTTTAAACCGGCTCTCATCGTATTTATCGATACGTGTGTAGCTCCCATGGACTGCCAGGCATTGGCATGGGCTTGCCAAATTTCAGGATTACCGTCTGCTAGGTTGATCCTGGGTTCCATGCCCATGCTTGAGCTTTCGCGCCCAACTTCACTGAGGAAGGTTTGGAGGCGTTCGACAGTAAATTTTGCGTCGTCTCCTGGCTGCATTTGGGGAAACCAGCCATCGGCAAGACTCGCCACCCTACGCAGCACCCGGTCCGTTGGCACTGGATTGGCTCTGGCACCGGCTCCCATCCAGATCGGAATTGGTCTTTGTACGGGTAGTGGGTTAACGCCAGCATGGTCAACCTTGTGGTACTTGCCATCGAATCCGACCACATCGTTGGTCCAAAATTCACGTAAGAGTGGGATCTGCTCTGCATAGCGTCTGCCACGATTGCTAAAGTCTTGGTTCAGTGCCTCGTACTCGACATGGTTCCAGCCGACTCCCACTCCAAGCCTGAGTCGGCCGCCTGTGAGCAGGTCGACTTCTGCAGCCTGTTTGGCCACAAGGGCGGTCTGACGTTGGCTCAGGATTAACACCGCTGTAACTAACTCTAGTGTTGTGGTGACTCCTGCTAAGTAACCAAAGAGTACGAATGGCTCGTGGAACATAGATTCAGAAGTATAGCTTCCCTCCCAGTTGGCGTGTTGGTTGGTATCGGCTCCCAGTACATGGTCGTAGGCCATCATATGGGCATAACCCAATGACTCCACGGCCTGTACGTAGTCGCGTACTGCCACTGGGTCGGCGCCAATTTCGGTTTGCGGGAACACCACTCCTGTTTTCATGGGAAGTCTCCTGATGCCAGAATGTTGCCCTAACTGCTGGCCTTTTCTTTGGCCCTGAAATAGGGGATGATATGCTTTCCAAACATTGTCAAAGTGTTCATAACCTCTTCATGTTCCTGTGGACCGATGGCCGACAGTAAGAACACTTGCTCCACCCCCATGGATTCGTAACTCTCAAAGAACTCGATGCACTGATCAGGGGTGCCCACGCAAAAAGACGTGCCCCTTTTTACCGTCTCGCTAGGTGTGGTTTCTCCTGGATGTGGTCCAGCGGCCAGTTTCATATCTCGTTCGTAATATCCTTGGTAATCCCGCGGCACTGATTCCGGTTCGACACCCTGCCAGACCAACCGGGCGCGCTCCCGTTGTTGTTCCATGTACCAACCTACAAGCTCTGTCGCGCGGCCATCGATGACTTTAGGGTCTTCGTGGCAGAATCCAGCAGTCATCAGGGCATTCTGGCTGTTGGGTGAAACACCGCTGGGGTTTGCTGATTTCAGAGCGGTTTGGTACAGCTCTAGGACTTCGCCGACCTTCTCTGGACCGCCTTCGCTTCCGACCAGAGCGCCTAGTCCAAGCTCAGCTGCAGTTCGGGTGGTACTTTCGCTGGAACAAGCTGACCAAAGTGGCGGATGGGGCTTCTGTATGGGTTTGGGGAGTACCTCGCGTGGTGGCACCTGGAAGTATTGGCCTTGATGGGAGAATGTTTCCTCTGTCCACATTCGGGGAAGCACTTTGGCAAACTCCTCCCACATGCCTCTAGTGTCTTCAAGGTTTGTTCCGTAAGGAGTTAACTGATAGGGGTATCCTGTACGCCCTAGGCCGACGTCTACCCTGCCATTGCTTAGGATGTCTAACGTTGCCATTCTGGCAGCGGTGTGGAGTGGGTGGTGGATGGGAGCCAGGACGACTCCCACACCCAGTCTTATCTTTTTGGTCCGTTGGCTTACAGCGGCTAGCGTTAGGTCAGGTGCGCTATTGTGCGACCACACCGGTCTGAAATGATGTTCTGAGAACCAAACGCTGTCGTAGCCCATCTCTTCAGCATAGGCTATCTGGTCTAAGGCCTCCCAAATTCGTTTGGCTTCGCTCTGTTCGTCCCAGGGTTTAGGGACTTGTATCTGATAAAAAAGTCCAAATTTCATGAAATCCTCTTTATGGCCACATCCAGATTGTTTGAAACATAAGAAGGGCTGTGGCGATAAAATCCTGTCTATCCAGCAGAAGCCATTATAGAGAGTGATGCTACACCGTCAATGTCCCTACCAATCTCTGATTACGGGAATCGGTAAGCGAGGGACACTCGCCGTATCGAATGCGGTGAGATTATTGATTAAATCAGTCTGGTGGCGCACCCTAGATTGAAATGGCTAAAACGCACAGAAATTGATGTTTGGAGAATGAATTGCAGATGGCCACCATGATATTTGGTCACAGAGTCGGGAGCGGTGGTGTATTACGGCCTGGTGCTTCTGGAGTGATATTTGACGAGTCCAGAGAGCGAATATTGTTGACTCGACGGGAAGATAACAATCGGTGGTGTCTTCCTGGCGGTGGTATGGATCCTGGGGAAAGCGCTGCTGAGGCTTGTGTGAGGGAGTTGTTTGAGGAGACTGGCTTGGAGGTGATAGTGACTAAGCTAATTGGTGTCTATACCTCTCCTGATCTGCTGATGGAATACCCAGATGGCAACCGAATTCAGCCGGTGGCATTTAATTTTGAGGCTGAGATTACCGGCGGTGAATTGGGACTGAGTGATGAAACCACGGAGTTTGGGTGGTACACAATGTCTGAGATGGAGGACATGGATATATTAGAACATCATATTCCAAGGATTCGCGATGCCATATTAAATCGACCTGAAGCGTTCTATAGTTAGAAATATGATTAAGGCTATTGCCCTGATTCTCAGGTTGGTCTGGTGGCTGCTGTGCTTAATTTTGCGTCTGACAAGACTGCTAATACGACTTACCGTTGGATTGACCTGGCGGTATATGACGGTCCGGTCTGCGGTGTATGTTAGGCGCGATTGGAATGACCATGGGGTGGGCCGGGTGAGCTGGTCTAATCTACGTGCCCATCGCTGGGACATGATGTCTGGTGGAACCCGAGTGACAAATTCATTGCCACTGCTTCACGTTTATGTTTGGTGTGATAAGGTCCAAGGCGAGATCGGCCACCACTGCGCTCATGGGCCATCCCCGCATAACATAAAGGTCTGCGTGTTGCGAGAAGACAACAACGGACGCATCTGGCGCCGTTTGCTCGCCCTGGTCGGCCCGGATCGGAGATTTTCCAAGTAACTGGAAACAGTAATTAGAGGCGGGGAGAGATTGGATTGCGAATCGCTATATTTGGAGCCGGTGGCATCGGTGGATACTTGGGTGGAAGACTATCTCAGTCTGGTGAAGAGGTAGTCATGATTGCCAGAGGAGAGCATCTTAAGGCTATTAAACGGCAGGGTCTTAGGGTTGATAGCATCAAAGGCGACTTTGTAGCTACCCCATTGTTGGCAACCGATAACCCGATCGAGGCCGGCACTGTTGACGCTGTTATATTGGGCGTCAAAGCTTGGCAGGTAGTGGACGCTGCCAAGGCCATGCGTCCAATGATAGGCCCTGAGACTTTTGTGGTCCCCATGCAGAACGGCGTAGAAGCACCCACTCAATTGGCCTCGGTGCTGGGTGATAAACCAGTGATTGTGGGACTGGGTGGATTGATTAGCTATATCGTTTCTCCTGGGCATATTGCGCACGCAGGTGGTGAGCCTTTTGTTGAGTTTGGAGAAACGGATAACTCCACGACAGACCGTACTCAGAAACTAATGCATGCTTTTCAAAACGCTGGAGTTCAGGCTAGCATCCCCAGTAATATCCAGGCGGCGCTGTGGGGAAAGTTAGCATTCATGGCGGCTAACAGTGGAGTCGGTGCCATCACCAGGGTGTCGTCGGGCCAATGGCGCAGCCTGCCAGGCTCCTGGGAGATGGCGCAAACTGTGGTCAAAGAGGTCTTAGCTGTTGCCGAAGGCCATCGGGTAGAGATGCCCAAAGACGCATTTACTTCTGCCGTTTCCAGACTGAAAGGGTCTCCGCAGAACGGCACATCATCTATGCAGCGGGATTTGATGGACGGACGGCCCTCGGAGTTGGGAGTTCAGAATGGAGGAGTGGTCCGGCTGGGGATCGAGGTAGGTGTTCCAACACCCATGAACTCGTTTATCTACAATAGTCTTCTTCCTCAGGAGATGCGAGCACGTGGGGAATTTTCGGATTTCGAGGATAAGTAAATAATGTCCATCACAGTCACACTGACATTCAGCATCAGGCCAGACCGCGTAGACGAATTCAGGTCACTTCTGGAGAATCTGTTACCAGACACTAGGGCGTATGACGGTTGTCTGAATGTGGATGTCTACCAGGACCAAGACTCCCCGGGCACTATTACTTTGCTCGAGGACTGGTCTTCCAAACAGCATCAGCAGAAGTATCAAACCTGGCGAGACGAATCTGGGATAGCTGATGTCTTGGGACCTTTTCTAGCTGGAGAGCCAAGTTTCAGTTACATGGACAGACTAGACATATAGTAGATCTAAGCAGGGCCGTTAAAACATCCTCGGATAATAACCAAGGGTATTTCGTTGTTGCTTTATTGCCAATGCCAGTGCGGAGGGGGCGACTCATCTGCTGGAAGAATTCGTATCTGCAGCGACGGAATCATGAAAGCGCGGTCGCAACTGCGACATCGCCACCGGCCGAAAGGATGGAAGCCTTTCGACCGGTCTATCTCAGTGCTACGGCACCTAGCACAGGCCTTTATCTCATAGGCAATATCCGGTGCTGAGTTTTCAGGTTGCGAAGGTGTGTTCATGCTCTTTCTTCTAGCATAAATGAAGTCCAGTAGATAGATGCCCGATTTCACTTTGAGGAAGAGGCATGGAAATACTGCCTGATTTTATGTTCTGATAGATAGTGACGCTTTCATAAGTGCTTAATTTCCCACCATCTTACATGATTTTATTTGAGTAGGCGGATACATCCGGTCGTATATCTGTACGGCCTGGTATCATTCCCAGGGTCTTTAGTTCTGATGAACACTTGGTATCGGGAGACAGAGAATGTATATGGTAAGAAACGTCTGGAAGTGTGCCAGAGGAAAGGTTCCGCAGTGCTTGGAAGTTGTAAAGGAGGTACGGGACTCATGGGCTAGCGATGGTAACAAAACAGGCAAGATTTACTTGGATTACACTGACCGTATGGACACCATCGCATTTGAGATTGAAATCGAAAGCCTGGATGAATACTTCAATAATCAGCGTTCTAATTATGACGAGTTACCACCGGAGACTGTAGAGTCTGTCAAACAATTCAATATCAACACAGTGGAAGGTAGTCGTCAAATTTGGGAAGTCGTTCCCTAGAATAGATAGACCACGCAGTACATCATGTCGACCAGAAAAATCAGATCATAAACGGCTGTTGGGCCTAGGCTAAAATAAAAGCCCCTCGAACCATAGTGAGGGGCTTTTTCACCTAGAATATGGAGCCGGTGATAGGAATTGAACCCACGACCTGCTGTTTACAAAACAGCTGCTCTACCACTGAGCTACACCGGCACGTAGGTATCTTCTCACTATTTGGGATGATATGTCATCCGCTAATCGATCGGACATCACTAGAAGTTGTGAGGAGACCAGGGTTGGTATTGGGATCCGAACATGCAATCGGCCCGCAGCAGTGCACCAGATGTGATCTCTTCCACAAAGCCAGCGCTGGCCAGTGTGCTGAAACTTACGGCACCGGTGTATGCCGAGGCCAACTGTCTGACATTCAACGATAAGTCCGGAGACGAGCCAGTGGGCTTGCAGGTGGCACCTTCTGAGGAGCCTTGTAGTTCAAAAACAGCTTGGTTCCAAGGACAGATTTCGTCTTCGATCTTTAATACCAGGCTGTCCTCCTGGAGGTAACGCCTAAGCTCTAAGGCTACTGGTACGTCCACTAACCGGACCCAGACACCGTCACGAGTGGACCGCTCTAAACGCCGTGGGTCGGCCAGAATCCAGGGCAATGGGTCATCTAGAGGGCGTTTAAGAGCTTCTATGGTGCTGGTTCGATCTACGTCGAAGCAAAAACGCCACAGAGCGCGACTCGCCTCTTTGGTCTCTGCCATCAACTCGTTGATGACCACGGTCGCTCCTGTAGTTCGGTAAGCTGCATACCCTTTCACTTGTTTGTCCTCTTCGTAGGAAATGTAGAAGAGGCCTCCCGGGCCACCGAGGGTGTGTTCGGGGGATTGGGAATCCCGTAGCCAGTGGTGGGGTTCTCTTTGGAACATGGCAGGTCGGTCTTTGGTGCTGCGGCGGTACACTTCTGGCAGGTCTTTTGTGATGTCTGACGGGTCGACGAACCGGATTTGCCCAGAGCTCTCTTTTAGTTGGCTGAAAGTCGTGTGGGAGCGTTCAATAGACCACCGTTCGTACAGGGAGCCGATACCATAGCCGAATCTGCCGTAAATGATGCTCTCGGTCGAAAATAGGGCGGAGACAGGCTCACCGCGGTCATGGAAGTCGTTGAGTTGATGTTTCATCATCTGGGTCATGACACCGCGGCGAGTGTGAGTGGGTTGTACTGAGACGTTGCAAACACCTGAGATTATAGTCGAGGCTCCAGGTACGGTCATTTCGACCCGGCGGGAGTGGGAACCGCCGACTATTTGGCCCTTTTCGAAAACGGCGACTGTCCGGTCCAGGTCAAAGTGAGGTCTGAGCTCCTCAGGGTCATCGGCTAGCCTGTTGCCATGGGCGCGGGACTCGGCACTGAGCCAGGTTTCAAACTCGTCCGCTGTCACGGGCCTCATGTCCAACATCAGGTTACGCCTCCCGGTTCTCTAATGATCCTCTCAAGATTATATTATTCCACTTGATTGTAGGCTATGTGGTGAGCAGAGATTTTTCTACTCAGAAATTAATGAGAGATTATAATTCGTGAGGATTCTGAAGGCAGTCCTCGGGTATTTCCCTTTATGAGTTTCTTCTATCTGGCTGTTTGAGCTTTAAAAATGGAGCCGGTGATGGGAATTGAACCCGCGACCTGCTGTTTACGAAACAGCTGCTCTACCACTGAGCTACACCGGCCCTGTGGGCTTATTGTAGCTTATTTTTGAGCCTGGAACAGCTTAATTCTAGCTTTTTGGCTACGTCTGGCAAATATCCGAAACAGGATTTAGCGCTATTTTTGCAGTTTTTCAGAGGAAAACTGCCTATTCCTTGAATCCCGGGATACTTTTGGCAAACTCACCAATGACGGATTCAACCTCGGGTGAGTTGATTTTTTCAGGCATGTGCTTTCCCATTGTGAAGACACCAGTAGATACACCGTCGTTATCTCCGCGTTTAACGTTGTCGTGGATGACGGCTACCTCATCGTTCTCGTGAACTACTTCCAAATTGTCTAGAGTCATATCTCCAGCAGAAGCCCAATCCAACGTCTCTTGTTTACCTATATCCCGTACTCTGGACAAGAACCTGAAATCTTCGGTGAAGAACTCTGCGAGTTTGCTGGAACCTTTATTGGCACAAGCTTCTTTCCATGCTTTGAATACTTCAGAATCTGAAACTATTAGTATCTCTCCTATGATTAGCAAGATGGCGGGAATTTACGTCAACCTTTGTTGACAGGTCAACAGCGCTTGCCGAGTCTCCCATGGGTGACTCCTAATCATCGAACCCTGATATGCCGTAAATCACTGTCCGTAGTTCCATGCTGAGTTCCAGATTAGAGTTGTGAACCTAGGTTTCTGTATTAAACGTGATTGCGTAACATGAGCTCCTGAGGGTATGGATTGAGATATGTTTGTTGTTTGACCCACTCAAGTACGGGATGTCGGTTTAAATGGTGACGCAAGAGAGTAATAGGTACTATTAATGGAAGTAACTCTTGGCGATATTGATCTATTACTTCTATCATTTCGAGTTTGTCATCACTGTCTAAGAATTTCTTTAAGTAACCCATGATGTGTTGAAGTACATTGGCATGTTTACGGTTGGTGGAGATCTTGCCCAATGTTTCCATGAATAATGCACCGTATTCGGAAATTAAATCCTGGATATTTGCACGACCGGAATTGGATACTAGTTGACCTAATGATTTTTGTGCTTTGGGATCATGGGCCATTATTGAGAATTTATGGGATGAGTGGAACTCAACCAAATCACTAGCCTTTGGCCTATTAGAAATCAGCCCTTGGAAGCGATGATAGGCGAAGACCTTGCCGATAAAATTTTCCCGTAGTTTTGGATCTCTCAAGCGTCCCTCTTCTTCTACCGGCAACAGTGGGAAACGTTTTACTAATTCCGCGGCGAATAATCCTCGGCCGTTCCTGGAAGCTGGTCCGTCCCCTTTATAAACCTTGGTCCTAAAAAGTCCACAACTAGGAGAATCTTTCTTAAAGACATACCCATGTAGCTCGTGTTTGTCTAGCTCCTTAAGACGCTTTTGGGACCAAGTTTTCATTGTTTTGGTATAGTCGGTTCCGGATTTAGGAGCAATTAACTTTGGGTCGTCGGATTGTCCAACAAGGCGTATGTTCTCTCTAGGTATTCCCATGCCTATCTCAACTTCAGGGCAAACGGGGATCCATTGCACGTGCTGTCCGATAGTAGTTAATAATAAATCATCTCTGACATGCCCGCCGTTAAAACGCACTTCTTGACCTAGTAAACACGAGCTTATTCCTAACCGAATCGATTCCTGTCCTTGGGTATGCACTTGTTTCGCGCTCATATAGATATCGTTGTTATTTAATGGTTAGCGTCGATCGCTTTTAGATAGCAGTTGTACCAGTTCGACTCCGAGTGCATCAGCTAGCTTAACTACTGCACCTAGAGTTAAATTCTGTTTGCCGTGTTCCACTGCACTGATATATGTACGGTCCAAATCCGCGCTGTCCGCTAGTTGCTGCTGGTTCCAACCGAGGTCTCTCCGGATTTCCTGAACTTTTCGTCCCAAACTCTTAAGGTGATCACTCAGAGATACTGGTTCATTGGCAATGCCAACTAGACGACGCCCTTCTAGCACCGCGTCCTGAAGGTTGAGGGCAATGCCGTCTGCTCCTATGTCTACAGCTAAGTTAACCATACTTGCGGCTGCATTACCGCCAAGCAAGATCTTTGGTGGATTGGCTAAGGTTGCCAAAGATCCGACGGTCCATTCTAATCTTGGTAGGCAATCGGCCGTTGTCGTCGAGATAGCGACTAGGTCAACATTACGCCGACGCACTAGTTCAACTAAGTCAGGGCCTGGGGTAGATGCGCCTAGAAAATCAACGTCCCAACCGTCGGATAAGAAAAAGTCTGCCACCATTCGGGCTCCGATAAAATGTGGATCGCCTTCTACAGAGGTAACTGCGACCCTAAACCCTAACTTTGATCGAGGTACGATTTGAGATCGAAGCCTATTCATTTGTTCTAATGTAATTTCGGTGGCCAGATGTTCTTGGGCTACGCCGACTTTCCCGTCATGCCATGCTTGGCCTACATCGATCTGAGTAGGTATGAGTATGCTCAAATAAATGTCGAACATACCGAAGCCTTGTTTTAATCCTTCTTCGACTATAAGTTCCCCTTGAATTGCTTCTCCGTTTAATACCGCATCTAGGTATCTCTGCTTTAAACGCCATAGTGAATTATCAGGTTCAGTCAAGATGTCCTCGCTGAATGCTATTAAATATCGAAGATATTATACGGTATAGTCGATGAATGAGCTATATTAGACTACATTTAGTTAGTGAATTAATAAACACTTTATGCACTATTCGCTTTTTACCCGATGGTGGTCGAATACAACGCACAAAATCGAAAGATAGCTAGATTTAAAATAACTAGATTTTTTGTGATTGCTTAGCAATAGCTCGGATCATGCCAGCGAAGATCAACGTGTGCAGGGGGTAAAGTAAATACCAGTAGAACATTCCGGGGAGTCCGACCGGATCGAATACTGCTGTTTGCGTTATCACTGAACCACCCTCTTCGGAATCTTCCACTACAAATTCGAGCCATGCCCTGCCTGGCACCTTCATTTCGGCTTCTAGCAGAATTTTTTCGCCTGGTTCGTAAGCTATGACTCTCCACCAATCAACAGTATCTCCAAGCTTTAAGGATTCAGGGTCGCGACGACCTCTTCGAATTCCGACTCCACCTACCATGAGGTCTATTAATCCTCGGGCTCTCCAAAGCCAGTTTCCGAAATACCAACCGGTTGTGCCGCCGATGCGCCGGATTGGCCTGAACGCTTGAATCGGAGGCACATTGACTTTTATTTTGCGGGAGTCCAAGAGTCTAGCACCGAGCTTTACCCCACCTAATTTGCCTGAAAGACCGGATGATGAACGTGCGTCTGACCAACGGGTTTGGGCGAATTCCTGGTCTTCATTTCTAAGAGAATCGTCTATTGCATCGGACACCCCAGCAGGATTGAAGCCAAAGGTGTCATTAGCGAGGGAGTTTTGGACTACTGTTGGTAGTCGTATACTATCAATTAATTTCCGGCCTACTCTGGCGTAAACTGGCGTTACCAACCCCAGCCATAAACTGGACAATCGAGGGGACAGTACTGGCACTGGAATCATTAGCCGCCGCAAGCCTCGTTGTTTCGCGTATTCTTCCATCAAACCCCTGTAGGAAATAACATTCCTCCCACCAATCTCGAATATTTGATCGCCATCAATTTCTATATCGATTGCTTTGGCTAGGTAACTAAGTACATCTTTCAAGGCTATTGGTTGGGCTTCGGTGCGGACCCACCGGGGTAGGATCATGACGGGAAGTCTTTCTACGAGGCTTCGGACTAGCTCAAATGACAGGCTACCCGAGCCAATGATGATGGAAGCTTGGAACTCCAGTACTTGGATGCTGGATGCTCTCAAAATTTCGCCAACTTCTCTACGGCTCCTCATGTGTGGCGAGTTTGAATAATCTCGGGAACATAGGCCACCAAGATAGATAATACGGGAGACTCCAGAAATTTCTGCGGCTTCCCGAAAATTTCTAGCAGCCTGTCTGTCTTCCTCTTCGAAATCTCCTTTAGTTCCCATGGAATGGACCAGATAATAAGCTGTGTGAACACCCTCCATGGCAGGTAGGAGGCTGTCTGTGTCTAGAAGGTCACCTTTAAAAACTACAGTCTCTTTGCCGATTCTTCCGTCAAGATATTCGGGTCTGCGGGCTAGACACCGTATTTTGTATTTATTGTCTTCGAGTAGTCCTAAGAGGCGCCCCCCAATGTATCCTGTGGAACCGGTTAACAGGACTTTTAAAGGCTCTTCGGCCGACTCAGAATGCGACAACTTGTTCCTCTTCGGTTTTAATATTTTCAGCAGATATTTTCTTGGGATCACAACTTGGTGATTCCGTAGGTATTGTCTCTCTGATCAAACCGCATTGTATACATGAGAAATAAGATCCATAGTGGTCATGGCACAATACAACGTCCCCGCGGCATTTTGTGCAGTCTTTAAGAAGTATCATCTTCAGAGCCCCTTTTTCGGATTTCTTTCATCAGAGTCAATCATTTAGGCCCAGTTTCATAACTTAAATGACTTAGGAATAAGTTATTTAAGTTGCCGAAGCGTAATTTTTGGGCACCGTCCGATGTGTTGACTATTCATGACTCTATGTTGATTATAATATACTATTATTAATATGTTGTCAAGTATAGTATACATATTTGTATTATTAGCGACTTATAGTCATCACAGTGAAAATAGGTGGAGAGGAGGAAATGGATGTAGAAGTTATTTGGATATATGTTTGCCAGGCTTAGATCTTATGCTGGTGTCCCTAAATTCATCAGCCATAATGATTAATCATCTTTCTGAACTTACATTTAATAACCTGTAAGTTTTGTACGCTGTACCAATCTGGCGCATTCCACCGGATTGTTTGTTGGTTTAGGGCCTTTAACGTCTCCATCATCAGGTTGTTGATTTATTGTATGTTCTGGTATGTAGAACATCTTTAAAATTAAAAAGCTCCCAGCAAAGTAGGAGCTTTTGGTTAGCGTATGCTAATTGGGCCTAATCAGAACATAATGCATTGAGTAAGTGGTAATCCTGAATATGCTTGAGAATGCATTCTAAATAGCGGATCTAAGAATAACCTTCACTTGTATCGCATATGTGATACAAGTGAAGGTTCACTCCCTGCCTTAATAAGTCTTTGGTTTAATCGAATCGACTGGGTCTATAGCCGTTTAGCCACTCTACCTGGGCGCCGTCCACAATCTCCATGGTAGCTAGTTGTGATATTAGTGGAGCCAGGGTGACTCCGCTATGGGTAAGCGCTAAATACACGTTCGGTGCCTTGGTTGAGAATCCAATTACCGGAAATCCGTCCAATGGCATAGGGCGGTAACCAACAGGCACCGGTATGGCAGCGGCGCCTTTTAAGCCGGGTACATATTCCGATGCTCTGGCCAGGAGTTCGTTGGCGTGCGCTTGACTGTCATCTTTGGCAAGGCTTTCTTGGTTCCCTTCTCCGATCAAAGCTGACCCGTCTAAACACTGACGGAAATGTATCTCCGGGCGGCCAGATTCCAAGGACGGTGCGTATATGACCGAAAGATTTGTCAGTAGCGGTTCTGCTATGGGGTTGGTTCGGATAACGACACCGGGACTTTCCTGCTGGGGAATAGTAATCCCCGCCATTTCTGAAAGAAGTGTGTTATCCGTTCCTCCGGCCAGCACAACCACGTCGGAGTTAAGTTTCTCGCCGCTCGCAACCAGGGTAACAGATCCTGAATTCATGGATATGTCGGTGACTTCTGTTTCTAGCTTGACTGTGGCCCCGTGTTGAGCTGCAGCCCTCACTAGAGCCTCGGATGCGATCGTGGGTTCAACCATTCCGTCCAATTCACTATAGATTGCTGTTGTGACAGATCGTGGCGTCAATGATGGCTCCAATGTGGCCATTTGTGTGGCGTTCAGAACCTGGCAAGGATAGCCCCAGGAATGGAGCAATGCAGCCCGGGATTTGAGTTCATTGGCTCCTTCGTCAGTTGCGGCCCATTCCATCTGGCCTCCCCACCTAAGGCCAACATCGACGTCTAAATTCCGTGCGAATTGATCCCACATACTGAGAGAGCGACGGTTGAAGTCGTGGTAGGAAACTGGGTGTTTAGCAGTGGCGTTGATCCAGGCAAAGGAATGGCTGGTAGCACCTCCACCGGGTCTCCCTTTGTCTATTAAAATCACTGAGGCACCCCGCTTCGCAAGAGTATACGCGATTGCTGATCCAACTATACCGGCTCCGACGACTGTTACATTTAGTTGATTCTCGGGAGAATCGCCTAGTTGGTTAGTTGGAAATGCAGTTGACATAGGAACCTCATATTCAATCGTAATTTGGTGTCTATCATCGGGCGACACCTAGAGAGAGTCAAGAGATCCTTATTGACTCAGACACGGTCAACTCGGCTCTAAGAAGAACAGGTAGGTGACATATCTTGGTGTTGCTGCTTAGCTAATACCAATAAGAGTTAGTTGGCTTTAACTTTGGCTTGGGAACCTACCTCAATTATGTCGCAGCCCACCAAATTTGCGTGGAACCCTCTCATCTCATCTGAAAGCACATCGATGAAGTTCCTGACCGCCTGACCCAGGAATTTCCCTTTCAGGGTGCAAATGCCGATAACAGAAGATTCAAAGACGTGGTCTAATCTAACCACTCCCAATCGGTTGAGGTCCTGTTGGTGCAGTGTGAAGTCAGCGCAAACTGCAATGCCCATGCCGGTCTCAACGTAGCGCTTGATTGACTCTGTGTCATCTAAAGATAGCACTACATCCCAGCTCACTCCCCGATCTCTCAGCTCTTGTTCCACCTTTTGTCGGGTTAGGCTTTCCGGACCAGATAGGATTAATGGCCAGGGAGAAAGATCGCTTAGCATTATATTGGTTCGTTGCAACAATGGATGATTCAGCGGAGTCATTAAAACAATGTCAAATTTGAATAACTCACGGAATTCCAAAGAAGCGTCGTCAATTGGTGGCGGAGCACAAAACGCCAGATCAATCTCGCCTGATTTGACCAAGCGCAGGAGAGGCGTATATGGCCTGGCCATCAGTTGTATGCGGACATCAGGGTAGCTGTTTCTATACACCTGGATACCTGGCGGTAGATGGTGCATTACCAGGTCCGGATATGCCCCTACTACGAATGATCCTCGGCGCTCGCTGTAGTCCATTTGGGTTTTAAGCGTGTCTACGGCTTGGATAACAGGAGTGACTAATTCTAGGAGTGTCGAACCTTCGGAAGTTAGCTGTATGGGGCGTTTAATTCGATCAAAGAGCACAATATCGAATTCGTCTTCTAATTTACGCAGATGGGTTGTTACGGTTGGCTGACCCAATTCTAGGGTGCGTGCTGCTTTCGATACGCTACGTAGGCGTGCAACGTGGTAGAAACTGATAAGTTGACGCAATTCCATATGGCCTTGCCTCCCTCATTGGCATCACGTTAGATAATATAACATATCAGTATTGAGAATGGTAGGAGAAACGGTATATCAGTGGAGGTTGATGTTTTTGGAGCATTCGTCAATGAGCATTAACTGGTTATTGAGATATCTTGAGTGTTCTTGGAATGACACAGTAGTGTGGGCGTTTAAGCGTGTATAACACTGGAAGGTCAGGCAATAATCACGTCTAATGGATATCGTTGAGCCGTTAACAGAATCTGTTTGCCTATACGGGTTCAATGGATCGGTCTCAACTGAGGAATGGGATTGGTGCGCGAAGAGTTTAGACGACTTCGTACTTCCCCAACGTGGCGTTTCATGGTTTTGATGATATGGATTTTCTCCTTTAAGACTAAAGTGTCGCCGGGAACCGCCTTAGGATAGTTCAGACCATTTGGACCGCTCGGATAAGGTTGGACTAAATCGAGAAGTATAGTTTGTTTTACTCGGATTGGAGGCGCTTGGTCCACTTGGATCATTAAGACCGTGTGAAGGAGTCAATCTGGCTGTCCATCGGATGGCCGGATTCAGTATCGGTGTTGATCAATGATGAGCATGGAGAGACCCCTCATATGGCATAGCCGTCATAATTGGTAGACTCTGACACGCGTATAACTGATGCGGGAATGGTTATTCCAGTTGAATCAAAGGGTCGCTAGTTCGCACTGTGTCCATTGGCTGGACTAGAATGTCTTTAATGACCCCGTCTCGTGTAGTTCGGATGCTTTGTTCCATCTTCATCGCCTCAACAACGCATACTTCCTGGCCTGCGGTTACCTGTTCCCCTGGCCGAACTAGGATTGAGATGACCCTTCCTGATAATGGTGAAGCGATGATGTTGTCGGGTGTGCCGCCTGCGGAGTTACGGAGAGAAGGAGGAGCCACTAGATCTTGAGATTGGGCCCGTCCACGGCGCGGACGTACCGGCGGATGGGCGGGGAGGCCTTCAACTTCCACTAGGAAAATTTCGCCTTCGACCGTGACCTGAACTGGAGAATGGGTCAGCTCATTTACTTCAACGGTATACCAGTTATCTCCAACCTTGATCCTAAATGTGGTTACCGCCAACCTCTATTCCCCAGTGACCGGGAAAGAAGTTGCTCCCGGCGACCATATACACGCCAGGGGCTGAACGACGACTGCTCAATAGGCTGAGCAGATTTAATGGCCATTGCGAGGGAAACGCCAATGGCGGCGGCAATCTCTCGCGAACCGTTTTCTTGACCGATTTTGGTACCGTTCTTAATCATCTTTCCGTTGGCACATTTATTTAGGGATCGGGCCTGGAACTCTTCCATCCACACCGGTATGGAGCCAGTGTGGTGGGTTGCGGAGATAAATTCCTTGGTAGCCAACACATCCCGAAGTAGCGGCGTATTACATTTTACGCCTTCTACCCGAAATTCCAATAACGCGCGCTGGAGGGTCTTTATCGCCTGATTACGATCTTCTCCCCAGGCCATTATTTTAGCCATTAGTGGCTCATAGTCTAACTCAACGGTATAACCCTGGCAAAGTGCGGAATCAATTCGGATATGTTTATCCTCGGGTTGGTGCAGGTCTGTGATTTGACCTGAATCTGGCATGAAAGTTTCCGGGTCTTCGGGATAGACTCTGACCTCAATCGCATGGCCATTAACTGAAACTTCGTCCTGAGTAATCGGTAAGGCCTCACCGGCTGCGACCCGAAGTTGCAGCTCTACCAGATCTAGTCCGGTAACTAATTCCGTGACGCCATGTTCCACCTGGAGCCTGGTATTCATCTCTAAAAAGAACACAGTTCCATCTACAGAAACTAAGAACTCTACGGTGCCAGTACTGGTATACCCGATATATTTGCCAAGTTTTGTTGCTAGTGTGCATATACGCCGGCGCAATTGTGGGCTTAATTTCTCCTTAGATGGAGTTTCTTCAACCAATTTCTGGTTGCGGCGTTGGACTGAGCAATCGCGCTCGTAGAGATGCAGAAGGTTGCCGTGCTCGTCTCCAATCAGCTGGACTTCTATATGAGAAGCGCCTTTTAAGTACCGCTCAAAGAACAGGCGCGAACTACCGAATGCGCTCTCAGCCACCTGCCTAGTCCGGTCTATTAGAGGCATCAATTCTTCTTGAGACTCTATGATGTGGATGCCGATTCCGCCCCCACCCTCTGCTGCTTTTACCATTAGTGGAAAGCCCAATTCCCAAGCCTTGGTTGCGGCATTATCGTTGGCCACGGCTTCGTCTGTGCCAGGGAGTATGGGCAGTCCGGCTTTGCGGGCTAGTTTACGGGAGCGGAGTTTGTCTCCCATGCTTTCGATAACGTCGGGAGTTGGCCCAACAAAACAGATGCCTGCCTGCTGACAGAGACGGGCGAAATCAGCATTTTCAGAGAGGAAACCGTATCCTGGATGGATAGCTTGAGCGCCGGATTGTTTGGCTGCATCCAAAATCTTGGCCATGTTCAGATAGCTGTCATGGGGGGGTGCTTCACCGATGAGGACGGCCTCGTCAGCCAATTTTACATGGAGCGCTTGCTGGTCGACTGTGGAATAAATCGCTACGGTTTTTATATCCAGCTTTTGACAGGTACGAATGATCCTACAGGCGATCTCGCCTCGATTGGCAATCAATATCTTGGTAAACACAATTTGCCCTTTATATCAAGGAACGGTAGCCCTTTTTGTGCATCGGACTTTGGGCTCCGCTCAAAAAATGAGCTACAGACGTTACTTATACCTTAGGTAGGGTTTCGTTGTGTAGGCGTTCTAAAAACGAGTTAGAATGAATTTCTTTGCCTAACCAGTATTTGACGGTGGTAGAAAGCAGGCTCTTTAATTCCCCTGACAAGTTAGCGCTAATATTTAATTTGCTGGCCTCTAAAATCCCGCTTCGTTCGATGAGACGGAGGACTTTTAACGCTCTGAGCGACAGTGGGCGGAGGTGTGCGTCCTCTGGACTGCAGTCCAAACAGAGGGTGCCGCCAACATTGGGGCTGAACTGGTGTGCGTCTGGTTCTAACTCGTTCCGGCATTCGACGCAGAAGTATAGCTCCGGCATTAGTCCGGATACTTGAAGGAGATGGAATTCAAAGAACCGGAGAGGCATTTCCAAACTCGAATCAGCCTGGAGAACAGTAAGCGTATCAATCATCAACTGGTATAGGTGAGGGCTGGGACTATTTTCGGAGCCGAATCCGTCAATCATCTCCGCCAGGTAGAGTCCCTTAGATATTCCGGTGAGGTCTTCTTTGAGACTGGAGAAGCTTTGGATGACTTCTGCCTGAGATATTATATCCATTGAGCGTCCGTTGATTAGTGACATATTCACAACAGTCAACGGTTCTAGGTGCCCGACTAGTTTGCTGGTTGACCGGCGTGCCCCCTTGCCCACAGCCCTAACCTTGCCACGGTCTTTGGTGTACATAGTCACTAGCAGATCGGCCTCGTCCAGAGGCGTATAGCTGAGTATTACAGTTTCGGAGCGATAAGTCTTGGGAGGGGCCATAGTTATTGCTCCAATAAATTTACAGAAAAGTTTGCCAGGGGCAGGCAGTGATGGACACGTCTTAAATCTCTTGCCGACCTTGGAAGGCCCTTGTAAGAGTGGTCTCGTCGGTATATTCGAGTGACCCGCCCACCGGCAGGCCTCGGGCAAGGTGGGTGATCCGTAGGTCTTCCCGGCCTTGGTGCCTGCGGATGTACATGGCTGTCGCCTCGCCTTCCAGTGTAGGGTTGGTTGCTACGACCATTTCTTCTACTTCTAGTCTACCCAAGCGCGTGAAAAGTTCCTTCAGCCTTAATTGATCGGGACCTATACCGTTGATTGGCGAAATGACGCCATGGAGAACGTGGTAGAGGCCCCTGAAACTTCGGGTCCGTTCCATGGCCAAAACATCTAGTGGGTCTTCAACTACGCATATTATGCTCCGGTCTCTACGGGGGTCGGAGCAGACTTGACAGGGTGAGGTGTCTGTGAGGTTTTGGCATTCATCGCAAAAGACGATATTCTGCTTCACCGAGGTTACCGCGTCTGCTATAGCGTAGGCTTCATCATCGGGCAGCCGAATGATGTAATATGCCAGGCGCTGGGCGCTTTTTGGGCCAATACCAGGTAGGCGGTTAAGTTCCTGAACTAGTCGGGCTAGTGAGGGGGCTGCCCCGGATATGTTCTCTTGAGTCATCTATCAAGTGGTTTCCCGGACAAGGTTCCAATAGGAAGCCGCCGGCTTACCCTGTCTCTAAAATCCGGGTATGTTCATGCCGCCAGTGACTACCGCCATTTTTTGCGCTGCCATTTCCTGAGCTTTGGCGGCAGCATCGTTCACTGCCGCTAAAACCATATCTTGGAGCAGTTCTACTTCTTCAGCCGCTTCCGGGTCAATTACAACAGCTTCTACGATCTGTTTGCCCGTCATGGTTACCTTAACTGCTCCCCCACCAGCGGATCCTTCAACTGTCAGAGTCTCCAGCTCTTCTTGGATCTTCTGTAGTTGGGCCAGCTGTTTCTGGGCCTGTTTCATCATGTTGCGGTTCATTCTTCGATCTCCTCTAGGACTCTAGCCCCCATACCCAAGGCGGTTCGGACTAGGGAACTTTGTTGCGCAGTTTTAACTGTGTTGGCGGTCGATCCGGAATTGGCCATGGTGAGCTTAAACTCGTATGCTGCCCCAAATGCATCGGTTACGGCATCACTTACCCTGCGGCGCGAGCCCGGGTCTTCCATCTCTTCTAGCATTCGTTCCAGGTTGGCTTTGTTTGAAAATCCTAAGATCAGTGTGTTGGCATCCAGAGATACAGCGTTAGCTTTGCAATCTCGCAACAACGCTCCCAGGTTATATTTCTTGCCTTTGTGACGCCCCAACGTCTTTACTGCTGTTAGCCATTTAGCACCGAGTTCTGAAATTGGCGCTGGATCCGGGGTGGGGCGGCGTTCGGTCGAATGCTGGCCCATAGTGCTGTGAGCCGGCCTAGCGGTGGGCTGGGATCTGTTAGGCGTTGGCGGATGGCTAGCTCTGGGAGGCGTAGGTGTGCTCACTGGTGGTGCTATTGGTGTGTCCTGCGACGGAGGCGACATGTTATCTTCACACACCTCAACCACGGCCAACTCCAATGGTAGTGTGGATGGCGCATCATAGCGCATGTTCACATCGCCCCAGACCTTTAGACATCGCACTATGCGCCATGTGGGAAGATTGCCTAACAACTCTTTAAGTTGGCTTGTAACATCCTGAGGAATGTCTACGGCGTTCTCAGACCCCCATTGTAGATGCATTGCAGATCTGAGTAGGTTTATGGTTTGTTTGTGCAATTGTCGCAGGTCTGTGCCACTCCAGGCGGCGTTATTGACAGCTGATAGTGCGGCTGACGTATTGCCCAGCAGCAGATATTTAGTCAATTCTAGGGGTATTTCGCCGCCGTCCAGGCCCAAAAGATCTTCTACATGTCCCAATGTGACTCCGTCTCCGGCGGCAACCACCAATTGTTGCAGCAGGTTTTCAGCGTCTCTCAGGCTGCCGGCGGCGTGACGAGCGACTAGGCGTAATGCTTCCGGATCTACGCTTACGCCCTCTGATTCGGTGATATCTGCTAGGCGCCCGTATATCAGTTCTGAGCCAATTCGTCTGAAATCAAAGCGTTGGCAGCGCGAGATTATGGTCGGCAGGATCTTGTGGGCTTCAGTGGTGCAGAGTACGAAGATCACGTGATCTGGAGGCTCTTCTAGCGTCTTTAAGAAGGCATTGGAGGCAGCGTCGGTCAGCATGTGGGCTTCATCGATGATGTAGACCTTACGTCGGCCTTGCGATGGCGAGAAATGTACCTTGTCTCTTATATCTCGAATCTCGTCGATGCCCCGGTTACTGGCAGCATCTAGTTCAATGATATCCATGAACTGTCCGCCGTTGATCGAACGGCAGATAGTACAGGCATTGCAGGGATCCCCATCCTGGGTGTCTAGGCAGTTTACGGCTTTGGCAATGATTCTAGCAGTGGTGGTCTTCCCGCTGCCTCTGGGGCCACAGAATAGATATGAGTGGGAAACCCGGCTAAGCTTTATTGATTGGCGTAATGTTCCAGAGACGTGCTCCTGTCCGACCAGTTGCTCGAAGCTGGAAGGCCGCCAAGTACGTGCATAAACCTGTTTGGGTGTGGCAGGTTCGGTTGTTGCCTGGCCGGTCATTACAGGTGGCTCTCCGTTAGTTTTTCTCTGAAGTGTATTATCTGGTTCGTTGGAGTCTGGCGGAATCTAGCTGAGTCATTTTCGGTTTGAAATATTGAGCCTTGCTAATGCTGTTGCCTCTTTGGATTGCATTAGGGTCGTTTCTTCCGCATCTAGATGATCATGCCCCGTAAGGTGCAGCACTCCATGTACTATCAGAAGTGCCAACTCATACGCAAGTGGTGCGCCATGCTCTTCTGCCTGACGTTCCGCTTGGGGGTAGGAGATAATCACCTCTCCCAAGGGCGAAAGTTCGCCTGGCGGCATCACAAATTCGATACTTTCAGCGGCGACTGGTGGTTCATCATCGCCTTCCCAGTGGCCAGAGTGGTTAGCTGAGAACGACAATACGTCGGTAGTCTCATCCAGGCCTCGGAATTGGGCGTTTAGCCTGTGGACTGTCTCATCGTTAGTGACGACTAGGCTCATTTGCACGGCATTAGGCTTCGTCAATGCTACGTCTAATGCCGTTTGAGATATCCTTATCAACCAATCTTCAACTGAATCACCGTCCTTTTCAGCCGTCGCTACCCTCAGGATATCGTTGAGGATACTTTTAGAATACGGTTCGTCTACAGATAGATAGACTTCCCTGTCGTTTAGACCGTTCAAATACAGATTCCGAATTTGAGAGCTTGAAACTGCAAAGCTAGGTTTTTACCCTAATCTGCCTTAATCCGAGGCTGAAGCAATAATAGCATGGGGGTTAGAAGAGCGACAAGAACTAAGTGCCTGGAGACATAACTGACAATATTCAAGTATATGGTTTGGAGTTTAAACAAATGTTGATTCAAAATAACGCTGATCCGTGTCTGTTCGTTAAATCGGTCTTGGAGGTGAATGAAATCAATAAATTTACGACTTGGTAGATTAGGTGTGTGTAAAGCAGATTATTCGGACTCAGTGATCCTTCCGCTTGTCGTGTCAAGGTCCTTAGGCAACAAACTGGTTTATGACTCGTTCAATTTATACAAAAATATGCAATGTCGAGACCATGGAGAATCAGCAGATGGTTTATTCACCAATAGATAGCATGGTAGGTAGTATGTAAAAGCAACTTAAAGAAAAAACCCCGTAGATTTAACTACGGGGTTTCTTTCCATTGTTGGTACCCCGGATGGGCTTCGATCCCATGATCTCCACCTTGAAAGGGTGGCGTCCTAGGCCAGGCTAGACGACCGGGGCGCTAGCCTATTCTACTATAGCTAGGTTGCTATTCATAGAAGCCAAGAGGGTAATTTGGGAAGCCTGATCGTTTTGGGTCGGCTTAAGGGTAGACGGCCAAGGCTTCCAGGCCAGTTTCTTCGGGGAATCCACACATCAGATTCATGTTTTGCACTGCTTGTCCAGCGGCGCCTTTAACCAGATTGTCTAGACAGCTGATTACAATTAACCGCCCGGTTCGTTCGTCAATAGAAGGGTGGATCAGACACAGGTTGTTTCCAAGGGTTTGTTTGGTCTGGGGTGGTGTAGGTACAACGCGCACAAACGGGTCGTCTGCGTAATAATCCCGATAAAGGTTTATGATCTTCTCCCTGCCTTCGCTACCAACCCACTTTGTCGGTTCGGTCAACGTTGCATAGCATGAACTCAAAATTCCTCTGGTCATGGGAATCAGGTGAGTTAGAAAGGTCAGATTAAGGACCTTATCCGCCAAGGGAGCCAACTCCTGGGTTATTTCCGGCAGATGGCGGTGTCCATTAAGCGCGTAGGCAAATACGTTCTCGTTTACTTCTGAGAAATGATTGGTCAGTGTGAGGCTTCGCCCCCCTCCGGAAACGCCTGACTTGCTGTCTACTATAATGTCTTGGGTGATTATCTTACTGGTTACTGCCGGAGCTAGACCTAATATGGCGCTTGTGGGGTAACAGCCAGGGTTGGCTACTAGACGCGATGTCGAAACATCGTCTCTGTGTAGTTCAGTGAGGCCGTAAACCGCTTCTTCCAGATAGGTGGGGTCAGGGTGGTCCACCCCGTACCACTCTGTGTACTCGTCGGCCTGTTTCAATCTGAAGTCGGCGCTGATGTCGACAACTTTAACTCCTTGCTCTAACACAGGAATACAGGCTTCGGCGCTGGCTTTGTGAGGCAAAGCTGAGAACACTAAGTCCAAGCTGCCGCTCAATTCTTCTTCTATTGGCATATTCATGGCAGTCAAATGAGGAAAAACCTCGTTTAATTGCTGGCCAGCTGCGCTTCTACCCGTAACCGAGGTTATTTCCACATTCGGATGACGATACAAGATCCTGGCCAATTCACTGCCTGCGTAACCGGTGATGTTAATGATACCTATTTTCATGTCGCTTACTCTTTGTCTATGGGTTAGTCTTTAAGACAGTTGCAGGATGAGGAACGTGGGGCAAGGGTGCTCCGGAGGTTCCAACCGGAATATGCTCTTCTTGTCTGACCAAAGAAGCTAGGTCTGCCTTGCTCATGAATTTTTTGCGCGAAGGGCAAACATCGCCTACCACGCATTTGGAGCACAGTGGTCTTTGAGCTTTGCACACCTGTCGGCCGTGATTGATATAGGACACGTGGAAGTTAAACACTTGTTCGGGTTCTACTTTGCTTTCAAGTATGTCGTGGGCCTTATCTACGCTTACTTTGGGGCCTATCACGCCCAGCCGTTGGCTTACTCTATAGATGTGAGTGTCGATGGCCATTGCCGGCATACCGAGTGAGAAGCTTAGCACGATTCCAGCCGATTTTGGGCCGATGCCTGGTAGCTGGCGTAGCCAGGCTTTGGCGTCGTTTAATGGCATCTCCCTTAAGAACGAGAGGTCCAGGTTTTCATTCAGCTCAAGGATTCTGTTCAAGACCTCTTTGATTCGTGGCGCTTTGACCTTAGCTAAGCCTCCGGGAGCAATTGCTTTTTCTATGTCCTCGACATCTGCTGCTGCAACATCGTCCAGTGTGGTAAAAGTCTCCATTAAGCGCCGGAAGGCACGACTAGAGTTGATGTCCGAAGTGTGCTGAGAAAGAATAGTGAAAACCATCTCATCTGTGGGTGGTAGACGAGCTTCGTGAGTAAATGGGCCGTATTGTTCGGTCATCAGCTCAATAGTGCGGGCGATATCGGCCTTGCTTTTGGTTCTGGGAGCTCTTTTGTGGTTGCGTGTTGGCATGGGTTTTGTAGTTACCGATAGCGGTTTAGTTTGGCGTTGGGTACATAACAAAGGGCTCTTAGCGGAAATTCTATCATTTGTGGATAACATAATAGAAAAACCGAGAGGTGGGACCTCCCGGTTTTCAATGTTCCTAGTCAATTATTGAATATGCTAGAACAGGTGGCAGTTTAGCGTATGCCCTTCTGCTATCTCCTTGACCTCGGGCCTTTCCACTGAGCATCGATCCATGGCATCTGGGCAACGCGGGTGGAAATAACAACCAGGCGGCGGGTTAAGTGGTGAAGGAACCTCGCCCTGGAGGATAATCTCCTCTTGTTCTGTGTCTGGGTGAGAGGGCAGGGCTGCTGACATAAGGGCCTTGGTATACGGGTGGGACGGATTGTTGTACAACTCCTGTACAGGAGACAATTCCACGACTTGTCCCAAGTACATTACTGCTACCCATGTGCACATATACCTAACGGTGGCAAGGTCATGCGCAATGAGCATGTAGGCTACTTTGTACTCAGCTTGGAGGTCTTTAAGCAGGTTCATAATCTGCGCTCGGATGGATACATCTAGAGCGGACACTGGCTCATCTAGAACAATCACGCTAGGGTTCAAAGCAAGGGCACGGGCTATTGCTAGTCTCTGGCGTTGTCCACCGGAAAACTCATGAGGGAACAGGTTCGAATGGTACTCGTTCAATCCCACATCGTTCAGAAGTTTTAACACGCGCGATTGTTGTTCTGCCTTGGTGATATTCCAGTTGATAACCATCGGTTCGGCGATGATATCTTTAACCCGCATTCGGGGGTTCAGGGAGCTCCATGGGTCCTGAAAAACTGCTTGAACAGAGCTGCGATACGATTTTCGAACTCCAGCCCCACCGTGGTGAACGTCGTCACCTTTGAAAAGGATGCTGCCTTCTGTGGGTTCTTCAAGCATCAGCATCATCTTGGCGGTAGTGCTTTTGCCGCAACCGGACTCGCCAACGATCCCCAGAGTTTCACCTGCGCGTAACTCGAAGGAGATGTCGTCAACTGCTTTGATATGCCCAGTAACCTTGGAAATTAGTAGTCCCTTGGTGACCGGGAAGTACTTCTTTAAATTTTTTGCTTCGAGTAGGACTTGACCTTGTTCGAAAGTCTCTTGCGATGATTCTATAGTGGTCATTCCACCTTCCAACATGCTGCTGTGTGTCCATCGGATACAGCTTTGATTTCTGGATATGATTCACGGCATTTGTCCATGACTACAGGGCATCGGTCGGCGAAAGCACAACCGACGGGTAGGTCGTGGAGCGGGGGAGGTTGTCCTTCAATGGAGAAGAGCCTGTCGACTACCCTGTCCATTCGCGGCACAGAAGCTAAGAGGGCTTCTGTGTAAGGGTGAGATGGGTTGTTGAAGATATCTCTCACACTGCCATGCTCTACGATACGTCCCGCATACATTACTGCGACTCGGTCACACATTTTGGCGACGATTCCGAAGTCGTGCGTAATGAATATGATTGACAGGTCAGAATCTTTCTGAATATCTTTCAAGAGTTTCAAGTATTGGGCCTGGATCGTTACATCCAAGGACGTGGTTGGTTCGTCTGCAATCAACACTTGGGGTTGGCATGATATGCCGATGGCACCTACAACCCTCTGACGCATGCCTCCACTCATCTGATGAGGATAGTCCTTGACACGGGTCTCTGCGGCCGGGATGTTCACTTTTCGCAGCACCTCAAGTGCTCGATCCATGATTGATTGTTTCGGAATATCTTGGTGAATCTCTATAGCCTCTTCGACCTGGTTTCCGATAGAGAACACAGGGTTCAATGAGGTCATGGGGTCTTGGATGATCAAAGCAATTTTGCTGCCTCTAATCTCGGCCATTTCCTGTTCCGATATAGGCACGATATCTTCGCCATCTAAGACGATTTTTCCTGATACGATTTGACCTGGAGGAACAGGAATCAGTCGCATTAGGGAGAGCATGGTTACTGACTTGCCGCAACCAGACTCGCCAACGATTCCCAGAGTTTCTCCTTTGCGAAGGTCAAAAGAAATCCCGTCCACTGCTTTGACTGTTCCCCAACGGGTCGTGAAATGCGTTCGCAAATCTTCGACCGATAATACGACTTCTGTATCTATTCTTGTATCCGTGGTGACCATTAGTTCTTTACATCCCCCATATTCCTAAGTGGTTCAAGTACGAGTATTCCGAATCACTCTAGTTGGCGCAACCTAGGATCTAACGTATCTCGTAGCCAGTCGCCGAACAGGTTCAATGACATAACTGTAATCATGATTGCCAGACCTGGGAAAGTGGAAATCCACCAGACCCCGCCGGCCAGCTTGTCTCGTCCGTCTGAAACCATTGATCCCCAAGCCGGAGTCGGAGGTGGAACACCAGCACCCAAGAAGCTGAGAGTGGACTCTAGAAGAATCACGATACCGACTTGAAGCGTTGCAACCACGATCAAGGTGTTAATCGTCCCTGGGAATATGTGTATGAACAGAATCCGAGCTGTGGAGGCTCCGGAGACCTTGGCCAGGGATACATAGTCCATGTGCTTTAGTTGCAATACCTCGCCACGCACTTGGCGGGCGAATCTTGGCCATATGAACAAACAAAGTACGGTAACAATTATCCATAAGGATTGGCCCAGTGTTATCACCAGTACAAGGGCGATGAGAATCAATGGAATTGCTAGTTTAATATCTACGAGTCTCATCAGGAACTCGTCCATCGCACCTCCGTACCATCCTGCCATCAGGCCCATGGTGACGCCTATGGAACCACCAACAGCTAGCGTCACAATTGAAACTAATAATGAGATTCTCGCGCCATAAATCACGCGGGAAAGCACGTCACGACCCAAGTGATCAGTACCAAGGAGGAACTTTGTACTACCTGCTGGGCGCGTGTAGATGTCGATTTGGTCTCCGATTTGCGCGTCGGGGTTTACTTTCTTAGCGTCACTCAGCGTGACACTGGTTGCCCGGTCGTTGATTGACATTCTTTCTACGACGGTTTTGGGTTCACTTTCACCTGATGACCATGCTGGAGGAATATTCCTCTCTCTAAGGTCTCCTTTTTCAGGGTCATGAGGCGCTAGAACTGGGGCAAATAAACCTGCGATTACTACCAAACTCAATAGGAAAACGGGAATTACCGGCAAACGTTTAAGTTTCCTGTAGATTCCGGCAACCTTTTCCCCAAATGTAGGGGGGGCAATGACAATACCGCTAAGATCTGCTGCCATTTTTTGCTCCTATTACCTCTAACCTATGCGTACCGGATGCGTGGGTCTACGTAGGCGTAGAGAACGTCCACGACGAACGCTGCCGTTACGTATAGCAGTGTGAAGGTGATGACCACGCCCTGAAGCAGCGGATAATCGAATGCGAATAACGCTTCAATCGCCAATCTACCTAATCCAGGCCAGGCGAACACGGTCTCTACTACCAGAGAGCCGGTAACAAGAGCACCCAAGGTCACCCCTGCGAATGTCAGCGGTGGGATGAGTGCGTTACGAAATGCGTGTTTCATTATGATTGTCCTGGAATTAACACCCTTGGCCCGCGCTAGTTTGATGTACTCCGAGTCCAATACGTCAAGCATTGCAGACCTCACCAGACGCAGATTGGCCGCGGCGTAGTACCACCCCAGAGTTACCGCCGGCAGTATTATGCTGTTCCAGTCTTGTTTTCCGTATGGAGGAACCATTCCTAGCTGTACCGCAAAGAAGAACATCAGCATGATACCTAGCCAGAAAGGCGGGGCTGATTGGCCTATGAGCGCGATGATCTTACCTACTTGATCCATCCAAGTTCCACGTTTCACTGCTGATAGGATGCCTAATGGTACCCCCACGAGAATCGAGAAACTGAACGCTACCGAGCCCAGCAATAGCGTTGCCGGCGACCGCTCTAATACGACTTCTGTAACTGGGCGGGCTTCCCTGACAGACTCTCCGAAGTCGCCTTTCACTGCGCCTTTCAGGAACATCCCGTATTGTTCGTAATATGGTTTGTCTAAGCCCAGAACCTCGCCCATGCGGTCCCAGTCTTCTTGGGTGGAGTAGTCGTCCAGATATATGTGCCTAGGATCCCCTGAAACTCGGCTCATTATGAATATGATCAAAGAGACAGAGAGTAACGTTACGAAGGCTAGAAGGAACCGGCGCGCCAAGTATTTTTGCATTTTTATGTAACCGTCAGTTCACTGCGTTGTAGATTTGAGTCTTGCTGTTCCTGGTGACAACCGCACGAATCGTTGCAAAAACGATACCCGCGATATTTGCCACCACTGCTGAGCCAAGCGCTGTGTAGTAAACCGGAGACACTGTGGGCATCGCACAACATTCAATCTCTTGTGCCGCGCCGTATTGGTATCCCCCCCAGGCACCTAGGATTCCGGCACCTAGAACTACTACCGCTGTTAGTGCGAGTACCCAGCCATTTTCCCGGTCTATGTGCAGCCATGCTGTAAATGTGGCGATCCCTGCCCCTGCTCCTGCGGAGAAGAACAGTGACGCCATCCACGTTTCAATTGTTCTACCACCAAAAAAAACATATAACGACCAAGCGATGACTATTCCTATCATGCTTAGTACTACGCCCAGCGTAACTCCACCGATAGAGCGCACGATTGGAACCACGAATGGTTCCATCTTCTCTCTAAAGTCCTTTTCGAACTCTGGTTGCACCTTGTTTTGGAACCCCTTGGGTTATATACGCTTCTCTGAGCTGTTCCAATTAATCAAGAATGCCCAGTGTCATTTGGGTCGGACTTTTAATTTGCCGATAACCTTAGGAGGCATCTGATAGGGTTATACAGCTTATTAGCTAAGAGCGACGCCCAACCTTGCGAGATCGTCATTGGTGGGAAGACTTCATTTTGTTTTCCGCATTTGTATAGAGAGGCTCGGCATCGCTTGACCCACCCGAATCGCTAGTAAGATATATACTATCGGCATTAGCAAGTCAATAGGTGCAATCTGCTTAGAAAATGGCCTGATTAATGATATTAATTGACGTATTAACGGTGTGATGTCGTTTGTTTCAGGTGCAAAGCACGTTGACGAGTTGGTACTGGTATGGAGGATTCCGTCACAGTGATTGAGTTTGTGACTTTTTCTGCTTCTTGATGCAGGTCATATTCGAGCTTGTATCTACTGGCACAGTACAGAGCAATAGGGTTTCCATCTTTCCATTCACAGGTGGTCTGGAATTATTAGGGTAAGCATTCAAAAGGATCCAACTTTATGGGACGGCTTATTTTGAATGCTTGTAGTCCTTGGCATAAGACTAGAAAGATCGAAGATACTATCGAGGTTTAATATACTCAAACCCAGACCTGGCGCAGGTCCCCCTGTTGGATTTAATCGGTGAGTTTGACGCGTCAAGAAAAAGAGCCGGCCCTCAAGGCCGGCTCTTTTTCGTTACCAATGTGAGTCTTAATAACAGGGTTGTGTGTTTCAGTGGGTTTTAGCGAGGAGCAATGTACTCGAACCCATTGATTTGACGTAGATCCCCTTGTTTGACATGTCCTTTCCAAGAATTAACGTCTATGTTTGGTCCGACAGGCCATACGTTATCGTTGACATATAGGCCAATCATCGCAAATGCGTTATCGAAGTTCCACCGAGCGAGAGCGTCTTCCGCCGCCTCTCTGTCGGCTCGTAGAATCGACGCTTTGGCTTTGGCTATATTCTCTTCTAAGAAGTCATGTTCTGCTCCGTAACTGAATGGCGACGCATTCAGATAGCTTGCAAAGCCTTGAGTCGGTGCTAATCGAATAGATGCCGCGTGACATGTAGCGCCTCGGTATGTTCGCGCAACCAACGTAGGCCTTAAAGTTCCGTAAGGTACGTTTTGGAATTTTACGTTAATTCCGATGTCGTCCCAGAATTGTGCGATTGCTTCGCATGCTTCAAGTTCTGAAGGTGCACCACGGATGGCTGCCGTGAGCGTGATATCGAACCCATCAGCTACGCCTGCTTCGGCCAAGAGGGCTTTAGCAGCCTCGGGGTCATACTCCCATACCATATCTGCATCATATCGCGCTTCATCAGGGCCACCCCACCCTTGGAGTGTATTTGGGTGACCAAACCCAAGTAGTAGGTTATCGATAAGAGATTGTCGGTCGATTGCGATAGATAGTGCTTTACGAACTTTTACTGCGTCCGCCCATTCTGGTGAATCAACATCTGAGTTAGGCGATATCCATGGGTGGTCACGATCTTCGTCCCATACTTGGTATCCATCTTCTTCTTTTAGATGGAGATTACCGTAGAAATTCAATTGAGATTGCATTGCGTTTGGAACCTGTAAGAGTGTGGCACCTTTTACCTTTTCTGCTTCAGGTATCGAGTCCAGGGCCATCACAAAGGTGTCTAAGGTTCCTGTTTGGAAACCAGCTACTCTGGCAGATTCTTCAGGAATTTCCCACGCTACCATCTTTGCAAAATTGGGCGTTTGTCTCCAATGGTTTTCAACAGCAGGCATTTCCCAGTATTCGCCGGTTTTCCATTCACCGATCTGCCAAGGTCCGGTTGCAGCAGTGTTGCGATTTGCTTCTTCTTCCCCGTCTTGTTCATATTGCTTCTTACTTACTATCCAAGCACAAACTGAACGAGGCATTCCCATTAGTTCGAGTATTCCAACGTCGGAGAAAGGAGTGCCCGTATCGACTATCCAGGTATAGTCGTCTGGCATTTCTCTACTTCCGTTCTCATTAAAGAACACTTCTTTAGCGATGGATGCTCGGGCATGTTTTTCGCTGTAGGCTACCTGTTCGAACGAGAATTCGACGTCTTTGGCCGTCATTTCGCCGAATCCCTTATGGAATTGGACTCCTTTTCGAATTTGGTAAGTCCAAATTTGTCCATCTGGAGAAATTTCCCAACTCTCAGCGAGTCCTGGGAGCAGTTCGTTCCCTTCAAACGCGTGGATACCTAGGGTTTCGGTGATGGGAGCAGCGCTATTGAGGAATATTTGAGGGTTACCAGAAATTTTGGGGCTACCAAAATATGGGCCAAGTTCTTTCTGACCCACATTTAAGGTACCTGACAGTTTGGCAACTACTTCGGGTGCTTTAGTCGGAGCTGCAGTTGCAGCAGGGGCTGATTTGTCCCCCGATGCTGGTACCGCTGTGGGCGCGGCTGTTGCGCTCGTATCACCTGTAGATGGTACAGGTGTAGCTGTCGCTGAAGAGCCGCACGCTATAAGAGCGACTAATAGGATAGCCAAAGGCCCTAGGATCATTAGTTTGGGGTACTTTATCCAGTGATTCAAGACGGGCAAACCTCCAATTTTATTAGAGAATCATGTAATCCAATACTCTCAGGACCCGTCTCTTTAGTCAGGTCTACTTAGAGACAACTTGTGAGGGTATTTTGGCGCTCGGAGAAATATGTTAAGCCGACTCGTAGTTTTGCANATTATCAATGGATACTAATGATAATGCCNTGATGTAATTACTTATTGATAATATTGACAAATAAATTTGTATTTTATGCTAATCTTAAATAGGTATAGACTACTGTTTTATGCAAGTCAATAGTTTAATACTAATAATATTTCGTTATTCATGATCGTAGAATGCAGCTTAGTATCAATAATTGTCAGTAGAGGTCGTAGGAATCGACATTGAAAAAAGGCCCGGTCTATTTCCTTAGAGCGATAGATGGGCCTCTTTTCGGTTCCAGTTAGACGAGATTATTGAGGCAGGTAAGTGGGTGGCGATCTCGAGATAGGTAGTGTGACGAGTGTTAGTTCGTCGGATCAGAGGGAGGATGACCTGGCGCGCCTCTGAGGAAGTTCTCTAGGTCCCGTACCAGCTCTGCCGGATCTGGTATTTCTATAGCTGCAACTGCTTCGTCGTACTGGCCTTCTAATTTGGTTACGTAAGAGCTGACTTGTTCGTCTTTAGCCACGGCTTTCTCTACCTCTTGATTAAAAACGCCGGCGGCCGACTGCAACTCTGTCAAATCAAGCGGTAGATTCAGCAATTTGAGGAGTATCTCTAATAGTGTTGACCCAACTCTATGGTTTGGAGCCGCTTGTAGATAATGTGAAGTATGACCCCATATGGAAGTGTATTCGAGTCCGGCGTCAATGCAGGCAGCCATAACTGCTGAACTGATTCCGGTGGGGCCTTGATAATTGGATGAACGAATTCCTTGATCTTCTAGGAAATCACTAAGACTCGAATCACTGGCGGTGCCGCTGAGCTTGACTGGCCGCGTATGTGGAACGGCATCCAATAGTGCACCGATGTGAATTACGGACTCGACACCGTTGTCTGTGGCCACTTTGGCTACTGTTTTTGCGTAGGTACGCCATTTTAGATTGGGTTCTACACCAGCAAATACCATTACACCAGAATCTGTGCTGGGGTTTGACAAGTAGGAGAATTCGTTGGACGGCCATTGAATTTTACGTTTTCCGTCTCTAGTTCTGGAGGAATAGGGTCTGGTTTGGGAAAAGTCGTAAAAATCTTCTGGGTCAATCTCTGCGAATTTTTTGGACTTTAACTTTCGCTGAAGGAATTTAATAGCACTGGTGGCGCCTTCAGCTGCGTCTGCCCAGCCGCTGAAGACGATCACAAGATGTTTTAGTATTTTCTGAGGAGGTTCGTGAATGATCAGATGTTCCATTCTTTCCTGCTTCCCAGCCGTTATGCTTGACGTTTTAGTTTAGGCAGATTGATTAAGTAGCTTAATAATCAGGCCCTAAAATCTAGCATACCATTGAATTATCTATCAAATCTGTCTAGCCGGAAAAGCTCGATGTCATGGCTAGTAACTCCGTTTTGAGCCAGGTCTGCCATGATCTCTCCGATCACACTGGCAAATTTAAACCCATGGCCTGAAAAACCGGCTGCCACTGAGACCTGAGGCTGACCTGGCAACACCCCAATCATAAACTGTTCGTCCGGGGTATTGGTGTAGATACAGGTTTTCCTGTCCAGTAACTCTCCTGCAGCCAATGGGAAATAGCGGCTGGTAAACCGTCGCAAGACCTCTTCATCTTCAGGGCGAACTTCACGATCCATTGTGTCTGGATCAACCTTCTGGAAGAGATGATGGGATTTTCCTATCTTAAATCCAGGCACGCTATAGTTTGGGAAGCCGTAGTAACGTCCTTCTTCCGTCCATATTCCGAAGACTGGGAATCGTTCTGGTGTAAA
>JAKUNL010000009.1 GCA_022451925.1 Dehalococcoidia bacterium
CCGTCACGGTCTGGTCTGCCACCGAGTCATAAGCGTCAGCTGAACTGGCATCGACCACAGCGATGGTCACGGCGGTGGTCTGGGAGCCATCAGCGACGGAATCATCGACACCGGTGATGGTCACGGTTCTTGGGCTATTACATTTGTCGCATGAGTTCCAACCGTGGGGACATACATCGGGATAGAAGCCCATGCTGGTCGGCCATACGGTTGCCTCCCCGGTGTCCGCAGAAGTCACAGCCAAGGAAACCTTAGATGTCGGTTGAACATCTAATACTGCGGTGAACGTGCCTGTGCCTGTTTCACTGACACTCAAGGTGGTGGTCGAAAGAGTGAATCCTTCACCTTCTGCAGATAGTGGACGGGCAGTATTTAACAGCAAGGCGCCTGAGGCGATCAAAATCGCGACAACGATGCTTAATAGACGTGTGATATGTCTATGTGAATCAGACTTCATAAAGTCCACGTATCTGAGTCAACCGACAGTATTTAGGTGGCTGGTTGACTCAGATCTATATCCAGCAACTGATCCGTTGAGACGTAAACGATTTACCCAGCCGGAAATGTAAAAGTTCTAAGTCGGTAGTTAATGACTTCCAAAGACGATGGAGATAATCTCTGCCGTTGATTGTGATGAATCGGACGGCATACTTTGGTTTAGGAATTGAAAGATTCGGAGTCGCTTCAGCTGACTTATCCATTCGATGAGTTAATCGAATTGGTATTAGTAGGGATGTAAGCGCTCCAAATATGACCGCGATTTTTTCTGAATGAGTTGATGGTTCCTGGTACATTTATGTAATTAGGTCATGAATATTTTAAGTGTGAGATTTTACCATTGTATGTGGCCCTGTATAAAGTCTCTTACTATTAAGGTTACAAATCGATATGAGTATCAGGGTGTCTGTCTGGCCCTGTTAATACTATGATTTACGTCACATTAGAATTATCGCTTCTGTCTATTCAGATAAGCTAATAGGATATTGACCTGATGGTTGGTCAAGTTTTGCCGATACCGTCGGAACCAAGACGCGCTTCATGGATCTGTTCCGTGTATATGATATTTATCCAGTCACCGGATAGAGAGACGGATGGGTGGACGAAAGAGGTGGTTATCTAACTCCCTTGGAGGCAATCCTGTCCGGTTCTAATCTTCTTGCTAATGCTTCAAATAGACAGGTATCATGAGGCTCATATCAAGGCACTCATTTAGGTCTTTAACCTTACCGTGTAGATGGGGAAAGAGAGATGCTCTACCGCTCTTATAAATATTCCCAGTGGGACGGCAGTCAGAGGATTTTCGAACTTGACGCTGATCAGTTAATGGACCTGCTTTCTGATGACATCCTCAAAGACGGAGATGTCAGGCAAGCACTCCGCGATCTTATGCGTAAAGGACTCCAGGATCGTGATGGCCAGCAGATGCCGGGCCTCCGTGACCTCATGGAGCAGCTTAAGAATCAGCGCCGCCAGCAGCTGCAGCAGCACAACATGGACTCTGTGGTTGACGACCTGAAAGAGCGTATGGATGAGATCATCCAACTTGAACGTGATGGCATCAAACGACGTCTGGAGGAGGCATCTGCGCAGGTAGAAGCAGATGGAAGTGAGGATAAATCCCAAAAAGAAAGCCTCCTAGAACTTCTTAAAAACCGCGCAGACAACAATCTAGAGAAGTTGGATGCATTGCCGGATGGCCTTGCTGGGCAGCTCAAGGAATTGATGGAGTACGACTTCATGGATCCTGAGGCCCAGGAAAAGTTCCAAGAGCTTCTAGACGCTCTCAAAAGCCAGATGTCTCAAAACATGGGACAGCAGATGATGGATCAGATCAAGGGGATGTCAGAAGAAGACCAAGCGGCCACCCGCGATATGATGCGCGAATTGAACCAGATGATCCGTGACAAGATGTCCGGCCAAGAGCCTGACTTCGACGGATTCATGGACAAGTTCGGCCAGATGTTCGGAGACAACCCGCCTCAGAGTTTTGAAGAACTTATGGATCAGTTGCAGCAGCAGTTGGCCCAGTCCCAATCCATGTTGGATAGCATGTCGCCTGAAGCCCGCCGTGAGATGGAAGATGCCCTTGCTCAATCGTTGGATCCGGAGACCCAACGTGAGATGGCTGAGTTCGCATCGCTCATGGAACAGATGATGCCCATGGACGACCTTCGCCGCCAGTATCCATTTTTGGGAGATGATCCCATTACCATGGAACAGGCAATGGAGATGATGCGCGGTCTTCAAGAGCTTGACCAGCTGGAACAATCCCTCCAGGAAGCCATGCGCACCGGGAACATGGATGATATCGACCCGGATAAATTGTCCGATCTTCTGGGTGATGACGCCAGACGCATCTATGACGAACTTGAACGACTCAAGAAGATGCTTGAAGAGTCGGGCTATATCACCAATAACGAAAAGATGGACCTGACTGCCAGAGGGATTCGTCGCATCGGCCAGAAGGCTTTGAAAGAGGTGTTTACCCATCTTCGTAAAGACCGTATGGGCAACCACGAGATGGACGCTCGAGGAGCTAATGGTGATCTGTTGGGCGAGACCAAGCCTTACGAATTCGGCGATCCATTCCAGATCGATCTCCAGGCTACGGTTAAGAACGCCGTGTTACGTGGTGGCCCCCAAGTTCCAGTCCGGCTGAACGCCGAGGACTTTGAGGTCTTCCGTAACGAGCACATGACCAGGTCCTCGACCGTCCTCTTACTGGACCAAAGTAGGTCGATGGGACTGTTCAACAACTGGCAGGCGGCCAAGAAAGTAACTCTGGCTCTGATGGCCCTAATGCGTAGCCAGTTCCCTAGGGATAGCCTCCATATTGTTGGCTTCTCTGACTATGCGCAGGAGATCAAAGAAGAGGAAATGGCCAAATGTTCTTGGAATGCATGGGTGTCAGGCACTAACCTCCATCATGCACTAATGTTGGCCCGTAAACTCCTATCTAAAGAGAAAGGCGGTACCCGTCAGATATTGGTGGTGACCGACGGCGAACCCACTGCGCATCTGGAAGGCGACCGGGCTTTTTTCGCTTACCCGCCGAGCTATCGGACAGAATTGGAGACCTTGAAAGAAGTTCGTAAGTGTACTCAAGAAGACATTGTGATCAACACATTCATGCTTGAGAATAATTATCAGTTGGTCAATTTTGTGGAGCGCATGACACGTATAAACAATGGTCGGGCGTTCTATAGTAGCGCGGCCAATCTAGGTGAATACCTGCTGGTCGACTATGTCTCCAACCGTCGAAAGAGAGTCTCTGCCTAGGGTAAAAACTCGGATTGGAATTGGGTGTGTTGGCTCTTTTGCAAAGGTCGATGCTCTGTTAATATAGTCTGACAATTGAATAGATTAATGGGTTGTGCGGTCGGTCTTATCAGGATGCGGCCACACTTTTAAGACAGTCCAGAGAGGCTGGCAAAGTAGAGCACCCCCCAAACTCCGCGAGCAGCGCTGTTGCGCCTTTTGTGTGAGTCGTTTGTGCCCTTGCCAGTCGTGGTAAGGGTTTTTTTATTGGCCGAAAACAAGGCATCAACCGAGATAGGGTCATCTGGATAATTAGATGCAAGAACGACAAATAATGAACCAAGAAGACGTGCGGCGTGCCTTGACCCGTGTGGCCCATGAGATTCTAGAGCATAACCGCGGAGCGGAAGATCTGGTGATTGTGGGTATCCACACTGGGGGAGTGCATCTGGCCCGGCGCATCGCCGCTAGCCTCCGTGAATTTGAAGGCATAGATGTACCAGTAGCGACCCTTGACGTAAGTCTTTATCGTGATGATCTAGGTGTAAGAACCCAAGCCCAGACCAAACTCCAGCAAACGGATATTCCGTCTGGAATTCAGGGCAAGAGTGTGGTCTTAGTAGACGATGTTCTATATACCGGACGCACTATTAGGGCTGCAATGGATGCTCTGGTCGACTTTGGGCGACCCCAACAGATTCAGTTGGCCATCTTGTTGGACCGTGGGCACCGGGAGTTACCCATAAGAGCCGATTACGTTGGACAGAATCTCCCAACCGCCATCGGTGAGAGGGTCAAAGTACGTTTACTTGAAACCGATGGTCGAGATGAAGTAGCCCTGATGCTAGAAGGCATACACGCTGAAGAAGAAACAGATGTCGCTGAGTAAGGAAGATCCGACCGATGTCTGTGATTCCACACAAAGATTAATTGGGGAGTATTAGGAATTAGCCATATGAGCCTCTCCCGAACGATAGACACACCCGAGATTGAAGAAGCGCTTGCTGCCGGCACGACGATTCGTAAGCATGTTTTAGATTTGGACGATTTCTCCCGAGAAGAGATTCATGATGTTATGAACTCTGCTCGCAGTATGAAAGAAGTCCTCGGCAGAGACATCAAGAAAGTCCCGGCGCTTCGTGGAAAGGTCGTTGTAACGCTGTTTTATGAAGCTAGTACCCGGACTCGGATATCTTTTGAAGAGGCGGGTAAGGTGTTGAGCGCTGACGTCATAAATATGTCAGCTTCAGGTAGCAGTACCGAGAAGGGTGAGTCGCTTCTGAATACAGGACTGACTATCCAGGCTATGGGAGTGGATACCATTGTTATTCGCCACCCCCACTCCGGTGCGCCGTATCTGCTGGCCCAGGAACTGGATACAGTTAACATAATAAACGCCGGTGACGGGCTGCATGCCCACCCAACTCAGGCCCTTCTCGATATCTATACCGTTCAGGATAGATTAGGTGGTCTTGAAGGCAAAAAGATAGTCATTGTAGGGGACGTCCTCCACAGCCGTGTGGCCCGTTCTGATATATGGGGCTTTGCCAAGATGGGAGCTAAAGTCGTACTTTCCGGTCCCACTACTCTTATGCCGCCAGACCTTCTGCTCGCTAGTAACAGCATTATCCAATCAACCATAGGGTCGCTTGTGGAATTCGACTCGGACTTGGACCAGGCTATAGAGGGGGCTGATGTAGTCATGGCTCTCAGGCTGCAGCAAGAAAGACAAAACGCTGGTTTCTTGCCGAGTCTGCGTGAATACATCAGACGTTGGCAGGTCACCGATGAGCGACTCTCCCGGGCCAATCCAGGAGCTTTAGTGATGCATCCAGGGCCTATGAATGAAGGAATAGAGATCAGTAATAGCATTGCCCACGGTGGCAATTCTGTGATTGAAGACCAGGTGACTAATGGTGTGGCCGTCCGCATGGCCCTGCTCTATCACGTGACTACCGGGCCTACTCAGCTAGATTAAATCCTGATTAAAATCGTGAAGACGGTAAAGCAAGGAAGTAGTATTTGGAAACGGAAAGTTTAGTCATTCGCCAAGCCAGGATAATCGACCCTAGCCGTGACTTGGACCAGGTGGGCGATATCTTGATTGGCAACGGAGAGATCCTGGCCACTGGAAGTCTGGGTTCAGATAGCATCCCCGACGGAACCAGGGTCATCGATGGCACCGGATTGGTAGTAGCCCCCGGGTTTATCGATCTGCATTGCCATCTGCGTGAGCCAGGGTTCGAGTACAAAGAGACCATTGCTGCGGGTTCCAGGGCGGGGGCCAAAGGCGGCTTTACAACCCTTTGCGCGATGCCGAATACCGACCCTCCGATTGATAACGCTGCAGTTGTGGAGTTCATACAACAGAAGGCCCGTCAGGATTCTAAGGTGCGAATCCTACCGATCGGATGTGTGACCAAAGGTCGGAAAGGTTATGAACTTTCAGAGATGGAAGAATTGGCTAGTGCCGGCGTGGCATGTTTCAGCGATGACGGGGATCCAGTTTTTGATGCCAACTTGATGAAACTGGCATTGACTTATAGTTCTGATCTTGGCCTGGCTATTAGTAACCATTGCCAGGATAAATCATTATCCTGCAACGGTGTTATGGCCGAGGGGCCTGTGGCTACCCACTTGGGGTTGGACGGCATACCAGCGGCGGCGGAAGAGGCGATGATCGCGCGAGATATCGCCCTTGCTGAATCGACCGGCGGTCGGCTCCACGTTGCTCACCTCAGTACTGCTGGGAGTGTGCCCTTGGTGCGAGAAGCCAAGGACCGGGGCCTTTCCGTGACCGCAGAGGTCTGCCCTCATCACCTCACGGTTACCGACCAATGGGTCTTGGGTGGAAAGGGGGCCTCGGCTTCTGTGGCTGGTAGTTTAGCTTATGACACTAGCACTAAGGTCTATCCGCCGCTCCGTTCACTGAATGATGTTGAAGCGCTGATTAAAGGGCTAGCTGACGGGGTGATTGATTGCATCGCTACTGACCACGCACCCCATGATCTGACTAGTAAACAAGTGACTTATCAGGATGCGGCCTTTGGAATCAGCGTATTAGAGACTGCTCTTGGGTCACTTATGCAACTGGTTCACGAGAGTAAATTAAGCATGGTGGCATTGGTTGACCGCCTGACTCTGGGACCGGCCAAGATTCTGGGTGAGTCTTATAAAGAGCTAGCCACGTTACAACCGGGAACGACCGCAGACATAGTCATATTCGATCCCGAACATGAATGGACTGTAGACACATCTCAGTTTGAGTCTAAAGGCAAGAATACCCCCTTGGATGGGACAAAATTGAAAGGTCGGGTGGTAGCGACCATCGTCGGCGGAACTATTGTCTATGACGGACCCGGTCTGCAATTTCAAGCGGAAAAGGGACGGGCATAGTACTTCGCCAGACTGGGATTAGGACCAAATCGAAGAATCTTATAAATGGACAGGTGCCCTAGATTGCACGAGCCAGCTTATCTAGTATTGGAAGATGGTTCCATACACCAAGGTATTGGATTTGGAGCCGATGTGGACGGCCTCGGCGAGGTGGTGTTCAACACGAGTATGACCGGCTATCAAGAGGTGTTGACTGATCCATCATATGCAGGTCAATTAGTGACTCTTACCTATCCACTGGTGGGTAATTACGGCATCAACCCCCAGGATTTTGAATCGTCTCGTATCCAGGTTGGTGGGTTTATCGTCAGAGAGAGTTGCGAACAGCCTAGCCATGGGCGCAGTGACCAGAGCCTTCACGAGTTCTTGTCCAGCCAAGGCATACCTGGGATATCTGAAATTGACACCAGGGCGGTGACTCGTCGATTGAGGTCTCAAGGCGTGATGCTTGGAATCATAACAAGCGGGGATCCTGAGACCGCGTTAAAGCGATTGCAGGATTCTCCTGCCTACGACGATAGGGATTATGTCGCCACAGTCACAACCGGGGGAGAATACGACTGGAATTCAGACGGTGAGGATCTGCCAGAGATAAAACATCATATAGTTGTCACTGACTGTGGCCTCAAGTACAACATACTGCGCCAACTGAGGCGTCGTGGTTGTCAGGTGACCGTAGTGCCGGCAGGGACTCCTGCAGAGCAATTATTGAATATGAAGCCCTCGGGCATACTTTTCTCACCGGGTCCCGGAGATCCGAAGCAATTAGATTACGTAGTGGATAACACTCGACAAGTGCTCGGTCATGTTCCTGTTATGGGGATTTGTTTGGGCCACCAGATTATCGCTCGATCCCTTGGCGCCGATACCTTCAAGTTGAAATTTGGACACCGCGGTGGGAATCATCCAGTGAAAGATCTAACCGACGGTCGAGTTTACATAACCTCACAAAACCATGGTTATGCTGTGAGCTCTGAGAAATTGCCCTCAGGCCTGGAAGTCTCACATATCAACTTAAATGACCAAACTGTGGAAGGATTTCGCCATAAATCCCTACCGCTTTTTACAATACAATATCATTCTGAGGCTTCACCCGGTCCCAGAGACAATGAATATATGTTCGATCAATTCATAGAAATGATCGAGGATTTCAAAGGCTAATGACCGACGGGCCCGGGCAGTGCGGAAGCCAGGCCAAACATTTCGAAGTTCGTTAACTGGAAGTAATCAGCACTAAATAATTATTAGGAGGATGCAACTGGACCCTACGGCAACTTAAATTTAGGGTAATACTAAAAAGCCCAAACTACAAAACCCGACCCTAACAGGCGTGTTATTTTCTGGAGGATTATTAATGTCTTCATTCGCCATGTTTTTGCTGGAGGGTGGTGTGGATGTGGCGGTGGCGGTTGATTTTTCAAGTGTGGCCTCTTTCCTAGAAGAGGAAACGTCTAACTATTCTTGTGGTGAGTACGTTTATAAAATTACAGCAGGCAAAGGAACCTTGGGGAAACACTGGGACCTGGTGGTAAACGCCGTGGACCCAGAGATGGAGGGGCAACCTCTATTTCCCCTGGGAAGAATCGAAGTTGAATCAGACGGTCCTGGAGTGGTGAACCTCAAGGTTCCTCCACGGATGGAGCAGACGGTTCACGGAGAGGATGCCGCAGACTGGGATGGCAAACTCTTTAGCTCCTTCGTTTCGCAGCTATTAAATTCATTGCATACAAGGAAGTTGATAGAACTACCATGTCTGCTCCCAACAATATAGCAGCGGCCAATCTTCAGGGATTGACCGCAGAGTAATTCACAGTTATACCCGGCTGTGCCAATTGGTTGTATAGCCAAATGGTGTGGTCGGGTATAACATCGTAGGGCATAATTTAAGTCCCCATATTGGGACGCGGCCGCAGGATACTGCGGAAAGGGAGGCAATCATTCCCGACAAGCCGAAAAAGGTGCTCGTAATCGGTTCAGGCCCCATTGTTATTGGGCAAGCGGCAGAATTTGATTATGCAGGCACACAGGCTTGCAAATCCCTTCGGGAAGAAGGTGTTACCACTGTTCTCGTCAACTCCAATCCAGCTACGATAATGACCGACCAGGGTATTGCAGACCGGGTCTATATAGAACCACTTACTGTTGAGGTTCTGGAAAGGATAATTGAACGTGAGCAGCCGGATGGCATACTTCCCACTCTTGGTGGCCAAACTGGCTTGAACCTCGCTGTAGCACTTGCAGATGCCGGAGTTCTAGAACGCCACAACGTGGGTCTTCTTGGTACCCCTCTGGAGACCATTCGTCGGTCCGAAGACCGTGAATATTTCCGTAACTTTCTCCACGATATCAACGAGCCGGAACCTGAAAATCTTAGCGTTAATACTATGGAAGAGGCGTTGGCAGCTGCCAAGCAGATGGGCCTTCCTTTGGTGGTGCGACCCGCCTATACCCTAGGTGGCAGTGGTGGGGGGATAGCAAACACTGAAGAAGAATTTGAGACTTTTGCCCGTACTGGTTTGTCGGCCAGCCCTATCTCCCAAATTCTGTTAGAACGCTCTCTTGTCGGCTGGAAAGAAGTTGAGTATGAGGTGATGCGAGACAGCGCAGATAACTGTATCACCATTTGCAACATGGAAAACCTGGATCCGATGGGGGTGCATACCGGAGATAGTATAGTGGTGGCACCCAGCCAGACATTGAGTGACCACGAATATCAGATGCTCCGCACTGCCAGTCTCAAGATTATTCGCGGGCTGGGTATCGAAGGAGGGTGCAACGTCCAGTTCGCATTGCAGCCCCATCCCAGAGTCTCTGAAACATTGGGGCAGGAATGGCTACCGGAGTCACCTTACTATGTCATTGAGGTGAACCCCAGGGTGAGCCGGAGCTCGGCTCTGGCCAGCAAGGCTACTGGATATCCTATTGCCAGAGTTGCTGCCAAGATTGCAGTAGGCAAAAAATTAGATGAAATTGAAAACGCTGTCACTAAGCAGACAACAGCGGCTTTCGAGCCAGCACTTGATTATTGTGTGCTCAAGATACCCAGATGGCCTTTCGACAAATTCCCTCATGGTGATCGCCGTACCACTACCCAGATGAAGGCCACCGGAGAGGTGATGGTTATAGAACGGTCGTTTGAGGCCGCTCTGCAGAAGGGAGCTAGGTCTCTGGAATTAAATGGCCGCAACCTGCTCTGGGAAGACCCTTCGTGGCGTACTGAAGAGGAGTTGTCTTTGGACAGCTTGCCGTTGGGTCCAAACGACGAACGCCTGTGGGGTGTAATGGCGGCATTGCGTAGAGGGGCTACTGTTGATGAGCTCTTGGACTACACCAAGATTGAACCATGGTTCCTGAACGCCTTTGAACGCATCGTTAACATGGAGCGCCGCTTGCTGCGTGAAGAGCTCACACCCACGCTGCTTAGATCAGCAAAACGGATTGGGTTCTCTGATAACCAGGTTGGTACCCTGGCTGCGATGTTGCCGGAACAGGTGCGAGGCCTTAGGCACGAATGGGACATCAGACCTGTATACAAAACTGTGGACACTTGCGCTGCCGAATTTGATGCTGTCACACCGTATTATTACAGCACCTATGACCAAGAGAATGAAGCTTTGCCCCTAGAAGGCCGGAAAGCTGTTGTGATTGGAAGTGGACCAATACGGATCGGTCAGGGAATAGAATTCGATTACTGTAGCGTACATGCCGCAACGGCTCTCTCTGAAGCCGGGGTCCGCAGTATCATGATCAATTCTAACCCAGAGACAGTTTCCACCGACTTTGATGCCAGCGACCGCCTGTACTTTGAACCGCTTGATGAGGAGTCTGTGCGGGACATTCTGGAGAACGAACAAGTGGATGGGGAATACCCCGCTTCTGTTGTTCAGTTTGGAGGGCAAACAGCCATAAATCTTTCCCAGTCGTTGTCCAATGCTGGGATGCCCATTCTAGGATCTAGTGCAGAGGCAATAGATATAGCCGCCGATCGGCATAAGTTTGAAGACTTCCTATCCCGATTGGGTATCCCGCAGCCACCAGGTGCCGCAGTGACCTCGGTCGAAGAGGCGTTGAAGGTAGCCCAAAACATTGGATACCCATCTGTGGTCAGGCCCAGCTATGTAATCGGTGGCCGGGCCATGGAGATTGTTCAAAACGCTACCGAGTTGATTCACTATCTGACTGCAGCAGTTGAAATGTCCCCGGACAAACCGGTTCTCATAGATCGATATCTGGAGGGAAAGGAATGCGAAGTCGACGCAATCTGTGANGGGGAACAGGTGTTGATCCCTGGAATCATGGAACACGTTGAACGAGCAGGAGTACATAGTGGCGATTCAATGGCAATTTATCCGAACATGAGCCTAAGCCCTAGGGAAGTGGAGACGATTGTCGATTACACTACCCGCATCGGATTGGCGCTGGGCGTTCAAGGTCTTATGAATGTCCAATTCGTGATTCACGGGGGGGCCGCTTACCGCAGTCCGCTGACTCCGCATGATGACACGGAACAGACCACGGTCTACATAATTGAAGTCAACCCCAGGGGCAGCCGTACCATACCATTCATATCAAAATTGACTGGTGTACCGGTGGCGAAACTTGCGACGAGGCTGATGCTGGGAGAGACTCTCCGATCTCAGGGTTATTCCGGCGGCCTCTGGCCGGAACAGAATTTGGTTGGTATAAAAGCTCCGGTTTTCTCCATGGCTAAACTCGTTGGTGTTGACTGGCATCTCGGGCCAGAGATGAAATCTACCGGAGAGGTTATGGGGGTTGACAAAGACTTTAAGAATGCGTTGACCAAAACGTTGCTTGCGGCCAATCTCAACTTTAAACCAGGAAGCGGTGTGCTACTCAGCATCGCCGATCATCACAAGTCTGAAGCTGTGTCCCTGATTCGAAACCTTACCGATTCTGGCTGCCTTCTCTATGCCACGGAAGGAACTGCTGCCATGATTTCCGCTATGGGACTACCGGTGAACATGACCACCAAGAAACTCAGTGAAGGGCATCCCAACGTGGTGGATGTTATTGAAGACGGCAGTGTCAGTGCTGTGGTGAACACTATATCCGGCTCTCCGGATGTAATGCGGGACGGGTTCTACATTCGACGGGCAGCGGTGGAAAAGCACATCCCATGTTTCACTTCCATGGATACCGCTAGAGCAGCGGCTGAGAGCCTACCTTCCGAACCAGGATCTTATGAGATCAGTACGATCGGTGAGTATCTAAAGGCCAGCTAGAAACGTCATTTGATTACCAGTCCATTTCCCGGCCCAAGCCGTTGGCTTTGGCTGAGTCATAAGCCAGCTTCGCTGCAGCCACGTCGGCGACTCCGGTGCCCATAATCTTGGCATAGACTATCTGTCCTGCATTATCTCGGCCAGTTACTGCTCCGGAAACTACATGTCTAAGCTCATGTACCTTGCTCCACTGGATTAATCCTTTGTCCACGGCATTACAGAGATCGCCCGCCTCAATACCTGCCTGCTCGGCGGAGTCCACAATTATCTTATCTGCCCGTGTGATGGTATCTTCATCAACTTCCTTGGCTCGCCAGGTGGTGGGACCGGCGCCAATCACGGTGCTCCCGTTCTTCAGCCAGGTCCCTTCAACTACTGGGTCCATGGTGGCGGCAACGCATATAATGAGGTCACAATCTCGCACAGCTCCCTCGTTCGTCGCGGCGGCGGAGACTTCGATCCCCATTGTCTTGGTCATCCTACTGGCGAATTCTTCCCTACGATCTTTAGTGCGGCTGAAGGCTTTAACGCAATTGATGTTCCGCACCTTGGATACTGCCTCTAATTGAGTAGGAGCTTGTCCTCCGGTTCCGATAATGCCCACGTTTATATCACCCGGGTTCGACAAGTGTTTCACTGAAACACCGGTTGTTGCTCCGGTCCGAAGTTGCCCCAGGCGATTGGCCTGGGTATAGCAGAGTAATTCTCCGGTGTTCGCATCGTAGAGACTGACCTGGAAAGAATAAGATCCTTTAACTACTGTGTAGGTTTTGACTCCGAGGAGGCCCATATGGAAAAGCCCTCCCCCCATCACTGACAACATTCCACTATCGGCGATGACCTTTCGTCTTGTCATGTTATGAGCTTCCCCGTGGCCGTAGTGCTGCTGCATGGATTCGATAGCTTCTAACATGCTGTCCATGGTCACGCACTGTGCTACGTCTTCATCTTTAAGGAATAGTGTCATTGAGAGGTACCTCTAAGGTTAGCCGGATATTAGCGGTAGTATAAGACTGGACGCTGGGCGTTACTATATAGGGAACGGGAGAGATGTCGGTATGACGTGGGAGGTGGAGCCACGGATGACTTACTATGCTGCTATGTTAGGAGAGCCCAATCAGAGTAGCCGACATAAGATTAGCGGTAGAACTGCCGGTTTTTCTGGATGTAGGTGCGCCACTCTGAAGGAATGTTGAACTCGTCGTATATCGCAGTAACCGGACAGGCCGCAACGCAATATCCGCAGTCGATGCAGGTTGACGGCTCTATGAAGTACTGCTCTGACTCATCGGTAGTGTGGATGCAGTCTACCGGACAAACTTCTACGCATGAGGCATCTTTGACGCCGATACAAGGTTCCGTTATTACGTAGGGCATTTTCTTCTCTTGGCGTACGAATAATTGCATTTCTATTCGTCGTTAGGCGTAATGGTAACCTATTGACGACTCTGCAGGCAATCACATTCTCAAATTGACGACTTATTTTGTCAAGGGATAATATATGATATATTATATCGGTTGATTAGTGGTGCTCCAAGGGGGACGAATTGGAACTCAGGGAACTCATCAGTTTTTACCACGTTGCACGGGTACGTAGTGTTTCTAAAGCGGCTCGTGCTCTTGAGCTTGGCCAACCAACAGTGACCACACACCTGCGAAAATTAGAAGATGAGTTTGGCATCACTCTATTTGACCGAATTAAACGCCCGATACAGTTGACGTCTGAGGGCGTTACTTTACTCGAGTTGGTAACACCGGTCGTAACTTCAGTGGATGCCTTGAAGACTCAGATGGATTACTCAGAGAGGCGCGGTTCATTTGTTGTGGGCGCTTACCCTGATTTGGTCACTCATCATCTGCCGTCTGGAATCCAAAAGTTCCGTGAAGATTATCCGGAAGTTAGAATTCGGTTGCTGGCGCGGTCGTACAGTCCGCTGATTCAGCTGGTCCGTTCCGGAGAGATTGATTTGGCGTTCTGTTCATCTCCTCCTTCCGATGACACAACGTTGGAATTCAGGGAACTGTTCAATTACAACACCGTACTTCTGACTCCTCCTGGGCATGAACTTCTCCATCACCAGCCGGTTAAGCTGGAAGACATCGCAGAGTACCCGCTGATATTGACCGCTCCTGACAGTCAACTACGCCAGAGAGTGGAACAATCCTTTAAGAGTAGGGGGATTGCACCTGATGTTGTGTTGGCCCTTGACGATACAGAGTCTATGAAAAGGTATGTTGAAATCGGAATGGGGGTAGCGATTGGAAGCGATTTCACCCTCCATGCGGAAGATCACAACCGGTTCAGCGTCTCTCGTTTAGATCATCTGTTCCCTGGATCGGTGATTGGTGTTTGCACTTTGAAGGGTAAGTTCGCAGGTCAGGCTGTCAGAAATTTCATTGAGATGATGTCCGACCAGATACGCGGTTTCCATGCTGAGCTATGGTCCTAGGAATAAGATCATCCCAACGAAGATGGCGGGGCTTCTCGCATGGGATTCGGCAATGTATAAGGATGATAAAAGGCGGTGGTTTAGGACCTTCAGCTTAGAGCCTCGCCTTCTGAAACTTCATTCGAAGGCATAATCTGTTTCAAGCGCCTCGCCACTTGCGACCTGGCCAATAATACGTACCGGTCACATTTCTGACAGTTCATGCCAATGTCAGCCCCCAACCTGGTGACAGTCCAAAGCGACTCACCACAAGGATGGGGCTTTTTCATCTGTAGAACGTCGCCGATCTTTAGTCCTAGGACCATCCTTTCCCATCCGATTCAAGTATTTGATTGATATTCTCACGTAGTTTATTGGCCTCTTGGGCTGCTGCATCGGCGTAATCCGGCCCACTTGAAGCGTAGATAATTCCTCTCGATGAGTTGATCAGTGCGGCACGTCCTCTAATGTCTGTGCCAAGTTTTACCGCAGCTTCCAGGTCGCCTCCCTGTGCTCCGACGCCCGGAATAAGCAGTGGCATGCTCGGACAAACATCCCTAATCGCTGCCAATTGTGCCGGGACCGTTGCTCCCGCAACCAGACCAAGGTTTCCATTTGTGTTCCACTGATTGCAGGAAATGGCCATGTTCCGGTAGAGCGGCATCGTGCCATCCTTAGTGGTGATTTGGACGTCTTGAAAGTCTGCCGATCCTGGGTTCGAACCACGACACCAGACAAACACACCTTTTGAATCGTCGTCCAAGAACGGCGTTACCGTATCCTCACCGCCCCAGGCATTGATAGTGATAGCGTCAAACCCCCAAACCTGGAACATCGCCTTGGCGTAAGCACGGGCAGAAGGTCCAATATCTCCTCGCTTGGCGTCTCCAAGTATGATGGTGGTCGGAGCGGAGTTTCGAATGTGCTCTATCGTTTTTTCCAATTCACGTAAACCTGGTAGCCCCATGGACTCATAGAAAGCGAGGTTCGGTTTGAAGGCGCAGACATACTCGGCGGTGGCGTCAATGATTGACCGGTTGAACTCGTAAACACCGGAAATTGGCATTTTGGCTGGGTCAGGGTCAAGACCCACACAAACTAAACTCTTAGTTGTTTCTGCTGCCTGATCCAACCTGTCGGTAAATCCGCTCATCGTTCTCCTTTGTGACTGTGGTATCAGGTGCAAAATTATACACGAAGTCAATCGTAATCCCCATTCGATTCTTTATCTAATAAGCGTTGATATTGCTACCAATCAGAGCCTAGGGTTACCATGATCTGGGTTGGAGCCTTGCTGGCCACGGGAGCATCGGTTTGGATTTGGGAAATGACTTAGTTGAGGGCATATTTTTGGAGCGCGTTAACCGATTCTTGGCCAAGGTGGAGGTGGATGGAAAGGAGGTTGGAGTTCATGTCGCAAACTCTGGCCGCATGAAAGAGTTATTCGTTCCTGGTTTTCGGGTGTTGGTGCGGTCTGTTGAAGGTGAACACCGTAAGACCAAGTTTGATCTCGTATTAGTAGACGTTGGTACTGCCCTGGTGTCCGCCGATTCGAGGGCACCAAATGCGTTGGTTGCCGAAGGCGTGTTGAACGGTCACCTGAAGCAGTTTGCCAGTTTTTCTGAAATGTACCGTGAGGTTACATTTGGTGATAGCCGACTAGACCTGATGCTGGAAGGCCGGACCGGGCGCTGTTATATTGAGGCTAAGTCTGTGACCCTGGTGGAAAACGGCGTAGGTCTTTTCCCTGATGCTCCCACCGCCCGTGGGGCCAAGCACTTGCGTACTTTGGAGGCGGTAGTTGAAGCTGGTCACCGTGCAGCGGTTATCTTTGTCATCCAACGGTCGGACGTTACTGCATTTGCCACTAGTGACTCTTCTGATCCGGATCTAGCTAGGGCTCTTCGTTCGGCGGTGTCCGTTGGAGTCGAAGCTTACGCCTATAACTGCTGGGTAACCGAGCACTCTATCCAACTAGGTCAATCATTACCAATCCGACCTTATGCCGAAGTGATGGCAAATGCCTGAGGGCACTCCGATGAGTGACCGGCTGATGGACGTTTACCATCGTCTTTACGCTACCTACGGTCCCCAGCATTGGTGGCCTGGAGACGGTCCATTTGAAGTGGTGGCCGGAGCCATTCTGACCCAGTCGGTAGCCTGGGTCAATGTTGAAATATCTCTGGCCAAGATGCGTGAGGCTGATTGTTGGTCATTCAGTGCAGTGCATCATATTGCAGAACCGGAATTGGCAAAGCTGGTGCGTTCGTCTGGTTATTTCAATGCCAAGGCCCGAAAATTAAAAGCCTTTGCTGCGCACGTCACGGTTAAGTATAAAGGTGGGCTAGACGTCCTATTTGCCCAGCCTACGCAATTGTTACGAGAAGAGTTATTGTCGATCTATGGAATCGGTGAGGAAACTGCCGACGACATCATAGTCTATGGGGCCGGGAAGCCATCATTTGTGATTGATTCCTATACTCGTCGGATCATGGATCGGTTAGATATGTCTCCAGATGCAGAACGCCCTAAGTACAGCGATTATCAAGCCTTATTTCATAAACATATACCCGCGGATATAACGCTGTATAGCGAATTTCACGCCCTGTGGGACCATCACGCTAAGATGGTTTGCTTTAAAACCGCCCCTTCCTGTGATGCTTGCTGCCTCCTCGACATATGCCTGACCGGGAAAAAGCTGATACTCAACGGCTAAATTGACGCTTGCTACTCCCACCTTTATGATTCGCCCGTAAATCCCCACTGAATATGGAGGCAACATGCAAGTTGTTCGCATTTATACCGGAGAGGACGGCGAATCTCATTTGGAGGAGCTTGACTTGCCCTATGATCAGATGGAGACGTCTGAGAGGACACCGGTTGAAAATGCCAAGAATATCCACTTTCGACGCTACCAGCCCGGCAGCTTTATTGACTGGCACCCGGCTCCTCAAAGACAGTATGTGATCACTCTAGAAGGCCAAGTTGAGATCGGGTTGGGTGACGGCACAAAACGCGTATTTGGACCCGGAGATGTTCTGCTAGCCGATGATCTTACTGGTCGCGGTCATACAACTGCTGTTTACGGGGACAAAGTCCGGGTTTCGGTTGCTATCCCGATAATCGACTAACGTCCAGTCCCATTCCAGAAGTCAATTAAGAACCGGAGAAGAATATGCCTTTCGTCAAGATTGATGACACTCTTGATATGTACTACGAGGATGATAATTTCACCGACCCTTGGCGCGATGGAATTGAAACCGTCGTCCTCCACCACGGCAATTCCAAGAACACTAAGCTGTGGTACGCCTGGGTGCCACTTCTTTGCCGTCAGTACCGGGTGATCAGGCTGGATGCCCGTGGCTTTGGACAGTCGTCTGTCCCTCCTGAAGGCTATGACTGGTCCTTGAGTAACTGGGGTACGGACTTGCTGAAACTACTGGACCTACTGGGAATTGATAAGGTACACCTCGTCGGCGAGACGGTAGGAGGCACCATTGCCCTGCAGTTTGCCTACGAGCATCCTGAGCGGTTACATACCCTAACTACTTGCACATCACCCTACAAGTTCGCGGGTGTGGATATGTATCAGCAGTATTACAATCTGGTTAGCGAGGAGGGCGTGGCTGCCTGGGTGAACAAGACTGCAGAACGCCGGCTTGAACCTGGCAAATCTGATCCCGACCATCATAACTGGTACATAGATCAGATGTCTCAGACATCCAAGCGGGTGGTCTTGGAATCCTTGGCTTACCTGGGAACTCAGGACCTCACAGACATATTGCCTCAGATTCAGACCCCGGCCATGGTCTTGGTATCGGAGCAGAGTGCGAAGGAAAGCTCGGAGCGCACGACGGTATTTGCCGAGAAACTTGGTAATGGGCGACTGGTTACTATACCTGGCTCCGGCGGTTATGTGCAGCACTCGGCTCCTGAGGCCTGCGTCCTTGCTTGGCGACAGTTCTTAGGAGAGGTTAGCGGAAAGTGATTCCAGATAGACCTTGATTTTCCCGGCGGGCACCGTTTGGGCAGTTTGTGTAACCCTCGCTTGGACCTCATGGTGCGTCAATGGCTTCGAATTTGGATTTTCTATCGCTTCGCCATAGTCCATCATCTGCCTAACGCGAAATTTCGTTTTCAAACCTGTGAAGCTATAAAATTCTAGATTAGAGACCTGGACTGCCCTCCGTCAACGTTCAAGCATGTGCCTGTAATCATACTTGCGTTCTCTGAAGCCAGGAACGCTACTGTGTCACCGATGGGCTCTGGCCAACCGAACTTCCCAGCGGGCAGGTTGCGATCTATGAAGTCGGCGACCTGTTCTGGCGTGCTGTTTTGCTGGAACCGGTCCCAACTGCTTCCGGGGAAATCGATGGACCCCGGGGCAATGCAGTTGACCAGGACGTTCTCTTTCATCAGATTGAGAGCCAGGTGCTTGGAGAAGGCGATGAGAGCTGCCTTGCCAGTCATGTAATCGATGGAACCACCGTATTCACGACCATAGATGGATGAGATGCTGATAATCCGGCCCCATTTCTGCTCTCGCATATGTGGCAATACCTTTGAGATGAGTTCAACTGCGCTCATGAAGTTAAACTCCATACCTTCTCTAAAAGTCTCGAGTCCGGTTTCTTGGAAGTCTGCTGTGCCTTTTCTGCCCCCGGCGTTATTTACTAGGATGTCAACTTCTCCTAGAGTTTTTACCGTTTGGTCATGAAAATTCTTGAGGTCTTCTGCTTTCAAAACATCGGCTTGTACTGCCATGATGTCATAACCTTTGGATTTCAACTCGGTTACCGTTGTATCCAGGTTTTCCTGGCCGCGCGCGCAGATCGCAACCTTGCAACCCTCTCTGGCCAGTGAGTCTGCAGCCTGCTTGCCGAGACCGTGACTGCCACCGGTAACCATTGCTACTTTGCCTTGCAGGGACAGATCCATTATCGCCTCCTGTGATATTCACTTCGTGTTATTTGTTAGGTTTCTGGAATTTGTTGGTGGGATTATAGAGGCAGTTGTCCGGTTGTACCACACTCACCGGCCCGACGGTTGTTGGGAATATATGTCGGCTATAATTGGCCCGATTGGTTCCAGGGCTTTACTAAACGTTCATTTAAAAAAATAGGTGGTCATATGCAGGCTCTTGAGGGCATTACGGTATTGGACTTCTGTCGCAACGCACCTGGTATGTTTTGTACTACGGTGCTTGCTGATCTTGGAGCTGATGTTCTGATGATTGAGCGTCCCATGGACGAAACTCGCTCTGCCTACGAGAAATTGGTGGCCGGTATACAGGGTGACGACGATGCACGCCAGCACGCTTGTTTCAACGCTTTGCAACGTAATAAACGCAGTATCGCTTTGAATCTGAAAGACCCTGAAGCCCAGGATATATTCCAGAAGCTTGCCGAGACGACGGACGTGGTTGTTGAAGGATTTCGGCCTGGTGTCATGGATCGGCTGGGTGCTGGGTATGAGAAAGTCCGTTCTATCAACCCCCGGGCAGTTTACTGCTCAGTTTCCGGTTACGGACAAGATGGACCATATGCACAACTAGCGGGGCATGACATCAACTACATCTCATTTGCCGGAGCGTTGGGTCTGATTGGGCCTCGTGATGGGAAACCGTCGATTCCGTTGAACCTTATTGCAGACTACGCCGGTGGGGGGCTTTGCGGGGCTGTCGGCATCCTGGCTGCTCTAATGGCCCGAGAAAAGACTGGCATCGGTCAATATGTGGACATTGCCATGAGTGAGGGCGTGCTCTACATGCTCTCGGGCATGATTTCAGATGTGCTTTCTCGAGGTGTATCAACTGAACGTGCTGGGAATAGGCTGAATGGCGGGGCGCCTTACTACAATGTCTATCAGACCAAGGACGGGAAATATTTCTCCATCGCCGCCATAGAGCCCTGGTTCTGGACTAATCTATGCCACGCTCTCGACCGTGAGGATCTGCTGCCCCATCAAGATGCTACCGGTCATCAGAAAACAGTTGTTGAACAGGCTTTCGCCGAAGCATTTCTAGCCAAGACCAGAGACGAATGGTTTGAAGAGTTGAAGGGAGCCAATATCTCGGTTGGCAAAGTTTATTCACTATCGGAGGCTTTGGACGACCCTCATGTGAAGGAACGGGGAATGCTCCTTGAGATTGAGGCGCCTGACATCCCCGAAGGAAAAGTTCGGCAGGTGGCGACTTCGATCCATCTTTCCGAAACTCCAGGAGAAGTGCGCCATCTAGGGTCTGTAACTGGACAGCATACTTCTTCAGTGCTAGAAAATCTGGGGTTTGATGCAGCTACTGTCGCTGATCTTATACGACGCCAGGTGGTTCAATAGCTCCTCGATTTGCTTACGGCAAAATAGCAATGCTAGGCTCAAATCGTGCTATACTAAGCCCGCTCTAGAGAGGACTTGAATCGCGAAAAATCACTTCTAGCGATTGTATGTCCTTGAATATCATAGCCTTATTAATATCAAAACCCAGTTAAATTTAGATTCACGGGGAACATAATTTGATCAAGCGATTCTCAGTCTTATATGTCGGTCAAATAGACCTGGAAAATGTGGGCGTCGACGGGACCCCGCCAGATGACCGTCGTTATACCAATGAACAACTGGCTCAGACCTATGATAATGCTCTGGCGTTGGCCAAGCAGATGGACGACTCAGGGTACTATTGTCTCTGGACGGCAGAACATCATTTTCAGCGAGAAGGGTTCGAATGTATCCCCAACCTGACTCTGTTAGGTACCCATCTGGCAGCCCACACCAAGAACCTGAAATTTGGAGCTTCGTTCAACATCCTGCCAATGTGGCATCCCCTACGTTTGGCTGAAGATTTCTCTCTGGGTGATATCCTCACAGGCGGAAGATTGATTTTCGGCATCGGCCGCGGTTATCAATCCAGAGAAGTGGAGACATTTGGATCGCCGCTTATTGATCAAGATGCCAATCGAGAACTCTTTGAAGAACAAGTCGAGATTATTCTGAAGGCTTTCAATGAAGAGTCTTTCAGTCACCATGGAAAGCACTACAATATACCTCCAGATGTCCCCTACCGAGGCTATCAGCTCAAGGACATCACTCTCGTGCCAAGGCCTATGCATTTACCGGTAGATATTTGGCAGCCGATGAGCAGCGGGCGTAGTATCGAGTTCATCGCTAAGAAAGGCATCAAGGGTATGACCGCTCTTTCCGGCGAAAAGGTTGTGGAGCAATTCTTCACTACGTACCGCGATGCAGCCCAAGAAGCGGGCCGGTCGCTGAAGCTGGGGCAGGACATGTCCCTGGGGTTTGGTTTCTATATTGCCGACACGCAAAAAGAGGCCATGGAGCGCGTTCGCCCCTACCATGATGAGCGGTACAAGTGGTTCTCTCCATTTGGTCTGGTTCGTTATACCGACGAAGAAGGGCGCATGTGGGGGAGCCCGGGCGCTCCTGCCCGCACTCCTTTGGTCGAAGATGGAGTTCAACAGAAAGCCTGGATATGCGGCCCGCCAGAGCATTTTGTTGAAACGCTTAAAGAAATTGAAGAGAAATATCCCGGTCTGGAAGATATATTCTTGCAGTGGCCGGAGGGTATGGGCTGGCCGGAGCTGAGTAAGCAATTGGACATCTTCTCGAAGGAAGTCATTCCGGCTTTCTCCAAACGAGGTTAACCTAAACCTTTATTAGTGATCTGCTCTCCGGTGTTGATAACTCGGAGAATACCCCTAGGATTTGATTTGAGGCCTATCCGCTTGAATTCAAGTGGCTTGCCTTCCAGAGGAGCGGCCATTGGCGGACTCTGAACACGTATCCCTGGCCAGAGCTGGAGCCAGCGCCATCTCCAGGTGGCGTGAAGCTACTTGGCGAAGGCCCAATACTGAGACGCCCCGTTTCAGTCTTGGCTACCGACTAGAAGACAGGGGGGCTGGCGAGACATTCACACCTGATTATCTTTACGGGCGCCCGTCCTTAGATCTTTCAGGGGCCATGTTGAATGCTGTGAAATTGTCGGGTGCAGATCTATCACATGATGATCTCACTAAGGCGGATTTGACAGGCTCTGACCTGCGTCAGGCAGACCTATCTGGTGCCAATCTCCAAGGGGCTCATCTCTGGCGGTCCAACTTATCCAGAGCTAACTTCAACGAGGCTTTCATGGCCGGCTGCACCCTCGGCCGGACTAATTTGTCGAACAGCGTTATGCAGTCAGTAGATCTGAAGGGCGCTAATATCGCTTTCTCTAATCTCTCGTATGTTGATCTCGAGCGGGCCGATCTTTCCGGAACCGATCTCAGCCAAACTGATCTTTCTTGGGCCAACCTTAGTGGGGCTAATCTTAGAAATTCCCGATTGGTCGGAGCAAATCTCGACATGGCAGACCTGTCAGGAGCTGACCTCCAGGGCGCGGTGATCATAAACGCTAAGATGAGCAACACTAGTCTCATTCGGGCCATCTGTGGGCTCACTACCATAGCAAATTGTGACCTGACTGGGGTGATTGGTCTTGGAGAGATCCAGCACGTTGGGCCAAGCATGATCGGCCTCGATACAATATCCCGTTCTAAGGGAGAGGTCGACTCCAGGTTTCTCGAGGGTGCTGGTGTACCGCGATTATTAATCGCGGCTCAGGATTCACTTCGAAATTCGGGGATTACTTATAAGAGGGTCCTGCTGGTCGGGTCTGTGGATGATGGCGAATTTGCAGACCGAATCAAGTCTGGACTCGCAGAGGCCCAAGTGCCCAGCTGGATAATATCAGCCGACGATGAGGATTCTCTTACCTCCGGTTCAACCAATTTGGATAGCGCGGTCTATTACGATCGTGTGATTTTGCTATGTACGGCGTCGTCGTTGGAAAACCCTTTAACCAGCCGTAATTTCTCAAGCCTGGTGAGCAATCCAGGCCCGACGGTGCGAGATTCAATCATCACGGTCGCGGCTGATGACGTCTTCTACCAGCGAGAGGACCGCCTTTGTACCGGGCTGCGGGAGGGTAAAGTGGTGGATTTCCGTGGATCGCATGATGACGGTCGGTTCAAACAGGCCCTGTCAGCCTTGATCAGGGAATTTGAGGATTCACCATTTAGCTTTTAGTTGTTCTTGACGGGCGATTAAGTTGGCTTATCGAATCAGCTATTCCACCGGTGTTTCTTCGGCTAACATCAGACATGCTTCTCCCCATTGAGCCGGGTTTGATAGGTCCCAGTCGTCACTTGATTCTGCTGGCTGCAATCTGAGTCCCTCGTCTCCGCCGTAGACCAGCAGTACTACGCCTTCACCAGAATCCTCGGCTAACGCAGACATAGCAGTGCATTCTCCGTCGGAACTCCAACCGGTTACACTGCACCACAGGTCTTCCCCATTTGGGCTTGTGGAATACACCCGCATGACCTCGATTGGATCGGTCAGTAAGTCAAACATCCGGTGTAGGTCCAGAGGGCTATTTGCCCCACCGGTAACTTCCACTTCAATCAGCATTCTATATTGGCTCCCATTAGTGTGGACTCCTCCCCATATTATCACTCGGACCGGATCGGAGCCCGTCTTGAGCCGATGATAAAGTATGCATGGCGTGCCAGAGTCCGATTAACAATATTCTCTATAAGTGGGTATAGCCAGGCGCTATTTGGGATTACATAAGTAGTCCGGTTTAATTTTGGAGCGCTGTATTTGATGTTTCTTGTGTATTTATCGCCATGCTCCTTCCATCTTAGAACGCCTTAGAATTTGCAAATGGTTGATGAATCTAGAGTGTATTTCTTCCCAAAGAAATCGCGTTCGATAGTCATCAAGTAACAAACGAGGGATTTCGCTGTAGGACCGTCTCTTGTTATCGCTGAGAAGTCTGATTGCTATGGCTGATGGAAATCTATTTGTATTGACACCCCGGTTGCCCCTCCGTATCATCTCCTGAAACGGGGGGTGCCTTTTTAGGCACAGTATTTGCAGAAAAACAGACGTCGCCTAGGGGGTGCATCGTGGCAATCGGAATCAAATCCTACCGTCCCACAGTTTCTGGCTCTACACACATGGTAACGGCCGGTCATTATCTGGCTACAGCGTCTGGTTACCGTATTTTGGAACAGGGCGGGAACGCTACTGACGCCGGCGTAGCCGCAGGCATCACCTTGAATGTTGTACTGCCCCAGTGGACCAATTTCGGGGGCGTTGCCCCAATCATTGTCCATGATGCCCAGAAAAACGAGACCATGGAGATTAGCGGCCTTGGTCGTTGGCCCAAAGCGGCCAACATAGATGATTATCTATCCAAGTACGGGGGAGACCTGCCTCCCGGAATCCCTCGCGCTGTGACGCCAGCCGGAGCTGATGCCTGGCTGACCGCCCTAAAACTATACGGCACCATGACGTTTGAACAGGTTGTGACCCCCGCTATGGAACTGGCGGAGAATGGCTTTCCGGTTCCGGCTACCCTGGCCGCTTATTTCGCTAAGTCCGTTGGAGATGGAATAACCCACGAGTCTGATGAACAGACTATGTGGCCTTCTACTACTGAGATTTTCTACCCGGGAGGCCGACCTTTCAAAGAGGGCGAGATACTAGTTCAGAAGGACTTAGCCCGCAGTTTTAGACGCTTGATAGAGGTTGAGCAGAGGAACACTTCCAAGGGCCGTGAAGAAGCTATCCAAGCCGCCCGCGATTTCTTTTACAGGGGAGAGATCGCCGAGGAGATGGTGAAGTTTCATCAAGAGAATGGTGGTCTTCTGACTATGCAAGACCTAGCCGATTTCCACGTAGGTGTAAATCCACCGGCCCACGGCACTTATAAGGGTATCGATGTCTATACTTGCGGTCCTTGGTGCCAGGGGCCGGTTAGTATTCAGGCTTTGCAGATACTTGAGGGAATTGACCTGAAGGGTATGGGTCACAACAGCGCCGATTACATTCATTCGTTGTTGGCGGCATTCAACTTGGCTCTCAGTGACCGTGAAGCATTCTTCGGCGACCCCGACTTTGTGAATGTACCGATAGAGGGTTTGCTTTCAAAGTCGTTTGCTGAAGAACGCCGGGCAACCATCGATATGAAGAAAGCCTTTTCTGAGATGCCCCTTGCTGGTAATCCTTGGAAGCATCAAGGAATGGAATCACCCGAAGGAAAACCGGCCCGGCCAGAACCGGTAGCTGGCGGAATGCAGGCTGATACCAGTTACACGGCCGTAGTAGATCGCTGGGGCAATGCTTTCTCTGCTACTCCCAGTGACACCATTGCTTACAACCCAATCGTGCCAGGGCTTGGTTTCATTGTGTCAGGTCGTGGGTCCCAGTCTTGGCTCGATCATGACCACCCCAGCTCCTTGGAGCCGGGCAAGCGCCCGAGGCTCACTCCCAATCCAGCCTTGGCCATGAAGGACGGGAAAGTATTGCTGCCCTTTGGTACCCCAGGTGGAGATGTTCAGCCCCAATCTATGGTCCAGTTGTTCCTGAATGTGGTTGAGTTCGGTATGGAAGCCCAAGAGGCCATCGAAGCGCCACGCGTATCGTCTTGGGGATTCCCTAATTCTTTCTGGCCCCACGCCTACAGACCCGGGTTCGTGGGATTAGAAGGACGTATTGACCCTGATGTGATCGAGGAGCTTCGTAGACGAGGCCATAACGTTGAGGTCTGGGAAGATTTCACGTATCGCATGGGCTGCGTTTGTGCTATCCATGTTGATCAGACGACCGGCAGCCGCAATGGAGGCGCAGACCCACGCCGTGACGCCTACGCCATGGGCCGCTAGCCGGAACCAGCCAATGGATGAGCTTCAGCAGTTCGGCAGTCGAAGCTCATCCATTGGCTTTCTATTCGGCGGTCCGGCCTCCGTCTATGACTAGTTCTGAGCCGGTAACGAATGACGATTCATCCGAGGCCAGATAGAGTGCTCCGTAGGCTACGTCTTCTGGACGTCCCAGTCGCTTTAGCGGAGTCCGGTTTAACCGATCAGCGCGTTTTTCCTCGTCGGCTAAGAAGCCCTCGGTCATAGGAGTCTCTATTGTCCCAGGGTGTACAGAATTGACCCGTATCCCATCAGAGGCATACTGGATGGCTGTTGACTTGGTCAGCAGTCTCACTGCGCCCTTGGACGCGTTATAGGAGGAGGTCACACGGCTTCCTACAAGGCCAGCCACCGATGATATATTCACGATGGAGCCACCACCGCTGTTCCGCATAGCTGGGATGGCATGCTTGGTGCCTAGGAACACACCCTTGGCGTTGATGTCCATGACTTGGTCCCATTCGTCCGATGACGTCTCTTCCACGTTGTGAGCCCTGTATATACCGGCGTTATTGACCAGGATGTCTAGCTTACCAAATCGAGCAACAGTCTCGGTCACCGCCTTTTGCCAGGCGTCTTCGTCGCTGACGTCTAGAGGAATAAATACGCAACTGCCACCGGACTCGTTTATCTCGGCTTCAATCTGGTGACCATCATCTTCCAACATGTCGCCGATGACTACCTTGGCCCCCTCTTGCGCAAAAAGTTTGGCTTCCACCGCGCCCATACCGCGGGCTCCGCCGCTGATCAGGGCTACCTTGTTTTCAAGACGCATAGCGGTCTCCTTGTTAGTTGTGCTTAGTCCCTCCATAGAGACCAAAGATACTGTGCCCTAGAAACAGACGGAAGACAAGACCTCGGAAAGAGAACCAGAATCATAAGAATTTCCTAGTATCACAGGCGGAGCCGATAAAAAATGCTTGGATCGTCGTGATTTGCGATTCCTGCCCCATGGGAGGTTGATCACGTTACCTCTTGCCATCTGATTGACCCGACTTTGGACCGTCGATAGAATGGTGATTACAGTCGTAGGAACCACTCGGCGGGTGCACCAAACGCAATCTTACCAATGAATTATTTTCCCAGAAGCAAGGTTACTTTCATATGTGCACTTGTGGCTACCGTGCTGGCTGTGTCCTGCGGGGGAGCCGGACAGAATGCCAGAGATTTTGAAGTGGTTCAGTTCAATGGTGACACTTTCCGATTATCGGAAGAGGTGAAAAACCATGCCGTAGTGCTGAATTTTTGGTACCCAAGCTGTCCTCCCTGTCGTGTAGAGATGCCTGCTTTTGAGGCGGCGTGGCAGGAACTCAAGGATGAGCCGGTTCGATTTTTAGGGCTTTATGTCCCTCAGGGAGTCGACTCGGAAGAGGATGCCAGAAATTTTATTGAGGAATTAGGTTTGACCTTTAACTTTGCCACTGATCGCCTGGCCCGGATCGCCGAAGCATATGATTTGGAATATTTCCCGACGACATTTTTTATTGGTATGGATGGTAATGTGGTGGCTACCCACATTAGTATCTTAGAGACTGAAGAGATCGTCCGTCAGGCAAGAGCACTGCTCGGAGGTTCAGCATATTAGGGTATTTTTGAAGTTGCGTCCCCAAAATTAATGAACGTTTTAGACTGGATATTACTAGCCATACGTTGGGGGCACGCGTTGTCGGCCGTTGCTTGGGTCGGCGGCGGTATATTCTATCTGATGGTGCTGAGACCAGCTATTCAACAGGCACGAGGGCTGCCGCCTGAGACCAACCGGTCGATTGGAGTGGAGTTCCGTAAATTAGTCAGTACGGCTATTGCTGTGTTGCTGATCACAGGGGTGATTCTGTCGGCCTCAAGGTTGACGGAAGATGTTGTAACCAGCCCTTATGTGGTGGTGTTGGCGGTGAAGATCGTATTGGCGTTGTACATGTTCTACGTGGTGAGGTTCATGCGTCAGAATAGTTATCCGGAAGAACCTGAACTGCCTGACTCCCGTTGGCAGCGGCTACTGGGCAGATTGACCGGAACCACAGCTCTGTTGATAACTGGCGTTGTGGTGATAGGACTATCAGATTTGCTGGACGGGCTGCTCGAAAATGCGTTGCTGTCCTAGATTAGTCCAGATATTTTGTGGATATTGGAGTTTCGATGAAGAAAGACTTGATGCAGATACTGGCTTGCCCAGTATGTAAGGGTGATTTAGATTTGCAAATCGAGTCGGAAGACGGCGACGATATCATATCTGGCAGTCTGAACTGCTCCGCTTGTAACGAGTCTTATCCCATTGAGGAATCGATTGCCAACCTGCTGCCTCCCGATCTCCGCCGAGAATTGGCATAAGTCCGACTTATTGGCAATCCAATGAGAAGCCCCCTGGACACTTGCAGCAGGGGGCTCTTATTCGCTGTGATTATTCTAGGGTTAACCCTCTCCGGTCAGTACACGAACTACCATGGGGGCTAGTTCTTCGGCTCTGGCTTTCAGAGCTGGCCGATCCATATTTTCTATGGGATGAGGTGTGAAAATAGTGGGATAATCAGGTGCTCCCCACATTCTGGCCATACCCTGAGCTGTAGGTACGAATCGATCGGTACAGATGGTTGCTGAAGGGATTCCGGCGTTCTCCACGTGGATTCCGTCGTGCACACTGCACGCACTGCATGATCCTCAATCACCTATCGCAATGACGACCGAGTCCACTTTTCCTGTCAACTCTTTCAGAGCTTTGGGGTCTGCGGCTTTGGAGGCGCTGGGTTTTCGGTGCCAGTGAACCTCAGTGATTTCGTATCGCGTTTTCAGCACCTCTGCTAATTCCTCAAGGAGGACATCGGCATTTCGCTTGCTATCGTCGATTATACCCAAACGAGTGCCGGCCAGGCTGGCCAACCGTGGCGCCCCATCGAATGGAGCGATTACAGGCTGGGTAACTGGGTTTACCAATACATGTTCACTCTGGGCCATTACTCCCCTCTCTCTGCGCCGCTAGGTGACGCTAAGTTCGTATTTGTATCGATTGTCGCAATCTCAGGTTGAAAAAGCAACGTAATAGTCGTTTGTCACTTGGCTCTTCAACCAATGGCAAAGAATCGTACTTCTCGTCTAATAACAATAAACCGAGTTTCCTGTTTCTTCATGCTATATGTATATACCTTCTCAGTTTGTGTATGAATGGGAATCTTGAAATTGTGACGGTGACCTATCCCTAGAGGCAAGATATCAAGGTGTAACCCTTCAGTAAATATCTCTATTTGCTTGCTATGCTTCTAATCCCAATCATCTAACTAGTTTGGTTACGGCGGTCGACCCGACTTTTGGACCCCAACTTGGAATCACAGAAGACATGTTGGATTCTTCACCACCGGCAAATATTAGAAGGATATCGTCGGGCTCAGGAATGAGTTTAATCATCGTTTCATGATCGCTCGATTCTGGGTCACCTTTCAGGACCATAGCCGCCTTGAGGTCGGCCACTGATCTCTGACAGTGATCGAATAAGAAATTTTTCACTTGGGCTTTGGTCCAGTCCTTCCATAGTTGCGAGTTACCTGCGATCGTTACAACAATCTGACCCTGGCGAATTCCGATACCAGTGTCGCCGACGGAACCGGAGGTGGACATATTGGTACCCAGGCTGGATGCCGCATCGGACAGGGCGTGCAGGATCGGTTCTGGGTGGCCAACGGCTCTGACTTGGCGGGGCGATTCACCGGCAAACACTGTGACTGTGCTTTGGTCAGCGGTGAAGCCGCGTTCCACATGCAAGGGTGTCCAGTGGGTATCCTGATCGGCTTCTGCTATGCAGTAAGTGTACTTTCCAGGATGACCGATGACGCTGCGGTCGAAAACTCCGGGGATTGCAGCACAAGCATTCATTAGAATAAGCCGAACGGCGCGACCGATGGTGGCGTTGGCCCTGTTTCCGGGGCCAAACAGGTTGTTTCGGGAGTTTATGTTCAACTCCTTGCAGATGGGCCCGTTCACGATGGATAAGATTGCCGAACCTCCCATACTTGATGAAGGCCCCACTAGGTTGAAAACCGGGTCGAGCATGGCTTCGGTGGCAGTCAAAACCACCGGCATGTATTCAGGGAGGCATCCGGCCATCACAGCGTTGGCGGCTACTTTGGCAACGGTTATTTCGCGGCGACGCTCTGGTATTTCCCCGACCACCTGTCCGGCTGGGCGTCCGGAATGTTCTATGAATTCGTTAACCCGTTGTTCAGTGGGCGGGACAACGGGCAAACCATCGGTCCAACCTAATTCATAGCAGCGTTCGATGGCTTCGAGGGCCGAATCCCATTGGACTGTGGTTGTTTCGCCGAAATCTGGCAAAGCTGGTTCCCTCCGGTTGAGTGTAGTGATTTATGTGGTTTGTATGTGCTTGCCCCTGTGATTCTGAACAGGATTGAAGAGTTTATTTATTGTTAATGGGCCTGTTTCACGTATGGGGGATATAGGAAATAGGTGTTAGTTTGGACACGATTTAATAGGTGATTTTGCCTCTATTTCCTGCACGGTCGCAAGTTTCGACATCATCTGGCCCGGCCTTCCCCCCTCGCGAGGGGGAAGGGATATTTTCGACAAGATGTTAGTCGTTGGCAGGCTGTCGATAGCCAAATAGCTACCTTGTTATTTGGCTAGGGTGTATTTCGACAGGGAACGTAGTTCCTTGGGCGGGTTCATATGGGACCCGCGTATGGTGAAGGAAACTTCTGCCACATAAACGGACCCCTGAGAGTCGACTGCAATACCGTGGGGGGCGATGAATTGTCCCGGTCCTTCACCCTCGTTCTTATCGCCGAATTGACTTACCTGATTACCATTGAGGTCAAATATAGTAACTCGGTGACCCAGACCGGGGGCATCATCCACTCCCCCCATACCGTTAAGTTCACCCACGTAGATGTGCTCTCCCCAGAGGACCATGGAGTCTGGTCTGTGGATATTGCTCCACATAGTCTGGAACTTGCCGTCTGTGTCAAATATTTGAATTCGGTGCGCTTCTCGATCTACAACATAAACGTTGGCGTTACTGTCTATGGCGATATTGTGGGGACGGATGAATTGTCCTGCATCGATGCCGGGTTCGCCCCATGAAAACTTGTATTCGCCGGCTCCGGTATAGACGTGGATCCGAGAATTACCGTAGCCGTCTGACACATAGATGTCGCCGTTGCCTGGATGGATGGCAGCTGAGGTAGGGCGATTGAAGGGTTCACCGCTCCAACGAGGAGCGGGGTTGTTACGCTCGCCGATTTCGAGCAATTTTTCGCCGGCAGAGCTGAACTTTTGAATGGTATGTATGCCGTCATCTGAGCAGAGGAGTGAGTCGTCGTGGGCGATGTAGAGTCCGTGGGTTCGGTCGGCGCTGAAATCCCCTTTTCCAAAAGAACGGATGTAATTTCCATCACGGTCTAATACGATGATTGGCTCTTCGCCGCGGGTTAGCACAAATACGTTGTCGTTTGAGTCGACGGCCACACCGGGGCATTCTTTAAAGGACATTCCGGCAGGCAATTTAGCCCAATTTTCAACGAAGTTATAACGAAAATCACCTGTACCGTAGACCTCTGGCATGTGTGCACCTTCTAATATCTAATTCTTGGTTTGGATGCTGGCCTCGAACCAAGGTTCTGAAATGGATCGGTAAAGTCCGATGCGCCGCTCATGGCCAAGCATATTAATCCTAAGTGTGGCTGATTCAAGTGTCAATGGTCGTGATGAAACGGGCCGTCTTGGAAGATCAGCCAGTTGAAGGTTCATCGAGAAAGATGTTGATAGGAATTGCCTTCTGTGTAGTGGCATCCTTCCGTGTATTGGACTTCCGGAATGGACATTCCAGACCGGCTCCCCTCCGACCCTAAGCTCCTAGCTTCAAAAAGGAAGGGGCCGTACTAAAGTCTTCACGCTGTTAGTTGATAGCTCTCAGCTACTCAATTACTTGCTTGCCTTCGCCTTTTAGGTAGTCAGCAGTGCGAAGGGCCAGGGCCTGGATCGTTGTCGTTGGGTTGACGCAGGCGCTGGTGGTAAAGATGCTGCCGTCAATGATGAACAGGTTGGGAACATCATGCGTCCGCCCCCAGCGGTCAACCACCGATTTTGTTGGGTCCTCTCCCATACGCGCAGTACCGAGCAAGTGCCACCCTGCGTTACGGCGCAGGGGTTGGGCTACAGTCTTCTTAGCACCCGCAGTCTCCAGAACCTCTGTGGCCCGGGCAACCGCGTGGGCCAGCATCTTTGAGGTGTTCTCGCTGACGGTGTAATTTAGTTTTGGGGCTGGTATTCCATCACTGTCTGTCAGTTCCGGATCAATGGTCACCATGTTGTGTTCTTCTGGTAGGTCTTCAGTCATGATTGTTATGCCAATCATGTGGCCAAATCTCTCTTTGAATTCGGCATGATGTCCTTCGCCCCAGGCCACCTTCTGTCCCAGGAGACTTCCAATGGCAGCGGCCAATGGAGCCCCGCTGTACGCAAGAACCTGAAGGTCGTATCCACGGATGAAATCGTGGTCGGGATTGGTCTCGTAGAACTCCTGACTCAGCATTGTGCTGCCTCTGGGACCATTGTCTTCGGTTCCCAGATCTTCGTCAAAGATACCCAATACCGAGCCCACTGGGTGGTGCATCAAACATTTACCGACGAGTCCGCTGCTGTTGGCCAGTCCATTGGGGTAGAGCGGTGACGTCGAGTTGAGTAGAAGTCGAGCGGTACCCACACCGTTGCAGGCAAGCACAACAGCTTTGGCCTTTTGTTCTTTCAGTTGACCTTCCTGGTAATAAAGGGCTCCGGTGGCGTTTCCTGATTCATCGATTGTAATCTCTCGCACCCTGGCGTGGGTCTCCAGTCGGGCGCCCGATTTGAGGGCGGACGGCCAATAGGTTAGGTCAGTGGTTGCAAAGGAACGGAGATATCCACCTACGTCAGGGTCGCGGTCATGGTGGGGCATAGATGATATAGCCGTGTCGGCAGCCCACCAATGCCAACCCAGCTTATCAAAGGCTTTAGCCAACAATTGCCCGCTTCTCCGAATAGACAACGGAGGGCAAGGGCGCTCTGGCTTCTCAGGATAGGCGGGATCACCCTTCAGACCCGATACACCCATCATACGGTCGTTTTCGTCGTAGTAGGGCTCCAGTTCTTCGTAAGAAATTGGCCAGTCGTCGGCTACCCCTTCTAGGGTCTTTACCCGAAAATCCGAAGGATGGAATCGAGGGAAATGGGCACCCCAGTGAATTAGACTCCCACCCACTGCGTTGTACATCAGCGGGGCTATTGGCGTTTCGTCTTCGTTTACCGGATAGTCCTCTGGCAGTCCACGGAAGCTTGGGTCTGGGTGGAAATCTGTCTGCCAATGGATTTGGGCATCAGCTTCGGAGACAGGAAACGCATCGGTTGGTACCCACCCGCCCTGTTCTAAGCAGACCACTTTGATTCCAGCTTTCGCCAGACTCCAGGTAAATGCTGACCCGGAAGCACCTGCTCCGATTACTAGAACGTCTGCGATTTCCTCTTTATTGGCCATTACGTTTCCTCACATTAGAAAGGGCACGGTTCTTCCGTGCCCTTTCTAGTTTATCTTCCGAATTATTGTTAGATGCTGACAGCAGACAGATTCCTAACGTCTCTCGAACAAAGCAGCGACGCCCTGGCCGCCGCCAACGCACATGGTTTCCAGGCCGTATTGAACGTCTTTGGCTTCCATCTCGTTGAGCAAAGTGGTCAGAATACGGGCGCCTGTGGCTGCGATGGGATGGCCCAGCGAGATACCAGAGCCGTTGACATTGAGGTTGTCTTCGTTTGGGAGTTTCCATTCTCTGAGCACCGCTAGTACCTGAGCTGCGAATGCCTCGTTCAACTCGATAAGGTCGATGTCACTAAGTGACATTCCAACTTTGTCCATAAGCTTACTTACTGCTGGTACAGGGCCTATGCCCATGGTGGCAGGGTGGCAACCGGTTACAACCCACCCCTTGAGGAAACCCATAGCCTCAAGGCCAAGTTCCTCTAGTTTGTCCTCAGCCACGACTAGGCAGACCGACGCTGCATCGTTTTGACTGCTCGAGTTACCGGCAGAGACCGAGCCATCTTTCATCACCGGACGTAGGCGCCCTAGTACATCCATTGAGCTGTCGCTGCGAGGTCCTTCATCCTTGTCGAAGACGACGGGGTCTCCCCTCCTTTGGGGGATTGAAATAGGGACAATCTGAGAATCAAACTTCCCGGATTCCTTAGCTGCCACAGCGCGCTGGTGGCTACGCAGAGCGTACTCGTCTTGTTCCTCTCGGGAAATCTCATATTGTTTGGCCAGGTTCTCTGCGGTTTCTACCATACCGCTGATGTAGCCAAAACGGTCCTCAGGGGATATGGTCTCTCTGGCTCGAGATAGCCGGTCATGAAGGGTGACTGAGCCGAATCGGGCTCCCCAACGAGACTCGTTCACGTAGAACTCTGCATTGCTCATGCTTTCAACGCCGCCGGCGACTACGACGTCGGCGTTTTCGGTCTGAACCATCATGCAGGCGTTCAGGATAGCTTGAAGTCCAGACGAGCAACGACGGTCCAATTGGTACCCGGGCACTTCGATTGGTAGACCGGCTTTTAGCAGGGCCAGACGTCCAATTGCCGGATTCTCTCCGCTGGGGTATCCATGGCCCAAGATCACGTCGTCGACTCTGGCAGGGTCAAGCCCGCTGCGATCTAAGGTCTCTTTAATGACGGTAGAGGCTAGTTCTTCCGCTGGTATATCCTTTAGTGCTCCGCCAAAATTACCCACAGCGGTGCGGACCGGTGAAACGATGGCTACGCGACGCATAAATCACTCCTAACGTCTCGGAAATTATTATTGCAATGATAACGGTTTTAGCGGGCGTGTGTCGAATGGCAGATGCCTGCCTGGCTTGACGTTTTCAACTCGCGTTAGAGAAGGTGAAAATAGGACAGCAGTTTTAGTACGGTCCTTTCGAGTAGATTTCTAGTTAAGTCGGGCAGTATGAGTCAAATAACCGGCTTTTAACGACGAGCGGTTTCAATTCCCTCTAACCGGTCTTCCAAATCTTCTAAGGCGTCCAGCCAGCCCACCGGCGCTAGATTCCTGGCTTTGTCCGGTATCAGCCCGGCTGCAGATAGCAGGAATGAAGCCACTGGAGATCCAACAAATTTGACCCTCAAGTCATCGACGTCGTTGGTTCCTATATGGGAGTGATTAAATATCTTTCCGGGAGCCCCTTTGTCAGGCGAGCGGTTATCGGAGAATCCGGCCATTCCGAGGATGAGGCCAGTCACTACAACTGCCCCGACCGCCAGGCCTGCAGCCATCCCGCCAATTCGATCAGCCCAGCCTATGGACATACCATATACCAATTTCCTGGTGATGCCCGACATGATCCAAGTGATTGCGATAGTGGGCGTTATTACAAATAGGTAAGAAAGTAGCGTTACGAGATCGTGATTGACCGAAAACCCGAATAGCCAGGATTCAACAGTTCCTCGGAGTAATGCGATCGAGACAATTCCGGCTATTATCCCAATAATGGACATATAGGTGCGAATCAAACCAATCCATATACCTATCAACCCACCCGCTGACAGTGTCACGATAAGGGCAATATCGACCCAGTTCATCGCTAGCCTCCTATAATTGATATCTGGTCGTTGGCCCTTGATTAAGGTACCAGGCCTGGTAATTTCTGATGAAGATACTCGGGTTTCTAACGGTTATAAAATCGCATTTAACAGACATAATGCCACTGAAAGTGTTACTGCTGTATTAATTGTTGCCAAAGCAATCTGCTTGGTCTTCAATGGGGGAATCTATATGAATGAGGAAAAGCTGTGTTTTAGGGACGTATATTTTCAGACTGGGTCTTATCTAGGCGATGACGTAATGTCAGAACATCGGATGGAAGGGGCGCTTCTTAGTAATTCCTTACGCTTAAATGTGAGAGTTAACCCGAACCATATAAACAGCCGACCAATTTGATAGCTAAACCTATAACGCATATTGGATTTAGGTATAGCGAAGGAAGCAACTGGAGTTTCTTCTGGTGTTAGATTTTGAAGTAGAGAGACCGGATAAGAGGGATTCGGATACGATATCAGGTTCACAATCTCATCCGTAGATTAAACATACCTGCGACACTTTGGCGGTATTGCTCGAAGACGGGTCTATCAGGTACTTGAGCCTGCAAGTGCTATGGATCGCTGGTTATCCTTCTGGAAGAGTCTATGTCCATAGCGCTTTAGATCAAGTGTATACATAAGATGTTGACGCGCGATTGTACTGCCCAAGGCGAGGGTATAAACCCCGGGCTATGCAAGGAGACTCTTACTGCATTCTTTCTTTCCGTTTCAGCGATGTAAATTTACATTGTGTGGTTCTGGAGTCTGATAGGAACAGATTGCTAGATGACCGAACCAGCTTTAGATTATGGTCAAACCTGCGAATATCGCTGAGTTCACTCAGATTTTGGAAATTATCTGTGATAAACCTGCGTCAGTACGGTGATTGTTGGGAGGACTAACTGAGGTGTCAGGCGTAGAAATATGTCAGATACGATCGGAGAATCAAGTCCTGAACATCAATGTACCTTTTCGACTACACCGCTAACCTTTTTTCGTGCCGCTGATAAGATCCAGATACTTATATCCTGAACCGGTGTTGAACAATACGACTGATTCGGATGGATCCAAGAACTTTTGGTCGAGTAACTTTTTCAATCCAACCAAGGTGGCCGCTCCTTCAGGGGCAGGGAAGATACCTTCCGCAGTGGCCATCTCATACATAGCGTCAATCATCTCTTGATCAGACACAGCTAGCGCTGTACCGCCTGTGGCCCTTATAGCTTCTAATATTAGATAATCGGCAAAGGGATGAGGAACCCTGAGCCCGTCCGCCTTGGTAGTGGCGTTTTCCCATAGTCTGGACGAGTCGGCTCCCTCGTTAAAAGCCCGAACAATCGGCTGACATCCGTCTGCCTGAATCGATATAAACTTGGGTTGTTTGCCTTCTATCCAACCTAACTCCAACAGTTCTTTGAATCCTTTGTACATACCGATGATTCCAGTACCGCCACCGGTGGGATATATGACAGCGTCTGGCATCTTCCAACCTAGTTGTTGGACCATCTCCAATCCCATGGATTTCTTTCCCTCGGCACGGTACGGTTCTTTCAGGGTAGACAGATCAAAAAACCCAAGATCCTTGGCCACAGCGACAGCTTCTCGCCCTGCGTCATTGATTAGACCTTGAACCAGGTTCAATTCTGATCCGGCTACTAGGGTTTCTTTCTTGTTGGCGTCGGGGGCATCTTGCGGCATGAATACCTTAGTCTCCATGCCAGATCTAGCCCCGTACGCCGCGGCCGCTCCGGCCGCGTTGCCAGCCGACGGCATGGTGAACCCGTCCACCTTCAGTTCCATGGCTTTTGAGACTGCAGCGGATATACCTCGGGCTTTGAAAGTGCCGGTGGGGTTTAATCCCTCTTCTTTGATATAAAGCTCCTTCATGCCCAACTGGTTGGCCAGATTGTGGCTTTTAATCAGTGGGGTCCCCCCTTCACCTAAGGTGACTATGTTACTCTCGTCGTCTACCGGAAGCAGTTCCGAGTAGCGCCACATGGTATCCGGCCGGCTGGCAAAGCTGTCTCGGTCCACTTCCCGGCCTAACTTGGCCAGGTCGTAGCGAGCGAACAAGACCTTCTCGCAGCACGGGCTGATGCCTATCAATTGCTCGTGGGGGTAGCTCTTGCCGCAGACGGTGCATTCTAGATGGCTGATATAGCTGGTCATGTGGTCGCTAATCTCCTTCCTAGCTGTGTGATGGATGTGTCTTAATTGATTCTTTTGGTGCCGTTCCCCTTACTATACCCCAGTTGGAAACCACGGTAACATTTTGTGGTGTTCAAACAAACCAGACAAACTTGCCATCAGACTAGACGTTCAGTAATATGCCCGCCAGATGGCATTCTTGTCCCGCCTACTGGGTATTACCTAAAAATTATCTAGGTATCATAAGGAGAATTATGAAACTGGCATTCTATGACGATTTTAAACTAGGCGTGGTGAAAGATGACACCGTGGTCGATGTCTCAGAAGCCGTGAGCGGCATCGAACATACCTCGCCCCAAGACCTGATTAACCAGGTAATTGAGAACTTCGCTCAGCATAAATCGGCTTTACAGCAAGCTGCTGATAGCGGCCAGGGGAAACCCGTGAGCACAGTGCGTCTGCGGTCTCCTCTGCCCAAGCCATCGAACATCATCTGCATGGCAGTGAACTATATGGAAGACGGCACTAGGGACGAGCCGGCTCCTATAAACGCGTTCCAGAAATCACCGAACGCCGTGATCGGTAACGGCGACACTATGGTACTTCCCGACATCCCTGCTTCTATCTTTGAAGGCGAAGCGGAAATTGCGCTGGTCATTGGCAAGAAGGCTAAGAATGTCAAACAAGAAGATGCTTACGACTACATATTTGGTTACATCAACTTCATAGATGGCTCGGCACGTGGTCTCCAGGCTGGTGGAAACACCTTCTACCAGATGAAATCCCGAGACACATTTGCGCCCATGGGACCGTATCTCGTCACCTCTGATGAGATCGAGGATGCCCAGAATCTGGATATCAAACTATGGGTTAATGAAGACCTTAAACAGTCTTTTAACACGGACGATATGGCACATAAGATTCCCAGGATCATGGAATGGGTTACCTCTATTCACGAGTTGGAGCCAGGCGACGTCGTTGCCACGGGTACTAACCACCGAGGCCTGAGCGCCCTGATGGACGGTGATACAGTGGATTTGGAGGTCCAAGGCCTTGGAACTCTGCACTTCAATGTCCAAGATGACTTGAAACGATCCTGGCTTCGGACTACGCGTTTGGAGATGGCCGAACAAGGCAAAGAGGGAACTACACCTCAGGTAAGTGGCAAATACGCATAGGCTCCATGCCGGTATACGTTTTGGAAGCCTCCGCTGCCCAGCTGGGGCTTTCTGTCAAAACAACTAGTACGGCGTTCCGGTTGTATGATCAGCTTCCTTTTCATGGTCCGAAATAACAGTCAGGAGTAAATCCCATGGTTAACGAGAACAACTCAGATAAGTCGCCAAAGATCTCCATGGAAGAATTTAAATACATCGCAGACCGCGCGGGACTGGGCATGGATCAGACAGAGCTTGATGACCTAAAGCCAATCTATGAACTCTATATGGAATATACGGCGATGATGCACTCAATTGAGTTTGGCTCCGAAGAAATAGTCATGGAATTCCACCCTGATTAAACTTAAATTTTCTAACAGCCAAGGACCATTCTCGATAATAGGGGTAAGGAAATGGCTCAAGCAAACAAGAAACTACATGAATTGACCATCCGCGAAGCAGGCGAGCTTCTGAAGGATGGAGACCTTTCTCCAGTGGAGTTGACTCAGGCGTTCTTCAACCGGATTGATCAGACAGAAGACCGACTCCACTCCTTCATAACGCTGTTGCAAGATCGGGCTATGGGGGAGGCGCGAAAATCCGAGGCAGAGATCCGTAGTGGCAATTATAAAGGACCGATGCACGGTATACCTATCGTCCTGAAAGACCTATACGATACGGCTGGAATTCGGACAACGTCCGGATCCCAGGTCGATTTCGATAGGGTGCCCACTACAGATTCAACCGCCACTTCCCGTCTGGCTGATGCTGGCGCCGTTCTACTGGGCAAGGTGACCATGCACGAATTTGCTCTTGGCGGGCCAGACTGGACAACACCATTTGAGCCAGCCTGCAATCCTTGGAATTTAAATCATATTACCGGTGGTTCCAGTAGCGGTACAGCTTCTGCTGTCGCTTCAGGACAGGCCATGGGCGGATTGGGCTCCTGCACCGGCGGCTCAATCCGTGGCCCTGCATCTTTATGCGGCATAGTTGGACTAAAACCGACTTACGGCAGGGTGAGCCGCGCTGGCGTTGTAACTTTGAGTTGGTCTCAAGACCATGTGGGACCTTTGACCTACACAGTTGAAGACAGTGCATATATGCTTCAGGCCATTGCCGGCCATGACCCTAAAGACCCCACTAGTAGTAGAGCGGTGGTCCCGGATTATTCTATTTCCCTTCGGGAAGACATAAAGGGTAAGGTGTTCGGCCTACCGAGGCACTATTTCTTCGATGAGGACCCAAGCGTGGACGCCGAGACGGTGGCAGTAGTCGAAAAGGCGGTTGCTGAGTTAGAAAGCTTAGGAGCCAAGATCGAAGAGATAGAACTCCCCAGCTTGGATTATATTCGGGCGGCTAACACCATAATCATGGTCTGCGAGGCCTATGCCTTTCACGAACCTAACCTAAAATCCCGTCCACAAGAATTTGGAGAGATTGTTCGAGCAAGGTTCCGGATTGGTGGAATGCTTAGCGCTGGAGACTACCTTCAGGCACAACGCTGTAGGCAATGGAGTAAACGGGAGTTTGCGGAAGCGCTGCAAAAAGTAGATTTCTTCGTCACTCCGACTATGACCCAGCCCGCTGCGGCGTTTGAGGGCTATGACCCCATCGCCACTATACAGGGTAAGAGCTTCACTGCACCCTTCAACGTCACTGGACTACCGGCAATCTCAGTCCCCTGCGGGTTCACACAATCTGGTCTGCCAGTCGGAATGCAGATTGCTGGTAAAGCTTTTGATGAACCCGGAGTGATACAGGCGGCCTATTCCTACCAACAGCACGCTCGATGGTATGAGCAGCGTCCGAACATATAAAATGCTGGACTAATCATTAGCGGTAGCCGGAGTTGGGGTTGACCTGGCCTCTGGAGGCAGCCCGTCTTCCCAGTCTAGAATCAATACCCTGTCGGTATTCTCCATGGACATGATGACTACGGCCCCCAACAAACTGGCCGCTATTGATAGGCTGATGGTCAAGATATAATCATCGAATATACCGAATAACACACCGCCAATCCAACCTCCCGAGGCCATACCTAGCATGGCGCCTGATAGCTGCCAACCAAAAGAACGTCCCAAGGAGCCTTCTCCGTAATAACGACGATTGATAATTGGGAACGCCGAACCCTCACCGCCGTAACCGATTCCAAATATCACTGCAAACAGGTAAAAAGTCCAGGTGTCACTGGTCCAAAATAGCATCAGCACTGGAAGTCCTTGGAGCACATACATCACCGCCATTGTGCCCCTGGCACCTAGAGACTCGGCTAGAACTGGAGTCAAGAAACGAGTCAGGCCACTGACCAGAGCCAGAGTGCTGAGAACTCCTGCTGCTGCTACCGATCCGACTCCCGACAACACGGCAATGGGGACGATGTAGACAATCACTATGGCATGGGAGAGACAACCCAAGTAGTGAATCAACACCAGCTTCCAGAAGGCGGATGTCGATTGGATGGATGCTGCCCGTACCTTATCTCTGATCATCCGTATCTCACGAGTGAACTGCTCGTTCGCCACCTCTGACCGCTCTCCACCAAATGGTTCTAATCCCATGTCTGACGGTTTACTGCGGAAAAAGAATACGATAACGGACATGGTGAGCCCGCAACCAATGCCCAATGTCCAGAACGCGATTCTCCAGTCGTAATTTGCTAGTAAGATCCCGATGAGCAGTGTGGTACCGGCCGGGCCAACACCTTGAGCGCATTGGAGTAGTCCTACACCGACGCCCAGCTTCTCGCGAAACCAATATGTGGCTGAGGTAATCAGGGCTATGTTGAGGCAACTCTGGGTGGAGCCGAGGAATACCCCGTAGGCCAACCAGATATGCCAGACCTGGCTGGCCATGGCGGCTATGGCGGTGCCGATGAAAAACGAAACAACGCCCGCGAAAAGCACTGGGCGTCCGCCATAGCGGTCAGTGGCGATACCGATAAGGGGAGACAGTAGTGCACTCATCACTGCAGATATGCCGTAGGCCAATGTTATTGAACCCTGCTTCCAACCGTATTCTTCTTGGAGTGGAAGGATTACCACTCCGAAGGCTTGGGTGATGGATCCGCCGCAGAGATACAATAAGATGGACAGACTAATCACGACCCAGGCATAGTGGATTTTGGGTAGACGTATCGGCATAGATTAAAAGAGCTGTCTCAGGGCAATAAATGCTTTGGTTATTATATTTAGCCAAAGCTCAAAGCTAATGTTCAGATTAGGATTGTAACTGTGATTGGTTCAGTGTGCGAGGATTCCAGGTCTCTCCACTACTGACAATAAAAAGGTTAATATTGTTCCATTAGACGCAGACAGCGTCAATATCGATAGATTCTAGAGATGAGATGAGTGTATACGGACAAAAACGGGCCCTCAAACTCAGCATTTTAGATCAGAGTCCTTCCCACCAAGGTGAGGACTCGGTTCAGTCTTTTCAACGAACCATAGAGCTTGCGACCAAGGCCGACGGCTGGATCTACCATCGATATTGGGTGGCCGAGCACCATAGTTCAGATCGGGTGATGGGGTCGTCGCCGGAGGTATTGATTTCCCATCTATTGGCCAAGACCAATCGCATTCGTGTAGGTTCTGGTGGCGTGATGCTCCAGCACTATAGTCCATACAAGGTGGCCGAGAATTTCAATGTGCTGTCGTCCCTGGCACCAGGGCGTGTGGATCTTGGTATCGGTCGAGGTCCAGGGGGGTTGCCTCAGTCAACGATGGCCCTCCAGCAAACGACAGCCGGTGAGCGGTCCATTGGTGACAAGATTACAGCATTGCAGGAATTTCTCCGAGGAGACCTCCCTGAGACCCACGAGTTGCACGGATTGACGGCCAGTCCACGACCGCCCGAGTCGGCAGATATATTTTTGCTGGGAACTTCGGCGTCCAGTGCTGAGATGGCTGCAGAGTATGGTCTGCCCTACGTGTTTGCTCTCTTTTTGAACAGTGATCTGGATGTGATGACCAAGGCCATGCAGGATTACCACAGCCGATTTCCCGCTGATGTTTTGGTACAGAAGCGCGCGATGCTCGCCCTTCCAGTAGTGGTAGCCGAAACCGATGATGAAGCTGCGGGACTAGCCGCCAATATAAAGGTCATTCGGATCAGCTTAGAAAGCGGTCGCACATTGACTACAGCGACCAAGGAGGCGGCTCAGAATTTTGGAAAACAGTCAGGTGAGAAATTCGAGATTAACGTATATGACGCTCCGGTGATCCACGGTTCTCCAGAACTCGCGCTGCAGAGATTGGTGGATGTACAGGAATTACATAACGTGGATGAAATTATGGTGGTTACCGCAGTGAACGATTTCTCAAAGCGACTGAGATCCTATGAACTGTTAAGCGAAATAGCGACTGAGTCAAATATAACTGGGATAACCCAGGGCAGGTAGAAACATGAAAGAGCAGAGAATGATGAGAATGGGAGTTTTCCTCTCCGGAAGTGGAGGGAATATGGCTTCTTGGCGCCACCCTAGCGCTGTCCCTGATGGAGCGGTCAACCTGCAATATTACCAAGGGCTCACCCGTAAGGCTGAGGATGCAAAGCTGGACTTTGTTTTCTTCGGTGACGGACTTTACATCAGCGAGAAATCGCACCCTAATTTCCTGGTACGTTTTGAACCGCTAACCCTACTGGCTGCTTTGGCGATGGACACTACAAATATAGGTCTGGCTGCGACTTTGTCCACCACTTACAGCGACCCCTACACCGTGGCCAGGCAATTTTCCTCGATAGACCATCTAAGCAATGGTCGGGCTGGTTGGAACATTGTTACTTCGCCCCTTGAAGGTTCTGCGGCTAACTACAACAAGCCAGAGCACCCCAAGCACGATCTTCGTTATCGCATGGCTGGAGAGTTTGTTGAGATTACTAAAGGGTTGTGGGACTCCTGGGAAGATGATGCGTTCATACGGGATAAAGAATCGGGGGTTTTCATAAATGCGGAAAAGCTGCACCGTCTCGATCACAAAGGAGAGTTCTTCAACGTGCAAGGCCCACTTAATATCTCTCGATCCAAACAGGGTAGCCCAGTTCTGATTCAAGCAGGCTCCTCTGAGTCAGGCCGGGGGTTCGCCTCCAAAGTGGCTGACGCCATTTTCACCGGACAGTCGACCCGAGACGAGGCAGCTAGGTTCTATAAAGATGTAAAACAAAGGGCTAAGTCAGCTGCCCGGAACCCTGACGAAGTACTTATTCTTCCGGGTTGTGGACCCATTGTTGGAGACACCACTGAAGAGGCTGAAGCAAAATATCAAGAGATTGCCAACTTGGTGGTCATTGACGATGCACTTAATTATTTGGGCCGCTATTTCAATGATATGGACTTCTCCCCCTATGATCTGGACGCACCATTTCCGGACCTAGGTGATTTTGGGCGCAATGGATGGGAGAGTACGACGGATAAGATCAAACAACAGGCTAAAGACGAAAACTTGACTCTTAGAGAGATGGCGTTGAGATCGACTACTCCTAGAAATGAGTTTATCGGAACGCCTACCCAGGTGGCAGATTCCATGCAGGACTGGTTTGAGAAAGGCGCGGCTGACGGGTTCATGTTGAACCACAGTGTGCTGCCTCAAGGATTTGATGATTTCGTTGACCAAGTACTTCCTATCTTGAAAGAACGGGGCCTTTTCCGCACCGACTATGAAGCCGATACTCTACGCGGTAATCTGGGGCTTCCCAAACCAGAGAACCGTTATACTCAGAAGGTCAAGTCTCGGGAAATAATGAGCTAAAACACATCCCACTACCGCACGCTCATCCTGATCCCTGTCGAAGGACGAGTGGTAACCAAATTCCGGTCGAAAATAGTTGTTAATGAGAAAACTTTGTTACACATTTTAACCATGAACCGATGAATCATGGGTGAACCAATTGATGCTGAGATGAAGATAAGAATCAGGAGGCATTTCCTTGCCAACATTGCTGGGAATACACGGCACTGTGACTAACCCTGGCCGCCTGAGCCGAGCTCTGCAGGTGGCCATTGATGCGGCTTCAACCAATAACCCTTGTATCTCCACCAGTTTCCTTCATCTGGGAGACCATAAGATATCATTTGCTGATGGTCGACCGGCCGATGCGTACGGAGATGATACTGGAACGGTGCTGGAAAAGGTCCAATCGGCGGACATGTACATCATAGCCACACCCATTTTCCGTGCGTCGTTCACCGGAGCCCTGAAGAACCTGCTGGATCACATCCCAGTGGAAGGTCTCATGGGCAAGGCTTGCGGTCTTATTGGTATGGGGGCCACTGACCATCATTACCTCACGGTAGACACTCAGCTTCGACCAGTGCTTGCCTGGTTCGGAGCCCATCTTGTGCCCGGACAGGTTTATCTACAGTCCCAGCACTTTCACGACGGGCAACTGTCAGATGACAAGGCCATAGCCGGATTAAAGGAGTTGGGACGTGCGGTGGTGGCCCTTAATGAATCTACTGGTTCAAAAAACCCTGATGCAGCAGGGCCTGCACCACTGGCCGGAGGGTAGATTCAATGGCAAATGTTAAGTCTATGGACGCCCGACTAACTCAAGAATCCCGGTCCGTAGCTGGGGATATGGTCTCTTACCAAATCCCAGTAACCGCCTATCCGACTGATTCTAAAGTGATCATTGTAAATTCGCCGGGTTCCGGAGAGCTTAAAGACGGTCGTGACCAGCGTTGGAAGAAGCTTGGCTTGCACCTTCAAGAAACGGAGTTGGCCACCATGGTCACCTACAATGCCCCCCGCCCCGACTTTAAGACCCAATTGGAGTGGGAACCATATTCATACGAGGGGGTCAGTTGGAATAAGCTTCTGATTGAAAGTCTTTCTCACACAATCGAATGGGCTTTGGGAAATTCGGTTCGGCTCTGTGGATCAGCATACCCTAAGGTGTTCGTGGCCGGTTTCTCGTCCGGCGGCTCGGCTGTGGGGGCAGTGGCTCACAGGTACCCGTCTGTTGAACGCATTCTGCTGCTCTCGACCTACGATAGTGTAGGAGACCCGTTCTACGAGGGCGTGTTCGCATTTACTGGAGATATCTACCTGGCCTACGGCGGCGAGGACCAACCCGCCGGCATGCTCGCACAGGTGATTCAGATGGGGGCGCTCGCTGCTAAATCGTTCCAGGCTAGGGAAGTCCCCAATTGCGGACACAGATTCGACGGAGAAGCAAATACGAAACTGTTGACTCAGGCCTTTCACTGGGCATTCGAGGGCTAGAATAACCTTCTTAGGTTTTAAGCTAATAACAACTGACGAAAGAGGATTAAAAATGCCGCGAGAGACGATTTATCTAAGAGACGCTGCCGGACAGGAGTTGGTTAAGGGTGTTTGGAAGTATGCCAGAGGCTATGTACCAGGCGAACCCAACGAGGGATTGGTTGAACAATTGGAGGGTAGCCCCGCTCGTCTGGCCGACTACGACGACTCCAGCTGGGCGGTCTGCCCCAACCTGGCTGAGCGAAACTCCCACGGGTTCAGCTTCATATGGTTTCGGATTAAGATAACCATTCCCGAGACTGTGAACGGCCATCCTGTAAAGGGAACACGCATCCAGTTTGAAACTTGCATTGACGACTACGGAGAGATTTGGATTGATGGAGAATGCAACCGCGATCAGGGGGCAATCCAGGGTTTCAACACTCCACAGCGTGTACTTCTTAGTTCTGATCCAAACCCGGGTGATCAGCACACCATAGCCCTGTTAGCCGCCAATGGACCACTTGCGGCCCCCGGAGGAACCGTGTTCTGCCGATACGCTAACCTGGGATTTGAGTGGACCGGCGGCGAAGTGGGACCACTTTAATAAACGAAAATGGAGAGGCACATATGAGACTCGATAACAAGGTTGCGTTGGTCAGTGGCGGCGCTAGAGGGATAGGTGCTGCCATAACCAAAGCTCTGGCAGGAGAGGGAGCTAAGGTCATCATCGGAGACGTACTTGAAAACGCTGGGCAAAGCACGGCCAAAGAGATTGTCCAGTCAGGCGGAGAATGTGTTTTTGTCAGCCTGGACGTGACCAGCGAATCCGATTGGGACAACGCTGTTGACGAGGCTATAAGTCGGTTTGGGAAGCTGGATATTCTTGTGAACAATGCTGGTGTCACCTCTCGGGGCAATGTGGAGGATATCTCCTCCGACGACTGGTCCAGAGTCATGGACGTCAATGTTAAAGGTGGATTTCTGGGCTCAAAAGCATGCATTCCTAAAATGAGATCAAACGGTGGGGGATCCATCGTAAATATATCCTCTGGAGCGGCGATCGCTCCTCAGCCGAATACATCGGGCGCCTACGCAGCTAGCAAAGGAGCGGTCCGAATTTTTACCAAGTCTACGGCGATTCAGTATGCCTCAGATAACATCAGGTGCAACTCGGTTCACCCGGGCCCAGTGGAGACCGATATGCTGAATCTGAACAGGCAAGGAGAAGAGGAACTAGCCGAGATGAAATCTAGGGTTCCATTGGGACGGTTTGGACGGGCAGAGGATATCGCCTATGGCGTTTTGTACCTTGCTTCGGATGAATCATCCTTCGTAACTGGTTCGGAACTAGTTATAGACGGTGGCCGGACTGCCCAATAGCTGATAAACCGGATTGCCCGGCCCATACTACCGAAGTACAATTTTATGAGCTACGAGTTAATAACAAGGTGATGAAAATGCCTAGTAACACGCCCACAAACGAGTCTGGAGCGCTTTCTCTTGATACCGTGTCTGAATATCGTCAGAGTTTTGATGCTGATACGTCTAAGCGCTTGGTTCAAAATACCGTCACTCAACGCGACGTGAATGAAATCGCGCTAAGCCATAAGATCGTTAATGAATCACCTCACGATTTCTCAATAGTCCTGGACGACTGGTCAGTGACCAACCAAGCACGATCGGGCCGCTGCTGGATGTTTGCTGGGCTGAATCTATGCAGAGTCGATACCAAGGATGTCCTAAACGTTAAAGAGTTTGAATTCAGCCAGAATTACCTCATGTTTTGGGACAAACTAGAACGGGTTAATTTCATCTTGGAAGCGATTATCGAGACTGCAGACCGGCCCACGGATGACCGTACCGTAGCCTTCTTGCTGCGGAATCCGCTGTCTGATGGCGGTCAATGGGACATGTTTACAGCTCTGGTGGCAAAACACGGGATCGTTCCAAAGAGCTCCATGAAAGAGACTGAGAGTTCTGCCAATTCTGCTCGTATGAACGCTAGCCTCAACTACCAGACTCGTCAAGGAGCCAAGCGCATTCGCGATGCCTACGCCTCGGAATCGGGGATGGTAGAGCTACGTCGGATCAAAGACTCAGTACTGAAAGTGGTCTATGACATGCTCTGCATTCACCTAGGCACACCGCCGGTGGAGGTTGACTGGCAGTGGAAGGATAAAGACGGGCAGTTCACTCGCTCAGGAAAGTTGACCCCATTGGAGTTTGCAGCCAACTATCTCCAGACGGATATCCATGACTATGTAAGTCTGGTTCATGATCCTCGAGAAAGCAGCCCTGAGGGCGCTACCTTCACTGTGGAATATCTGGGAAACGTAATCGATGCTCCGTCCATCAGGTATTTGAACGTTGATATCCAACTGATGAAAGACATCACTTTAAAGATGCTCCAGGACGGTAAGCCGGTCTGGATGGGCTGTGACACTGGAAAACAGATGCACCGAGATCTTGGTATCTGGGACGCAGACTTGTTTGATTACGCCGCGGTATATGGGACTGAATTCGACTTGGATAAAGCTGCTAGGCTGGAGTATCACCAGACGGCTATGACCCATGCCATGATGTTCACCGGGGTCGACGTGGTGGATGGTGTGCCCCGCCGTTGGCGAGTGGAGAACAGCTGGGACGACAAGGTGGGTAATAAAGGATTTTTCTTGATGAACGATTCCTGGTTCGCGGAATATATGTTTGAGATTGCAGTTCCCAAAGAATACCTTCCAGAGGAACTGCAAAAAGCTCTTGAACTTGAACCCATAGTCTTACCAGCCTGGGACCCTATGGGCTCTCTTGCCAACTTATTCATTGGCGAATAACCAACAGCTGGGTCGAGCGAGAGGCAATAGGAAATAGATGGTTTTTAAATCGGAAATTATAGGCGAGTCTGTCCAGCGCGTAGATGGACCGGATAAAGTCACTGGAGAGACTTTGTACACCGCCGATGTAACGTTGCCGGGTATGCTTTGCGGCAAGATTCTCCGTAGCCCCCATCCTCACGCTCGTGTTTGCAGCATCGACACATCCAAAGCGTGGGCTGTTCCAGGAGTTAAAGCCATCATAACCGGAGAGGATACAAGAGGTGCGTTACAGGGTAAAGTTCTTCGAGACATGCCAGTCCTCTGCTGGGACCGAGTCCGGTATATTGGTGACAGAGTGGCAGCGGTGGCCGCGGAAACACCCGAAGGCGCAGATGAAGCTCTGTTAGCTTTGGATGTGGAATACGAAATTCTGTCAGCGGTATACGACCCAATGAAAGCCATGCAGTCTGATGCCCCTCTGCTACATGATGACGTGGCCTCTTATGTGGGTGCACCATTGGAATTAATGGCACCGGATATCCATAACGGTCAGACTCGACTCGCTTGGGAAAAAGGCGATTTGGTTCGGGGCTTAAGTGAAGCAGACCTGATATTAGAACATTCTTTTTCGATTCCCAGTCGTCACCAAGGCTATATCGAACCCTTCGCCAGCATAATCGCGATCGACGATGACGGACGTATTCAGGCATGGTGTTCCAGCAAAGCTCCCTTTAGAGCCCGTCGTCAGATGGCTCAGGCGCTAAATCTGGATGAGGAGCAGATCAAGGTAAACGTGACCTCGATTGGGGGGGATTTCGGTGGTAAAGGCGACACCCGTGATTTACCCATAGCCTACCTCCTGGCTAAGATGGCGAATCGGCCTGTCAAGATTGTCATGAGCCACGTTGAGGAATACACCTCAAGTAATCCCACACACCCCACGTTTGTTCGAATCAAGTCTGGAATTACTAAAGATGGTGTTATTACCGCTCGTGAAGTCCATACCGTCCATGCTAGTGGGGCTTATGGAGCTTTGAAACCGAGGGCCTACCTCTCGACTCACCATTACGTCGGCGGTGGTTATCGGGTTCCCCATGCCGAATTCGAATTCCTTCAGGTGTACACCAACACTGTTCCAGGCGGATATTTCCGTGCACCTGGGGCCCACCAATATACCTTTGCGCTTGAATCCCACACTGACCTTCTGGCCCGAGAGATTGGAATGGATCCTGCAGAATTCCGGCGGAAGAACTTGGTTTTGCCTGGAGAAGAAGACGCTCTTGGTCGCCCTATCCAATTGACTAAAGTCCAAGAAGTTATGGAAGCCGCCTTGAAAGCTGGAAATTGGGATAAACCCAAAGACGATTCGTGCCATGGACGCGGCCTTGCTTTGTTTGGACGCCAAATAGGCGGCGGGGTTGCCGGTGCTGTTTTAACTGCGGAGGCAGATGGATCTTTCACAGTGATTAGCCCGACTGTGGATATTGGAACCGGCACCCACACAATTGAGAAACAGATGGTTGCCAGTGAGATGGGAGTCTCCGTAGATCGGGTTCAGGTGCGTATAGGTAATACCGATGAGGTGCCATACGATGAAGGGCCCAGAGCTAGCCGCGTGACCTACACGGAGGGACAAGCTGTCATGCAGGCATGTGCCCAGGTCAAGCAAGCGATCTCCGATGGCGCAGAACTTCCTATCACGGTCACGGTTGAATATACGGCTCCGGAACGGGAAGACATAACCTATTTTGGTGCCCAAGTTGCAGAGGTACAGGTGGATAGGGAGACCGGCCAAGTCACGGTTTTGCGGCTGGTTACCTCTCACGATGTTGGTACCATCATTAACCCGTTGGCACATCAAGGACAGATTGATGGAGGAGTCATAACCGGATTCGGATTGGGTGTCACAGAAGAGTTCGTAACTGATGATGGCCAGGTGTTGAACGGCAATCTTGCCGACTACAAACTGCCGACCATGGCGGATGTTCCAGAGCTTCAGACGGTTTTAATCCAGACTGCTGGCGGCACAGGTCCTTATGAAGCTAAGGCTATTGGCGAGCTAGCCAATAATGCAACTCCTGCAGCTATTGCCAACGCTGTTGCAGATGCTACTGGTTGCCAGTTGTTCGAGTTGCCAATCACTGCCGATAGGGTCTACAAGGCATTGCAGCAACGCTGATCCGAACGCACGTATCGGTGATAATTATCTGAACTTGAATCAATATCAAATACACTCAATCGTGTAGCAAATGAGAGCCTTCGCGATTCCATTTATTTTGCCTGATTCGATAAACACGATGGTATGGATTTGAAACAATTACCCAAAACATTCTCGATCAGTTGGAGTATTGTCCTTTGTGTATAGGAACCTTAGAATATACGTAATATTGAGTTGATGATTATATCCATTATTCGGATAGAAAATTTCCCATAAGTCTTCGTTATGCATTTCCTTGGGAAGACCAGTAAAGCTTGAAAACGTGAAGGAGTGAATCGATGGTTAACGGTCAACAACAAACTGATTCATCCGGCGCTGGAGCCGACGGAAAAATCCAAGAATTCGATGCGATCGTTATTGGGTCTGGAGTCACCGGACTTTACGCTCTATACCGGTTGCGGAAACTCGGATTCTCGGCGCGGGGCATTGATGAGGCTAGCGGAGTTGGTGGCACCTGGTATTGGAATCGCTATCCGGGATGCCGGTTTGATTCCGAGAGTTACTCGTATGGGTATTCGTTCTCTGAAGAGCTCTTACAGGAATGGGACTGGAAAGAACATTTCGCGGGTCAACCGGAGACTGAACGGTATTTGAACTACGTGGCTGACAAGTTTGATTTGCGTAAGGATATCCAGTTCAACACTAGGGTCAAGTCGGCTACATATATTGAAAAAGAGAACCGCTGGTTAGTTGAGGGAACGGATGGCAGTAAGTTTAAAGGGCAGTTTTTAATCACTGCTGTGGGCATCCTGTCCGCTGGATACGTACCTGATTTCGAAGGCATTAATGACTTTAAAGGTACTTGGACTCATACCAGCAGGTGGCCCAAAGATGGCATGGATCTGAAGGGAAAGCGGGTTGGGGTGATCGGCACCGGTGCTACTGCGGTACAACTGATTCCTATGATTGCTCCAGAGGTCGCTCACTTGACTGTCTTTCAGCGTACAGCCAATTACTGCGCACCGTTGCGTAATGGTCCCATAGATGAAGAGACCATGAAAGAGATTAAGACAAGATATCCTGAGATATTTAGGATATGTAACGAAACAGCCGGGTCATTCATGCATGAATTCGACCCGCGGTCTGCTATGTCGGTCTCCCCCGAAGAACGTTTGGATTACTACGAAAAACTGTGGGCCAAGCCAGGCTTCGGAAAGTGGTTGGCTAACTTTAAAGATGTAATGTTGCCTGGCCCAGCCAATGAAGATTATGCAGAATTCGTAAAGAACAAAATTCGCGAGCGGGTTCATGATCCAGTAGTAGCAGAGATGCTGGTGCCTAAGGATCACACATTCGGCGCCAAACGAGTACCCTGCGAGACTGGTTACTATGACACTTACAACAGGAAAAACGTCTCGCTGATTGACGTACGCCAGGCCCCAATCGAGAAGATAACTGCTAATGGTGTGAAGACCGCAGACGCAGAGTATGACCTGGATGTCATAATCTATGCCACCGGGTATGACGCTGTAACAGGTGCGTTGCTTAACATTGATATCTATGGTGAAGATGGCATTCTTCTTAGGGATAAATTTGTGGATGGCCCGCGCACGTATATGGGTGTTTCCAGTGTAGGTTATCCCAATCTCTTCACGGTTAACGCAGCCTCTGTTGGTAACTTTCCTCGGGCAGCTGAACCTCTTATGGATTGGGTAACCGATTGCATGGCTTACGTCCGTGACAACGGATACACTCGCATTGCACCCACGCTAGAAGCTGAAGATGCTTGGGTTAAACACGTCAACGAGGATGGAGAGAACATTCTCCGGACCAAGACGACCTCTTGGTTCGTCGGGGCGAACATCCCTGGGAAAGCGCGGGCTCTGCTGACAGCGCCAGATACGGCTCCGGTAATGAGAGCCAAACGCCTAGAAGTATCGGCTAACGGCTACGAGGGATTCGAACTTATATAGCGTCGGATACACGAAGTACCTAAGATGGGGTAAACGTAGAGGCGTCGTTCATTTAGATATTGCCTTTGCAGTCGATGAAAGTGGGTTGTCTCCATGTTCCTTGAACTAAGGGTACATTGTGCCTAGGATTCGTGTGATCATCTATTATTTTTTTAACTCGGCAAGCCAGATTAAATTACGGCCTCTTAAGAGGCGTGACTCCAGCACCTTGTGCTAAAATTTATAGGTTGTCCAAACGTGGGGGTGTAGCTCAGCGGGAGAGCACCTGCTTTGCATGCAGGGGGCCAGGGGTTCGATTCCCCTCACCTCCACCAAATTTTTCACTTTGATATCTCCTCTTACTTCCTCAACGAGTCTTATTGCGACATAAATTGCAGCAAGGAAACTGGTATGACTATAAATACTAATAAAGAAGGTAATCCGGTGGTAGGTATAGTCGGTGGCAGCACTTCCGATTTCCCAATTTTGAAAAAGGCTGTTGATTTATTGACTGATCTTGATGTGGAGAGCGAACTCAAAGTGGTCTCCGCTCATAGAACTCCTGATTGGTTATTTGAATATGCTGAAGCGGCAGAGTCTAGAGGACTAAAAGTAATCATAGCTGGGGCGGGTGGAGCCGCACATTTGCCAGGTATGCTAGCTGCCAAAACTATCCTCCCGATAATCGGAGTCCCAGTACCCTTGGAGCACCTTAAAGGCATGGATTCACTACTTTCTATAGTTCAAATGCCAAGAGGTGTCCCCGTCGCCACTGTCGCAATCGGAGGTGCCGAAAATGCCGCGATATTAGCGGCTGAGATACTGGCCATTCAAGATGAAGGCTTAAGAGCAAAGTTGAGAAATTGGCGAAACACTCTGACAGAAACCGTGTTGTTGAATCCGGAGTCACGGGGTGCGATCTGAGAACTGACGACCGAAATTCGCTCATTCCATTGGGCAGTACATTGGGAATGCTTGGGGGCGGTCAAATTGGAGGATTTTTTGCTGAATCGGCCCTACGATTTGGTTATAAAGTAGCAGTTTGGGACCCATCTCCAAATGCACCAGCAAAGAGATATGCTAGCGTGGCATTCGATGCCCCTTTTGATGATCCAGACACTTTAACAAAATTTGCTGATGTGTCTGATTGTGCTTCGTTGGAATGGGAAAATATACCTGTGAGTCTAACGAACGCACTGGAGAAGATAATCAGAGTCAGGCCGGGAAGCAAAAGCCTAGGACTGGCTCAAGATAGAACCCAAGAAAAACAATTCTTAACAGAGAATCACATTCCTGTAACAAAATACGCTGTGATAGAAAACCCTTCGGAATTAGGTGGAGTTCAGCTGGAACTACCCTGGATAGTAAAAACCGCCACGTTGGGATATGACGGTCATGGTCAATGGAGAATATCAAACTCGCGGGATATAGCCGATATACAAGACGTTTTGAAGGGAAATGGCCCGTGGGTGGTTGAGCAGGTAGTCCCTTTTAAAATTGAGCTATCAGTGGTTGTGGGCTATGACGGTGGAACTAAGTTAGTGCATTTCCCGCCAACCGAGAACATCCATGAAAATGGTATCTTAAGAATAAGTATATCCCCAGCTAGAATTTCATCGGAAGTAGAGAGAAGAGCTGAGGACCTTGCTCAAGAAGTCATAAAAAATATAGGCGAACCAGGCGTTTTTTGTGTAGAGATGTTTTTGCTAGAAAACGAAGATCTTCTGGTTAATGAAATTGCCCCACGGCCACATAACTCAGGGCATCACACGATAGACACCTTCACAGTGTCTCAATATGAATTACAGATTCGAGCACTAACAGGCCTTCCACTTGTAACCCCTCAGCAAATCACATCATCAGTCTTGTTGAATGTTCTAGGAGACGAATATACGAATCTAACTGATTTATATACGACGACTTCTATCTTACAAAACCAAAGCGCAAGAATTTATTCGTACGGTAAACAGGATGTTCGTCCTGGCCGGAAAATGGGCCATATATTATTCAACGGACCCTCTCAGGGCGACTTACTCTCGGAAGCTCTTGAAACTCATAAGATTTTGACTAAATGATTGGGCATATATCCATCTGAATGAACCTGATCGGTTCATTAATACTGTCGGCAATGAATTCGCTGTAGATTAAATGCACCTGATTTGGATGTATGGTCAGGGAGTAATGATAATCAACTCCCGCAACCTTTAGTTAAACTCTAGGAGGTAGGCGGTTATGGCGGCCTCCTTTTTGTCTTGGTCTTTTGTGGCCGGAGTTGTGTCATGCGTTGGTAATGAGCACCAAACAGTAAAGAGATAGTTTCTGAATGCTAGTCAGCGGTGAATTTCTCGGCCGCTTTCGATTCTCGCATGAAAAAGGCAGAGATTACTGATGAAACAGCAACGGTCGTAAGGCAGAGGTAACCTATTCCTGGGAACCCGAACGACGCAAGGAGGACCCCTCCGATGCCAGCGCCACAGACACCGCTGACTTGGTTGCTTGCGCCTAACAAGCCGACGGCAGTCGCCTTAGACCGGTCGGATACCTCAGTGCCGAATGTCATGAATACCGGCCAACCGATACTTAATAGACCAACCGAAACCGTAGCGAGGCCAACCACCGACCACATCTGAATGTCGATCGAAAGGAGCAATAACGCTACTGCTCCTCCCGTTAGTGATGCAACAGAAATAACAGTCATCCGGTCGCTTCTGTTCCCGACTGGACCCGCGAAGTAACTGCCAATTACTCGGCCAACCCCGACTACTGCTAACGGAATAGCCACCTGGGCAAGGCTAATATCATAAGTATCAATCAAGTAGGCGGCTAGGTAACCTGAGAGCCCGAAGAAAGCCATTCGTTGGGTTAGGTTCACCGCGAACGCAGTGCGGAATATTGGAATCGACAATAGTTCTCGGTACCGGGAGAAGACTGATAATGAGCGTGACCCTGGGCTTTCAGTTCTAGGGAACCAAAACCAGTTTAGTACTAACACCAGTGCCATCACTACACCAATGACTAAAAACGGTAGCCGCCAACCTCCAAATTGAGCCAACAGTGCCAGGAACGGAATTCCAATCACAGAAGCCATTGTGTTGAAGGCCATAAGTCTCCCCACGGTGTGGGCACGTCGGTGCGGAGAAACTACGTCTGCCACCGCCGCCATGCTATTTGGGGGAATCATTCCCCCGCCTAGTCCAGAGATGACCCTGGTTGCGAGCAGGTTAGGTAGATTTAACGCGAATGATGAAGCTAAGGCACCGATGCAAAGGAGAGATAGCCCCAATAGTGCCACCGGTCGTCTGCCAAACGAATCGGACAAAGGACCTGAGATGACAACCGAAATTGCCCAAGCAGCGAAATTAGCTGATGCCACTTGGCCGGCGACTGCAACTGATATATCGAACTCTGATGCAATTTCGACCAGCAATGGTGCATCTAGCAGCCACGTGCATTGGCCGGCGAATAAGGCCACCGCTACGGCGATTAAAAACCTCGGCTGCTTCATATACCATTGCTCGCGTTAGTTCGGTTCACTATCCTAGGGTCACCGTGATTTACGGTCTGATGACCATCATAGAAGTTCTCGAGGAACAAACCTCTTTGCACGTGTTTGAGGGCCGTTTTATTTTTTTTATTATTCAATAATCAGCTGATCTGGGCGCTTGGTTCGTTGTTAGCAAGCGTTTTCCGAAGGACATAATTGTAGTATGTTTATGGGGTTAAATCATAATCATATTGAGTCGAAAAATTTTAGGGGCCCTTACCGATCCGATGAGTAGACATAAAGGGTTCGACTCCTCCCACCACTACATTACTAGGGCATGGAATTCCGTTTATCTTTCGGAATCATTCATCCAGATGAGAGTTTGTCATTGGCCGATTTATTAAAAGATAAAGTCGCATTGGTTACTGGGTCTGGTAGAGGTATCGGAAGATCTATTGCCATGGCAATGGCTGGTGAAGGTGCAAAAGTTGCACTAACTGGCAGAGATACTGGCAGACTTGAAAAAGTTCTAGAAGAGATAAAACAGGCTGGAGGGCAGTCAGCGTTTTGGCGGATGGATGTGTCCAGTGAGATAGAAGTTTCGGATGCAATTGAGAAAATAACTGAGCATTGGGGTCAGATAGATATCTTGGTCAATAATGCAGGTATCATCCATGCTGATAAACCTGTTTGGGAAACCTCCATATCAGAATGGGACGAAGAGATGGCTACGAACCTACGAGGTATGTTCCTTTGTTGCCACTATGTCGTGCCTCAGATGGTGGCTAGGCAAAACGGTGTGGTAATCAATATTGGATCGTCCTCTGGAACTATTCCAGAAGATATGTCAGGAGCTTACGGCGCCACCAAATGGGGAGTACTCGGATATACCACGTCCCTGGCGAAGTCGGTGCGTCCACACGGGGTGAGGGTCAATGGCCTCAACCCAGGGTGGGTGGACACAGATATGACTAAAGGACAGATTCCTGATGGTGCAGGTCCCGAATGGACGAAACCCGAAGATATCGCTAGGGCTGCCCTGTTCTTGACTGCTCATGCTCCGGCCGATATGACCGGACAGTTTATCAATCTGTTTGGGGCAAATGATCATTCAGGCCACGCTCCAGGCTTGTTATGATTTCCGACAATCGGTTTTACCATTAGTTTCTTTACTGCAACTGTTTTGTCGATTGCCTTGAGTAGCCGGAACTGTAATGTGGTCATTGATAGTGGCATCACGTATTCGGATGTTATAGCATGGTTCCCTAATTCCGGGCCATTGATACAAGTCATATAAGTTCACTCGTTTCTAAGGAATCTTTCATCAAATTGAGATAACGCAAAGGTTAAAGGCATGTTTGAGACCATCGAGCTAAAGAATACCATCGGTGACTTGCTGGACTCCCAAACAGAGCGGTACGGAGATCGGGAGGCCTTGGTGCACGTGGAGGCTGGAACGAGGCTCACCTACCGAGAGTTCAAAGCAGAATGCGACCGTGTGGCCAGAGGACTCATGGCTGTGGGCATCGATAAAGGCCAACACGTGGNNATTTGGGTTACCAACTACTTGGAATGGGTGGTAGCCCAATTCGCTACCGCCAAGATCGGAGCCGTTTTGGTCACGGTCAACCCTTCGTACAGAACCCATGAACTTGAGTATGTTCTGAAGCAGTCTGAAGCAAACGCACTGATACTTATCGGTCAGTTCCGGACCTCTGACTATGTATCGATGGCCAACGAGGTCATAGTTGAACTAAAGGACTCTGCTCCCGGTGAACTACGTTCATCGAAACTGCCTTACCTACGTAATGTGATCTTCATTCCGCAACCGTCCGCCCCTGAAACTAAAACACCGGATGGGATGTGGTCATGGCAGGACATTCGAGAAAAGTCAGCTGAGGTTAGCGAGACCGAATTGGTTCGTCGCCAAGCCTCTTGCCATCCTGACGATACAATTAATATTCAATATACCTCCGGCACGACTGGCAACCCAAAGGGGGCGATGTTAACTCACTACAATCTGGTTGCTAATGGCTACTACACCGGAGAGGGCATGAAATTCACCGAGGAAGACCGACTCTGCATACCGGTGCCGTTTTACCACTGCTTCGGTTGCGTCCTGGGAAATCTGGCCTGCGTTACTCACGGTTCCACAATTGTGATCCCGTCTGAGTACTTTGAACCTCTGAAATCATTAGAAGCAGTCCAGAAAGAAAGATGTACGGCTTTGCACGGGGTCCCGACTATGTTCATAGCCCAGCTCGGGCATGACAGGTTTTCTGAATTTGATCTGAGTTCTCTGCGCACTGGTATGATGGCCGGTTCACCTTGTCCTATTGAAGTCATGCGGCAGGTTGTGGACCAGATGGGAGCTAGAGAGATAACCATTGGTTATGGGCAGACCGAGGCTTCGCCGGTTATTACTTTGACTCGAACTGAAGATACTCTGGAGCGCCGGGTTAGTACCGTGGGCACTGTTATACCCAATGTTGAGGTCAGGCTGGTTGATACGGAAACAGGGAAAGACGTTCTTGTGGGTCAACAGGGTGAACTGCTTACACGCAGCTTCATGGTGATGAAGGGATACTATAACCTGCCGGAAGCCAGCGCAGCGGCTGTAGATCAAGATGGTTGGCTTCATACCGGAGACCTGGCCACTGTAGACGCTGAAGGCTACTACCGTATTACCGGCAGGTTGAAGGATATGATAATTAGAGGCGGCGAGAACGTTTACCCTCGTGAGATAGAGGAATTTCTTTACACCCACCCAAAGATTGCCGACGTACAGGTGATTGGAGTGCCAGATGAGCGTTTTGTCGAAGAGGTAATGGCTTGGGTGATGCTTAAACCTGGGGAGACCGCCGACGAAGAGGAGATAAAGGAGTTCTGTAAAGGAAAGATAGCCCATTACAAAATACCCAGATACGTGAAGATTGCTTCGGAGTTCCCAATGACTGTTACCGGCAAGATTCAAAAATTTAAGATGCGGGAACAGGCAATAGATGAACTAGGTCTACATAAAGCAGCGGGAATCGAGACGGCCTAAGTATTACCTGGTTCCCCTGATTCTCTACGTTTGCATTCGTATCCATCGACTGTAATTCGAATCTGACATCGTACCTGTCACCGTGATTGTAGCGAAGTATCCTATGGTTATTGAGACAGCCCATTTCAGTATCAGTTGGAACATCAAGATGATAATGGCGGTCTTCGTAAAATAGAAAGGCCATGTCTTAACACATGGCCTTTCTCACGGACTGGGTTTCTGTCGATTAACCAGCGGCTAAAGCTCTTACTTCCCTGGCTTTGGCCGGTAGGTCGTAGGTGTTCCATGTTGCTCCGTCGTCCAGTGACCCGAATACCTGGCCGTCACGGGAGTTACAGAAGATATGGTCCGGTGCTTTGGGGTCTACGGCCACCGTCATCATCGTAGAGTTGGCGTTGATGCCCCGGTCGACCTGTTCAAACGTCCGGAACAGGTCCCGACTACGGTACAAAGCACCTTGTTGGCTCCTGGCTGCCGCTCCAATGGAGACATACAGCATGTTAGGGTCGTGGGGTGCGGCTTTTAGGTCNCGAGTGTAGGTGATTTCGGAGAAATTGCCAAAGTTCACTGGTATCCATTCGCTGCCCCGATCGGGGCCGATGAACGGTCCTTGGCGAGTTGTGATAAATACAGTGTGAGGCAAGGCTGCGGAACATTGGGCGCCGTGCAAGTCGAGAGTATCCTCGCTGGGTGCCAGTGACCCTGATATCTCTTCCCAGGTGTCCCCGCCGTCGGAGCTTCTAATCACTCCTGCAACCTCAAGGGCAGCGTACATCTCGTCCGGGAAATTGGGGTCAGCACATAGTGCAATCACTCGGGTTGGAAAGGCCATGGTCATTTCGGCTGATCCCATGTCCTTGGTTATCATTTGCCATGAATCACCACTGTTCGTACTGCGGTATATCTCACCAGGTGATGTACCTAGGTACATCACGCTAGGGTCTCCGGGCCGAAACATAAAAGTCCAAGGCGGAGCTCCGGTTTTGGGGTAGTCTAGGCGCTCCCAGCTGTTGCCGCGGTTGGTACTGCGATAAGGGCCGTCCTGGGTTCCGGTATATATGACTTCGGGGTCGTTTGGGTGAATGATAATTCCAGCAACTAGTGGGTCTACAGGGAGTCCTTGGGTTAACTCCTCCCATTGGGAGGAACCGGGCGACAGCCGGTAAATACCACTGGCTTCTGCCCCGGCGTAAACGTACGTATCATTGCTTTTGGTTGTCATGAACGAACTCCTGTAATCGCGGTCAAGGCCGCGGCATTCAATTTTGGGTTGCGGAGATCCTTATCAAATAACCTTCGTCGTTGCCATCTCTTCCAGTTCAAACTGGAAGTTCTCGATTACTGGGTTGGCCAGAAGTTTCTGGCACATCTCAGTAACAGTGGCCTCAGCTTTGGACCTGTCAGACTCGTTGATATTCACCATCAGGTACTTCCCAATTCTCACGTCGTCCGCACTAATGAAGCCTAGGCGGTGCAGGCTGGATAACACGGTGACTCCCTGAGGGTCGTTTACTGTAGGCTTAAGAGTGATATGTATTCGGGCTTGGTACATTAGCTAGTATAGCTCCTCGGAGACGTTTAACACGGAATTCGTTCCGGTCCCATGACTCCAGAGTAGGTCTCGAAGAAAGTCTCGATACGTTTTGAGTCTACACCAGAGAACGAGTCTACAACTCCCCAAGTACTCAATGCGATTTGGCCGGGTTCGATAGCAGAGTACGGCCTTGCTAGTCCCCAGAAACCGTTAAGATCAATGCCGTCTAGAACATCCCTTAGAGCTGATACGTCTGACTCCACCGGTAAGTTATAGCTCACCACGATGTTTCCGTGTTCCATGTTGTGAACTACACGCTCGTCGGGTATGGGGTCAGTGTAAAACCCGCACGGGGCTGGGACCCGCCAGTGGTCTCCTGAAGCAGGTGGGGCTGTCGTGTAATCAATCGTCTCACCCTCGTCCAGGTGGTTTCTGTTCCCTTCTATATCAACTTGTACACCCACGCCCTGGACATAGCCGGAAGCGTCTCCTGTCTGTGAACTACCTCCGCCTCCGCTGAAACTTGCAAAGGCGAAACTGGCAATGACTAATACCGCAATCACCACGGATGCGGCTAGGTACAGCTTATTTGTTTTTTTACGTCTGGTTGTTGGGGCCAAGTTGCCCGAGCGAGCTGCTCTGGTGGCTGCACGGCCGCGACGGCGTCTTGAAACAGGCAATGTGAAATCCTCCGATATTTACCATGACCCTGGCTACTATATTAATAACGCAGGGCAAATCCGGGACGAGAATACTAAAGTTTGGTGCCGGTCAGCTTGTAATACGCTTCCTGGTAGCGCTCGGACGTCTTTACTACCACATCAGCGGGCAACTCAGGGGCTGGAGGGTTGTGATCCCAGCCCTGGCTGTCTAACCAGTCACGGACGAATTGTTTGTCATAGTTTGGCTGAGACTTTCCTGGAGCATATCCGGTAATGTCCCAGAAACGACTTGAATCCGGAGTCAGTAGTTCGTCAATCAGTGTCAGTTGTCCGCCGATGATACCAAATTCCATCTTAGTGTCCGCCAGGATGATGCCTTTCCCTTGGGCATAATCATGGGCTGCTTTAAAGACCGCTTTACTGGTTTCTTCGAGTTGGTTAGCCATGTCCGATCCAACCATGTCCAGTACTTCTTGTTTGGACATGTTTTCGTCGTGTCCCTCTAGGGCCTTGGTGGTGGGAGTGAAGAGTGGCTCGGGGAATTCTTGTCCTTCCAGCAGTCCCCTTTCCATGGTTATTCCGGAAACAGTGCCGTCACGTCGGTATTCGGACCAAGCTGAGCCGGCGATGTAGCCTCGGACAATGCATTCCAAGTCCAACCTTTCTGCTTGCCTGACCACCATTGCCTGATGGGAAATTTGGTCGGACATCGAACCAGCAATGCTGGTGCCTTCAATGTATTGAGCCGCCTCAGGCGAGTCTGCTAAACATATGAAATGATTGGGAACGATGTCTTTGGTGAGGTCGAACCAGAAGGCTGATATGCGATTTAGCACCTGACCTTTATCGCTTATACCAGTCGGCAATACAACGTCAAAGGCTGATATACGATCGGTGGCAATCATCAATAGATGGCCGCTACCCATGTCGTATGTGTCCCGAACCTTCCCCGAGTGGAGAATGTTGGGCATGTTGGTTTTCATTAAAACTTCAGGTGGCATTCCGGCTCTTTTATGGCATTTTACGTTTGCAGCACAGGCTGCTGGATTTCGAGTTTATGTTTGAGATGAACGAACTTGGTTTACTAGATTCGATTAGTCACTCGAGGTCGCTGCTTTTCGTTTGATCGTCGGTTTGATCAACCCCAATCGCACAAAGGTCTCGTCCACATAACGGGTGTAATACCCGTAGTCGAAAAGTTCATCAAATTCAGATGCTGTGATGTGCTCACCAGCCGATGGATCGGACCGCATCAAAGACCTGAAATCAGATTGTTCTTCCCAAGTCCTGCTGGCGTTTGATTGTACTATCTTGTACGCCTCCTCTCTGGCCAAGCCCTTATCGACCAAGAATAATAGGACACGCTGGCTAAATATCAGGCCGCGACTACTCTCAATGTTCTCCATCATGCGTTCAGGGAACACTCGCAGGCCTTCGATTATTCCGCTAAAGATGCTCAGGATGTAATCCAGGGCCAAGCAGGAGTCCGGTAGGATAATGCGCTCGGCGGAAGAATGGCTGATGTCCCTCTCACCCCATAAGGCCACATTCTCCAAGGCTGTGACCGCGTTACCTCTAATTAGCCGTGCCAAGCCGCAAATTCGTTCGGAGAGCTCAGGATTACGCTTGTGGGGCATGGATGAAGACCCGGTCTGACCATGGCCGAAAGGCTCTTCTAATTCGTGTAGCTCAGTGCGCTGCAGTGCGCGAATCTCAGTTGCAAATTTCTCCAGAGATGCGGCAATCAGGGCGAGAGTGCTCATAAAATGGGCATGTCGGTCTCGCTGTATTATTTGATTGGTGATCTTGGCGACATTGAGACCTAGTTCACGGCAAACCGTTTCCTCAACCGAAGGCGGCACTGTGGCGTGGGTTCCAACTGCTCCGGAAACCATTCCTACGCGTAAGCCCTCGATGGCATCTGTCAGACGAACTTTTTGACGGTTCATCTCTTCCCACCAAAGTCCAAGCCGTAAACCCATTGTCATTGGTTCAGCGTGTACTCCGTGAGTGCGACCCATGGCTAACGTGTCTTTGTGTTCCACCGCCTTATCGGCCAAGGCAGCTATAGCCCTGTCTAATTCATTTTGCAACAATGATCCGGCTTCAACAATCTGTAGGTTTAAACCTGTGTCTAGCATGTCATTTGAAGTCAGGCCCAGGTGCAACCAGCGACCCTCTAAGCCCATGGACTCAGTGATGGATGAAAGAAAGGCTGTAACATCGTGACGTGTTGTCTCGAATATCTCCATCATGCGAGTGTGGTCGTACTTAGCATTACGTAGTTTGGCCATATCGTCCTCTGGGACGATCCCCTCGACGGTCCAAGCTTCGCAGGCTGCCAACTCCACTTTCATCCACTTAAGGTATTTGTTTTCGTCGGACCAGACTTGCTTCATCGCAGGCCTGGAATATCGGTCAATCACAGTTACGCCTCTCCGCCTCGTGGCGAGCCGTTTTATTTCTGGGTGTTAAGTAAGTAATTCCTGACAGCTACTAGTATCCCTTTGAAATCCTCAAAGGGATGATAAGGAATATTCTCGCCATCACAGAAGTCCGCTAGGTTCCGGTGAGCAAATGTTACGTTGGCGACCCGGGCGGCTTCTAGGTCAGAGTGCCCGTCGCCGGCAAAAAAGACGTAGGCGCCCTCTTTTTGGAAAGACTCTACTACAAAGCCTTTGGAGTTTCCGGCGCTCTCTTTGCCGGGTATCGTGTAGTTGTAGTGGTAAGTAATCTCACCATCTTCAAATTCGGTGGCAACAGCATAGACCGGTACTTTGCCTACTTTTTCTGTGTCCAGTACCGCCTGGATGTAGAAATCCAGGCCCTGGCTAACTACCGCCATGTGGATACCGTTTGACTGACAAAACCCCCACAGTTCTCTGAAATACGGGCGCAGGTTGGCGTGGTCTTTCACGTAAGCCTGCATGGTGGCTCGATCAGCCTTGATGTTTCTGAAGGTGATCTCCTGATATTCCTTCAGGCTTATGTGGCCGTCTCGGAAGCTTTGGCGCACGTCTTTCCAGTATGGATCGCCGAACTGGTTGAGCAGCATCTCTGCCACGTTCTGAGCCGCGGCAGTGTCATCGAAGTCGGTGAGGACTACGGGATGCATTCTACCGTTCGCGGAGTTCGCGTCGGTAGTCTTCATAAGCTCGCCTTATAATGTCGTACTTCAAACCCAATATCTGAGCAGCATAATAACCTGCGTTTCTGGCGCCCCAACTACCCACTGCCATGCAAGCTACGGGAACCCCAGGGGGCATCTGGGCTGTGGCCATAAGTGCATCTATGCCTTTCAATTCGCTCGATGTCATTGGAATGCCAATGACCGGGAGTGTGGTCGTGGACGCTAGAGCGCCAGCCAGCGCTGCGGATCCACTTGCGGCTGCGATTAACACTTCAAGGCCTCGATCTCGAGCGGTTTGGGCATAGTCATGGACGAGCTCTGGTGTCAGGTGGGCTGACATGACACGAACCTCGAAATCGATACACATCTGTTCGAGAACCTTGGTAGTATCTTGCACCAAGGGATCATCCAAAACGCTTTCCATAATAACACCTACTAGAGGCAAAACAACCTTCTATCTGCCATTAAATTGGCCATCTTGAATCCTTTCGCCAGGCGCGCAATCAATCGGTCTGGATCCACCAAGTTATTTGACTGGGTTTTAAATCCCCAGCTCGTCTTTAAACGCTACAATCAGACCCTGTTCCAAGGCTTCACGTTCTGGTCTAATCTCAATCTCATTGATTTGGAGATAGATACCTTCATCGGATAATCCCAGGTCAACGACAATCTCCAGTACTCCGCCCTCATCCCATGATAAAATGGAAGTGATGACGTCTGCGTCTTCATCATCGTCTGGGACTGCGTCGATGATGCTTATTCTTGATCCTAGGTTATCATCGTCTTCCTCGTCAGCCTCCCAGCCTACAATGGTCTCAATCTCCCCATTACCGTCTAACAAGGTGGAATTCATCTCGATCAATAATTGTTCCACCCCCAGGTTCTGCGCCATGAGAGAAAGGTCTTCACGCTCCTTCTTCAGTCCGGCTTCAGCTTCTTCGACTCGGCGTTCCCGATTGGCACGAACTTCAACTAGATCTTGTTTCAGGTCTATTAATGTCTCACGCCAGGTCATGATCCAATCCTCAAAGATGCGTTCCTAGTTAGGTTTTTCGTTGGGTTATTTCCGTGCTGCCTGATAAGCCAGTTCGTCAATTTCTTTGAAATTTCTGTGTCCAGATCGTCCTCGGACTATGTTAAGGGCGTCCAGAATCTCCAGATACTGAATGCCTATTGGGCTGGTTTTGATATTTGTTGGCAGTAACCTAGCCTCCTTCAACAACACCTCGGCGTTGTTGTTCCAGACCGCGAAGAGACTAGGGTTACTAAGGCACAGTAAATATGAATGAAATTCTCGGCCAGCTCCTTCTAGTCGGTAGGCTCCGCCAGGCGCGGCACATTCGTCGAATCTACCTTCAAGCTTGATATTATCATAGAGCAGAAAATCCAGACCATCTCTTACCGCTTCAATAGTATTGGTCTTGAATCCAGAAGCATCTCGGCTGCCAGACGCCCGGTATAGATTCAGCGCCTGATCCATGGTCAACTCCAAAAGGGCTTTCTGGTCTAACCATTGTTGGAACTCTTCAGAACGGAACCATTTTTTACGTCGGTAGTTCGTCAGTCGCTGGTCGTCCTCGGCTAGTGTGAAAAGCGATTGTATGTCTTGCATCAGGTTATTTTGATGACCCAGCAGCGCCTAGATGCGCAGATGATCCGATATCCCGACGCCATACCGCGCCTTCAAAATTGATGTTCTCTAGCCTGGAGTAAGCGCGGATCCTGGCCTGTTCCGTGGTGTCGCCGCCGCCGACTACCGTTAGGACCCTTCCTCCCGCAGTGATCGGGCCGCCGTCACCCAGCTGGGTGCCTGAGTGGAAGACCATGGTGTCCTCTGGCCCGTCACAGTCCAACCCGGATATCTCAAAACCTGTTTGATAATCTTCGGGATACCCGCCGGAGACCATCACCACGCCGACGTAATTCTTGTTGTTCCACCGCACTTGAGTCTCGTTTAGGTTGCCTTCAGCGCAAGCCAGCATTAGGTCAAGGGGATCAGATGCCAGCAATGGCATGACTACTTGGGTCTCAGGGTCTCCCAATCGGCAATTGAACTCCAACACCTTGGGTTTCCAATCAGACGGGGTCCCTGTCAGCATCAACCCGGCGTATAACACACCTTTATAAGGAGTGCCGCGCTGGGCCATGGCCTGCAGAACCGGATACATGATCGATTTCTCAACCTGGTCTGCCAGTTCGGGTGTCCAGAATTCCGGTCCCGAGAAGCTGCCCATGCCACCGGTATTGGGGCCGATGTTGCCGTCTCCGAGTCGTTTGTAATCGCAGGCTGCAACTAGGGGAGAGAGGTTTTGCCCGTCAGAGAAGGCAAACACGCTAACCTCAGGCCCGCTGAGATATTCTTCAAGGATCACGGTCTCGCCAGCATCGCCGAAGGCCCGGTCAGTCAGGCACAATTTCACAGCTTCGCTTACCTGTTCAGAGTCTTCACATAACAATACACCCTTGCCCGCAGCCAGACCGTCGGCTTTCACCACCAAAGGCCCTGGGTGCTTTTTTATATACGATCGGGCTCCGGCCTGGTCTCGGACACTCGCGAAATCCGGACAGGGTACACCGGCTTCTTTCATAAGCGTCAACGCAAAGCCCTTACTGGCTTCTATCTGTGCGGCGGCCCGGCTAGGCCCAAATACCGGTATACCAACCTCATAAAGCCGATCTGCCAACCCGAGGGCTAATGGTGCTTCAGGCCCCACAACGACCAGGTCTGCTTTAACCTCGGACGCTTTAGATACTAGGCCATCAATATCGCTGGAACGTATGTTGAAATTCTCTGCTAAAGCAGCGGTTCCAGCATTCCCGCCGGCGACCCACATCTTGGTCAAATTAGGACTCTGGTTGATGCGCCAGCCCAATGCATGCTCCCGTCCCCCTGATCCAACAAGCAATACTTTCACGATTGCATCTTATCCATAGAGGTATGAGCCGTATCCATGTTCATGAAGAGGATTCTTGAACGACAACCTCTTCCCCCTCCAGGTGGAAGGTTTGGATGAGGTGGGACGTTTGTGCGCAGGCCTATTGCGGCCTGAAAACGAACCGCTACTCCCATTCGATCGTGCCAGGAGGTTTGCTGGTGATGTCGTATACCACCCTGTTAACGCCGGGCACTTCGTTGACTATGCGGTTTGAGATACGTGCCAGCACCTCGTACGGCAACCGCACCCAGTCTGCGGTCATTGCGTCCTCGCTGGAGACGGCTCTGATGGCGCAAACGTGCCCGTAAGTCCGATAATCACCTTGCACGCCGACCGTTCGGCTATCGCTGAGAACGGCAAAGCTCTGCCATATCTGGTCGTACAGGTTGGCCGACTTGATCTCATCGATGACGATCCAGTCGCATTTCTGCAGCATTGCCAGCTTTTCTCGGGTGACCTCTCCTATGATCCTGATGGCGAGTCCTGGGCCTGGAAAGGGCTGCCGGTAGACCATATCGTTTGGTAGGCCCAGCGCCAGGCCGACCTCTCTGACCTCATCCTTGAATAAGTATCGAAGAGGCTCCACCAGTTCCAGCTTCATGTTGTCCGGTAGACCGCCCACATTGTGGTGAGTCTTGATACGGGCTGAAGTTCGGTTCTCTGGAGCCTCGCTCTCGATGACGTCTGGATAGAGGGTACCTTGGGCCAAGAAGTCGGTGTGCCCTAGGCTTGCAGCGGCCTCTTCAAACACACGGATGAATTCCTCCCCTATGACCTTCCGCTTGACCTCCGGGTCTGTTACGCCCTCCAATTTGTCCAGGAATCGGTCGGTTGCGTCCACATAGTTTAGGTTTAGTCCCAGGCCGCGTTTGAAGGTGGCCTGCACTCTCTCGGCCTCTTCCATCCTCAGGAGGCCGTTGTTCACGAATATACAGGTCAACTGGTCGCCAATCGCCTGATGCAGTAATCCGGCGGTCACCGCGGAGTCCACTCCGCCAGAAAGGGCACAGATCACCTTTCCGTCGCCAACCTGCTCCCTTATGTTCCTCACGGAGTCGTGCACCACGTTCCCGGGTGTCCAGTCAGCCGTGCAGCCACAGGCATCAAATAAGAAATTGTTCAGGATGTCTTGTCCCAGGGGCGTGTGATTGACCTCAGGATGGAACTGGATTCCAAATAACTTGTCGCCGTTGCCGATTGCAGCTAGTGGAGAGTTTTCTGTGTAGGCCATGCCTGTGAAGCCAGGAGGTAAAGACTCAACCCGGTCTCCGTGGCTCATCCACACTTGGAAAGAAGGAGGAAGCTCGCTAAACAGCATGTCGCCTGAATCGGAACTGTCCTGGTGCAAGATGGCGTAGCCGAACTCTTGTTTGGCTCCAGGTGCCACCTTGCCGCCAAGCTGGTGAACCATTGCCTGCATACCGTAGCAGATACCCAAGACTGGAAGATGCTGCTCAAAGACCCAGTCTGGTATCCGGGGGGCTCCCTCTTCATAGACGCTGGCTGGGCCACCCGAGAGGATCACTCCCTTAGGGTTTAGGTGTTTCACGGAATCCCATGTACTCTTGGACTGGGCAACCATGGAGTAGACTTTAAGCTCTCTGATCCTACGGGCTATCAGGTGACTGTACTGGGAGCCGAAGTCGATAACGACTACTCCCTCATTCACCGATTTTTGGCCATCATCGTCCTCTGAACCGATCGCCTTCAATCCTTTGGCTATCTCCAAATAGGCTGAGACCTCCAAATCATCGCTGGTGGCTACTCTGCGTCCTCGAGGCAACTTGCTTTCAGTCGTGGCTCGGCCTCCTGAATATCCTGGTCAAATAAAGTCCCCATAAGGCGAATAATCCTGGAATCACTGTCCGGTATCAATCGTTAAAATGAGGTGGCAATGCTGGTAACGGGCATAGTCACCCAACATTGGATGATTATAGCGATTGGACATCGATGAGTATACCGTTGGAAGATGACATAAAGTCAACGGTATCATTGGGAGAATCTAACGGCTTTTTGACACCCAAAGGATACCCAGCCCATGATATACTCTGGCCGCCACGGAATTATGCTTTCTGGGCACGATTGATTAGATCATTGGAACCAGAGTATATCGGCGCGGATACCCAAATAAAATGCAACAAGAAGACTTGGAAAAAGCAGTCCGGTTTCTGAAAGATGATGGCGTTGTTGCCATCCCCACGGATACCCTTTACGGGCTGGCAGCTGACGTTTTTAGCATCGACGCTTTGGAGCGAATCTACGATATCAAACAGCGGGATGCCATTGCTTTGCCGGTGCTTGTCAGTACGTGGGATCAAGTCAAACGGATGGCCAAAAGTGTCCCGCCAGAAACCCAGCGATTAGTGGAAGAATTCTGGCCTGGCGGCCTGACCATGGTGGTTTACAAGGCCAACGGGGTTCCAGACCTGCTCACGGCTGGTGCGCCGACCGTGGCTTTGAGGATGCCCGACCATCCGGGTCCGTTAGCTCTAATAAATGGCCTGGGAGGGCCGATCACCGGAACCAGCGCCAACATAAGTGGTGGTGAAGACCTTAAAACGTTGGCAGACGTCGTTGAACAGATGGGCGGTAAGGTGGATTACGTATTAGAATGTGACCCTGAGCCTAAGGGAACAGGCTCAACTATTATTGACATAACCTCAGGCACTCCCAAACTGCTCAGAGACGGGGTGGTACCCTTTGATCTGGTGCTGAGCGTATGGGAAACCGCGAAGACCGAACAACGGCGGAGCTAGGAGAAAAGTCATACCGACTCCAGAGATATACCAACCCTACCGGCAGGCCGTGGAAGACGAACTCAAGGCCGTTTTTGAATCTAGAGAAGGATTCCTTTACGATCTTCTGCGCTACCACCTGGGCTGGGTGGATGAGCATGGCCAGCCTCAAAGCGGCTCTTCGCCGCTTACTTTTCAGTCGGCCTTGGCCCTGGCAACCTGTGATGCCCTGGGCGGCGATTACAAAAACGCCCTTCCTGTGGCGGCGAGCGTAGACCTGATCCACAATTTCACCCTGGTCCACGGTGATGTTCAGGCCGGACGAGCTGAAGCCACCGACCGACCCAGCATCTGGTGGGTTTGGGGCCCAGCCCAGGCCATCAACGCCGGAGACGGACTGCATTCCTTAGGACGAACCACCATGATGCGGTTAGCTCAGAACGATGTGCCCGTAGACCGGGTTCTACGAGCGGTTCGCTCATTAGACCTTGCTTGTTTAGCCATGTGTGAAGGCCAGTACATGGACTTGGAGTTTCAGGATCAGATGCTGGTCTCTATCGCGTCCTACCTGGATATGATTGGCAGGAAGGCTGGAGCACTGGCATCGTGTGCTACCGAGTCCGGGGCTCTGGTCGCCAAGGCGTCGGACGAAGTTTGCGGCAAGATGGCTGATGTGGGCCGTAACATCGGTATGGCCTGGCAGATCGCCAGGGATATTGACGACCTCTGGGGCGAGCGCGGTGACGGCATGACCCCCAGCAACGTGTTGAACAAAAAGAAGAGTCTCCCGCTGGTCCATACACTGGAGACGGCCAGCGTCAGCGTGAAACGGGAACTTGGCTCCATATATATGAAACGTGTCTTGGAACCAGATGACGTTTCCAAAATGATTGAAATACTTGATAGCACCGACGCCAAACAGGTCTCCCAGGATAAAGCTGTTGAATTGATTGAGCAGGCCTTGGCTGGGTTAGACGGCATATCAGAAGAAGGAAAGGACGCTATGGCCGAGGTCGGTCGCTGGGCGGCAGAGGGAGGTCGGTAATGGCAAAACGTACACTGGGTCAATTGGATGTCTCTGGAAAACGAGTGCTGGTCAGGGTGGATTTCAACGTGCCAATAGACCAAGGTATAGAGGGAATATCACTTTATGACCAACGACTCCGTGCTACCTTGCCCACTATTAATTACTTGGTTGAGCAGGGCAGCAAAGTGGTGCTATGTTCCCACCTGGGTCGCCCCAAAGGAGAGGTTGTTGAGGAATTAAGACTTGCCCCTGTTGGAGACCGATTGGCCTTCCTGCTTGAGAGACCGGTGAAGAGCCTGCCCGAGATAACCGGTCCGATGGTCTCGGATGCCATCGCCGCCATGGCTCCTGGTGACGTGGTCCTTCTGGAGAATCTACGGTTCAATCCTGGGGAGGAGCAAAATGACGAGGCGTTCGCGTGTGAGCTGTCTGACAGCGTGGACTGCTTTGTGAATGACGCATTTGCGGTATGTCACCGCGCCCACGCATCCACTGCCGGCATCACTAAGTTCCTGCCTTCGGCCATGGGGCTGTTGGTGCAGCGTGAGGTCACGGAGATGGGCAAGGCTCTGGAGAATCCAGACAAGCCCCTGGCTGCCTTGATGGGTGGCGCCAAGGTCAGTGATAAGATATTGCTTTTGGATAACCTTCTGGAAGACCTTGATCACTTGTTTATCGGTGGCGGTATGTGCGTCACTTTCCTCAACGCTTTGGGGTTCTTGACTGGAGATTCTAGGATTGAGGAAGACCGGTTGGAATTTGCCAGGCAGATCATGGAACGTGCAAAAAAATCCAACACTGAAGTACATCTCCCCGACTACGTTGTCATAGCCAACGAGTTTAAACCTGACCCTTCGGATATCGATGTCATGCACGTGGGTGACGTGCCCGACGGCTGGTACATTATGGATATTGCGCCGTCCGCAGCACAGGAGTTTTCTGAAACTCTTCGTAAGTGCAAGACCATTATATGGAACGGCCCAATGGGCGTCTTCGAGATGCCGAAATTCAGTAAGGGCACCCGAACAGTTGCCGAGGCTATTGCCAAGCTGGAGGACGTCACCAGCGTCGTTGGTGGCGGATCCACCGCAGAGGCGATCGAGGAACTGGGCTTGATGGACAAGATGACACACGTCTCCACCGGTGGAGGCGCGTCTTTGGAATTCCTGGAAGGGAAGGAACTACCCGGAATAGCAGCCTTGCCTGAAGGCTAGATTAGAAGAACGGCAATCGATGATAAGCTGTACGACGAGAGAATAGCCTGAGGTCTCCAGGCCTCGGCGATGAGGGAATAACCAGTGATAGATGTAGAAGAACTCAGAGATTGTTATACCAACACACCGTCCAAGATGGTCTTGTTGGTTGCTGACGGATTGGGCGGAATGGCCCACCCCGACACCGGCAAGTCCGAGCTTGAAACAGCAAATATCCCCAACTTGGACGCCCTGGCAAAGAAGAGCGCTTGCGGTCTGACCACCCCGGTGCTTCCAGGAGTGACTCCCGGTAGCGGCCCTGGACACTTGGCCCTTTTTGGCTATGATCCCCTGAAGCACCAGATCGGTCGCGGAGCGTTAGAAGCCCTGGGCATAGAAGTTGATTTGCAACCCGGTGATGTCGCGGCCCGAGGGAACTTCTGTCTTGTAGATGGCGATGGTCTTCTGGTTGACCGCCGTGCTGGTCGGATAGCCACCGAGTTTAGCGCTCCCATCTGCGAGCGGCTTGACCGTATCGAAATCCCAGGCGTTCAGGTTGATGTGTTTTCGGTGCAAGACTACCGCTTTGTGCTGCGTTTGCGCGGAGAAGGACTGTCGGAACTGGTCACGGAGACCGATCCACAAGTAACCGGAGCCAAGGCTCTGGAAGTGAAGGCCCTTAAGCCGGAAGCCCAGAGAACTGCGAATCTGGTCAACGAGTTCGTAAAGCAAGCTGCTCAGTTGATGTCCGAGGAAGAAAAGGCCAATATGCTCCTGCTTCGCGGCTTCGCCCAGATGCCGAACCTGCCTCCCATGGGCGAGGTCTACCGTCTGGACCCGGCAGCCATCGCGGCCTATCCGATGTACCGTGGATTGGCCACCGTTGCTGGTATGAATGTCATCGCTACGGGGAAGAACTTCGCTGCTGAGATGGATACCCTTCGGGCCAACTGGGACAACCACGATTTCTTCTTTATCCACTACAAGCCAACTGACGCTGCTGGCGAGGATGGAGACTTCGACGCCAAGGTGCGCTGCCTTGAAGAACTGGACCCGTTCATTCCAGATATTTTGGAGCTGGAACCAGACGTTCTTATGGTCGCCGGAGATCACGCCACCCCAGCCGTGATGGCCGCCCATAGTTGGCATCCGGTGCCATTCATGCTCCATTCCAAGATGACCACCGGTCAGGGAGTGCCAACCTTTGATGAACAGGCCTGCGCCCTGGGAGCCATCGGTAGGATACCGGCTACTAGTGTGATGGTCCTTGGCCTCTCTCACGCCGGAAAGATGAACAAATTCGGCCCGTAAGCAACCCAAACCCTGGAAACGTTGAACAAACACTGGAGATAGACCCATGCCTGACCTGGTAGTCGCCGGAAACTGGAAGATGAACACCACTGTCTCTGAGGCCGCTGCATTGGCTGTTGAAGTGCGAGACGGCGCTGCTGGAGTTGCGGGCGTAGATTTGGTACTCTGCCCTCCCGCCATTTCGCTGGTAGCAGTTGGTGATGCCGTCAAGGGCTCGGCTGTGAAAGTAGGCGCTCAAAACATGCATTTTGAGGACTCTGGAGCTTTCACCGGCGAGGTATCTCCAGCCATGCTCCAGGGTTTTTGCGACTACGTGATAATCGGCCATTCGGAACGTCGTCAGATGTTTGCCGAGACTGACGAGTCAGTTAATCTCAAGGTCAAAGCGGCTCAGGCTGCTGGTCTGAAACCCATCATGTGTGTGGGCGAGACCCTAGAACAGAGAGAAGCTGGCCAGGCTGCCGACTTCATCGGTGGCCAGGTCCGCGCCGGACTTTCTGGGGTCACTGATGCGGCGAATCTGGTAGTGGCCTACGAGCCCATCTGGGCCATAGGTACCGGCCAGTCGGCGACTCCTGAGACCGCCGCCGAGATCGTTGGCGGAGTGGTACTTCAGACCTTGCGAGGCATCTTCGGTGACGCCGCAGAAAATATCTCTCTGTTGTACGGCGGCAGCATGAACGCTGGCAACGCCCGTGATTACGCCGTCCAGGATTGCATTCACGGTGGCCTGATCGGTGGAGCCGCGCTCCAGGCAGACCAGTTCCTGCAGGTTGCCGCCGCAGTCGTCTCCGCCAAGGCTTAGGGGCATCAGTATCACAGGCCATTCCTTGCCAGAATCACCCCTTCCCCACATCGCCATAGTTGGCCCCACCGCAGTGGGAAAGACGGCCTTGGCAGTTGAGTTGTGCCAACGATTCGGCGGCGAGGTCATCAACGCCGATAGCCGTCAGGTCTATAAGAACATGGACATAGGTACGGCCAAACCAACCGCAGCAGAGCTCGAACGAGCTCCCCACCACCTGATCGATCTCCTGGAACCGTTTGAACAGTTTGGCTTGGGCTCGTTTTTGTCTTTGGCCGAAACCGCTATACATGACATAACACGCCGGGGTAAATTGCCTGTCGTAGCTGGTGGGACTGGTCAGTATGTGTGGGCGCTACTGGAGGGCAAATCAGTTCCGGAGGCGCCGCCAGACCCGGAATTCAGGGCAACTCTGGAAGCGGAGGCTGAGGCTGATGGCGGGGCACAGGCGTTGCATGAGCGCCTTCGCCAAATTGACCCGGACCGAGCGGATGCCCTCGACGCTCGAAACGTCCGCCGTGTCATCCGTGCGTTGGAGATCTACCACGTCACTAGGCAGAAGCCGTCTGAGACAGGAAACTCGGCCACCAAAACGAGTAATTACTTAGCTCTCGGACTGACCATGGACCGGAAAACCCTTTACCGGCGTATTGACGACCGCGTCGATGCCATGATGGACGCCGGATTCCTGGCGGAGGTGGAACGTCTGGCAGAGGCGGGTTATCCGACGGGCAAGGGCGCTTTGGCCAGCCCAGGTTATAGGGAGTTAGGCCAGTACCTAATGGGAGAATTCTCTCTGGCTGAAGCTATCTCCCGCACCAAAACCCAAACTCACAGGCTGGCGCGTCGCCAATACACCTGGTTCAAGTTGTCAGATCCGCGAATCATCTGGCTCGATAACTCGGGACTTGGAATCGTGGAACGGTCCACAGAGCTGGTTAGAGCTTACCTGTCTGAGCCCAGCCCTGTGGTACAATGAGCCTCCGGTCCCACTAGGAGCCTAGACATGAAATTTACTAAAATGCACGGTGCTGGCAACGACTATGTTTACGTTGACGCTCGGTCCCAAGAACAAGACTGGCCTGAACTAGCTCGACGCATGAGCGATCGCCATTTTGGTGTGGGCAGTGACGGTCTGATCTTGATAAAGGGCTCGGATGTTGCTGACCTGAAGATGAGCATGTACAACGCCGACGGCTCCGAGGCCGAGATGTGCGGCAACGGTATCCGCTGCTTCGTGAAATATGCCGTCGACCGGACCATCGTTTCCAGTTCTAATGGCTCGGTGAGCGTTGAGACCCTAGCTGGCATTCGCAACATAACACCGATCAGCGAATATGGAACAGTTACCGGGGCCAGGGTTTCCATGGGGGCCCCGATTCTCACTCCTGATACAGTACCCGTGAATCTGGATGCAGCCGGAGAATACGGGTCTGGTCCCGTCCTAGAATACCCATTTGAGATGGACGGTTATGATCTGCCTCTCAGTTTCGTGTCCATGGGTAACCCTCATGCCGTTACATTTATAGATACTCCAGTGGCAGAATTCCCGCTGCTCACCGTGGGGCCCAAGGTGGAGAACCATTCCATATTTCCCAGGAGGGTAAATTTTGAGATCGTGAATGTGGATAACCCGACCCACCTAACGGCCCGGGTTTGGGAGCGAGGCTCCGGAGAGACTCTTGCATGCGGCACCGGGGCCTGTGGAATCGCAGTTGCCTCGATACTTGGCGGGCACACAGATAACACAGTTTCCATAACCTTACCCGGCGGCACCCTCAAAGTGGACTGGGACGGACAAGGAGAGGTCTACTTAGAAGGTCCCGCAGAAGAAGTATTTTCCGGGGAATGGAATTAGGATTTAGCCATTAGGTTGAGTGTTCGTTCACGGATCCATTAAATAAACAGGGAGAACTGAAGTCGAGATGGTGAAATTTTCCGACCGTTTGGGGAAACTGGCCCCTTATCCTTTTGTTGAGATCTCTCGGATCATCGCAGAGAAGCGTGCCGCAGGAGCCGATGTTGTTACCTTTGGCATCGGGGATCCCGACATCCCAACCCCACAGCCAATCATCGACCGGCTTTTGACCGCGTCCCAGCACGCTCCCAACCACCGTTATCCGGAGACGGACGGGCTACCTGAGATGCGTCGGGCGTTTGCCCAATGGTATGACACCCGCTTTGATGTGAAACTTGACCCGGATACTGAAGTTCTGCCGTTGATCGGCGCCAAAGAAGGCATCGGCCACGCTGCTTTCTCATTCCTGGATCCGGGGGATATCGCCCTGATTCCGGACCCGGCCTACCCGGTGTACGGAGTGGGTACCATGTTCGCAGGTGCCGAGGCTCACATAATGCCTCTCTACGAAAAGAATGGCTGGTTGCCTGAACTGGATGCCATTCCCTCTGATGTGGCCGAAGCTGCAAAGGTGATGTGGTTGAATTACCCAAACAACCCAACCAGCGCCATTGCCAGCGAAGAAGACTTCGTATCGGCCATCGCGTTCTGCAAAGAGCACGACATCGCTCTCCTTCATGACGCCGCATACAGCGAGGTCGGATACGACGGCTACCAGCCCATGAGCTATTTACAGGTGGCTGGGTCCAAGGACATCGGGGTGGAGTTCCATTCCCTGTCCAAGACCTACAACATGACCGGCTGGCGCATCGGGATGGCCGTTGGCAACGCCGAGATGATCAAGGCCTTGTTCCAGATCAAAGCCAACCTGGACTCTGGCGTGCCTCAGGCGGTCCAGGAGATGGCCATGGAGGCTCTTACCGGCCCCCAGGATTGCGTTGCCGACAACCTGACCGCCTACACTTGGCGGCGAGACAGGGTCATAAAGGCCGTCCAGGCCATGGGGATGAACGTCGAAGTTCCCCGTGCCAGCCTTTACATCTGGGCCAGAGTCCCAGACGGTTACACCTCCGCTGAGATGGCTCAGTTGCTGTTGGAAGAGTTGGATGTGGTGGTCACCCCAGGCTCCAGTTATGGGAAATATGGAGAGGGCTATATTCGGCTGTCCCTGACCACCCCGGACGAACAGGTCGAAAAGGGCTGCCAGCGGATGGAAACCTGGAAGATTCCTCCGCCAACCGGCAAGTAGTCAGGAGAGGCTTACATCTCAAAACGTTCTTCAAAGAAAGACAAGCGTTCTTCGATTGCGGTGGAACCAGAACCGGAAAAGGCGGTTCTGGTCGCCGTAGAGATGAACCGCCGGGAACACCTCTGGTCTTTGGATGACACTTTGGCAGAGCTTGAGTACCTGGCCAACACCGCTGGTGCTCAGGTGGTTGGCAATGTCACCCAACGAGCTAACCGGCTCGGTTCGACCTATGTTGGCTCAGGCAAGGTGGACGAGATTCGCGACATGATGGCCGAACTCGAAGCCGACGTGGTCATATTTGATGATGAACTTACGCCCTCCCAGCAGCGTAACCTGGAAAACGCCCTTAACTCCAAGGTTATCGACCGGACAGCCTTGATTCTGGACGTTTTCGGGCAGCACGCTTCCACCCATGAGGGCAAACTACAGGTGGAACTGGCCCAGCATGAATACCTGCTCCCCAGGTTGGCTGGCCAGTGGTCTCACCTTGAACGTCTGGGCGGAGGGATCGGAACTAGAGGCCCAGGTGAAACCCAGATTGAGACCGATCGACGTCTGGTTCGGAACCGCCTGCAGAAGATCAAGTCTGAGCTTGATGGCGTGCGCAAACGGCGTAATATCCACATGGAACGGCGCAAGAAATCCACTATCCCCATTGCGACGCTGGTTGGCTATACAAATGCTGGCAAAAGCACGCTTTTCAACGCCCTGAGTGACAGCAAGGTAACCGCCGCCAACCAGCTGTTTTCCACGTTGGATCCGGTTACGCGTCGGATCAGGTTGCCTTCTGGAGCGCCCCTGCTTTTGAGCGATACTGTGGGGTTCATCCAGAAGCTATCCCCCAGCGTAGTAGCGGCCTTTCGCGCTACATTGGAGGAGTTGAACGAGTCGGACATCCTGCTTCACGTCATCGATGTCACCCACCCCAAGGCCCAGGAACAGACTTTGGTGGTTCAAAAGACCCTCGAAGAATTGGGGTTGGAGGACCGGCCCCGGCTGTTGGTGATGAATAAGATGGACCTCATGTCGGTTCAGGATTCCGAACGGGCTGACGACGTTGACTCCGCGGTTCCAAGCGGCCGTCCGATCCATGAAGTGTCATCGGGAATCCTGGTGTCAGCGGCCAAAGGATGGAACCTGGACCACCTGTTGCGGGAGGTCGAGGAGCTGCTGATATCGATCGACGGGCCGCTGACAGTGGTTGGTTCCGTGGGTACCAAGTAAGGAGTCCTACTGGGAAGTCGACATAACATGATTTGTTATGGTTTATTTTCTCTGGTCCAAACGATTCTCTTCTGTCACTGATTCCTAATGAAATCGATTTGATCACCGTTGGTGGCGCAGCCGCTCCAAAACTGGACAGTGAAGATGGGGTCCCTGAGTTCTATTTGGATAATCTCCCCTGAGATTAACGACATTCCATCAACTGATGAAACGTCGCACCCGCCCAGGTACAATTGCCGGTGTCATCCTCCCGCGCTTTGAAGATCATAAACTTGGAGCAACTTTTACAGCTGCCTGGACTGATTAACCCGCCCTACTTGCCCGGATGGTGCCGGACATTGTCATGTTTTTCTCCATTCTTTTATCGATTAGAGTTTTATTTATAGATTTTGTCTAGCGGAAATCCAGGCCGTTAACGAACCGCTTTCATTTGTAAGAGTTATGAAAATTACTGGGTAAATTAAAAGAATAATGGCTACCAGGTTATTTTCAAGAAATAAAACGGCGCTATGGGGCTTACAGTGCAACGTTTCCAGCGGAAGATAAATTACCAAGGCCGGTCAGGATATTTATGGGGGGACACCTTGGGATAAGGGCAGTAGAACATAGAAAAATATAGATTGGTTCGCACAAGATACGTTATGTAATATTCCAATTGATTCTTGAATCAATAGTTTACATAAACAATAATCAGTTTCGTAATCCTGGCGGCGCTTTCTTCATTGC